>NZ_CM192968.1:0-77500 GCF_041475735.2 Xanthomonas sp. NCPPB 3582
ATGGATGCTTGGCCCCGCTGTCTGGAACGTCTCGAAGCCGAATTCCCGCCCGAAGATGTCCACACCTGGTTGAAACCCCTGCAAGCCGAAGATCGCGGCGACAGCATCGTGCTGTACGCCCCGAACGCCTTCATCGTCGACCAGGTCCGCGAACGCTACCTGCCCCGCATCCGCGAGTTGCTGGCCTATTTCGCCGGCAACGGCGAGGTGGCGCTGGCGGTGGGGTCGCGACCGCGTGCGCCGGAACCGCTGCCCACACCGGCGGCGGCGCCCAGTGCGCCGGTCGCCGCGCCGATCGTGCCGTTCGCCGGCAATCTCGATTCGCACTACACCTTCGCCAACTTCGTGGAAGGCCGCAGCAACCAGCTTGGGCTGGCGGCAGCGATCCAGGCCGCGCAAAAGCCCGGCGACCGTGCGCATAACCCGCTGCTGCTGTACGGCAGCACCGGCCTGGGCAAGACCCACTTGATGTTCGCGGCCGGCAACGCGCTGCGCCAGGCCAACCCGGCCGCCAAGGTGATGTACCTGCGCTCGGAGCAGTTCTTCAGTGCCATGATCCGGGCGCTGCAGGACAAGGCGATGGACCAGTTCAAGCGCCAGTTCCAGCAGATCGATGCGCTGCTGATCGACGACATCCAGTTCTTCGCGGGCAAGGACCGCACGCAGGAGGAGTTCTTCCACACCTTCAACGCGCTGTTCGACGGCCGCCAGCAGATCATCCTGACCTGCGACCGCTACCCGCGTGAGGTCGAGGGCCTGGAACCGCGGCTCAAGTCGCGCCTGGCCTGGGGCCTGTCGGTGGCGATCGACCCGCCGGATTTCGAGACCCGCGCGGCGATCGTGCTGGCCAAGGCACGCGAGCGCGGCGCCGATATTCCGGACGACGTCGCGTTCCTGATCGCCAAGAAGATGCGTTCGAACGTGCGCGACCTCGAAGGGGCGCTCAATACGCTGGTGGCGCGGGCCAATTTCACCGGGCGGGCGATCACGGTGGAATTCGCCCAGGAGACGCTGCGCGACCTGCTGCGCGCGCAGCAACAGGCCATCGGCATCCCCAACATCCAGAAGACCGTGGCCGACTACTACGGCTTGCAGATGAAGGACCTGCTCTCCAAGCGGCGCACCCGCTCGCTGGCGCGCCCGCGTCAGGTGGCGATGGCGCTGGCCAAGGAGCTCACCGAACACAGCCTGCCCGAGATCGGCGATGCCTTCGCCGGCCGCGACCACACCACCGTGCTGCATGCCTGTCGGCAGATCCGCACGCTGATGGAGGCCGACGGCAAGCTGCGCGAGGACTGGGAAAAGCTGATCCGCAAGCTCAGCGAATGAGGGTTCGAGGCCCTTTTCGGCACGCTTGGAAAAAAGCGTGGATCAGTTGGGGTCAAATGCGGGAGAATCTGTGGATAACGTTGCGCCGCGGTTGGTACGGAATACTATCCACAGGTTTTACCGCGCCACCAGGGGCAGTAGTCCAACGGCTTTCGGGTGCTGAAATTCCTTTAAGAACAAGACGTTATGGTGGTTATCCGCTGAAAACGGCCCTACCATCACCACCAAGCTTTTGATTTATCCATTTATTTTTAAAGCATAGGGGCACGGAACCACATGCGTTTTACACTGCAGCGCGAAGCCTTCCTCAAACCGTTGGCCCAGGTGGTCAATGTGGTCGAACGCCGTCAAACCTTGCCGGTTCTGGCAAACCTGCTGGTGCAGGTGAAGGACGGTCAGGTGTCGTTGACCGGTACCGATCTGGAAGTGGAAATGATCTCGCGCACGATGGTGGAAGACGCGCAGGATGGCGAAACCACGATCCCGGCGCGCAAGCTGTTCGATATCTTGCGTGCCCTGCCAGACGGCAGCCGCGTCACCATCTCTCAGACCGGCGACAAGGTCACGGTGCAGGCAGGACGCAGCCGGTTCACGCTGGCCACCCTGCCTGCCAACGACTTCCCGTCTGTTGACGAAGTCGAAGCCACCGAACGCGTGGCCGTGCCGGAGGCGGGCCTGAAGGAACTGATCGAGCGCACGGCGTTCGCGATGGCGCAGCAGGACGTGCGCTATTACCTCAATGGCCTGCTGTTCGACCTGCGCGATGGTCTGCTGCGTTGCGTGGCGACCGATGGCCACCGCCTGGCCCTGTGCGAAACCGAGCTGGAGAAATCCGGTGGTGCCAAGCGCCAGATCATCGTGCCGCGCAAGGGCGTGACCGAGTTGCTGCGCCTGCTGGAAGCGGCAGACCGCGAGGTCGAGCTGGAAGTCGGTCGTAGCCATATCCGCGTCAAGCGCGGCGATGTCACCTTCACTTCCAAACTGATCGATGGCCGCTTCCCCGATTACGAGGCGGTGATTCCGATCGGCGCCGACCGCGAGGTCAAGGTGGATCGCGAAGCGCTGCGTGCCTCGCTGCAGCGTGCGGCGATTCTGTCGAACGAGAAGTACCGTGGCGTGCGCGTGGAGGTCTCGCCGGGTCAGCTCAAGATCAGCGCCCACAATCCCGAGCAGGAAGAGGCCCAGGAAGAGATCGAGGCAGACACCAAGGTCGACGACCTGGCCATAGGCTTCAACGTGAACTATCTGCTGGACGCCCTGTCCGCGCTGCGCGACGAGCACGTGGTCATCCAGCTGCGCGATGCGAATTCGTCTGCCTTGGTGCGTGAGGCCAGCAGCGAGAAATCGCGTCATGTGGTGATGCCGCTGCGCCTCTGACCTTGCGTTCCACGTGGAACACGGAAAGCCCGGCGAAAGCCGGGCTTTTTCGTGGGCGAAGTTCCACTGACGAAGCCGAGCCTTGGATAAAGCAGGACGTCCTGGGAGCGAAAGGGGGCGGCAGTCGTGCATCGATAGTCCCAAGCGTCAGTGGCTCGATGTTGGGGCATACCCGGGGCACATCTCTTGTGACGATAAGCGCTCCCGGCGCGCGGTGTCGACGGACGACAGGCAACAACGGTTGTCTGGGCGAGCTACCGCAGACAGATGCTTGGCTGCAGTGCGGAGTATCGCTGTTGCGGTACGCAACGATGAGATACGCCGGCAAAGACCACGCTCCTCGGAGCAGTGGTCTACATTGAATGCTCTGGATGAATGGAGCTTTTCGCTAGTCTCCGACCCCTATCGCACCGCATGCCTGAAAAGCTGCCAGTAAAAACACACCAAAGAGACCAAGTCTCACATATCGACTTACCAGTGCTCGATCCGTCAACATCAAATGAGATGGGGTGCTGGTCGAGCTCAACCAGCAGGTCTCATAGGTGCGAGAGACAAGTCCGCCGACCTCATCTCTGCTCTCGTCGCTCTTACTTCAGGTTGAAGTCCCTGACTTGCAGCCTGCTCCACCCTCAAGGAGCTGCAAGTTTTGACTTATGCACATCTGCTTTTGCTTTTAAATCTATAAATAACTTAAGAGCTTTGTAGTGATGGTAGGAGCAGATTTCGCCGAAAAGTAGGTTAAGTGTCTGTTTTAGATCGACTTTAATGGCTCGAAACCCTGTGTTTTAAGGCCTGTTTTCAGCCTGATAGCTTGTGGACAAGTCTTTCCAGGGTCTCCATCCGCTTTTTTGTCCCCAAGTTATCCCCAGGCTACGGCCTGCCAGGTTTCGAAGCTGACTGCGCGCACGCCGCTCAATCACGTATCCTCCGCTGCGACCGGAAACGCCGGATCACAGCCCGGAGTACCCCGATCGATGCACGTAGTGCGGTTGTCCATCCATCGACTGCGTCGATTCGAGACAGTGGAGCTCTATCCTGCCGGCGCGCTGAACCTGCTGACGGGTGACAACGGCGCAGGCAAGACCAGCGTGCTTGAGGCACTGCACCTGATGGCCTATGGCCGTAGCTTCCGCGGCCGGGTGCGCGATGGATTGATCCAGCAGGGCGCCAACGAGCTCGAGGTCTTCGTGGAATGGCGCGAGGGCAGCGGCACCGCACTGGCCCGCACGCGGCGCGCTGGCCTTCGCCATAGTGGGCAGGAATGGACGGGGCGGCTCGACGGAGAGGATGTCGCCCAGCTTGGGACCCTTTGCGCGGCGCTTGCCGTGGTGACATTCGAGCCGGGGAGCCATGTCCTGATCAGCGGTGGGGGCGAACCGCGTCGGCGCTTCCTGGATTGGGGCTTGTTCCACGTGGAACCTGACTTCCTGGCGCTATGGCGTCGCTATGCGCGTGCACTCAAGCAGCGCAATGCCCTGCTCAAGCAGGGGGCGCAGCCCAGGATGCTGGATGCCTGGGACCATGAGCTTGCCGAGTCGGGAGAAACACTTACCTCCAGGCGACTGCGCTACCTCGAACGACTGCAGGAGTGCCTGATCCCGGTCGCCACCGCCATCGCACCCTCCCTGGGGCTGTCTGCGTTGAGTTTCGCCCCGGGGTGGAAACGTCACGAGGTGTCGCTGGCAGATGCCTTACTGCTGGCACGCGAGCGCGATCGCCAGAACGGCTATACCTCGCAGGGGCCGCACCGCGCCGACTGGGCGCCGCAGTTCGCTATGCTTCCCGGCAAGGATGCGCTGTCGCGGGGCCAGGCCAAGCTAACTGCTCTTGCCTGCCTGCTCGCCCAGGCGGAAGACTTTGCCCGAGAGCGCGGCGAATGGCCGGTGATTGCGCTGGATGACCTTGGGTCCGAGCTGGACCGTCATCACCAGGCCAGGGTGCTGCAGCGACTGGCGCAGGCCCCGGCGCAGGTTCTGATCACGGCGACCGAGACGCCGCCAGGGCTGGCCGACGCCGGCGGGTTACTGCACCGGTTCCACGTGGAACACGGCTCGCTCATCCAGCAGGCAGCCTTGTCGTGAGCCCAACGGCCGATGCGGGCCGACTGGTATAATTTCAGCGCTAATCCCCCTTTTCCCACGGTGCGAAGCGGCTGCCGCCGTCTGCGCCCGTGTTGTGGAGCCAACGGCACGCGCATGACCGACGAACAGAACACCCCGACGACCCCCAACGGCACTTACGACTCCAGCAAGATCACCGTGCTGCGAGGCCTGGAAGCCGTCCGCAAGCGGCCCGGCATGTACATCGGCGATGTCCATGACGGCACCGGCCTGCACCATATGGTCTTCGAGGTGGTCGACAACTCGGTCGACGAGGCCCTGGCCGGCCACGCCGACGACATCGTGGTGAAGATCCTGGTCGACGGCTCGGTGTCTGTGTCCGACAACGGCCGCGGCGTGCCGGTCGACATCCACAAGGAAGAAGGCGTGTCCGCGGCCGAGGTCATCCTCACCGTGCTGCACGCCGGCGGCAAGTTCGACGACAACAGCTACAAGGTGTCCGGCGGCCTGCACGGCGTGGGCGTGTCGGTAGTCAACGCGTTGTCCGAACACCTGTGGCTGGATATCTGGCGCGACGGCTTCCACTACCAGCAGGAATACGCGCTGGGCGAGCCGCAGTACCCGCTCAAGCAGCTGGAGGCCTCGACCAAGCGCGGTACCACGCTGCGCTTCAAGCCCGCGGTGGAAATCTTCAGCGACGTCGAGTTCCACTACGACATCCTGGCCCGCCGCCTGCGCGAGCTGTCTTTCCTCAACTCCGGCGTCAGGATCACCCTGATCGATGAGCGTGGTGAAGGCCGGCGTGACGATTTCCACTACGAAGGCGGCATCCGCAGCTTCGTGGAGCATCTGGCCCAGCTCAAGACCCCGCTGCACCCGAACGTGATTTCGGTCACCGGCGAGCACAACGGCATCGTGGTGGACGTGGCCCTGCAATGGACCGACGCCTACCAGGAAACCATGTACTGCTTCACCAACAACATCCCGCAAAAGGACGGCGGCACCCACCTGGCGGGCTTCCGTGGTGCGCTGACCCGGGTGTTGAGCACCTACATCGAGCAGAACGGTATCGCCAAGCAGGCCAAGGTCTCGCTGACCGGCGACGACATGCGCGAAGGCATGATCGCCGTGCTGTCGGTCAAGGTGCCCGACCCCAGCTTCTCCTCGCAGACCAAGGAAAAGCTGGTCAGCTCGGACGTGCGTCCGGCGGTGGAAAACGCCTTCGGCGCGCGCCTGCAGGAGTTCCTGCAGGAGAACCCGAACGAAGCCAAGGCCATCACCGGCAAGATCGTCGATGCCGCGCGTGCGCGCGAGGCCGCGCGCAAGGCGCGCGACCTGACCCGCCGCAAGGGCGCGCTGGACATCGCCGGCCTGCCCGGCAAGCTGGCCGACTGCCAGGAAAAGGATCCGGCGCTGTCGGAACTGTTCATCGTCGAGGGTGACTCGGCAGGCGGCTCGGCCAAGCAGGGCCGTAACCGCAAGAACCAGGCGGTGCTGCCGCTGCGCGGCAAGATCCTCAACGTCGAACGCGCCCGCTTCGATCGCATGCTGGCCTCCGACCAGGTCGGCACGCTGATCACCGCGCTGGGCACCGGTATCGGTCGCGACGAGTACAACCCGGACAAGCTGCGTTACCACCGCATCATCCTGATGACCGACGCCGACGTGGACGGCTCGCACATCCGTACCCTGCTGCTGACCTTCTTCTACCGGCAGATGCCGGAGCTGATCGAGCGCGGCTACATATACATCGGTCTGCCGCCGCTGTACAAACTCAAGCAGGGCAAGAGCGAGCTGTACCTCAAGGACGATGCCGCGCTCAATGCCTACCTGGCCAGCAGTGCGGTGGAGGGTGCGGCGCTGATTCCGGCAGCCGACGAACCGCCGATCACCGGCGAGGCGCTGGAAAAACTGTTGCTGCTGTTCGCTGGTGCCAACGATGCGATCGCCCGCAATGCGCACCGCTACGATCCCGCCCTGCTCACCGCGCTGATCGACCTGCCGCCACTGGACGTGGCCCAGCTGCAGGCCGAAGGCGACGTCCACCCCACCCTGGATGCGCTGCAGGCCGTGCTCAATCGCGGCACCCTGGGCACGCCGCGCTACCAGCTGCGCTTCGACCCGGCCACCGAGAACACCGCGGCGACGCTGGTGGCGATTCGTCGTCACATGGGCGAGGAATTCACCCAGGTGCTGCCGATGGGCGCATTCGAAAGCGGCGAGCTGCGTCCGCTGCGCGAGGTGGCGCTGGCGCTGCACGGTCTGGTCCGCGAGGGCGCGCAGATCGTGCGCGGCAACAAATCCCACCCCATCACCAGCTTCGGCCAGGCCCATGCCTGGCTGCTGGAAGAGGCCAAGAAGGGCCGCCAGGTGCAGCGCTTCAAGGGCCTGGGCGAAATGAACGCCGAGCAGCTGTGGGAGACCACGGTCAACCCGAACACGCGCCGGCTGTTGCAGGTGCGCATCGAGGATGCGGTGGCCGCCGACCAGATCTTCAGCACCCTGATGGGCGATGTGGTGGAACCGCGCCGCGACTTCATCGAGGACAACGCGCTGAAGGTCTCCAACCTGGATATCTGAGCCGCCGTTGTCGGACCGGCGCAGCGCCATGGTGCTGTGTCGGCGATACGGCGTTCGCAGGACGACGATGCGCACAGATCTCCCCCATTCCCCGGCGCAGCCCGGTGCCGCTGGCAAGCCGCCGCTGCTGCCGGTGCTGCTCGGGTTCGGCATCGATGCACTGATCGCCATCGGTCTGTTGCTGAGCCTGAGCGTGGCCGGTTTCGCGTTATGGGGCGCGTTCCGCGGCATCGCCCACGTACAGGCGGCCAAGGCGCAGGGCCTGACGCCCTCGCCCGCCGAGGTCATGGCCGCGATCGGCCAACCCGGGGTGATGGTGCAATTGCTCACCGCCCTGGTCAGCACCGCCACCCCGGCAGTGCTGCTGTATTACTGGCGCCGCCGCGCAAGCGCGCGCGAGCAGGCCGACTCGCGCGCGGCAGTGAGGCGGACTTCCACCTGGGGCTGGACAGCATTGGTCGCGGCGGCGGTCTTCCTGCTCAGCAACCTGGTCAGCGTGGCGGCCTCGGCGCTGGGCATCAAGCCGGTGCCGACCAACCTGCCGCTGATGGAAGAGGCGATCGAGCAATGGCCACTGGCGCTGACGGTCTTTGCGGTGCTGATCGCGCCGGCGTACGAAGAACTGCTGTTCCGGCGGGTGCTGTTCGGCCGCCTGCTGGCCGCCGGCCGCCCCTGGCTGGGTGTGGTGCTCAGCGGCGTGTTGTTCGCATTGGTGCATGAGGTGCCCGGCATCAGCGGCAATGGCGCGGCCGCCATCGTCCAGCTATGGCTGGTCTACGGCAGCATGGGTGCGGCATTTGCCTGGTTGTACTGGCGCACCGGCACCTTGTGGGCGCCCATCGCCGCCCATGGCATCAACAATGCCACCGCCCTGGCTGCGCTGTATTTCTTCGGCTTCGGCTAAGAGCAGCCAGCAGACCTACTGCGCGGCCCCTAGGCGGGCGCGGTCGTGCCCGGAATCGGTATGTAGCACTCGTACATCCCGGTTCCTCCGCGCCATCTGTATCCACCTGACGACCGCTCGCCATGTTTCTTGGGCGCTGCAAGCGTGGCGGACAGGCCGCGCAACCGCCTCGCGGGTGCGGACGGGGCCCGGACATGCTGAGCACTGGTCGCCGTTACGGGACCTGTGCGTCATCCACATGATCTCCGGCAATCGACCGCTGCGCTCTCCTCGCCACCAGTCAGCCCGACATCGCCTGAGCCGCTCTCTGACCGTCCTGCGCAGGCAGCTGCATCGCCTGCGCGCGCCGCTTCCAGCGCAGCAACGGTATGCGCGGCCTGCACTTGGCTATGTTTTTACGGGTAATCCAGCTCGCTTGACGAAAAGTTAAGACGAGCCTGCCAAAATGGCCCGCAGGGTTACAGGGGGATCCAATGAAAGCCAAGCGGTTGATCGTTATTGCCGTGCTCGCATTGACGGCGTGTGCCACCACGACCTCGCCGACCGGGCGTCGCCAGGTGGTGGGAGGCGTGTCGCAGGAACAGCTTGACCAGTTGGGTGCGCAGTCGTTTGCGCAGACCAAGGCCAAGGAGAAGGTCAGCACCGACGGCCGGCAGAACGCCTACGTCCAATGCGTGGTCAATGCGCTGGTGGCGCAATTGCCGCCGCAGTGGCGTGAGACCAAATGGGAGACCGCGCTGTTCGTCGATGACGAAGCCAATGCGTTCGCCCTGCCCGGCGGCAAGGTCGGCGTCAATACCGGCATCTTCACCGTGGCCAAGACCCAGGACCAACTGGCGGCCGTGCTGGGGCATGAAATCGGCCACGTGATTTCGCGGCATCACGAAGAACGCATCACCCGCCAGCTCGGCGCGCAGACCGGGCTTGGGATCATCGGTGCCCTGGCCGGTGCGGCGTACGGCGACGGTGCGGCCAGTGCGGTCAACCAAGTCGGCGGCATGACGGCTCAGACAGTGTTCCTATTACCCGGCTCGCGCACCCAGGAAAGCGAGGCTGACGTCGTCGGGCAGCGATTGATGGCCCAGGCCGGGTTCGATCCGGCCCAGGCGGTCAACCTGTGGCAGAACATGATGGCCGCCAGTGGCAACCGTCAGCCGCAGTGGCTGTCCACGCACCCCGATCCGGCCAACCGCATCCGCGAGCTGCAGGCCGACGTCAATCAGCTAGAGCCCGTCTACCAGCAGGCCCAGCAAGCTGGGCGCAAGCCGAAGTGCGGCTGATCGCGCGACCCGGCCGGACGTCCCGGCAGGATCCATGCAATCAACGGTGCGAAGCGTGCCGCGTCGGGCCGAGCGCCCTGCCGCAGCCATGCGCGCCCTGCCGATGACGTCGCGTTAGCCGCCCTAAGCAGAGGCCGTTCATCCGGTTTGTCGCAACACAGCATGGAAACCGTTTTCGGGAACTGGGACTTTCTGCTAAGTTTGCCGGCTCAGATTTTTCGTACAGCTTCCATTCCGCTTTTCGTACCGCCCGACGGCGGCTCGTCCGAGGTGAAACATGAAACTGCTCAACCGCAAGCAAGCCCTGTTGTCCCTGTTCATCGCAGCGTCCCTGGGCGGGGCTGTCATCACCGACGCGGTCGCACAGTCGGACCGCTCGTCCGAGCGCGCCAGCCGCAAATCCAAGAACAGCGGCAAGGCCGAAGAGCTGTACCCGCAGTCCACCCGCCAGGCGCCGACGATCAAGCCCTCGTCCAAGCTCAGCAGCAAGCTGCAGAAGCTGATCGAAACCTTCAACAAGGGCGAAGATTACGCCGCCGTGCGCAGCCAAGCCGATGAAATCCTCGCCAATGGCGCGGCAAACGAAGCCGACAAGGCGCTCGCTGCGCAACTCGCTGCGCAGGCCGCCTACAACCTGGACGACACCGCAGGCGCCAAGAAGTACCTGCAGCAGGCCATCGGCCTGAATGCGCTGGACAACAACGGCCAGTTCCAGTCGATGCTGATGCTGGCCCAGCTGCAGATGCAGGACGACCAGCAGGCCGAGGGTCTGGCCACGCTGGACAAGTATCTGGAAGAGAGCAAGTCGCAGCGGCCGGAAGACCTGATCCTCAAGGGCCAGGCGCTGTACCAGGCCGAGCGCTACAAGGAAGCGATCCCGATCCTGAAGCAGGCCATCGCCGCCTCGCCCGAGCCCAAGGACAGCTGGAACCAGTTGCTGATGGCGTCCTACGCCGAAGCCGGCCAGACCGGCGAAGCGGTCGCCGCCGCCGAAGCCCTGGCCGCCAAGACGCCCAACGACAAGAAGGCCCAGCTCAATCTGGCCAGCATGTACATGCAGGCCGATCAGATGGACAAGGCTGCGGGCGTGATGGACAAGCTGCGCGCCGCCGGGCAGTTGACCGAGGAGAAGGAATACAAGCAGCTGTATTCGATCTACGCCAACACCGAGAACAAGGAAAAGGACGTCATCGCGGTGATCAATGAGGGTATGCAAAAAGGCATCCTCAAGCCCGATTATCAGACATACCTCGCACTGGCGCAGTCGTACTACTACAGCGAGGACGTGCCGAAGGCGATCGAGAACTGGCAGAAGGCCGCACCGCTTTCCAAGGACGGCGAGACCTACCTGAATCTGGCCAAGGTGCTGCATTCGGAAGGTCGCATCCCGGAGGCCAAGCAGGCCGCCCAGCAGGCGATCGCCAAGGGCGTCAAGAAACCCGAAGACGCCAAGAAGATCATCAACCTGAAGTAAAAAAGAAAATAAACCCCCGAAATCCCTGTGTTTTTAGTGGTTACAGGACTCGGGATTGGTATAAGCTTGGGAGTTCCTGCGGTGTCAAAGCCGTCCGAAAACCTGGGGATCATCACAGTGATCCGGGCCCCCACTGAAAGAGCCATTGGCGCATGACGGAACAACTCGTTATCCACAGGCATGACTATGATGCCGGGAACCAGGGTCTGAGCTGGGCCCGCATTATCGGTATTGCTTTTGTAATTGCCCTGCACCTCACTGCACTGATGATGTTGCTGATCCCTGCAGTGGCGCCGAAGGCTCCGGCAGAGAAGGAGCGCACCACCATGGTCACCCTGGTGGATGCACCGCCTCCTCCCCCGCCGCCGCCGCCGCCGCCGCCGCCGGAAGACAAGCCGCCACCGCCGGTCAAGAATCTGTCGCCGCCGAAGCCGTCACCGGTTCCGCCGCCGCCGGAAGCGCCGGTCGTCGATGTTCCCGAACCGCGTCCCAGCGATATCGTCACGCCGCCGAGCCCGCCGGCTCCGCCGCAACCGCCGAGTGACATCGGCGCCAGTGTCGATATCTCGTCCAAGAACATGAACCCGCCGAAGTACCCGCCGGCAGCATTCCGTGCCGGCGTCCAGGGCGAGGTCATCCTGATCGTGGATGTGGACGCCAACGGCAACGTGACCAACGTGTCGGTCGAAAAGTCCAGCCGCAACCGCGACCTTGACCGTGCCGCGATGGACGCAGCACGCAAGTGGAAGTTCAACGCCTCCACCGTCAACGGGCAGAAAGCCGCCGGACGCGTCCGCGTCCCGGTCAACTTTGCTCTGAACTGATCCCACGGGCCGGCTTCGGCTGGCCCAGGATCCTGTCTTCCTTTCGCTCCACCCTTCATCACCACACACAACAAAGGTAAGCGTCATGCTGCAGGAATTCTTTATCGCCGCCGCTGCAGGGGGCTCCAATCCGTCGGCCGCTCTGTCGCAGATGGGCTTCGAGCACTTGATCACCGAAATGACCTCCAGCCCCGGCGACTTCGCCGTGTCCTGGGTCGTGCTGATCACCCTGATCGCCATGTCCGCTGCCTCTTGGTACTGGACCGTCATCAACATCTTCCGTGCCACCCGCCTGAAGAGCGCGGCTGACCGCGTGACCACCGCGTTCTGGGATGCCCCGAATGCACAGGACGCCATCCGCGCCATGGAAGAACAGCCGGCTTCCGAGCCGTTCTCCAAGATCGCACTGGACGCTGCCCAGGCAGCTGCCCACCACCAGCGCGCCGAAGGCAACACCGGTGGCCTGGGCGAGAGCCTGAGCCGTTCGGAATTCGTCGATCGCGCCCTGCGTCAGGCCGTGACCCGCGAAAGCACCAAGCTGCAGTCGGGCATGACCCTGCTGGCCACCGTCGGTGCGACCGCTCCGTTCGTCGGCCTGCTCGGTACGGTGTGGGGCATCTACGGCGCGCTGATCAAGATCGGTGCGACCGGTTCGGCCTCGATCGACGCCGTTGCCGGCCCGGTGGGTGAAGCGCTGATCATGACCGCGATCGGTCTGTTCGTCGCCATCCCGGCCGTGTTCGCCTTCAACTTCTTCTCCAAGGTCAACAGCTCGGTGATCGCCAAGTTCGACACCTTTGCCCATGACCTGCACGACTTCTTCGCCACCGGTTCGCGGGTTCGCTAATCCGGTCGTCAAGAACGCCTTCGCAACGATTTAGACGGAGCCCGTTATGGCCTTCAGTAGTGGAAACAGCGGCGGCCCGATGGCCGACATCAATGTGACGCCCCTGGTGGACGTCATGCTGGTGCTGCTGATCATCTTCATCATTACGGCGCCGCTGATGTCCCACAAGGTCAAGGTGGAGCTGCCAGAGGCCAACTTGATCCAGAAGGAAGATGCGGAGAAACGCGCCGCGCCGATCACCCTGGCCGTCAAGGAAGACGGGTCGCTGTACTGGAACGACGAGCCGATTTCCAAGGAAGCCCTGGAATCGCGCCTGTCCACCGCCGCACAGCAGACCCCGCAACCGCCGCTCAACCTGCGCGGCGACCGCACTACCAAGATGCGTACGATCAACGAGATCACCAAGATCGCGCAGGGTCAGGGCATGCTGGACGTCGGTTTTGTTGCAACCAAAGTCAAGGGGCAATAAGCCATGGCATTTAGTACTGGTGGAGGCCGTGGGCCGATGGCCGACATCAACGTCACGCCCCTGGTGGACGTGATGCTGGTGCTGCTGATCATCTTCATCGTGACCGCGCCGATCATGACCTACCCGATCGCCGTGGACCTGCCGCAGCGGGTACTCAACCCGCCACCGCAGACGACCGAACCGCCGCCGCCGATCGAGCTGCGTATCGACGCCAGCAACCAGGTGTTCTGGAACAACAGTCCGACACCGGTCGATCAGCTGCAGCAGAAGATGGAAGAAGTGGTCCAGGCCGATCCGACCAATCAGCCGGAACTGCGCATCGACGCCAACGAAGATGCCGAGTACGACGTGATGGCCAAGGTGCTGGCCGCTGCGAAGAACTCGCAGATGAAGAAAATCGGCTTCATGCAGCAGTAAACGTATCTGTACGACCGCAACACCACAGTCATGACGCGACTGCAACGCCACCGGAAACGGTGGCGTTTTTTTCTGCGTGCCACGGTCCGCTGACGCGCTTTCGATCGCACGAAAGCACGTCAGCACCGCGCCTCTTCGACCCGCCGACAAGCCGCTCTACCAAGTGGTTATGGCAGGTGTATGCTCGCTCGAGCAGTACCCACGATCACAGAACCGGAGGCAGTCATGGCTTTCAGTACGACAGGGACTCGGGGACCGTTGGCCGACATCAACGTCACGCCGCTGGTGGATGTCATGTTGGTGCTGTTGATCATCTTCATCGTGACCGCACCGATGGTGACGCGCACGATCGCGCTGGACCTGCCGCAAGCCAGCCGCCAGCCGCACACGCCACTGGAACCGCCTGCACCCATCGCCTTGCGCCTGGATGCCGATGGCCAGCTGTTCTGGAACGCCAGCCCGGTGAGCCTGCAGGCGCTGCAGTCGCGATTGACCGAACAGATGCGCGAAAGGGCCGGCAATCAGCCCGAGCTGCGCATCAGCGCCAACCCGGATGCCGAGTATGCAACCCTGGCGAAGGTGCTCGCCGCGGCCAAGAACGCCCAGGTGCAACGCATCGCGTTCGTGCAATAGTCCCGCAGTCGCAGCGCGGTCGCTGCATCACGGCAGCGACTGCGTTGGTCGTAGGCGTCGCAGCGGCCGTGGCCGCGGGCCGGGCCACCGCCATCTGGCCGCAACCCGCACCTCATCTCCAGGCCTGTGGGTCCGGGTGCTGCCGTTCGCTCATCTGTGCCGCGCCAATGCCCGCTGCGAGCGCCGCTGCGCCGCTGCACGCGACACCGCGGCGCGACCAGGCGAGCGCACTTGCCGGCATGCGCTGCATTGTCCGTCGACCTAGGTGGCGCGATGACGGCTACCGCGCGGAGCGCTGCGTTGGCCTGCCGCGATGGTTGGCCGGGCGTCAGCACAGCGCTCGTGCCCGGGCACGGTTGCTATGCCGGCGCGCCTGCCGTGTGCAGCAGGTGCACGTAGGCGCGGACTGTCGCGTCCAATCCCTGGTAGAGCGCTTCTCCGATCAAGGCGTGGCCGATCGAGACTTCCAGCACGCCCGGCACGCTGGCGAGAAAATCGCCAAGGTTGGCCTGCGACAGGTCATGGCCTGCATTGATCCCCAGGCCATGTGCTGCGGCGCGACGCGCGGCGTCCGCGAACCCGGCCAACGCATCGGCTGGCTGTCCGTCGGCATGCGCCTGTGCATAGGGGCCGGTATACAACTCGATGCGGTCCGCACCCAGCACCGCCGCCTCGCCGATCCGGGCATTGCCGGCATCGACGAACAGGCTGACGCGGCTGCCCAGTGCCTTGAAGGCGGCGATCAATTCGCCCAGCTGGGGGGTGTCCTGCGCGAAATCGAAGCCATGGTCGGAGGTGAGCTGGCCGTCGCTGTCGGGGACCAATGTCACCTGCTCCGGACGCGTGGCACGGCACAGCTCCAGCAACCCCGGGTAGCCGGGGCGTGGCGGCGCGAACGGATTGCCTTCGATATTGAATTCGACCCCGTGTTCGCGGGTCAGCGCACTCAGCGCCAGCACGTCGTCGGCGCGAACATGCCGCTGGTCCGGGCGCGGATGCACGGTGATGCCGTGCGCACCGGCGGCGATGCAGGCGCGTGCGGCCTCCACCACATCCGGGTCGCGGCCGCCGCGCGAATTGCGCAGCACGGCGATCTTGTTGACGTTGACGCTGAGCCGGGTGGTCACAGGTGCACTCAGGCCTGCGGCTCGCCGTCGCGCGCCGCGGCCGGTGCCGCCGCCTTGCGGGCCTCGGCCACTTCGCGCAGGCGGCGCAGCTCGGCCGGGTCGATCATGCTGCTGGTGTCGCGCTGGGTGTCGCCCATGCGCGAGGCAAACCAGCCGCGTGTCCACAGCAGCAACAGCACCAGCGCCACCAGCAGCGAGACCACCAGCAACCACACGTGCGGCGTGCTGAAGGCCAGCACCAGCGCACCTAGTGCCATAAGCAGAAACAGCCAGTGCATGACGAGCTCCCCATTGAGTGGCGGCAGTGTAGCGCTGCGCCCGGTCCGGTTCTACGTGGGGCGGGCGGTGTCAGAGCAGCGGCGACAATAGCCGCGCGAAGGCCTCGGGCAGGCGCGAGCGCCACAACGGGCGCAGGCGCACGAAGAGGACCTCCTGCGCGTGCTGCAGGTCGGTGCCGATCATGCCGGCCAGCTCGGCGGCCAACGCCTGGTCGCGGAACAGCATCGACAGTTCGAAATTGAGGCGGAAGCTGCGGCTGTCGAAATTGGCGCTGCCGACGATGCAGACCTCGTCGTCGGCCAGCAGCGCCTTGGTGTGCAGCATGCGCGGGCCGTACTCGTAGATGCGCACGCCGGCCTCCAGCAGCTCGTCGAAATACGAGCGTGCCGCGTAGGTGACCAGGCGCGAATCGCTGACCCGCGGCACCAGCAGGCGCACGTCCAGCCCGCCCAGCGCGGCCGAGGTCAGCGCCATCCGTGCGGCTTCGCCGGGTACGAAGTACGGGGTGACCAGCCAGACGCGATGCTTGGCCTCATGGATGGCGGCCACCATCAGCCGGTGGATCGCCTCCCATGACGAATCCGGCCCGGATACCAGCACCTGCGCATCGACCGTGCCCTGCGCGCGGGTGGGCACATCCTCCGGCCACAGCTGCTGGCCGTGGAAGGCAGCGCGGCCCTGGCCGGTGGCATACAGCCAGTCTTCCAGGAACACCAGCTGCAGGCTGCGCACCACGTGGCCCTGCAGGCGCACATGCAGGTCGCGGTAGGCATCGGCGCGCACCCGCTCGTTCTCCTCGTCGGTGACGTTGATGCCGCCGGTGAAACCGACCCGGCCGTCGACCACCACCAACTTGCGGTGAGTGCGCAGGTTGAGCCAGGGCCGCTTGAACGGCTTGAGGAACTGCGAGGGGTGAAACCAGGCGGTTTCCACGCCGGCCTCGCGCAGCGTGCGCAGGACGCGCCGGGTCATCGCCGAGGAGCCGATCGCATCCATCAGCAAGCGCACCTTGACCCCGGCGCGGGCGCGTTCCATCAGCGCATCGCAGATCGCGGTGCCGCTGTGGTCGGGCTGGAAGATGTAGTACTCCAGATGGATGTGGTCGCGTGCGTCGCGGATGGCCTCGATGATGGCGGCGTAGGTGGCCGCGCCATCCACCAGCCAATGGACTTCGGTGGCGGTGCTGGGTGCCAGGCCGGTGGTGGATTGGCCGATCTTGGCCAGCTCGGTGCAATCGGCATCCGGCGGGCACACGCTGCTGTAGCTCTCCATGCCCGAGCGCGAGCGGCCGCGGCGCAGACGCTGCCGCTTCACCTTCTGCGGGCCCAGCCAGTAATAGATCAGCAGCCCCAGGTACGGCAGTGCCGCCAGCGACAACACCCAGCTCAGCGTGGCCACTGGCTCGCGTTTCTGCAGCACGATCCAGCTGGCGATCCACAGCAGGTAGAGCACGTAGGCGGCCAGAAGGAGCGCTTCGAGATGGGGAAGGTTGGCCAGCCAATCCCAAGCGCCCTGTGCAAGTGCGGGCATGCGCGGATTCTACGGGGCGCACACGGTGTTGCGATGACCGTTGGCACCGACCTGGCGCCAGCAACGGTGCGAGCCAAGCTGCTGGCCTGTGCACTGCTGGGCGTCATCCGGTACCGCCGATGTCGACCCGGGAGGCGATTGCCGACAGCGTGCTTGGCACCCGCCTGGCACCGGACGCGCCGCACACACGAGTCAGAGCCGACGCCCATTCCGGCATCGCGGGTGGGCAGGACCCCACCCAGCAGGATCAGAACAGGGCCAGCTGCGGTGTCTGCGGCCTGGGTGCACGGAACTGGCTGGTATCGAGCCGTGGCAGCCGCCCGAAGCCAAGGCGTCGATACGCAATCGAAAAGCGTTGCGCGATCAGCTCCGCAAACGGGCCTTCGCCGACCATGCGCCGACCGAAGCGGCTGTCGTAGTCCTTGCCGCCACGCATCTGCTGGATCAGGCTCATGACGTGCCTGGCGCGATCCGGATAATGCAGCTCGAGCCATTCGCGCCACAGCTGGGTCAGCTCGTGTGGCAGGCGCAGCACCACATAGCCGGCCGAGCGCGCGCCATGCGCCCTGGCCGCTTCCAGAATGCGCTCAAGTTCGGTGTCGTTGATCATCGGAATCACTGGAGCCACCAGCACGCCCACCGGGACGCCGGCCTCGTGCAGGGCCCGCATTGCGCGCAGCCGTGCATGCGGCGCCGCGGCGCGCGGCTCCATCTTCGCCGCAAGGCGATTGTCGAGCGTGGTCACCGAGAAATACACCGACACCAGGTTGTGCTGGGCCATCTCGGCCAGCACATCGATGTCGCGTTCGATCAAGGCCGCCTTGGTCACGAAGCTGACCGGGTGCCGCGCCTCGGCCAGCACCTCCAGGCATTGCCGGGAAATCCCGCGGTGCCGTTCGGCCGGTTGATAGGCGTCGGTATTGATGCCCAGCGCGATCGGCGAGCACTGGTAGGAGGGGCGCGCGATCTCTGCGCGCAGCAGCGCCGCGGCATTGGGCTTGGCGAAGATCCGCGTCTCGAAATCCAGGCCGGGCGACAGATCCAGATAGGCGTGCGAGGGCCTGGCAAAGCAGTACACGCAGCCATGCTCACAGCCGCGATAAGGGTTCACCGACTGCGAGAAGCCGATGTCGGGCGAGTTGTTGCGGCTGATGATGCTGCGCGCAACCTCTTCCGTCACCACCGTCCTGGGACGTACGACGGTCTCGGCTTCCGCCTCCACCGTGCCCCAGCCATCATCGATCTCGGTGGCAGTGGTGACCGAGAAGCGACCGGGCACATAGGACGTGGTGCCGCGCCCCTTGATCACCGTCCGCGAGCTACGAACATCCCGATCGGCCCCGTCGCTAGCGCCCGCTTGAACATTCTTGGTAGGCATGCCGTTAGTATTAATGCTAACAACCCGCGCAGCAAGCAGGGCGGCTGAAATGCCGCCACCGGCATAGAAGCGCGCGACCAAGCCCGCCGCCGCTGAAGCCTGCCTACAAAACACAGCCAACCCGCACCGCCGATCAACCAGCCTTTAACCAATCCCCAATCCCGACTCCCGAATCACCGCTCAGCTCCATACAACACCTGCGCCGACTGGAACAAAATCCAGCTGGTGGCGATGAACTTGTCGCCGCCCACCGGGCGGTTGCCGCGGTGGGTATGGGTGAAGGCGGTGGGCGCGATCAGCAGGCTGCCGGTGCGCGGGCGCGCCTTGCGTTGCTGGAACAGGAATTCGGTTTCGCCTTGCGCGAAATCGTCGTTGAGGTACAGCGTCCATAGCAGGTGCCGGTGCAGCGTGTCGGCGCTGGCATCGCGGGGATACAGCTCGCAATGCCAGTACGGGTAGCCGCCCTGATCGGCGGCGTACCACTGCAGATTGATCGCGCCCGGACGCAGGCAGGTGCGTGCCAGATCGCCCAGCGCCTGGTCGCTCATCTGCACGATGTCCTCGGCCACCAGCCGGTGCGGCGTGCCGTCCGCCGTGGTCACCTGCAGCATCAACGGCGAGATCAGCGCCTGTGGATAGGTGCGCAGATAGGTCAGCACACCGTCGAACACGGCCTGTTGCAGGCGACTCTCCACCGCGGCCCATGCGTCCACGCCGCTGATGCGCAGATCGCGGCTGTGTTTGAGCTCGGGAAATACGCCGCCACCGATGCGGCCCGGATGCAGCTGCTGGCTTTCGCGCATGCGCTGCACGATGGCCGCGCAGTCGTCGGCCGCAATGGCGTTGTCGGTGATCTGGATGAAGTCGGGTTGGCTCATGCGCACGACCATAGCAACCCACGCCGCCGACTGCACCGGTCCCCTTGCCTGCCGCACGTCGGGCCGGCACGTCGCAGGCCTTGCCCCCGTGCGGCGCATGCATCCGGCAGCGCAAAGAAAAACCCCGCCGAAGCGGGGTTTTTCCGGGACGCGTTGCCTGCTGCGACGATCAGAACTTGTAGTTGATCGAAGCGGCCAGGATGTTGCCCTGCACGTCGTAGCTGCCGGCCAGTCGATCGCCGGTGGCGCTGCGGGTGTCGCTGGTCGGGTCGCTGACGAACAGGTGGGTGTAACCGAAGTTGTATTCGGCCTGCTGCGACGGACGCCAGCTCAGACCCAGCGAGACCCACTTGCGGCTGGCATCGGGTACGCGCACGTCGCGGTGCTCGGCGGTGGTCGGGGTCTGGTCGTAGGCCAGGCCGCCACGCAGGGTCAGCGTGTCGCTCACGCGGTAGTCGGCACCGATCGAGGCGAAGGTGGTGTCGCGGTAGGAGAAGTCCAGCAGGCTGTCGGGCTGGTTGGAGGCGAAGTCCACCGTTACCTGGTCGAACTTGCTCCAGGCAGTGCGGGTCACGTCGGCCATGATCGACCACTGCTCGTTCACGTTGTGAGTGAAGCTGGCGGTGGCACTGGCCGGCAGCTTGACGGTGGCGCGGCCCTTGGTGTCGACGAAGGTACCCGGCGCAGCGATACCCAGCACGGCAGCGGCGTTAGGCGGGGTGGTGAAGTCGGCATCGCCGTCGGTGATCTTGTGCTCCACTTGCGAGCGGTAGCTGAAACCGATGTGGGTGTTCTCGTCGATGCTGAACAAGCCACCCAGGGTGAAGCCCACTTCGGTGCTGTCGCCCTTGATGCGCGAGTAGCCATCGGCGCTGCCCGGCGCGAAGCCCGGCACGCGACGCGCAGCCAGGATGCTGCCGAAGTCCACTGCATTGGCCAGATCGATATCCAGACGCTCGGCGAACACCGAGGCACCGAAGGACACGTACGGGTTCACGTCGTAGGAGAACGCGACGTTGAAGTCCAGCGCCTGCAGCTCGGTCTTGGTGCCGTGGTAGCGGCCCACCCAGTCACGGTCGTAGTCGGTCTTGAAGCCGAACGGCACGGTCAGCGAGGTGCCCAGGTGCATGTTGTCGTTCTCGCCGAACGGCACGTGGAAATACATCGCCGGCACCGGCGCGATCATGCCGGCGTCGCCGCCGTTGCCGCCGGAAACCGGCGCGCCGTTGGCGTAGTTGGCGGTCTCGGGATCGAACTTGGCCGAGAAGTGGATGGCGCTGACGTCGGCTTGGAACATGCGGCCGTCCAGCTGGCGCATGCCGGCTGGGTTGTTGACGATGATCGAGGCGTCATCCGGGGCGCTGCCCGAGCCTGCGAACGCGCGGCCGAGGCCCTTGGCGCTGTTTTCCTTCAGCTGGAATGCGGCGCCGTGCGCCTGGCCAACGGCCAGCACACCGGCGATACCAACGGCCAGCAGGGTGGCGCGGCTGAGAGTGGAAGCGGTAGACATAAGTTGTAGCTCTCCGGATAAAGACTGCAATGGTCGGTTCAGCGCCCGCGCCCAGCACCAATCCAGTGCCTGGAGCGCGCCGGAGACCCCCCCCCGACATACGACGCCGTACGCAGTATACCCACCACGATTAACCGAACAATAACGGCTTTAGTCCTGAACGCGCGGCTGGGTTGGGGCTGGGTTCAGGCCCGTGGACCGGCTATTGTGCCAATCCGATGTTCGTCTCCCTCCCCTCCCGCAAGAAGCCCACCCCGCGCTGGGCGGTGCCGCTGCTGTTCGCCGCGGTATGGCTGGCGTATCTGTGGTCGATCAGCCGGCCGGGCGAGGCGCGCAATACGCTGTGGCTGGACTGGGGCGCGCTGTCCAGCGGCGTGTCCAACCTGGGCGACTGGTGGGCGACGCTGCGCGACGGCAGCGTGCTGCGGCTGTTCACCGCGCTGTTCCTGCATGCCGATTGGTCGCACCTGCTGGGCAACCTGGTGTTCCTGCTGATCTTCGGGCTGCCGGCCGAACGCATCCTGGGGCCGTGGCGACTGTTGCTGCTGTTCCTGGTGGGCGGCGCGGCATCCAACCTGGCGGCGATCTTCGCCATCGGCACGCCGGATCGGGTGATCATCGGCGCCTCGGGCGCGGTGTCGGCCCTGATCGGCACCTACCTGGCGCTGTTTCCCGGTGCCAAGCTCGGGGTGGTGCTGCCGCTGGGGCTGTTCCTGGAATTCATCCGCGTGCCGGCGCCGCTGCTGATCGGCGCATGGGCGCTGCTGCAGGTGGTGTTCGCCTATATCGGCCCGGCGTTCGGCATGGTGGCGTGGTCGGCACATATCGCCGGCTTCGTGTTCGGCATCGTCTACGGGCTGTATGTGCGCGCGGCCATCGCCCGGCGCCTGCGCAAGCGTCACGGGTTCTAGCGCGTCACGCGGCGCGACTGCGTCCACTGCATTGGCGCGCCTATAATCGGCGCATGTCCAAGCCTCTGTACAAGGTCACCTTCCTCAATCACGGCAAGGTGTATGAGCTCTACGCACGCGAGGTGACCGGCAGCCATCTGTGGGGCTTCAACCAGATCGGCGAGCTGGTCTTCGACGTGCACGACGGGCTGGTGGTGGATCCCACCGAAGAACGCCTGCGCGAAGAATTCGGCAACACCAAGACCTTGCACCTGCCGATGCAGAGCATCGTGCGCATCGAAGAGGTGGAAAAGAAAGGCCAGTCGGTGATCCGCGATGCCGCCACCGGCGACAAGGTGGTCACGCCCTTCCCGCTGCTGGGCAAGCCACGCTGATGCGCATTGTGGTGCCCGATGATGACCAGGGCGCCGTGCGTCAGCTGCACTGCCTGCAGCGCTTGCAGGGGCATGACGTGCAGGTCCTCGGCGCGCTCGCCACCGATCCCAACGAATGGGCCGAGCGTCTGGTCCAAGCCGATGCGCTGGTGCTGATCCGCGAACGCACGCGCGTGGATGCCACGCTGCTGCTGCGGCTGCCACGGCTCAGGTTGATCAGCCAGACCGGGCGCGTCGGCGTGCATGTGGACGTGGCCGCCTGCACCCAGTTCGGCGTGGCGGTGGCCGAAGGCGTCGGCTCGCCGGTGGCGCCGGCCGAACTGACCTGGGCCTTGATCCTGTCGGCCAGCAGGCGTCTGGGCGATTACCAGCGGGCCCTGCATCAGGGCCGCTGGCAGGCGCTTGGCGATCCCGGGCTGGGCCGCATGCTGCATGGGCGCACGTTGGGCATCTGGAGCTACGGACGCATCGGCCAACGCGTGGCGCACTTCGGGCGCGCATTCGGCATGCAGGTGCTGGTGTGGGGCGGCAAAGAATCGTGCGCACAGGCGGCGCGCGATGGCTTCGCCATCGCCGACAGCCGCCAGGCGCTGTTCGAACGCAGCGATGTGCTGTCGCTGCATCGCCGGCTGACCGCGCAGACCCGCCACCAGGTCACCGCGCAGGATCTGACGCGCATGCGCACCGATGCCTTGCTGGTCAACACCAGCCGCGCCGAGCTGATCGCCCCCGGTGCCTTACTGGCCGCGCTGGAGACCAGCCGGCCTGCGCAGGCGGCGGTGGATGTATTCGAGCGTGAGCCCGTGCTCGATGCGCACGACGCCCTGCTGCAGCATCCGCGCGTGCTGGCCACGCCGCATCTTGGCTATGTGGAGCGCGACAGCTACGAGCAGTATTTCGAGGCCGCATTCGACAACGTACTGGCGTTTGCCGCCGGTGCACCGCGCAATCTGGTCAATCCAGAGGCGTCGGCGATAGCGCGATAGCGCATGTTTGAAAATGGGGCGATCGGGCAGGCGTGTCGCGGCCAGGGTCGTTCCTGCAAGCGCCTCGGGGTCGATTGCTGATGTTGGATCTGGCCAGCGCCGTGGCGCCGCGTATCGGCGACTGCATGCAGTGGCGCGGCAGTGCCGTCGCACATCGCCTGCGCCCGGCGCGCAGCGGAGGTGATTCCCTCGCTGCGCTATGGCCGGATTACTTGACCGGTTCGGCTGGCGCAGGCGCGGCCGGTTCCACTGGCGCCGCCGGCTTGGTTTTCTCGGCCGGTGCGCTCGGTGTGTCGGCGGGCTTGGGCTTGTCGGTCGCTGCCGGCCGCGCTGCCGCCGGCTTGGGCTCGGCGGCGGTCTTGGCGGCCTTTGCCTTCTGCGCTGCCTGGGCCTTGGCCTTGCGCGCGGCCTGTGCCTTGGCGGCCGAGCCGGGCTGCTTGAGTTCGGACAGGGCCGCGGCGATCGGGCCGTCGCCCGGCAGCACGTCGCCGGCGCTGTAGCCCTCCTCGCCTTCGTCGTCGCCACGCAGATGGCCCGGCAAGGTGGCTTCGCTGTAGTCGGCCAGGCTGGCCGGCACATCGGCGTCGCCCGGCTGCGGCTCGGGCGTCAGCTGCACTTCCGGCACGATGCCGCTGGCCTGGATCGACTTGCCGCTGGGCGTGTAATAGCGCGCGGTGGTGAGCTTGACCGAGTCGCCGTTATCCAGCGGCAGCACGGTCTGCACCGAGCCCTTGCCGAAGGTGCGGCTGCCGACGATGCGCGCGCGCTGGTTGTCGCGCAGCGCGCCGGCCAGCACCTCCGAGGCGCTGGCCGAGCCGGCGTCCACCAGCACCACCACCGGTGCGCCGCCGAGCAGGTCGCCCGGGGTGGCATCGAACTTGGCGTCGCTGATGGAGATGCGCCCGCGCGTGCTGACGATGTTGCCCTTGTCGAGCAGGTCGTCGGCCACCTGCACCGCCGAGGTCAGCAGCCCACCCGGATTGCTGCGCAGATCCAGCACCAGGCCGCGCAGCTTGCCGCCGGCCTGCAGCTGCTTGAGGTTCTTCTGGAAGTCGGCGCCGGTGTCGGCCTGGAAGGTGCTGATGCGGATATAGCCGTAGCCCGGCTCCAGCAACTTGCTGCGCACGCTGGCCACGCGGATGGTCTGGCGTTGCAGGGTCACATCGAACGGCTTGGGTGCCTTGTCGCGCACGATGGTCAGGGTGACCTTGCTGCCGGATTCGCCGCGCAGCGGTTCCATCGCCTTGCTGGCATCGATCGGCTTGCCGTCGATGGCCACGATCACATCGCCGGCGCGGATGCCGGCACGCGCGGCCGGGGTGTCGTCGATCGGTGCGATCACCTTGAGCGTGTTGTCCTGCTGCTGCAGCAATTCCACGCCGATGCCGTCGTAGGCGCCGCTGGCCTGTTCGTCGAATGCTTCGGCGTCTTCCTTGTCGAAATAGGTGCTGTGCGGATCCAGGTCCGAGAGCAGGCCGCGCACGGCCGCATGCATCAGCTTCTTGTCCTCGACCGGGTCGACGTAGGCCTGCTTGACCGCGTTGTACACCGCCACGAAGCGGCGGATCTCGTCCAGCGGCACCTTGGAGACGGCGGCTTCATCGGCTTCCGGGTCGTCCGCGGTGGCCTGGGCGGCGGCGGCGGGACGGGCGGTCTGCGCCCAACCAGGCGACGCGAACAAGGCCAGCGACAGGGCAACGGACAGGACGGCTACGCGCATGAAGCACTCCGACAAAGAGATAAGACGCCCCGCAGCGCGGGGCTGACCGGATTATGCGCGAAGCAGCGGTAAATCCGCGTTGAATTGCGCGGGCATTGCGCAGGCGGTTGCAGGGCAGCCAGCTGCAAGGCCGGTAGCGGACGGGGTGCCCTGTGTCGTGGTGCTGCTCTGGCGCAACGCATTGCATCTGGCAGGCAAGGCGCCCGGCGGTCACACCGCCGGCAGCATCGCCCCTGTGCCCTGCTGGAAGGCTGCAAGCGCTCCCCATCACCGCCATCGCGCGCGGCGACTAACGGCGCTGCAGCCAGCTCGACGGATCCACCGGCTGGCCGTTGCGGCGCAATTCGAAATACAGCGCCGGCACGCCCTGCCCGCCGGAGCTGCCGACCTTGGCCACCGCATCGCCGCGCTTGATCGCCGCGCCTGCATCGCGCAGCAAGGTGTCGTTGTGCGCGTACAGGCTCATGTAGCCGTTGCCGTGATCGACGATCAGGATCATGCCGTAGCCGGTCATCCAGTCGGAGAACACCACCGTGCCATCGGCCACCGCGCTGACGGTGGTGCCCTTGGGCGCACCGATCAACACGCCCTTGCTGGTGTGGCCATCGGGCAAGGTGGCGTTGAAGCGCGCCAGCAGATTGCCCGACACCGGCCAGCTGAGCCCTCCCACCTTGGGCGCTGGCGCGCTGGCCACGACCTTGGGCGGTGTCTTGCCGGCACGCTCGGGGCGCTCGGATTTGCTGCGTTTGGCCTGGGCGGCGGCTTCGGCGGCGGCGCGCTTGGCCGCGGCGCGTCGTTCGGCTTCGGCCTTGGCGGCAGCGGCACGCAGATTGGCGAGCAGCTGCTCCAGCGCCTTGGCGTCCTGGCCCAGCGCCTTTTCGCGTTCGGCGCGTTGTCTGTAGCGGTCGTCCAGTTGCGCGACGGTGGCGGCCTGTTGCGAGCGATCCTTCTGCAGGGCTGCAGCCTGCGCCTTCTGCTGCGCGTGCGCAGCGTCCAGTGCCTGGCGACGGCTGGCGATGTCCTGTTCCACCTGCGCCAATGCGTCCAGCTGGCTGGTCAGGGCATGGATCTGCTGCGCGCGTGCGTTCTGCACGTAGCGGTGGTCGGCCAGCATGCGCGTGGCATCGCCCACGGTGTCCTGCGATAGCAATACCTTCAACGGTGCATTGCGGCCAACCTGGTCGGCGGCGCGCAGCAACGCGGCCAACTGCGCGCGCCGGCCCTGCAGGCCACGCTGCAGGCGCGCGCGGTCCTGCTGCAGCGTGGACAGGTGCTGCTGCTGGGTCTGCATCGCCGCTTCGGTTTCGCTGAGCGCGCGGGCGGCCCTGGCGACCTTCTCATCGGCCTGACGCAGCTGCTGGGCGGCGGTGCCGCGCTTGCCTTCCAGCTCGCGCCGATCGGCGCTGATGGTCTTGAGTTCGTCGCGCAGCTGCTGCAGCTTGCGCTCGGTCTCGCGCTGGCTCTGCGCTGCCACGCCGGCGCTGCCCAGCAGTGCGCACGCCAACGCGGCCGCGGCCAAGCACGCGCGGCCACGGCCGCTGGCGAGGGCGAACGGCGGGCGCGGCAGCGATGCGGGCGAAGAGGCCAACGAACGATCCAGTGACTTCAGGCAGGTGCGCGATTGTAGCCACCCATGGTGTGATCGCCGCCACGTCCCACATTGCCGCCACCGCGCGAGGTTCAGCATGAAGCCCCGAGTTCTTCTCCTGACGTTGTCCCTGGCCTGCGCGAGCGCCTGGGCCGACGACGACATCAGCAAGGTCAATGGCCGCATCAGCGCCGAAGCCGGCAAGGTGTATGGCGGCCTGGAAACGGTCAACGGCGCGATCGAGGTCGGTGCCGGCGCGCAGACCAAGGACGTGGAGACCGTCAACGGCGGTATCCAGATCGGCAATGGCGCACGCACCGGCGACGTGTCCACGGTCAACGGCGCGATCTCCCTGGGCCAGAAAGTAACCGTGTCCGGCGGGCTGGAAACGGTCAACGGCAGCATCCTCACCGAGCGCGGCAGCCAGATCAGCGGCGGGGTGGAAACGGTCAACGGCAGCATCGGCCTGGTGGGCACCGAGCTCGGCAAGGGTATCGAGACGGTCAATGGCGACATCACCGTCGGGGTAGATTCGCATGTGCGCGGCGGCATCCAGGTGACCAAGCCGAACTTCGGTTTTTCGTTCAAGCCGGCGCGCAAGCCGCGCGTGGTGATCGGCCCCAAGGCCGTGGTCGACGGGCCGCTGCATTTCGAGCGCGAGGTGGATCTATACGTGCACCGCAGCGCCAAGATCGGTACGGTCAGCGGAGCCACTGCCCGCAGCTTCGACAGCGACGTGGCGCCCAAGGACTGACGCGCTCACCACACGGACGCTCTAAGATCGGAACTCCGTTGCACGAGGAGTTCCGATGCCCCGCAAGATCCTGTTGTGCCTGGCCGCGACCCTGGCCATGGCCGGCTGCAAGCGCGAATCGGTCGATGCGCCGGCCGCCCCGGCGGCGCAGACGCCAGCCGACGCTGCGCCCAACGCTCCGCTCAGCCGGCACGCGTTCTCGCCGGAGCTGACCGCCGGTGACTTTGCCGAGCTGGTCAAGACGCTGGCCTCGGACGACTTCGAAGGCCGCGGCCCGGGCACGCCCGGCGAAGAAAAGACCGTGACCTACATCCGCGACCAGATGCAGCGCATCGGCTTGCAGCCGGGCAACGGCGACAGCTGGTTCCAGGACGTGCCGATGGTGGAAACCACCGCCGATGCGGCCACCGCGCCCAGCCTGCGCAGCGGCGAGCGGACCCGCACCCTCGCCTTCGGTACCGACATCGTGGTGGGCACGCGTACCGGCCAGCCGGAGGTCAAGCTGGACAACAGCGCGCTGGTGTTCGTCGGCTACGGCGTGGATGCGCCCGAGCAGCAGTGGAACGATTACGCCGGCCAGGACTGGAAGGGCAAGACGGTGGTGATGTTCGTCAACGACCCCGGCTTCCATTCTGGCGATGCCAAGCTGTTCGACGGCAAGCGCATGACCTACTACGGACGCTGGACGTACAAGTTCGAGGAAGCCGCGCGCAAGGGTGCGGCCGCCGCATTGATCGTGCACGACACTCCTGGCGCCAGCTATGGCTGGGAGGTGGTCAAGAACTCCTGGTCCGGCCCGCAATACGACCTGCCGGCCAAGGACGACCCGGACCCACGCCTGCCGGTGCAGGGCTGGATCAGCGCCGACACCGCCAAGCAGCTCTTCGCCGATGCCGGGTTGGATCTGGCGCAGGCGTACAAGGACGCCGGCAAGCGCGGCTTCAAGCCGGTGCCGTTGAAGGCCAGCTGGTCGGTGGACCTGAAAAGCAGCATCGCCGAGAAGACCTCGCGCAACGTGGTCGGCGTGCTGCCGGGCACCAGCCATGCCGACGAGGCGGTGCTGTACATGGCGCACTGGGATCACCTGGGCAAGCATGCGGGCGAGAGCGGCGACAACATCTACAACGGCGCGGTGGACAACGCCACCGGCGTGGCCGGCATCCTGGAAATCGCCGATGCGTTCGCGCACCAGGACCCCAAGCCGGAGCGGTCGGTGGTGTTCGTGGCGGTGACCCTGGAAGAGTCCGGCCTGCTCGGCTCCAAGTATTACGTCGCCAACCCGAGCTTCCCGCTGGACAAGATCGCCGCGGTGATCAACATCGACGCGATGTCGGTGGCCGGCCGCGCGCGCGACATGACGGTGGTGGGCATGGGCAGTTCGGAGCTGGAGGACATCCTCAAGCCGATCGCGGCGATGCAGGGCCGCAGCCTGCATGCCGAAGCCACACCGGAAAGCGGCTCGTATTTCCGTTCGGATCATTTCAACTTCGCCAAGGCCGGCGTGCCGGCCCTGTATGCCGACGGCGGGGAAGACCTGCGCGAAGGCGGCACCGCGGCCGGGCGTGCGGCGGCCGAGGACTACGGCCGCCATCGCTACCATGCACCCGGCGATCAATACGATGCGGCCACCTGGAAACTCGATGGCACCATCGAAGACCTGCAGGCGATGTATGGCGTGGGCAAGGAAGTGGCGGCGGGTGGACGTTGGCCGAACTGGTACGCCGGCAATCCGTTCAAGGCCGCGCGCGACCGCATGATGGCCGGCAAGCCGGCCGCCAGTGCGAGCACGGCGCAGCCAGCCGGCGGCGAGCCTGGCGCAACCAGCGGCAAGACTGTGGAAACGAACAAGGCCTCATCCGCGCGCTGACGCTTGCGGCTGCGCCGCCGCCGCGACTGTGGCGGCGCAGCCACGAAAGAGTCGCGCGCGGTGGGTGGTGAGACGTGGAATGCATCACGCAAAGGGCCTCCGCTGGGAGGCCCTTTGCGTTGCCGGGGTAGTGTGATGCATTGGCTGCTGGCCAAGCGATGCGGTGAGACGCCACGCCGCCGGTCTAGGAATGCGTAGCTGCCGCGGCAGACACGCATGTATCGATCGCATCGTGGCAGGTCGGTCGCAGCGCCTGCAGCACGAGCAGCAACGCCTCACGCACTCAGCGTGCTGGCATGAAGCCGCCGCACTCAATCGCCGTCGACGCTGACAACATGGCCGTCGTCCGGATCGACATGCAGCTCGACCTCCTGCCCGTTGCGCTTGGCATCGGCTTTCCACAATCCGTCCTTGAACTTGAGGTCGTGCACATCGCTGTAGCCGCCGGTGGACAGCGCTGCGCGTACATCGGCCTCGCTCAGGCGCGAGGTGGTCTGATCGCCGTACACGCGGCCGGTCACCGGATCGATGTGCACGTCCACATCCTTGCCGTCGCCACTGCGGGCATCTGCGGTCCACACGCCATGCTCGAACTTGACGTCGTGCACCTTGGTGTAGCCCTTGGCGGTCAGCATGCTGGTGACTTCGGTGGAGGTCAGCGCCTTGGCCGGCTTGGCGGCGTCCTGTGCGAACGCGCCCTGCGAGGCCAGGGTCAATGCGCCGATCAATGCGGTGGTCATCATGCGATGTGCCATGAGAGGCTCCTGCTGTTGAAGTGGAGCCATGCTGGCTGCGCCGATATCGTGAAAGGGTGAAGAGATCGCCAAGGCGGCAAGCAAAGTTCAGTTAACTGAAGGCGCTGTGCATCCGGCCCACGCTGTCATCGCTGAGTCACGACGTGCACCGCTTGGATTGCCACTTCGGCGTGCGCATCGCGCATGGCCGGCTGCAACCAGGCCGCCCTTCGGCGGTCTGGTCGATGCGCTCAGCGGGCTTTTTTTGCAGCGGCCGGCGCGCGCGCCGCAGCGGCCGGTGCGCGTGTTGCGCGCGCTGCCTGCGGCGACAGGATGGTCATCTGCGGCTTGTCGGTGCCGTCCTTGTTCGGGTGCACGTTGTAGGCATACGACAGGTTCCACCACGAGCCCGCCGCCCACCAGGTCCAGCCCATCCACACATCGGCGTTGCTTTCCATGTAGGCCAGCATGCCTTGCAGGGCGGCGTTGCAGACCGCGTTGTGCGCCGTGCCGAACTCGCCGAGAAAGCCACGCTTGCGATTGGCGCGCAGCCACTCGGTGAAATTACGCAGACGCTCCGCGCCGATGGTGGCGCTGACGCAGACGCTGTTGGTGCCGCTGGAATCGGCATCCAGATACTGATGCACCTCGAAGGCGTAGCGATTGAGCGGGTCGTAGATCGACGCCAGCGCGGTGGCGTTGGACTGACCGTCGCTGGTGGGCGAGTACCAACTATGCGCACCGGTCCACAGTGCGCCGGGCACCAGGATCAGGTTGTTGGCGCCGGTCCTGCGGATTGCATCGATGGCGGCCTGCGCAGTTGCGGCCCATTCGCTGGAAGAAATGTTGTTGGGCTCATTCATCAGCCCGAAAATCACCGCATTGTCGCTGTTGAACGCCAACGCCAGACGACGCCAGAGATCGGTGAACGTGGACACCGGTACTTCCGGCCCGCCGATCCTGTAGCCGTAGTACTTGGCATAGTTGTGGACATCGATCACCAGATACATGCCGGAAGCCTTGGCACGCGCCACTGCCTGTTGCAGCAATGCCAGCTGCGCAGGATCCAGCTCGCCACGCGCGCTGGGTTGCAGGCGCTCCCAGAGAATGGGCAAGCGGATGGTGTTCATTCCAACTCCGGCGAAATAGCTGTAATCGCTCGCCGAGGCGTACATGTAATCCTTGTTGAGTACGCCGGGTTTTTTCGACGATGCGAATTCGGCACCGGAAAGATTGACACCGGCATAGCTGAGTGCGCGCGTCTGGGCCTGTGCGGGCGACTGCCCGGCCAGCAACAGCAAACACAGGGCGCACGCGGCGGCGAAATGCTGCAATGAGAGAGACAGACGTGACATGAAGCAACTCCTGGACGGGGAAGATGCGTCGCAGCCCCGTTGGCGTGCGATCGGCGCAGGCTGCGCTGCATCTGCCTGTTGCAATGCATCACGTGTGCCAAAGGGCAGCGCCGCGATGAATCGCTCCAGAAGTGCCACTTGCCGCACATTCGATGCGGTTGAGCACGTTCAGTTCGGCGTATCACATGGGTATCGAAGACGGCGTGATTCCACGCGCGTGCTGGGAGTGCCGACATGCTGGCGTTGCCACGCGCTGCGCCAGTTGCGTGGCGCCATTACGGTGACGCGTTGGTCGCGCGCACTTCATAGAGAGCGATGCCGTCGCGCGACGGCATCGCGTGGGGAACCGGCGGTGGTATCGGTCAGCGCGTGACGCGGCGCGCATGCGCGCTCAGGATGGACAGCTGGGGTTTGTCGCGCCCGTTGGCATCGGGCTGTAGCGTGAATGGGTAATCCGCGCGCCACCACACACCGGCCGCCCACACGCTGGAGCCCACCCAGACATCGCGATTGGCTTCCAGGTAGCGCAACATGTCGTCCAGCGCACGCATGCACGTCGGGTTGCTGGAGGCGCCGAATTCTCCGAGAAATCCACGCTTGCGCTGGCTACGCAGCCAGCCGGTGAAACTGCGCAGGCGCTCGGAACCGATGGTGGGACTGACGCATCCGGCACGGGTGCCGCTGGAATCGGCATCCAGGTACTGGTGCACTTCGATGGCGTAGCGATTGAGCGGATCTCGAATAGCGGCCATCGCCACGGCATTGGATTGTCCGGCGATGGTGGAGTACCAACTATGCGCACCTGACCACAGCGCACCGGGCACAAGGATGAGGTTGTTGGCGCCGGTGGCGCGAATGCTGTCGATCGCCGCTTGCGCGGCGGCCGCCCAGTTCTCTGGAGCGATGTCGTAAGGCTCGTTCATCAGCCCGAACATCACCGCGTTATCGCTCCTGAAGGCCACGGCCAGGCGCCGCCACAGATCGGTGAAAGTCTTGATCGGTACGCGCGAGGTCCCGATCTTCTGGCCGTAATACTTCGCGTAGTTATGGATATCCAGGATCAGCACCATCCTGGCAGCCTTGGCATTGGCCACTGCCTGCCGAATCAATGCCAGCTGGGCGGGATCGAGTTCGCCCTGAGCCTTGGGTTGCAGGCGTTCCCAGGCAATGGGCAAACGCACCACGTTCATGCCGGTATCGGCGAAGTGCCGGTACTCGTTGGCGGCGGGATAGCGATAGTCGACATTGACGATGCCAGGGCGTTTGGCCGAGGCGATTTCTGCACCGGATAGATTGATGCCTGCATAGCGCAACGCACCGCTTTGGGCCTGCGCCTGCGGAAGCGCGGCCACAAACAACAGCAATAGCGCACAGCACAGCAGCTGGCGCGGCCAGGTGGGGGAGGGGGACATGGGGGAACTCCTAAAGCATCTGCGGGGGAAATGCGTTGCAGCTGCCTTTCGCTCGGCAACACAACACATCGCCATCAGCGTATGCGCATCGATGGCGTGCAACTACGGATGCGAGGTATCACTGGATCAAGCTGTGCGCGACTTCGCAGTGCGGAGTGGTCGTGGTCGATGCAATGCGCCATCGCCACACGGGTACATCGATGCCGTCCGTCGCAACTGCCGCACCATGCCTGCACGCGGCGCAGCGCAGAGTATCTCCGGCCGAAGTGATTGCCAGGCCAGGGGCCCCAACCTGGCAACGAGGGCGATTAGTCGCCCCCTCCGCGCCGCGCACCTGCCTGCACGCTGCGCGGCGCGTTACGGCGCGGGCGACCGCCAGCGCCTTGCCGGCCCCGTACGCGCCTGTTCCACGGGTGTCAGTGCCTGCCGGCACGCCGTGCGTATTTGCTCAGGATGCGCATCTGCGGCTTGTCGCTGCCATCCTTGCCCGGCTGCACGGTGAAGAAGTAGTCCGGCTTCCACCACGCGCCGGCCGCCCACCAGGTCCAGCCCAGCCAGACGTCGCTGTTCTTCTCCATGTACGTCAGCATGCCTTCCAGGGCCTTGTCGCAGACCGGATTGTCGGCGGTGCCGAATTCGCCCAGGAAGCCCTTCTGTTTGTTCTCGCGCAGCCAGTCGGTGAACCCGCGCAGCTTCTCTGCGCCTACGCTGTCGCTGGTGCACTGCGGCTTGGTGCCGCTGTAGTCGTTGTCCAGGTACTGGTGCGCTTCGAACGCCAGGTGGTTGCCGGGATCCTTGAGGATGGCCAGCGCCTTGGCGTTGGACACGCCATAGCTGGCGCTGCGCCAACTGTGCGCACCGGTATACGCGGTGCCCGGCACCAGGATGAGATTCTTCGCACCGGTCTTGCGGATCGCATTGATCGCACCTTGCGCGGCGGCTGCCCAATCCGGCGCGGAGATGCCATTGGGCTCGTTCATCAATCCGAAGATCACCGACTTGTCGTCCTTGAACTCCAGCGCCAGCCGGCGCCACAGGTCGGCCAGGGCGCCGGCGGGAACCTCGTCGGTGCCGATGCGCTTGCCGTTGTACTTGGCGTAGTTGTGCAGATCCAGGATCAGGAACTGTTTGTTGGCCTTGGCCGCTGCCAGCGATTTCTTGATCAGACCGAGCTGAGTCGCATCCAGATCGCCATTGAGCTGGGGCTGCAGGCGCTCCCACAGGAACGGCAGCCGCACCGTGTTCATGCCCTTGCCGGCGAAATAGCTGAAGTCCGAGGCGGCAGGATAGGTGTAGTCCTTGAACAGCACGCCCGGCTTCTTGCGCGAATTGAATTCCGCGCCGGACAGATTGACGCCAACGTACTTCAGGCCGGTGGGCGAGGTGTGCGGGCCGCCCGGCTCCTTGGCGTGGGCCAGCGGTACCGCTGCAAGCAGGGAAAGCGCCAGCGCTGCGATATGCAGGCGGACAGGGCGTGGGGGAGCGCGGAACATGGAAGCCTCCTTCGGCATCGACGTGGTGGCCGCGGGGGGAGGGCACGGCCAAGTGGGATGGTGCAGGGCGATGGGTGCCCCGACGAGACTAGAAGCTCGCGCGTTAGCGCGTCATTCACGCGTGCAACGTGGATTTGATCGCGCAAGAACACCTGCACGGCGCATGCTATGCCAACGGTCGCGTCCGCAAGAGGACAGGTAAGACGCACTGTCGCACGAGCGCAACCGGTCGCTGTCTTAAGCTACCAGGCCTGTTTTCCCGTCGTTCGCACCTCGTGCGCACGGCCCAATGCCCCCCGGAGTTTCCCATGAGCCAAGCCCACGCCTTTGCCGCCCAAGCCGCCGACCAGCCGCTCGCACCGTTCGTGTTCGAACGGCGCGCGCCTGGCCCCAACGATGTGCAGATCGACATCGCCTACTGCGGTGTCTGCCACTCTGACCTGCACACCGCGCGCAACGAATGGCACAACACGCTGTACCCGTCGGTTCCTGGCCACGAGATCGTTGGCCGTGTCACCGCCGTCGGTGACGCGGTGACTGGCTTCAAGGTCGGCGACCTGGCCGGCGTCGGCTGCATGGTCGACAGTTGCCGCAGCTGCGCGTCCTGCCAGGAGGGTGAAGAGCAGTACTGCGAAGCCGGTTTCACCGGCACCTACAACGGCCCGATGTTCGGCGGCGGCGAGAACACCTACGGCGGCTACTCCGACCATATCGTGGTCGACCAGAAATACGTGTTGCGCATTTCCCACGCCGACAACCTGGCCGCGGTGGCGCCGCTGCTGTGCGCCGGCATCACCACCTACTCGCCGCTGGCGCACTGGAAGGTGGGTCCGGGCCACAAGGTGGGCGTGGTCGGCCTGGGTGGCCTGGGCCACATGGCGGTGAAGATCGCCAAGGCGATGGGCGCCACCGTGGTGCTGTTCACCACCTCCGAGGGCAAGCGCGCCGATGCGCTGCGCCTGGGCGCCAGCGAAGTGGTGATCTCCAAGGACGAGGCGCAGATGGCTGCCCAATACAACACCCTGGATTTCATCCTCAACACCGTGGCCGCCCCGCACAACCTGGACCCGTTCCTCAATGCGCTCAAGCGCGACGGTGCGATGGTGCTGGTGGGCGTGCCGGAGCAGTCGCACCCGTCGCCGGCGGTGTTCAACCTGGTGATGAAGCGCCGCACCCTGGCCGGCTCGCTGATCGGTGGCATCCGCCAGACCCAGGAAATGCTGGACTTCTGCGCCAAGCACAACATCGTCTCGGACATCGAAACCATCCGCGCCGACGAAATCAACACCGCCTACGAGCGCATGCTCAAGGGCGACGTGAAGTACCGCTTCGTGATCGACATGGCCACGCTGGATAAGGCGGCCTGATTCGGGACTGCGCCACAGCCGAACGAGACCACTGCTTGCGTTTCCATAAACGCAGGCAGTGGCGTATTGCGATACGTAGCGGGCCGAAAGAATCTCTGCTGGTCAACGTCGACCTGATGCTTGCTTGATGACATCCTTACAAAGCAGTACCCATTGCCCAGAGAATTTTGCGTAGTTGGTTAAGACATCATAGAAGCCATCTGCATCCATCTCCGAGAAGGCATGCAGATGCACAACGAAAGACGGGTCATAGTGATGACCAACCTTGTTTCGGAAGTTTGAAAAAGCGTCGATGCCAGCCAGTGGACAGCGCTTTTTAAGTTCTTTCAGCCTAGCCTGAATTGCGGATACGTCGTTCCCGTTTTCGGATGCGATAGTTTGCAAGTTCATATGGCCAGTTTCATAGAACCATATCCTGGCTTCAAAGAGCATGGAGACGATATCACCCATCCAAAGTAAACGAACAAGTCCTTCTCTGGTTGAGTTTTCGAAAGTAACAACGTACCGAAGAATGTCGCAGTGAAGGATGGCAGCAGCGGCCCACGTATATCGCTGCACTTCTGGATAGTGAAGATTTTCGGAAGATGTCGCAGCCTTAAAAGCTCGTTCGGCGTTGATTGAGGCTGTCGTAAGTCCCTCAAGGTGGCGAGGTGATTGATTCAGTGGCATAACATCGCTCACGCCGCAGCCGGCTCCTTGACCTGCGCTTTCACACCCAGCATCTGCACGATGCTGCCAGCCGCATCGCGGCCTTCGGCCACTGCGGTGACCACCAGGTCGGCACCACGCACGCAGTCGCCGCCAGCGAACAGGCGGGAGTTGCTGGTCTGGTAGGGCAGGCGGCCGTGGCCGTCGGCCGGGGCGACGATGCGGCCGTTGCTGCCGGCTTCCACGCCTTGCGAGGCCAGCCAGTCGGGCAGGGTGGGCGAGAAGCCGAAGGCGATGATCACCACGTCCGCTTCCAGCAGCGATTCGCTGCCTTCCACCGGCACCGCATTGCGGCGGCCACTGGCATCGGGCTCGCCGAGTCTGGTTTCCACCACGGTGACGCCGATGGCCTCGTCGTCGGCGCCGGATTCGATCGACAGCGGCTGACGGTTGAACAGGAAGCGCACGCCTTCCTCGCGGGCGTTGGCCACCTCGCGTGCCGAGCCGGGCATGCTGGCCTCGTCGCGGCGGTAGGCGCAGGTGACCTTGGCCGCGCCCAGGCGAATCGCGCTGCGCACGCAGTCCATGCCGGTATCGCCACCGCCGAGCACCACCACGCGCTTGCCGGTGAGGTCGGGCAGGGCGAGCTGGTCTTCCCAGCCGGCGATCGGCCGGCCGTGCGGGTCGTTGCCGCCGACGATGCGGCTGTTCTGCACCAGGAACGGCAGCGCCGGCAGCACGTTCTTCAGGTCCTGCCCGGGCAGGCCGCCGTCGGTGTAGCGGTAGGCACCGGTGCCCAGGAACACCGCATCGTATTCGCCCAGCAACTGCTCGATGCCGATGTCGCGACCGATCTCCACGCCCAGGCGGAACTGCACGCCCATACCTTCGAGGATCTCGCGGCGCTTGCCAATCACCGACTTGTCCAGCTTGAAGCTGGGGATGCCGAACTGCAGCAGCCCGCCGATCTGCTCGTAGCGGTCGTAGACCACGGCCGCGATGCCGGCACGTGCCAGCCGGTCGGCGCAGGCCAGGCCGGCCGGGCCGGCGCCGATCACCGCCACGCGGTGGCCGCTGGGCTGCACGTTGCCCAGGTCCGGGCGCCAGCCCATCTTGAAGGCGGTATCGACGATGTATTTTTCCACCGCGCCGATGGTGACCGCGCCGAACTCCTCCAGCGTGCAGCTGCCTTCGCACAGGCGGTCCTGCGGACACACGCGCCCGCACACTTCCGGCAGCGGATTGGTGGAATGGCACAGCGCAGCGGCTTCCTCGATGCGGTTTTCCTGCACCAGCTGCAGCCACTGCGGGATGGCGTTGTGAACCGGGCATTTCCAGCTGCAGTACGGGTTGCCGCAGTCCAGGCAGCGGCCGGACTGGTACTGCGCATCGGCCTTGTCGAACTTACCGTACAGCTCGCCCCAGTCGCCGGAGGTACGCAGTTCCACCGGAATGCGCGTGGGCATGGTCCGCGGCAGGTCGAGGAATTGGAAGGCTTGTTTGCGGCTCATAAGAAAATCCGTGGCTGATTCCCTTCTCCCGCATGCGGGAGAAGCTGCCCCGAAGGGGCGGATTGAGGGGCGGCGGGGCCTGAGCCCTCACCCCCGACCCCTCTACCGCAGGCGGGAGAGGGGAGCACTGCGATGACTCTGACGATGTGCTGCCAGCATTGCGACTGCGCTGTCCTTCTCCCGCGTGCGGGAGAAGGTGCCCCGAAGGGGCGGATGAGGGGCGCGGGGCCTGAGCCCTCACCCCCGACCCCTCTCCCGCAGGCGGGAGAGGGGAGCACTGCGATGACTCTGACGATGTGCTGCCAGCATTGCGACTGCGCTGTCCTTCTCCCGCTTGTGGGAGAAGGTGCCCCGACGGGGCGGATGAGGGTGATGGCAGGCCACCGGCCCTCACCCCCGACCCCTCTCCCGCGGGCGGGAGAGGGGGCACAACTCAGGCGGCGCGTCGCAGCGACTCCGTCAGCGACTCGATGCTGGCGGCCTTGGGTTTGACCAGCCAGAACTTGCCGATGTAGTCGCGGAATTCGTCCAGGATCTGCTGTGCCCAGATGCTGCCTGTCAGTTCGCGGTGGCGGCTGATCAGGGTGTGCAGATGCTGGCGATGGTTCTCGAAGCCTTCGGCCGAGACGCGGTGGATGTCGATCAGCTCGTGGTTGTAGCGGTCCACGAAGTCGCGCTCGATATCCAGCACGTAGGCCAGCCCGCCGGTGAAGCCGGCGCCGAAGTTCAGGCCCACCTTGCCCAGCACCAGCACCACGCCGTCGGTCATGTACTCGCAGCAGTGATCGCCGGCGCCTTCCACCACCGCCAGTGCGCCGGAGTTGCGCACCGCAAAGCGCTCGCCCGCGCGGCCGGCCGCGAACAGCTCGCCGCCGGTGGCGCCGTACAGGCAGGTGTTGCCCACGATCGGCGTGTTGCGCGCCTCGAAGCGCGCTCCGCGCGGCGGGCGCACCACCAGCCGGCCGCCGGCCATGCCCTTTCCGACGTAGTCGTTGGCTTCGCCTTCCAGTTCCAGCTGCAGGCCGCCGGCATTGAACGCGCCGAAGCTCTGTCCGGCGGTGCCGCGGAAGCGCAGGTTCAACGGCGCATCGCTCATGCCGTGGTTGCCGTGCGCGCGCGCGATGGCACCGGACAGGCGCGCACCGATCGAGCGGTCGGTGTTGTGGATCAGGAAACGATGGTCGCCGCCGGTCTTGCGGGCGATCGCGTCGGCCAGCAGGCCGTCCATCTGGGTGGCCAGGCTGTCCGGCGATTCGTACAGGCGCTGGGCGGCGCAATGGCTGCCGTCGTACTGCGCATGGGTGAGCAGGCGCGAGAGGTCGACCTTGACGCCCGGGCGCGGCGAGACTTCCAGCTGCTCCAGCAGGTCGGTGCGGCCGACGATCTCGTCCAGCGAACGCACGCCCAGGTACGACAACCACTGCCGCACTTCCTCGGCCAGCAGGCGGAAGAAGTGCTCCACGCGCTCGGGCAGGCCGGTGAAGTAGCCGGCGCGCAGGCGCTCGTCCTGGGTGGCCACGCCGGTGGCGCAGTTGTTGAGGTGGCAGATGCGCAGGTACTTGCAGCCCAGCACGATCATCGGCGCGGTGCCGAAGCCGAAGCTGTCGGCGCCCAGCAATGCGGCCTTGACCACGTCCAGGCCGGTCTTCAGGCCGCCGTCGGTCTGCAGGATGGTGCGTTCACGCAGGTCGTTGGCCACCAGCGCCTGGTGCGATTCGGCCACGCCCAGTTCCCACGGCACGCCGGCATAGCGGATCGAGCTGACCGGGCTGGCACCGGTGCCGCCGTCATGGCCGGACACGGTGATCAGGTCGGCGCCGGCCTTGACCACGCCAGCGGCGATCGTGCCGACGCCGGCATGCGCCACCAGCTTCACCGATACCAGCGCGCTCGGGTTGACCTGCTTGAGGTCGTAGATCAGTTGGGCCAGGTCTTCGATCGAATAGATGTCGTGATGCGGCGGCGGCGAAATCAGGCCGATGCCGGGCTTGGCGTAGCGCAGCCGGGCGATCAGCTCGTTGACCTTGTGGCCGGGCAGCTGGCCGCCTTCGCCGGGCTTGGCGCCCTGGGCGACCTTGATCTGCAACACCTCGGCGTTGACCAGGTATTCCGGGGTCACGCCGAAGCGGCCGGAGGCCACCTGCTTGATCTTGGAGCGCTTCTCGGTGCCGTAGCGGGCCGGGTCTTCGCCGCCTTCGCCGGAGTTGCTGCGCCCGCCCAGGCGGTTCATTGCGATGGCCAGCGCTTCGTGCGCCTCGGGCGACAAGGCGCCCAGGCTGATCGCGGCGCTGTCGAAGCGGCGCAGCACATCCGATGCCGGCGCCACCTCGTCCAGCGGGGTCGGGGTGGCGGCACGCTTGAGCTGTACCAGATCGCGCAGCGTGGAGGCCGGGCGCGCATGCACCGCATCGACGTACTTCTGCCAGTCGCCGGCATCGCCGGTGCGGGTGGCGCGCTGCAGCGTCATGACCACGTCCGGGTTGTACATGTGGTACTCGCCGCCGTGCACGTACTTGAGCAGGCCACCCACTTCCGGCTTGAGCTGGTCGTTCCAGGCGCGCGCCGTCAATTCGCGCGCTTCGGTATCCAGCCGCGACAGGCCCACCCCGCCGATGCGCGCGGGCGTGTCGGCAAAGCACAGGTCCACCACATCCGGGTCCAGCCCGACGATCTCGAACAACTGCGCGCCGCGATAGCTGGCGATGGTGCAGATGCCCATCTTGGAGATGATCTTGGACAGGCCCTTGTAGATGCCCTTGCGGTAGCGGCGGCCGATCTGCGACTGCTCGCCGCCCTTGCTCAGCTGCAGGATGCCGCGCCGGCCCAGGTCGAACAGGGTCTGGTAGGCCAGGTACGGATACACCGCGGTGGCGCCGAAGCCGAGCAGGCAGGCCATGTGGTGCGCATCGCGCGCAGTGCCGGTTTCGATGATCAGGTTGACGTCGCAGCGCAGGCCCACCTTGCACAGATGGTGGTGCACCGCGCCGGTGGCCAGCAGCGCGTGCGCCATCGGCCGGTCCGGCACCGGGTAGCGGTCGGACAGCAGCAGCATCACCGCACCGTCGCGCGCGGCCGCTTCCACTTCCTGGCAGATGCGCTCCAGGCCGGCCTTCAGGCCTTCCTCCAGGCTGTAGGACAGGTCGATCAGGCGGTTGCGCTCGACGTACTGCTCCATCTTGAGCAGCTGGCGCAGCTTGCGCTGGCTGAGCACCGGCGAGTTGAGGATGACGTGGTTCACCGTCTCCGCACCGGCGTGGAAGATGTTGGTCTCCTTGCCGAGCTGGGTGGTGAGCGACATCGCGATGCCTTCGCGCAGCGGGTCGATCGGCGGGTTGGTGACCTGCGCGAAGGCTTGGCGGAAGTAGTCGTACAGCGGCCGGGTCTGGCGGCTGAGCACCGCCATCGGGGTGTCGTCGCCCATCGAGCCGGTGGCTTCCTGCTCGGTCTCGGCCAGCGGGCGCAGGATCTGCTCCACTTCCTCGGTGCTGAGCTGGAACAGCTTGTGGTAGCTGCGCAGGGTCTGCTCGCTGAAGGGTTCTTCCACCAGCGAGGGGTCGATCAGCTCGGTCTGCAGATAGGTCACGCCCTGCTGCAGCCATTGCTTGTATGGGGCACGCGCACGGTTGATGCGGTCGATGGCATCCGAATCGAGCAGGTCGCCGCGCTTGAGATCGATGGCCATCATCTCGCCCGGGCCCAGCTTGCCCTTGCGGGTGATGCGCTCGGCCGGCAGTTCCCACACGCCGGCTTCGGAGGCCACCAGGAAATGGCGGTCGGAGGTCAGCATCCAGCGCGCCGGGCGCAGGCCATTGCGGTCGAGCATGCAGGCCGCATAGCGGCTGTCGCAGGCCACGATGCCGGCCGGGCCGTCCCACGGCTCGGTGTTCAGGCCGTAGAACTCGTAGAACGCGGCCAGGTCGGCGTCCTTGAACTCCAGCGACTGGGTGGCCGGCGGCACCAGGATGCGCAACGCCTGCAGCAGGTCCATGCCACCGGCGATCAGCAGCTCCAGCATGTTGTCCAGGCTCTGCGAGTCCGAGCCGTGCATGGAGATCACCGGATCGAACTGCGCGATATCGAAGCGCGGGGTCTGCCAGACCTTGCTGCGCGCCTGCGCCCAGCGGCGGTTGCCTTCGATGGTGTTGATCTCGCCGTTATGGGCGAGCAGGCGGAACGGGTGCGCCAGCGGCCAGCGCGGCAGCGTATTGGTGGAAAAGCGCTGGTGAAACACAATCGCGCTGGACGACAGGTCGCTGCGCTGCAGGTCCGGGTAGAACGTGCTCAGCTTGTCCGGCAGCACCATGCCCTTGTAGCTGATGCCGTTGGGCGAAAGCGTGGTGACATAGAAGTCCTGCACGCCCTGCAGCTGCTGTTCGGCGCGGCGGCGCGCCAGGAACAGTGCCAGGGTAAACGCGTCTTCGCTCTGCTCGGCACCGGCATCGACGAATACCTGCTCGATGCGCGGCAACGTATCTCGCGCCAGCTGGCCGCACACGCTGTCGTCGGTGGGCACCACGCGCCAGCCGCGCAGCTGAACGCCGGCGCTGAGCAACTGGCTTTCCAGTTCGGCGCGGCACCGCGCCGCATCGTTCTCGTCCAGCGGCAGGAACACCACGCCGGCCGCATAGCGCGTGCCCAGGGCAATGCCGGCATCGCGCGCCAGCCCGCGCAGAAACGCGTCGGGTTTGCGGATCAGCAGGCCGCAGCCATCGCCGGTGAGCCCGTCGGCGGCCACGCCGCCACGGTGGGTCATGCGCGACAGCGCCGCAATCGCGGTATCCACCAGCGAACGGGAAGGCTGGTCGTCCAACTGGGCGACCATGCCGAACCCACAGGCGTCGCGTTCGTCGCGCACGCCGTTGTAGAGACCGTGGTCGTTAAGCCCTTGGCGAGTGCGGGGGGCCATGTCTGCCTCTTTGCGATCTTGGGAGAGCGGCGACGACGTTGCACCGCTCGATCCGTGGAGCGTTCGAAGAGGTCACCGGATGATCGACTAGACCACAGTTGATGCGGTGCCGCAATACACCGTTACAGCTGCAACGAGAACCGTGCAAATCCCTTGCGGCAGCTGGCCTGGCGCCGCTCCGGCGAGCGGCGCCACACGCCGCTCAGCCGCAGCGCACCGAGGTGACGACGTTCTTGGCATCCACTTCCAGATTCAGCCGCTCGCCGTTGAATTCCATGGTCACCATCTGGCCGGGTTTCAGGACGCGCACCGACTTGGCGCCGGCATCGCTGCGCGCCTGCTCGCTCGCCGCATCGGTCACCGGCTGGCCCACCAGCGACTGCACCTGGGTGGCATCGCAGCTGCCGATCGGCGGCGCTTCGGGGGCCGCGTCGGGGGCAGGCGCCGAGGCCTGTTCGGCCGCGTGCTGGGCCTTGGCGGCGACGGCTTCCTGCTCGTCGGGTTGCGGCTTGTTGCAGGCGCTCAATGCAGCCAGCACGACCAGGGTGCAAGTCAGGCGGGCAATAGGCAGGACGGCGCGCATCGATGACTCCAGCAAAGGGGGATGCCCAAGCATAAGCACAATTTGCAGAACCGGCATGGCTTGCGCACACGCCGTTGTCATTGCGTTGACGTGGCCTAGTCCGGCGCGCCCCAACAATCGGCCGACCACCTTCGATGTGCATGCAATGAAAGCCAAACGCGTCCTTCGCAATGCCGCCGTCGCGGCCACTACCGCCGGCAAGCTCGCCACCGTCGCTACCGGTGCGGCTGTAGCCACGGCGGCGGCTGCCACCGCTGCCGCAGTCGCACAGGCCAAGGCCACCGCGCGCGCGGCCGGGCTGACCTATGTCAACGACCAGCAACCCGGCATCAGCCGGCGCAGGGCCGGCAAGAGCTTCAGCTACCGCAGTGCGGACGGGCAGCGCATTGCCGATGCCGATACCTTGCAGCGCATCCGCGCGCTGGCCATTCCACCGGCCTACACCGAAGTGTGGATCTGCGCCAAGCCCAATGGCCACCTGCAGGCCACCGGCCGCGATGCACGGCGGCGCAAGCAATACCGCTATCACGCCGACTGGGCGCAGGTGCGCGGCGAAGGCAAGTTCGAGCGCGTGATCGCCTTCGGCACCGTATTGCCGAAACTGCGCCGCCGGCTGCGTCGCGATCTCGGTTTGCCGGGCTTCCCGCGCGAAAAGGTGCTGGCCATCGTGGTGGCACTGCTGGCCGATACGCTGGTGCGCGTGGGCAACGCCGAATATGCGCGCAGCAATCGCTCGTATGGACTCACCACGCTGTGCAACCGGCACATGGAATTTCTCAAGGGCGGGCGCGCACGGCTCAAGTTCCGCGGCAAGAGCGGGCAGGAGCACGACATCGAGGTGGACGATAAGCAGCTGGTCAAGCTGATTCGGCAATGCCAGCAATTGCCGGGGCAGTCGTTGTTCCAGTACCGCGACGACGATGGCCAGTTGCAGCCGGTGGATTCGGGGCAGGTCAACGACTACCTGCGCGAGGCGATGGGCGAAGACTTCACCGCCAAGGATTTCCGTACCTGGGGCGGCACGTTGGCCGCCTTGCAACGCCTGGCCCGGCTGCCATTGCCCGAGCGCAGCAGCGAACGTGCGCTCAAGCAGGTGCAGAACGATGTCATCCGCGAAGTGGCCGATGCCCTGGGCAATACGCCCTCGGTCTGCCGCAAGGCCTACATCGACCCCTGCGTGTTCGAAGGCTGGCGCGCCGGCGAGTTGCAGGCCATGGCGACCGGCGTGCGCGGCGAGCGGCAGTGGGAAGCAGCCACGCTGAAGTTCCTCACCGCCTCGCGCGCCAAGCTGAAGACACCAGCAAAGAGCACTTCGAAACGCAAATGAATGGGCTGGATCGGGAACCGAAAAGCCGCGATGCTTTTCGAATCCCGAATCCCGAATCCCGAATCCCGAATCCCGAATCCCGAATCCCGAATCCCGAATCCTCAGCCGCAATAGACCGCGGTGATGTTGTTGTTCGGCCCGGTCTCGATGGTGAGGTGGTCGCCGCCGCTGGCACTGGCGCCTTGCGCCGGATCGGCCAGACCGCTGGCGGTGGTGCCGCCGGTGGCGCGCTCGCCCGAGCGCACGCTTACCTGCAGGCTGTCGCTGTCCACGCGCGCGCGCTCCACGGTCTGCCTGGCTGCAGCCAGACCCACGATGCCGCGCACGCTGTCGATATGGCATTGGCCGGAGATCACCCCATCGATCGGCTGCACCTGTGCCACCTGGTTGGAGGCGCAGGCCGAAAGCAGCAGAACGGCGGCCAGCGGGGCAAGAGCACGGATCATGGGGGCAACTCCAGGCGGGGGACGTGGCTGCCAGCGTGAATGGGCCACCGTCGCGGTGACATGAAGGCGTCTTCGGCGAGGGCGGCGCAATCTGCATAAGCGGCGGGGGGAACGCGCGCTGATCCTGCGCTGCAGCCGCTGTGACCGTGCGCGCCGGCACCGCGCCGTCATCGGGATGGCGCAGGCGTCGGCGTGCGGTTGCGATCGGGTAACCGTCGCTGCTGGCGCCTGTTGCGAAGCAACTGCGGCACACGCCGGCACCGCTACGCATTCGCAGGGGCAAGTTCGTTCCTGGCCGTTTGCAGAGTCTGGCCGCTGCGCACACTCGGTGGCCTGCCTGGAGCGATGCCAGATGACCACACCCCAGCAGCACGACAGATTCCAACGTTTACCGGCAGTGCCCGCCGAGCGGCCGATCGGAGTCAGGCGCACTGCCCACGCGCGCAGCGGCGAGCCTGCGTCCGGGCCGGGGCTGATCGCCTGTCTGGCACTGGCCTTGGTGGGTTGCATGGTGCTCATGTTCGCGCCCTGGAAACAGCGCGAGATGTCGGCATTGGTCGGCTTGCATCCCCAGCCGCACGCACGCCGGTGCGATGTGGGCGCAAGCGCGGCCACCGCCACGACTGCAGCGGCCACGGCCGGGAAAAACGATGCGGCCGATGAAAGCAACCTGCCAAGCTGGCGCCAACTCATGCGCGCGCTGCAGGCGTGGCTGCACACCGACTGCCACTGATGCGACTGCCACTGATGCGATCGGCGGGCCGCGAAACACGCCGGCTGACGCATCCACCACGACGTCAGCAGACGCCCAGCTCGGGCACCTCACCGCAGTGGTGCGACGTGGGCGCGGAACACGGGGGTGTGCAGCGGCCATCTGCCATGATCGGTTTGCTTGGCCCATACCCTGTCGTGTGGTCTGCCTGGGGCATCGTCGTGGCATGTACGCCATGTACGCCATGTACGGCATACACGCGCTCGCACCGCACCGCTGAGGCGCATGCGCGAGCATGGCGCGCCGGTGCGCATCCATGCGTATGCATGGCGAACGTGGCAGATCGTGGTACCGAGCGTCTGCGTCGCAGTCCTCCGCAATCGCTCACCTTCCAACGCGGCAGCTGCATCCAGCGCATCGCCGCAGTCATCCACCAGGATCATCCCGCATGTTCGCTCCTTCGTTCCGGCTAATCTGCAGTGTTCTCATCGGCTCGCTCGCGTTCGCCAGCGCCGCCGCCGAACCGACCCGCACCACGCTGACGGTAGCGGGCCTGCAGCAACCGGCGCAGATTCGCGTGGACCGCTGGGGTGTGGCGCATATCTACGCCAGGACCGACGACGATGTCTTCTTCGTGCAGGGGTTCAACGTCGCCCGCGACCGCCTGTTCCAGCTGGACTTGCTGCGTCGCAAGGGCCTTGGTCACCTGTCCGCCGCGTTCGGCCCGGGCTATGTCGACCAGGACCGTGCATCGCGGCTGTTCCTCTACCGCGGTGACATGGCCGCCGAGTGGGCCAGCTACGGGCCGGACGCGCGCCGCGATGTCGGCCGCTTCGTCGCCGGTATCAACGCCTACATCGCGTGGCTGGACAGCAATCCGCGGGCGCTGCCCTACGAATTCCGCACGCTCGCCTACCGCCCGGAACGCTGGGTGCCGGAAGACGTGTTACGCATCCGCACCACGGGGCTGAGCCGCAACGTCAAGAGCGAGGTGGCGCGCGCGAAGGTGGCGTGCAAAGCGTCGTTGAAAACCGATGCGATGCGGGTGATGTTGCAGCCGGCCTGGACTCCCGTGCTTCCGCAAGGGCTGGACCCCTGCCTGCCGGAGCAGGTGTTGAAGGTCTACGAACTGGCCACGCAGCCTCCCAGGCTCACCGCCGAGACGCGGCTGGCGGCGAGCGAGCCGGCGCGCGCTGCCCTCGACGCCGAGGCCAGCGCCGAGGGCAGCAACAACTGGGTGATCGCACCGTGGAAATCGGCCACCGGCCATGCGCTGCTGGCCAACGACCCGCATCGGGCCTATACCGTGCCCAGCCTGCGCTACTTCGTGCATCTCAGCAGCCCCGGCCTGGACATCATCGGCGCCGGAGAACCCACCGCGCCGGGCATCGCGATCGGGCATAACCGCACCAGCGCCTTCGGCCTGACCATCTTCAACATCGACCAGGAGGACCTGTACGTCTATCGGCTCAATCCTGACGACAATGCGGCGTATTGGTACCAGGGCAGGTGGGAGCCGCTGCGCACCGAGCGCGAACTCATCGCCGTGCGGGATGCGGCGCCGGTGGAGGCGACGCTGCAGTTCACCCGCCACGGGCCGGTGGTGTACGTCGATCGCGACAAGCATCTGGTCTATGCGATCCGCTCGGTGTGGAGCCAACCCGGCACTGCGCCGTATCTGGGTTCGCTGCGCTATCTGCGCAGCGCCTCGTTCTCGCAGTTCCGACAGGCGCTTGCGCACTGGGGCGCGCCCTCGGTCAACCAGGTGTACGCGGATGTGCACGGCACCGTCGGCTGGGCCACCGCAGGCATGGTCCCACGCCGCGACCGGGGCGATGGCCTGTTGCCGGTGCCGGGCGATGGCCGCTACGAATGGAACGGATTCTGGAATAGCGCTGCACTGCCGTGGTCGACCAACCCCGCGGCCGGCTTCATCACCACCTCCAACGAAATGAATCTACCGAAAGACTATCCCTACGCGCAGCGCAAGCTCGGCTTCGAGTGGGCCAACGGCGCGCGCCATGCGCGCATCACGCAGGTCTTGTCGCAGCTGCCCAAGGTAACGCTGGAGGATTCGGAAAGACTGCAGAACGATCAGGTCTCGCTGCCTGCGCAACGTCTGGTTGCGCTGCTGAAGCCGCTGCGTTCGCAGGATCCTGAAACCAACGCCGCGCTTGCGCTGCTGCACCCCTGGAACGGCGAAGTCAGTGCCGCGTCTGCCGCTGCAGCGCTGGAAGAGGTCTGGTTCAGTCGTTATCTCGGCGAGGCATACAAAGCGCTACGATTGCGCCCGTCAGAAGCGGCCAGCTTCGGTGCGCCCGATGCCGCGGCCATGCTGGATGCGCTGGAACAACCCGGCGCCGCGTTCGGCCCCATGCCGGCCGCACGCCGCGACCAGCTGCTGCTGGAATCGCTGCGCAGCGCGTATCGGGCACTGGTCTCGCTGCAAGGACCAGACGCCACGCAATGGCAATGGGGCAAACTGCACACCAACACGATCTCGCATGCAATGAGCGCTGTGGCCGGTGGCGATCGCGCCCTGCTCGATGTCGGCCCGTTCGCCAAGGGCGGCAGCCCGTATACGCCCAATCAGTCCAGCTACGACCCAAAGGATTTCCACCAGACCATCGGCCCCTCGGCACGGCTGATCATCGACCTGGGCAACTGGGACAATTCGCGTGCCATGAATCATCCGGGCCAGTCCGGCGACCCGGCCAGCCCGCATTACCGCGACCTGGCGCCGATGTGGCTGCAGGGTCGCTACTTCCCGCTGCTGTACACGCGCGCTGCGGTCGACGCGGCTACCGAGCAGACGTTCGATCTGCTGCCGGCTGCGGCGCATTAGCTGTAGCGCTGTGTGGAAGGTGGGCAAACGTGAGTCTGCCAATGAAGGTCTGAGCCTTCGGTCATCCGTCACCCACGGAGCCGCCTACCCCTGCCATCCGACCTATTGACTACAGCTGTCGTCAGGCCTACGGTAGCGACAACTGTAGTCAGGAGGATGCCATGCGCGGCAAGACCATCGGGGACCAGGAACTGGCCCTGCTGCAATACGTCGAAGAACAGCGGCACGCCAGCGTGGGCGAAGTCGCGGCCGCGTTCGGCGAGCCGCGCGGGCTGGCGCGCTCGACCGTGCTGACCATGATGGAGCGGCTGCGCACCAAGGGATTCCTGCGACGCAGGCAGGTCCAGGGCGTGTACCGCTACAGCGCCACCGCCGGGCAGGAGGATGTGGTGCGCTCGGCGGTCGGGCAGTTCGTGGAGAAGACGCTGCAGGGCTCGGTGTCGCCCTTCGTGGCGTGGATGTCGCAGCGTGCCGAGGTCAGCGATACCGAGCTGGCCGAACTGGAAGCGTTGGTCGCCAAGCTGCAATCGCAGCGCAAGGAGGATTGAGCCATGTCGCCGCTGATCGAATCGATGCTGTGGAAACTCGGAGCCACCAGCGTACAGACCGCCGTGCTGGTGTTGGTGGTGTGGGGGCTGTGCCGCGGCCTGCGGCGTCTGCCGGCCGCCACCCAGACCTGGCTGTGGTGGCTGGTGGGGGTGCAGGCGGTGATTGGCCTGCTGTGGCGCGATCCGGTGCAGCTGCCAGTGCTGCCGGCGCACGCCCCCGCGGCGCTGGATGCGGCTGCCAGCCTGGCGCCGATGGCGGCCACCGGTGCCGCTGTACAGGCCGCTGTCGCCGCCAGCGGGGCGGCGTCCGGGCAGTCGTGGATGGCGGCGGTGTTGGCGCTGTGGGCGGCGGGGGTACTGGTGCTGGCCGCCGGCACGGTGCGCGCCTATCTGCGCAGCCGCGCATTGGTACGCGCGGCCACGCCCTGCACCGACCGCGCGCTGGTCCAGGCCCTGCAGATGGCGGCCGAAGCGCACGGCTTGTCGCGCCCGCCTGCATTACGGCTATCTGCGCAGATCGATTCGCCGCAGTTGATCGGCCCGTGGCGGCCGGTGCTGCTGTTGCCCGCCGCGCGCCTGCCGCAGATGGCCGACGACGATCTGGACATGGCGCTGACCCACGAGCTGATCCATCTGCGCCGCGGCGACCTGTGGTGGGGATTGCTGCCGGCGCTGGCCCAGCACCTGTTCTTCTTCCATCCGCTGGTGCACCTGGCCGCGCGCGAGTACGCCATCGCCCGCGAGGCGGCCTGCGACGCCGCCGTGGTCGCCGGGCACCGCCATTGCCGTCACCACTACGGGCGGCTGCTGCTGCAACTGGGCGTGGCGCCGCGTCCGCACGGTGGCGTGGCAAGCGCTTCACCCTCGTTCCTCAGCCTCAAGCGCCGCCTGTCGATGCTGCAGGACACCCGCACGTTTCCGCGCCTGGGCGCTGCGATGATCCTGGCATTGGTGGCGGTCTGTGGCGTGCTGCCGTTGCGCCTGGTGGCCATGCCGGCACCGGTGGCCTCGCCCAGCGTGCAGCCGATGGTGGTGAGCGCGCCGGCGATCGCGGCGCACCCGGAGCAGGGTGCGGCCGCGGGCGAACCGATGCGCGCGTTGCCGGCACCGGCGCAGCCGGCCATGCCTGCGGCCGCAGCAGCACCGGCCACGCAGGGCGTCATCGCCAAGGTGCTGGACAGGGCGTCGCTTCGAGATGACGCTGCGGACGTGTCGTCCGCGGACTGGGATGCCTATGTGGAGCGGGTCACCCACGAGGCACTGGCCTCGGCCATGCCGCAGGCGCGCGCCGCGCTGCAGGAAGCATTGGCCAACGACAACCGTGATGTCGAACTGCAGCAGGAACACATGCAACAGGCGCAGGACGCGTTGCAGGCAGCCCGCGAACAACTGGCTGCACTCGGGCCCGAACTTGCACAGGCCAGGCAGGACGCGCAACAACAGGCACGCGAAGCCGAGCAACGGATCCACGAGGCGGCGCAGCAGCAGCGCCATGCGCAATACGCCTATGCCGCAGCGGTACGCCATGCAGCCGAGCAGGCCGAGATGGGCAAGCAGGCCGCACGTCAGGCCCGGCTCGAGGCCGCGCGCGGGCAACAGGAAGCGGAGCAAGCGCAACGGCAGGCGGAGCTTGCGCAGGCGCAAGCCGAACGAGCGCAAGCAGAGGCCGAACAGGCGCAGCACGACTAGAAGCCATCAACGACGCGACCGCGCGCGGCGTCGGGCGGGAGCGGTCGGTGGTTGGAATCGGTAGGCGCCCCGTGCACGCTCCGGTTCTGGGCGCGGCCTCGCCTGAGCGCACCCTCGGCACCGGTTGACGGCCGGTCGCACCGTTGTGCAGATCGCCCCAGGTACCGAAGAGATGCAACGACCGAACATCCAGAGCCAATCGCCGCGGGTGCCCTGCCGACCACACGTCAGGCCAGCAGCGGTCTCTGGCGCACGCACAGCGGCACTGTGCGGGATGCGGCCGCACTCCACTTCCGGCCGTGCACGGCCGGTAGAGACGCGATCGCAGTAGACACGTCCTGACCCACGCAGCTGCCGGTGCAAGGCGCCGATCGCGTCAGGGACAGGCAGCACCTGCACCACCACGGGCCCGCCACAGCCCGGCATTCCTGCGTGACGACGCCTGCCGCATCGGCAACGCCGTGGCCGCGCCATCGTTGTGCCCTCCGCCTGCGTGTCCTGCACAGGCGGTCTCCCTTGCCCTATACCCTTTGTGGAGATCTCCCATGATCCAGACCAGGTGTCTTTCGTCGTGCCTGCGTCAGGCGCTGTTGCTGGCGCTTGCTGCTGTCGCCGCCCCATCGTCGATCGTCAGTGCCTGCGCGTCGGCGCAGTTGGCACCGATGGTTATCGCCGTGTCGCCGGTGGCCCCGGCGCAGCCGGCGGCAGTTGCCTCACCGATCGCACCGATCGCACCGGCAGCGCTTGCGGCGCCCCGCGCACCTGATCTGCCTGTTGCACCGGTCGCACCCATCGCGCCGGTCAGACCCATCGCACCCCTGCCGCCGATGGCTCCGGCCGCACTGACGCGCACACGCTCCGTGGCCTTGGCCGGGGCGGGCCGGCACTGCGGTAAGGTGGCTACGCCCGACACTGCCGCACCTGCAACCGAGGGCGATGCCTATGTCCTGGTGCAGGGCGACCGCCAGGCCATGCACGGGTCGCTGCGCGACCTGCAGACCGCGCGTCGCCATGTGCGCAAGGGCGAGCAACTGCTGTGGTTCCGCGCCGATGGGGTGGACTACGTGGTACGCGACCCCACGCTGCTGCATCGCATGGCGGTGGCGCATGCGCCACTGCGTCAGCTTGGCCAGGCGCAAACCGCAGTGGCCGCGCGCCAGCAGGCCCTGAGCGAGCGGCAGGCCGCGCTGGCCGCGCAGCTGTCTGCGCAGGCCCGGCCGCGCGTGCTGCAGGCATCCACCGGCACACCGCCTGCGCCCGTGTCCGCGGATGCTTCGTCGGGCGTGACGCCGGCGGCGCTGCAGGCACTGGCCGGCCAGCAACGCGCATTGGCCAACCGGCAGGCCACGCTGGCCCGCAAGCAAGCCGCCGCGCAGGCGCGCGCCACGCGCCAGGCGCTGCAGGTGCTGCGCGATGCGCTGAACAGCGGGCTGGCCACGCAGGTCGCCGGCCAGTTGCACTGAGCCCCGGCTCAGCGCCGCATGGCGTCAATGTCGCCGTGCTCGCCGATACTGTGCGGCAGGCAGACGGCGAGCAGGCGATGACGTATCGGGTGGTGGTGTTGGGAGGCTTCGGGCACTTCGGTGCGCGCATCGTGCGGGCGCTGGCGGCCACGCCGCAGATACATGTGATTGCGGCTGGCCGGCACCCCGGCGAGGCTGCCGTGCAATGGCCCGATGCCGCACCCGGATGCATTTCCACATGCCGGCTGGATATCGATGCCGCCGATTTCAGCACCCAACTGGCGGCCACCGGCGCCGATGCGCTGGTGCACACGGCCGGGCCATTCCAGGGGCAGGCTTATGCGGTGGCCCGCAGCTGCCTGCAGGCCGGCATGCATTACATCGATCTGGCCGATGGCCGTGCCTTCGTCCGCGATTTTGCCGCGGCGCTGGATGCACCTGCGCGCCAGGCGCAGCGGGTCGCCATCAGCGGTGCCAGCACCTTGCCGGCACTGTCCAGCGCGGTGATCGACGCGCTGCTGCCGCGCTTTTCTGCCTTGCACGAGATCCGCATGGTGATCGCACCGGCGCAAGGCACGCCGCTGGGGTTGGCCACCGTGCGCGCGGTGCTGTCGTATTGCGGCACGCCGTTTACGTGGTGGAGCGAGGGCCGTTGGCAGGCCGTGGTGGGCTGGGCGGCGCCGCAGCGCGTGCAGTTCGCACAGTTGGCAGCGCGGCTAGCGTCGCCCTGCGATGTGCCCGATCACGACCTGCTGCCGCAACGCTATCCCGGGGTGCGGACGGTGCAATTCCGCGCCGCGCTGGAAGTGCCGTTCCTGCAGCGTTGTCTGGCGGCCATCGCCTGGCTGCGCCAGCGCGGCGTGCCGCTGCCGATGGCGCGCCTGGCCACGGTGCTTGCGCGCGCCGGGCGCTGGTTCGACCGCTTCGGTACCGACCTGGGCGGCATGCGGGTGTGCTTGCGCGGCATCGGACAGCAGGGGCAGCCGCTGCAGCTGGACTGGGACCTCACCGCGCCGATGTTGCATGGCCCGGAGATCCCGTGCTTCGCCGCCATCTTGCTGATCCGCAAACTCGCCGCCGGGCAGCCGCTGCCGGTGGGCGCACATGCCTGCATGGGGTTATTGACGCTGGACGACTTCGAACGCGCCTTCTCGGCCTGGCAGATGACCACGGCGGTGACGCGAACGCCCACATGACCGCCCAGCGCGCGAGGTGGGGACGGCGCGCAGACGATTTCGACGCCATGCCGCCATGATGCCATGCCGGGGAGGCTGCCTGCGCGGGCACGTGCCGTCATCTCGGCGTGCATGCCTGCGGCGTTTCAGCCAGGTGCCGGATCCGACGGCCGCCGCGCCAGGGCCGATCGCATGCGCGGCGGCGGCGCGTTGGCGCCTGCGGGGTCCGCGAACAGGTTGTGACGCAGGCCGATCAAGCCCAGCAGCGCCGCATCGTGTCGCGGCCCGGGCGGCAGCGTGTCCATGCGTGCCAGTGCACCGTCCAGCCGTTCGCGCAAGATCGCCGGGCCAGGGAGCGGGCGTCTGTGCAGCGCCTTTTGCCGGTAATACGCTGCCACATCGGCCAGGATCGCATCGATCGCTTCCACGCTCGCGTGCGGCAGGCCGTGGCGGGCGCCGCGCAGCTGCAGGATGTTCAAGCCCACTCGCACTTCGCCGAGCATGTCCAGCGCCGCCAGTGTGCTGCCCTGCGGTGCCAGGGCCAGTCGCGGCGCGAGCAGGCCGAGCAGGTCGAGCATGTGCGCGGCGAACTGGTGGCGGTTTTGCGTACCGCGTCCGTCTGCGGCATCGGCCAGCGTGCGCCACGTTTGCCGTACCAGGCGGCGGGCACTCCATTCGGCGCCGACCGAGCGGAACAGACGCGTCAGCACCACCGCGAAGACCACTCCGAGCACCGTTCCCACCGCTGCGTTGACGAAGCTCTGGAAGTCGGCGCTGTAGGTGTTCTGCAGGTTTAGCAGGATGGGGATGTTCACCACCAGCGGCAGCGCGATCATCGTGGTGGCCGGTCGGTGCAGCAATGCGCCCAAGGGCAGCAGGACCACTGCCAGCAGCAGGACCAGCACCGGGAAGTCGTGGACCGCAGGGAAGATGCCGAACAGGTAGATGCCGGCGATCGCGCTGGCCACCACCGACCACAGCAGGAACGACAGCATGCCGGGGGCGGGATCGTCGTGCGAGGCGAAGAACGCAGCGGTGACCGCGGCCATCATCGCGCCACTGCCGCCGCCTTCCCAGCCGATGCCGATCCACAGCATGCAGTAGGCCATCAACGCGACCCCGGCGCTTGCCGCTGCGAACGCGATCATGCCCAGGTCGACATGCCGTGCAGGCGTGGCGGCCTCCGCACGCACTCCGCCGCGTCGCCGTGCCCACCCGATCAGCGGCCGGCGCGCCTGCGTGGCGATCTGTGCCGGTTCCGGCGAGGCGGCGCCGATGTCAGCGATTGCATGCAGCGTCGGTGGCGCGCGGCCGTTCACTACCGCCTGCTCCAGCGCACGGCAGTCCTGCCAGAGATCGAGCAGCTGCTCCAGGCGCAACAGCAGGCTGGTGAGAAGCAGATGCTGCAGGCGATCGTCCATCACCGGGCGCAAGGCGGCCATGCGCGCGCGCAGATCGGCCAGCGCGGCAGCATCGGCCGGTCCGGGTTGTTCCACCCACGCGCCCACATCGCGTAGCAATTGCGCCAGCGCAGGCGTGGCGGCCCCCATGGTCGCTTGCAGCGCGTCCAGCCGGTCCGCGATCGAGGACAGCACCGGCAACAGCATCAGCAGGCGCGCATGCAGCTGTTCCAGCAGCGGAGTGGTATCGGCATGGCGCGGGTCGTCGTGGCGCACGAAGGCGATCAGTGCATCGAACTGCATCAGGCTGGCCGCCAGCCGGTCGCGTGGCGCCTGCGCCGGGTCGCGCTGCAGCACCTGGCGGCACCAGTGCGCAGCATCGAGCATCCAGCCGCCCACGCGCGCATCCAGCATCGGGCGCACCGAGGCGGGAAACACCACCGATGCGAACACCACCGCCATCGCCGTGCCCAGCACGATCTCTTCGCTGCGCGCCACGACCGTGTCGAAGATACCCTCCGGCGCGGTCACCGCCGGAAAGCCGATGAAGGCGACGGTGTAGCCGGCCAGCAGGAACGCATAGCCGCGCGGGCCGCGGTCGCGCAGGGCCAGGAACAGGCATGCCGACAGCCACAGCGCCATGGCCGCGCTCAACAACAGCGGTGTCTGCACCAGGTTGGGCAGCATCAACAGGGTCGCCGCGCCGGCCAGCAAGGTGCCGAGTACGCGATACACGCCTTTGGCGCGGGTGGGGCCGAGCAGCGGTTGCGAGACGATATAGACCGTGGCCACGGCCCAATACGGCCGCGACAGATTGCCGGCCAGCGCGACAAGCAGTGCGGCGATGGCCGCCGCGAAGGTCTTGAGCGAGAACAGCCAGGCCTGGCGGTCGCGCGACAAGGCGATCATGGCGCAGCGGTGGCGGTGGCCGCGCCCTCCCAGCCGCCGCCCAGGGCCAGGAACAGCTGGACCTGATCCTGCGCGACCTGTGCCTGGACCTGCGCCAGGCTCGTCTCGGCCGTGGCGAGGCTGCGCTCGGCATCCAGGCTGGACAGATACGGCGCCCGTCCGCCCTGATACAGCTGGCGATTCTGCGCCGCCGCCAGCGCGGCCTGCTGTTGCGCCTGTTGCAGCAGGTGCAGGCGCTCCAGATCCCGCGCGTAATGCGACAGCGCGGTCTGCACCTCGCGTAAGGCCTGCAGCACGACGCCATCGAACTGCGCCAGTGCGGCATCGGCACCGGCTTCGGTGGCGCGCACGCGCGCATGCGCGCCGCTGGAGGGCAGCGTCCACGCGAGCAGCGGCCCGAACGACCAAGCGCGCGTGGCGGCTTCGCCGATGTCGGCCAACTGGCCGGTGGCGCCGATCGAGCCACCCAGGCGGATATCCGGATACAGCTCGGCGGTGGCCACGCCGATGCGCGCGGTGGCCGCGGCCAGATGGCGCTCGGCCTGGCGCACATCCGGGCGACGCGCCAGCAAGGCGCGGCCGTCGCCGATGGGAATCGGCTGCTGCGGGCTGGGCGCGTGCGCGCAGCCGTCCACGCCGGGCGGTACCTCGCCGGGCGTCTTTCCGAGCAGCGCTGCCAATTGGTAGCCGGCTGCCTGGCGGCGCGCGCGTAATGGTGGCAACGCCGCTTCCAGCGCGGCCACCTGCGCAGTGGCGCGCGCCAGATCGGGCGGGGTTCCGCGGCCGGCGGCGATCAGGCGTTGGGCTACCTCGCGGCTGCGCTGCTGCACCTGCAGCGCATGCCCGGCCACCCCCAGCTCATGGTTGGCGTTGCAGATCTCCACATAGCTGGCGGCGACCTGCGCAGCCACGTTGACGCGCGCCAGGTCGATCGCCGCCTGTGCTGCCTCGGTGTCCGCATGCGCGGCTTCGGCGCCGCGTTGCAGCTTGCCGAACAGGTCGAGCTGGTACGACACACCGAACTTGCCATCTGCGAGGTTGAGCACGGGCAGCTGTTCCCGTTGCAGGAACGCCTGGGCGGAAAGCTGCGCGCGGCTTGCCCTGGCGTCGACCGTGTACTCGACACCGCCAGCGTCCAGCGCCTGTTCGTACACCGCCGCTGCGCGGCGCAGGTTGGCGCCGGCCACCCTCAGGTCGCTGTTGTCGCGCAGCGCCTGTTCGATCAGGCCATCCAGCACCGGATCCTGGTATAGCGCCCACCAGCGTGCCGGCAGCGGCGCGCCCGGCTGCACCCGGTCGTTGCCGGTGTCCACGAAGGTGGCATTGGCGGCCGGGCGCCTGGCGACGGCCTGGTCGGGCACGGCGTAGTCCGGACCGACCGTGCTGCACGCCGCCAGGCCGGCGACGACGGTGCTCAGGACCAAGCGGCGCAGGCGGTTCACGGGGTCGCCCCGGCCGGCGCATGCCCCGGTGCCGCCACCGGTGCGCCGTGCGCGGCATCGGGCAGGATCGACACCGTCGCCGTGCGCCCGGCGATCAGACGGACCTGGGCCGGCACCGCGTCCAGGGCAATGCGCACCGGAATGCGTTGTGCCAGCCGCACCCAGTCGAAGGCTGGAGTGACATTGGGCAGCGCACCGGCATCGCCGCTGCGGTAGCGGTCCTCGATGCCGGCGGCGATGCTCTGCACGTGCCCGTGCAACGCCGCCGGCTCGCCCATCAGGCGCACCTCCACGCGCTGGCCCGGATGCACCCCACGCAGGCGGGTCTCTTCGAAATAGCCATCCACGCGAAACGCGCCGGTCTCCAGCACCGCCAGTACCGGGCGCCCGGCGCTGACGTAGTCGCCCACGCGCACGGTGCGATCGCTGACATGGCCATCGGCGGGGCTGCGCACCTGTGTGCGATCGAGGTTGAGCTGGGCCAGCGCGAGCGCCGACTGCGCGGCGGCCACCGCAGCTTCGGCCTTGCGCACATCGGAGCGGCGCATCTCGGCGTCTTCGACGGCCACCAGATCCTGCAGGTGGCGATCGCGTGCGCTCTCGCGGCGCAGCTGGGTCAGCGTGGCCTGCCGTTCGGCCAGCGCCGCGCGGGCCTGCTGCAGCGCGATCGCATAGCGCGCGCGGTCCACCACGAACAACAGCTGCCCGCGCGCGACCGGCTGGTTGTCGGCCACCGCCACCGATTCCACCAGACCCGACACATCCGGCGACACCTGCACCACATCGGCGGTCACGTGCGCATCGCGCGTACACGGTGCCTGCATGTAATAGCGCCAAAGATGCTGCAGCACCCATCCTGCCACCGCCACCATCGCCAGGGTCAGCACGGCCGGCGCGGCGGTCTTGATCCACTTGTTCACGATTGCATCCAGTGCATGAGAGAGAACAGGCCACCCAGCAACACGACGTACAGCGCCAAGTTGAACAGCGCCGGGTGCCAGATGTGGCGATACGCACCTCCGCGCGCCAACAGCGCGCCGATGGCGCTGTTGAGCAGGTAGGCCAGCGTCATAAGGGCCAGCAAGGTGGGAACGAACACACCGTGGAGATCGAATTCGCCGTACATCGGTCATTGTCCTGGGAAAGAAAACGATGGCGTCGGCCTGCGCAGCGTCCGCCCGGTTCCGCACGCCGCCGGGCACGGCGGCGCCTCACGCTGAGGTCTAGCCGGTGCGGTTCAACTGCGCGTGCGCTTGCGCGAGCTGCTCCCACAGGCCCAGCACCACCTGGATCTGTTCTTCGCTGAGCGCGCCGAACACCTGCGCACGCAGCGCATCCAGCCGGGCCTCGATGCGCCCCACCAGCGCCTGGCCGGCATCGGTGAGCCACAGCTGGTTGGCGCGGCGATCGCTGCTGTCGGCCTCGCGCCTGACCAGGCCCATGATCGCCAGCCGATCCAGCAGCCGCACCAGCGATGGGCTTTCCATGCCCAGGCGTTGCGCCAGCGCGACCTGGCGGATGCCGCCACCGCAGCGGCCGATCATCAGCAGCGGCGTGGTGCAGGCGCCGGAGAGGCCGAATTCTTCCAGTGCCTGGTCGGCCAGCCGCTGCCACTGCCGCGCGGCGACCAACAGACCGGAACTGAGCCGGGAACGGGACTCGCGAAGACTGTTCGTCATAATAGTTAGGAGCCTAACAATTGGAGCATGAATCGATCAGCACTGAACCGGGCACGGCCGCAGTCATCGCCGCTGGGGCCGCCGCCCCCGTCCTCGGGTACCATGCTCGCCCCCCGTTGGGTGCACCTGCATGAGCCAGTCCGACCAGCCCGATTCCCCCGTCACCCAGGCCCAGGCCGAAGACGCCGTGCGCACCCTGCTGCGCTGGGCCGGCGAAGACCCGGCCCGCGAAGGCCTGCTGGATACCCCGCGCCGGGTGGCCGAAGCCTACGGCGACTGGTTCAGCGGCTACCGCGAGGAGCCGCGCGAATACCTGGAACGCACCTTCGAGGAAGTGGCCGGCTACGACGAACTGATCGTGTTGCGCGACATCTCCTACGAAAGCCATTGCGAACACCACATGGCGCCGATCATCGGCAAGGTGCACGTGGGCTACCTGCCGCGCGGCAAGGTGGTGGGCATCAGCAAGCTGGCCCGGGTGGTGGAAAGCTACGCGCGCCGCTTCCAGGTACAGGAAAAGATGACCGCCCAGATCGCCCAGTGCATCCAGGACGTGCTGCAGCCGCGCGGTGTGGGCGTGGTGGTGGAGGGTGCGCACGAATGCATGACCACCCGCGGCATCCACAAGCGCGGCGTCAGCATGGTGACTTCCAAGATGCTGGGCAGCTTCCGCGAAGACGCGCGCACCCGCGCCGAATTCCTGCAGTTCATCGAAGTCGGTGGCAAGCGTTGAGACAGGCGTGGCGCTGGTGGATGGTCGATTGATCCACTGCACGCTGGCGGCAGCGGGCGCATGCGATGGCGCCGCACCGGCATCGGCGCAACCGACACCGGGAGATCGCCGTTGGCAAAACTGGCCGGCGCACCCCGAATCGTGCAAGCGCAGCCCGTCGCCGCCGGTGGTCAAACGCCTGCGCGCGGCGAATAATCACTCGCCAGGCCGTCATGCCTTCCTCGATGGGGTCCGTCACGTGGCGCTGGACCTCGGTTACCAGAGACCTGCATGAAACACCTCGCCCGGATCGCCCGCTATCGCACCTTGCGCGAGAGTCCGCTGTGGAAACTGCTGGCCGCCGATCATGCGCCGGAGGTGATCGGCCTGCTGCAGTCGCTGCTGCTGGACGGCGAGCGCCTGCTGCCGGCGGCGGTGCTGCACGAACGCCTGCAGCGCATGCTCGACGAACTCAACGCCGAACAGCTGGCGCGCGACCTGCCGCGTACCGCCCAGGCCTATGTCGCGCACTGGCTGGCCCAGGGCTGGCTGGAACGCCACCTGCCGGAGGGCGCACAGCAGGAGCAATTCGAGCTGTCCACCCTGGCCGCGCAGGCGATCCGGTTCGTCGACGGCCTGGAGCACAGCCGCGGCGCGGCCACCGAAAGCCGGCTGGCGCTGGTCATGCAGCAACTGGCCCAGCTGGCCGCATTGACCGAAACCAACCCGGATGCGCGGCTGTCGGCGCTGCGCGACGAGCGTGACCGCATCGATGCGGAGATCGCACGGGTGAGCGCCGGCAAGGTCGCCTCGCTGGATGGCAAGCGCGCGCTCGAGCGCACCCGGCAGGTGATCGCGCTGGCCGACGAATTGACCGAGGATTTCCGCCGTGTACGCGACGACTTCGAACAGCTCAATCGCCAGTTTCGCGAACGCATCATCGATGACGAAGGCGAGCGCGGAGACGTGCTGACCCGGCTGTTCGAAGGCGTGGACGTCATCGGCGACAGCGACGCCGGGCGCAGCTTCCAGGCGTTCTGGGCATTGCTCAACGACGCAGAACAGAGTGCACAACTGGATGCGGCGCTGGAGACGGTGCTGGGGCGATCGTTCGCACGCAAGCTGGACCGGCGCGAACGCAGCTTCCTGCGCGGACTCACCGGTACCATGCTCGAACGCGGCGGCCAGGTGCACGATGTGATGCAGCATTTCGCGCGCAGCCTGCGCGGTTTTGTGCAGAGCCGCGGCTACCTGGAACAGCGCCGGCTCAACCGCCTGCTCAAGCAGGTGCAGGCCGATGCGCTGACCCTGCGCGACCACCTTCCGGCCCAACGGCTGATCGGCCGCAGCCTGATGCTCACCACCAGCCGGCTGCGGTCGTTGTCGCAATGGCGCCTGCACGACCCGCGCCAGCAGCAGGTCGATGGCAGCATCCAGCGCAACGAGGCGGCAGCCATCTCGCTGGACAGCGTGGGCGATCTGGTGGCGCAATCGGAGATCGATTTCCGCAGCCTGCGCCGTGACCTGTTCGAACTGCTGGCCAGCCAGCCGCAGGTCTCCATCGCCCAGGCGCTGGTCCAGCGCCAGGCCACCCAGGGGCTGGGCAGCGTCATCGGCTATCTGTCGCTGGGCACGCGGCACGGGGTGGTCAGCGCCGATCAATTCGAACTGGCGCAATGGCGCGGTGGCGATGGCCAGTGGCGTCGCGCGCGCATTCCGCTGATCTGGTTCACCCAGGAGAAACGCCATGAACTGGCCTGAGCACGACCCCGACGCCGACCGCATGCCGGATCCGGACGATGACGCTGCCGCTGTACAGGCCGATCCTGCGCCGACACCATCCAACGGCCTGTTTCCGGGCGACACCGGGCAACTGCCAGTCGAAGCGCGGCGCGCGCTGTGCCAATTGCTCAGTGGCCCCAGCGTGGATGCGCAGCGGCACGGCCGGCTGTGGTCGGCCCTACTGCGCAGCGAGACATCCATTCGCAGTGCCCTGTCCGAGGTGTTCCTGGAACTGGTGCTCGATCGCGAAGCCGGCATCGCCTTCACCCGCCAGGCCGACACCGGCGAGCTGGACACCCCGGTACTGCTGCGCTCCTCGCCGCTGACCTTCATCGACTCGGTGCTGCTGTTGCATCTGCGCCAGCAACTGGCCGATGCCGATGCGCGCGGCGTGCGGGCGGTGGTGGAAGATGCCACCTTGAGCGATGCGCTGGCGGTGTACGAAAAGAACCTGTCCACCGACCGCGCCGGTTTCCTGCGCAGGGTGGCAACGGCGGTGCAGAAGATGAAGGACAACCACGTGCTCACCCGCCTGCGCGGCGAAGAGACCCGCTACGAAGTCTCGCCGGCACTGAAGCTGCTGTTCTCGGCCGAGGACGTCGCCGCGCTGGGGCAGGTCTATCGCCAGTTGCGCGAGGCCCCTGCCGATGCCGGGCAGGACACCATGCCCACGCACGGCTAGCGCCTCAGCACCGCATCGTTGCAGCCGTGGGCTGTGCCTTCTTCGCTTACCCTGGACCGTCCCGATGACCTCCGCCGCTTCCAGTTCCAGCCTGTTCGGCAACGACCTGCCAGACCCGCGCCTGCAGCAGTTCCGCATGCGCCGCCTGCAGGTGCACAACTGGGGCACGTTCTCCGGCCTGACCGAAGTGCCGATCGCCGAGCGTGGCTTTCTGTTCGTCGGCCGCTCCGGCTCGGGCAAATCGACCCTGCTGGACGCGATGTCGGCCCTGCTCACCCCGCCCAGCATCGTCGACTTCAATGCCGCCGCGCGCGAGGCCGAGCGCAGCGGCCGCGATCGCAACCTGGTGTCCTACGTGCGCGGCGCCTGGGCAGATCAGCAGGACAGCAGCTCCGGCGAGATCGCTACCCAGTACCTGCGCAAGGGCGCCACCTGGACCGCCCTGGTGCTGGAATACCGCAACGGCGAAGACCGCGTGGTGAGCCTGATCCGCTTGTTCTGGATCGCCGGCAGCAGCACGGCCACCGGCGATGTGCGCAAGCACTACATGGTGGCCGAGCGCGCCTTCGACGTGGCCCGCGACCTGGCCGGCTTCGACCTGGATCTGCGCAAGCTCAAACAGCGCCTGCACGATGTGCATCACTTCGACAGCTTCGCCGGCTACGCCGAACGCTTCCGCCATCAGCTGGGTATCGGCAACGAGATGGCGCTGCGGCTGCTGCACAAGACCCAGTCGGCCAAAAACCTGGGCGATCTCAATGCCTTCCTGCGCGGCTTCATGCTGGAAGAACCCAAGACCTTCGATGCCGCCGAGCGCCTGGTCGGCGATTTCGCCGAGCTCGACGGCGCGCATCATGCGGTCGTCACCGCGCGGCGGCAGGTGGAGACCCTGCTGCCGGCGCGCGCGCACCACGCCGAGCTGCTGCAACTGCGCCGCCAGCGCAGCGAACTGGAAGAACTCAAGCTCGGCATCGATGCCTACCGCGAGCAACGCCGGCTCGCCTTGCTGGAGGCGCGCCTGCAGGAACTGGACGTACAGGATCGCGGCCTGGCCGGCGAAGAAGGCCAGCGCCGCGCCGCATTGGACAACCACACCCGCCACCTGGACGACCTGGAGGCGCAGCGGCGCGCGCAAGGCGGCGAACGCATCGATGCGCTGGAGCGCGAACAAGGCCAGCTGCAGGCCGAGCGCGATCGCCGCGCCGCCAAGCGCGCGCAAGCCGAGCAGGCCTGCGGTGCGCTCGAACAGGCCCTGGCCGGCAGCGCGCACGGCTTCGCCGAACAGCTTGCGCAGGCGCGCGCAGCGCTGGAAGACGGTCAGCGGCTTGCCGCCGAACATGACGAGGCGATCAGCGCGCGCATCGCCACCAAGCACGAGGACAGCAAGCGCTTTGCCGAGGTGCGCGCCGAGATCGAGGCGCTCACCCGCAACCCGTCCAATATCCCGGCCCCGATGCAGAGCCTGCGCGCGCGCCTGAGCGCCGACACCGGCGTGCCCGAGGCCGCGCTGCCGTTCGTTGGCGAACTGATCCAGGTGCGCGAGGACGCAGCGGCCTGGCGCGGCGCCACCGAGCGCGTGCTGCACGGGTTTGCGCAGTCGTTACTGGTGGACGAACGGCATTACGCCGAGGTCGCCGACTGGGTCAATCGCACCCATCTGGGCACGCGCCTGGTGTACTACCGGGTGCGCAGCAACGAACCGGCCATGAGCGGGCGCGAGCCCGGCGCCGCCTCGCTGCTGCACAAGCTGCAACTGCGCGAGCATGCATTCGCCGGCTGGCTGCGCCGCGAACTGGGCAAGCGCTTCGATTACGACTGCGTGGACAGCGCCAAGGCGCTGCGGCATGCCGAGCGGGCGATCACCCGCGAGGGCCAGGTCAAACATCCCGGCGAGCGTTACGAAAAGGACGACCGCCACGCCATCGGCGACCGCCGCCGCTGGCTGCTGGGCTTCGACAACCGCGACAAGCTGGCGCTGTTCGAGCGCGAAGGCCAGGAGCTGGCGCAGCGCATCGCCGCCTGCGATGCCGAGGTAGCCGGTCTGCGCGCCCAGCGCGAGCGCGAGGGCGCGCGCCGCCTGGCCCAGAACACGCTGGTGAATCTGAGCTGGGAGGAGATCGACGTGGCCGCCTCGTTGCAGCGGCTCAGCCAGATCGCCGATACCTTGCAGCAGCTGCGCCAGGGCGATGCCAACCTGCGCGCGCTGGGCGAGGCGATCGACCGCACGCGCGCGGACATCGTCCAGGCCACGCGCACGTACGAGGACGTGCGCAAGGAGCGCATCACCCTGGGCGCCGAGCGCACGCGGCTGGAAAAGCAGCAGCACGAATGCGCCGACGCGCGCAGCCGTGTGGTCACCCCGCTGCAGCAGCAGGGCCTGGCCGAGCGCCTGCAGACGCTCGGCGAGTTGAGCCTGGACACGCTGCAGGAGCGTTTTCGCCATCTCGAACGCGGGCTGGACGCGCAGCTGGCACTCGGCAAGGACGAGCTCACCCGCCTGGAGCAGCTGCTGCTCGGCTGCTTCCGCCGCTACTGCCAGCAGTGGCCCGAAGACAGCGGCGATTTCACTGTCAGCCTCGCCAGCGCCGACGATTTCCTGGCCCGCCTGCAGCGCCTGGAACGCGATGGCCTGCCGCAGCACGAGGCACGTTTCTTCGATCTGCTGCAAAGCCAGAGCAAGAACAACCTGCTGGCCCTGCAGCGCCACACCGCCGAGGCGCGCAAATCGATCGCCCAGCGGCTGGACGAGGTCAACGCCAGCCTGGAACAGGTGCCGTTCAACCACAGCACCTTGCTGACCATCGAACTGAGCGACCGCCGCCTGCCGGAGGTGATCGAGTTCCATCAACGCCTGCGCGATGTGCTCGGCCATCACCAGACCGAACAGCGCGAGGTGGCCGAACAGCAATTTGCCGTGCTGCGCGAGCTGGTGGGCAAGCTGGGCTCGCAGGAAGGCGAGGACAAGCGCTGGCGCGAACTGGTGCTGGACGTGCGCCTGCATGTGGAATTCGTCGGTGTCGAACTGGACGCGGCCACGCGCCAACAGGTGGAGATCTACCGCAGTGGCGCCGGCAAGTCCGGTGGCCAGCGGCAGAAGCTGGCCACCACCTGCCTGGCGGCGGCGTTGCGCTACCAGCTCGGCGGCGAAGACGGCGAACTGCCGCGCTATGCGGCGGTGGTGCTGGACGAAGCCTTCGACAAGGCCGACAACGAATTCACCGCCCTGGCGATGAACATCTTCGAGAACTTCGGTTTCCAGATGGTGGTGGCCACGCCGTTGAAGTCGGTGATGACGCTGGAGCCGTTCATCGGCGGCGCCTGTTTCGTGGAGATCAGCGGCCGCCACGATTCGGGCGTGTTGCTGATCGAGTACGACGAACACGCGCGCCGGCTCAAGCTGCCAGAGCGCAGCCGCAGCGCCGCGGCTGCCACCGAATCGGTGACGGAGCAGGAGTGAGCCGATGGCCCGTGCCAGCTGCATGCTCCTGCCAGCGACCGCCCTCCAGGCCCTGCGGGGACAATGGCAACGCCATCGCGGCGACTGGCTGATCGGCGCTGCCGCGCCGCGGCCGATCGCGCTGCACCCTCCCACCCAGGCCCAGGCCAGCGCGCAGTTCGATGCCTTCGGTGCCTGGCTGCGGGCCTGGCAACGCGCCGGCTTGCCGGGGCGGGTGCAGATGCGCGAGCTCTCCTGGTCGCAGCTGGGGCCGCAACAGCTGCCGCAGGCCTGGGCCTGCGACACCCCGGCCGAGGCCGCCGCCGCACTGCAGGAACACGACCGCTGGCACCGTGCCAGCGCGCGGTGCGCCAGCCTGCTGGCGCGCTGGCCGGACGCCGCCGGCCTGGCCGCACGGATGCGTCGCCAGTTCGATCTGCTGGCCGATGGCGCGGACGACGAGATCGAGCGCATGGCCGACGTGGTCGACTGGCTGCACCGCCATCGCGACAGCGGCCTGTTCCTGCGTCAGTTGCCGATCGCCGGTATCGACAGCAAATGGGTGCACGCCCGCCGCGGCATCATCGCCGACTGGCTGGCCGGGTTGCGCGGGCTGGCCGAGCCGCGCAGCTTCGACAGCCTGTCCGGGCTGCGCAAGGCGCCGGACCGCGTGCGCCTGCGCCTGCTCGATCCTGCGCTGTGCGCGCAGTTCGGCGGGTTGAGCGATCTGACCGTGCGGATCGATCAACTGGCCGCATTGCGCCTGCCGATCGCGCGCCTGCTGATCGTCGAAAACCTCGACACCGGCCTGGCTTGCGAAGCCCTGCCGGGCACCGCGGTGCTGATGGCGCGCGGTTACGCGGTCGATTACCTGCGCAGCATCGGCTGGCTGCGCAGCGTGCCGCTGTTCTACTGGGGCGACATCGACACCCATGGCCTGGCGATCCTGCATCGGCTGCGCACGCACGCGCCGCACACCATCGCCGTGCTGATGGACCAGGCCACCTTGCAGGCGACCCCACGCGCGCTATGGGGCCACGAACCGCGGCAACACCGTGCGCAACGCCTGGCCGCGCTGACCTGCGACGAGCAGGCGTTCTACAGCCACCTGCGCGATGGCCGCTTCGGCGCAGCGCCCAGGCTGGAGCAGGAACGCATCGACTGGAGCTACGCCTGGCCGCGCGTGCAGGCGGCACTGGCTGCCCCGACGGTGCGATAAGCACTGAGCGTCCCATCCGACCGGGCGACCCGCACCGCGTGTCCGCGACTTTGCCAGCGAGCGCATGCGGCTGCCCAGGGCCGCAGGCGATCGGCAGCGCTGCGACGATCGCCGGGATGCCGCCTCGTCCGGGTTCGAACCGATGCCGGCGTTGCCAAGGGTGCTCCGGCAGGTGTGCAACGCGCGCGCACCCGCCTCGATGCGTGCTGCAGGTCGAGATAGGGGCCACACCTGCGCAGCACTGCCGATGGCAGTGGTCAGTGCAGTAGATCCCACCCCATCTTGCCGATCAGCACCACCACCAGCACCAGGAACAACTGGCGAATCAGCGGCGTGCCGCCGCGTAGCGCCATTCGTGTGCCGGCCACCGCACCGGCCACGTTCGCCGCCGCCATCGGCACGCCCACCGCCAGCATCACCTGCCCACTGGGCAGGAAGAACGCCAGTGCCGCCAGGTTGGTGGCCAGGTTCACCACCTTGGCCGCGGCCGAGGCGCGCAGGAAATCCAGCCCGAAGAAACGGATGAACAGGAAGATCAGGAAGCTGCCGGTGCCCGGCCCGAAGAAGCCGTCGTAGAACCCGATCGCCGCACCCATCGCCAAGGCGGTGACCAGCTCACGGCGGCCGACGCTGCGCGGACGATGCAGCGCGCCGAAATCCTTCTTGATCAGCGTGTAGACAAGCATCGCCACCAGCAGCACCAGGATCACCGGCCGCACCGCCTGCCTGGGCATCAGGCTGACCGCGGTCGCGCCCAGAAACGAAAACGTGAAGGCCGCCGAGGTGGCGTACAGCACCGGCCGCCATGGAAACCGCACCGTGCGCGCGTAGCGCCATGCCGATGCCGCCGTGCCGAACATCGCGCTGAACTTGCTGGTGCCCAGCAGCAACGACGGCGCCTGCTGCGGCAGGGTGGCGAACAGGCCCGGCAGCTGGATCAATCCACCGCCGCCCACCGCCGCATCCACCAACCCGGCCACGAACGCAATGCACAGCAGCCAGGGCAACTCGGTGGGAATCAGGTCCAGCAAAGCCAGGCTCCGTACGGCGGGGGCGACAGCATAGCCGCCGCATGCAGTCGGCATCGCAGCGCCTCAACCGTGGCCGCTACCACCAACCACGAATCCCCAACCACGAATCCCCAACCACGAATCCCCAATCCCCAATCAAAACCCGCACAATCCCCGGCATGTCGCCCTCCAGACCCAACGATGCCTGCCCCTGCGGTCGCCCCGCCGAGTACGCGCGCTGCTGCGGCCAATACCACGCCGGCGCGGCCGCCCCCGATGCGCAGACCCTGATGCGCGCGCGCTACAGCGCGTATGTGCGCCGCGATGTCGCGTACCTGCTGTCCAGCTGGCACCGGTCCACCCGCCCAGCCGAACTGCCCCTGGACGAAGGTGGCCGCACCACCTGGCTCGGCCTCACCGTCCAGCGTGCCCTCGCCACCGGCGACGACACCGCCGAGGTGGTGTTCCTGGCGCGCTATCGCATCGGCGGCGGCAGCGCCGTCCGCATGACCGAACATAGCCGCTTCGTGCGCGAAGACGGCCGCTGGTACTACCTCGACGCCCGTTAGCGGTGATGCTGCAGGCCCGCAGCTGCCGGGGCCGGGAATCGTCCAACACCCCTGGCCGTGAGCGCCGCCGCTGCGGCTGGCAGGAGACGGACGCTTTCCGCGCCGTCGCGCCGTCGCGATTCATCCGACCAACGGCAGCTGGCGGCGGCGTTTGTCGACATGGCGTTCGCAGCCGATCCGGGAAGCTTGCCGCGCCGGCGGAGCTCGCCGCGGGGTGGGAAAGCGATCATGGCAACCTTCAATTTCTGGCAGTGGGTGCTTGTGGCCGTGGTGGTCTTCGCGGTCGTGCTGCCGGCCGTGCTGGCGACCGCCATGGTCCGCTTCGGGCCGCGCCACGACGCGCCATCGCGCGCACGCTCCCGCCGCACCGCCGAGGGCAGTCCGTCCACCCCCGCGCTGTCGCTGCTAACCGGCATTACCGGCGAGGGCAATTGAGCCGGCGCTCGCGCGCCCTGCAACCAGAGTGCCCGTCAGGCCGTCAGGCACGTCGTCGCTGACCCCGCACACGCCAGCCGTCGGCGCGATCGAGACGACACTGCCGGAAGATGGACGCGGCCCAGCCCAAGCGGCGCAGCGCAGCCGTGTCCGCATGCCGATCTGCGCGCGCTATGCCGCGCTGCCGGTCGGGAAATGGCGGTGAGGCAGCCAGCGCTGTATCTGGCCCGGCCGTGGTTGCCGCCGGCGGTCTGGCCCACCCCACGCTGAAACCGTGCGTATCCGCCGTCCAGCGAGCGTGCCTCGTCGTGGATGGACAGTCCGACACCCGCCCCGCCGCACCGTGACTGCGGCCCCGGCCTTTTCAGCAATCGCCACCTCCACCAGCGCGAAGTCCCGGCGCATGCCGGTGCACGCAGCGCCGCGGCGCCTGCACCGCGGGCTACCCACATCACCACCACCAACGATCCCGCCAATCGCGCGCGCGTCGGCAGGCAGGCCCGCTGCGCCCGCCCAGCCGGGGCTGCGCATCAGCCACCTGCACCCCGGACCCTGCCGGGTTGGCTATCCTCGGTGGATCGATTTGCCGCAGGAGCACTCCATCGCATGACCTCCGCCCACGTGCCGGCCACCGCGCCATGACGCCGTTTCGGCGCGCCTTGCCAGTCCTGCTTGGAATGGTGCCGCTGGCTGCCTGCGCCGATCCGGCATTCGAGCGCTGTCTGGCTGGCCTGCAGACCCAGGCCGCCGCCAAGGGCGTGGATGCCGCCAGTTTCCAGCGCTTCACCGCCGGCCTGGCACCCGATCCCAGCGTGCTGCCACTGCTGGACGCGCAACCGGAGTTCACCACCCCCATCTGGGACTATCTCGCCAGCCTGGTCGACAGCCAGCGCGTGGCCGACGGCCAGGCCATGCTGGCCACCCACCGCGAGCTGTTGACCCGCTTGTCCGAGCAGACCGGCGTGGACCCGGCCACCATCGTCGCGGTCTGGGGCGTGGAGAGCGACTATGGCCGGGTCACCGGCAAGCGCCCGCTGCTGGTGTCGCTGGCCACCTTGTCGTGCGCCGGCCGCCGCCAGCCGTTCTTCCGTGGCGAATTCCTTGCCCTGCTCGGCCTGCTACAGCAGGGCGATCTGTCGCCGGATGGCTTGACCGGCTCCTGGGCCGGTGCGTTCGGGCAGACCCAGTTCATGCCCTCGACCTACGCGCGGATCGCGGTCGATGGCGACGGCGATGGCCACCGCGATCTGGTCGCCAGCATTCCCGACGCGCTGGCCTCCACCGCCAACTACCTGGTCAAGGCCGGCTGGGAGCGTGCCCGCCCCTGGGGCATGGAGGTGCGCCTGCCGCCCGGCTTCGATGCCAGCAAGGCCGGCCGCACCCGCCGCCAGCCGTTGCAGGCCTGGCAACACGCCGGCCTGCTCGGCACCGATGGCAAACCGCTCGCACCGGGCGAGCTGCCGGCCGAGACGCCAGCCGCCTTGCTGCTGCCAGCCGGCGCCACCGGCCCGGCGTTCCTGGTGTTCCGCAACTACGACGCGATCTACGCCTACAACGCCGCCGAAAGCTACGCGCTGTCGATCGCGCTGCTGGCCGACCGCCTGCGTGGCGGTGCCGGCCTGGCAGCGGCCTGGCCCACCGACGACCCCGGCCTGGGCCGCCCGGAACGCCGCGCACTGCAGCAACTGCTGCTCGAGCGCGGCTACCAGATCGGCGATGCCGATGGCATGGTCGGCAGCGCCACCCGCCGCGCCATCCAGGTCGAGCAGACCCGCCTGGGCCTGCAGCCGGCCGACGGCCGCCCCGGCCAGCGCATCCTCACCGCCCTGCGCGCCGCCCCACCGCTCACCGGCATGGCAGCCGTGCGCGGTACCGCCTTCAAGCTACCGGCCGCCTATCCCGCATTCGCCCACTCTCCCATCGTCCACAAGGCATCCCCCATGTCCGACACCACCGGCCTGACCACAGGCGACTTCCACGGCTTCCCCTCGCTGCTGATCGACACCCCGTTCTCCACCGCCGCCATCAGCCTGTTCGGCGGCCAGTTGCTCTCGTTCGTGCCCAAGGGTGGCCAGGACGTGATGTGGCTATCGCCCCTCGCCAAGCAGCCGCCCACCCCGATCCGCGGTGGTGCCCCGGTGTGCTGGCCGTACTTCGGCCGCCAGGACCAGACCGGCGAGGTGCCCGCGCACGGCTTCGTGCGCACCGTGCCGTGGCAGCTCACCGAGAGCCACCGCGAAGACGATGGCACCGTGGTGCTCACCCTGACCCCGCCGGCCTTCGACGACCTGGCGCTGGCCCTGCGCATGACGCTGCGCATCGGTCGCACCCTGGAACAGCGCCTGATCACCGAGAACACCAGCGCCGCGCCGGTGCGCTTCACCCAGGCGCTGCACAACTATTTCCGCGTCGGCGATGCCCTGAAGGTCGACGTGCAGGGCCTGGACGGCCTGGAGTATCTGGACAAGTACGAGAACTACGCCAGCGCCCATCGCCAGCAAGGCGACTGGAACCTGCGCGACCCACGCGATCCCGGCCGCAGCGATCGCATCTACGTCGACGCCGGTGGCCGCTACACGCTCACCGACCCGGTCCTGGGCCGTCGCATCGTCATCGCCACCGAAGGCAGCCGCTCGCTGGTGGCCTGGAATCCGGGCGAAGAGGCCGGCAGGAAGATGGCCGACGTGGGCGAGGGCTGGCGCGACTACGTCTGCCTGGAAGCGTCCAACGCCGGCCCGGACGTGATCGAACTGGCCCCCGGCGCCAGCCACACCCTCACCCAGACCATCAGCGTCGAGTAACCGCCCCCCGGCCAGCGCTCGCCCACACCGCCCGAGCCCCTCCCGCGAGCGGGAGAAGATGCCCGAAGGGCGGATGAGGGCCAGCAACCAATCCAGACACCAGCCCCAAAGGCCGGCAATACCGCCCCCACAGCAACCCAGCCCTTCTCCCGCCAGCGGGAGAAGGTGCCCGAAGGGCGGATGAGGGCCAGCAACCAATCCAGACACCAGCACCAGAACACCAGACCCCCAGCCCCAAAGGCCAGGCATTACCGCCCCCCACAGCATCCAGCCCTTCTCCCGCCAGCGGGAGAAGGTGCCCGAAGGGCGGATGAGGGCCAGCAACCAATCCAGGCACCAGCACCAGAACACCAGACCCCCAGCCCCAAAGGCCAGGCAATACCGCCCTCCCCCAGCAACCCAGCCCTTCTCCCGCAAGCGGGAGAAGGTGCCCGAAGGGCGGATGAGGACCAGCAACCAATCCAGACACCCAGCCCCAGAACACCAGACACCCAGCCCCAAAGGCCAGGCAATACCGCCCTCACGCAGCACCCAGCCCTTCTCCCGCCAGCGGGAGAAGGTGCCCGAAGGGCGGATGAGGGCCAGCGACCAATCCAAGACACCCAGCACCACAACACCAGGCCATGCCGGCTCACGCAGCCCAGCTACCGCATCCTCCGGCACCTCCATCCGCAGCTACACTGCCGGCCTCACCACCGCGGGCCGCGCGATGTCTCTCCCACCCGATTCCGCTCTGGCCCCGGGCCGGCGCCGCGCCGCACTGATCTTCATCTTCATCACCGTGCTGATCGACGTGCTGTCGTTCGGCGTGATCATTCCGGTGCTGCCGGACCTGGTGCGACACTTCACCGGCGGCGACTACGCAGTGGCTGCCGGCTGGATCGGCTGGTTCGGGTTCCTGTTCGCCGCCATCCAGTTCGTCTGCTCGCCGCTGCAGGGCGCGCTGTCCGACCGCTTCGGCCGCCGCCCGGTGATCCTGCTGTCGTGCCTGGGCCTGGGCCTGGACTTCATCCTGATGGCCATCGCCCACAGCCTGCCGATGCTGCTGCTGGCCCGGATGATCTCCGGCATCTGCTCGGCCAGCTTTTCCACCGCCAACGCCTACATCGCCGACGTCACCCCTGCCGACAAGCGCGCCGGTGCGTTCGGCATGCTCGGTGCCGCGTTCGGCATCGGCTTCGTGGCCGGCCCGCTGATCGGCGGCTGGCTGGGCAGCATAGGCCTGCGCTGGCCATTCTGGTTTGCCGCTGGACTGGCCTTGTTGAACGTGTTGTACGGCTGGTTCGTGCTGCCCGAATCGCTGCCCGCCGAGCGCCGCACGGCGCGGCTGGAGTGGTCGCACGCCAACCCGCTCGGCGCGCTCAAACTGCTGCGCCGCTACCCGCAGGTGTTCGGCCTGGCCGCGGTGGTGTTCCTGGCCAACCTGGCGCATTACGTCTACCCCAGCATCTTCGTGCTGTTTGCCGGCTACCAATACCAGTGGGGCCCGCGCGAAGTGAGCTGGGTGCTGGCCGGGGTGGGCGTGTGCAGCATCATCGTCAATGCCTTGCTGGTCGGCCGGCTGGTGCGCTGGCTGGGTGAGCGCCGCGCCCTGCTGCTGGGGTTGGGCTGCGGGGTGGTCGGCTTTGTCATCTACGGCTTCGCCGACAGCGGCCGCATGTTCCTGGTGGGGGTGCCGATCAGCGCGCTATGGGCCATCGCCGCACCGGCGGCGCAGGCCTTGATCACCCGCGACGTCGGCGCCGACGCGCAGGGCCGCGTGCAGGGCGCGCTGACCAGCCTGGTCAGCCTGGCCGGCATCGCCGGTCCGTTGCTGTTCGCCAACGTGTTCGCCTGGTTCATCGGTCGTGGCGCACCGCTGCATCTGCCCGGCGCGCCCTGGCTGCTGGCCGGCGTGCTGCTCGCTGCCGGCTGGTTGATGGCGTGGGCGAGGGCAGGGCGTACCCGTGGCCTGGCCAATGCGACCGGCGGTTGATGCCAACGCATTCATGTGACGCTCGCGCCCGCTTTTTCTGATTCGTGCCGGCACTGCTAGGCTGATGCCTTCCGTGCCCCGGCACCGCCTCGACTTCCTATGCGTTCCAACACCCTGGCCGCTCCCACGTCGGCTGCACGCGCGCTGCGCCACGCCACCCAGGACACCCATCGCCTGGTCGAAGCGGTTCCGCTGATGCAGGCGCTCGGGCGGGGGCAGGTCGATCGCACGCGCTACGCGCTGATCCTGCGCCGGCACCATGCCTTGCTGGCCGGGTTCGAAGAGCGCTTCGGCGACTGGTTGAGCACCCTGGTCGGCAACGGCTGGCACTATCGTCGCCGGGCGCCGGCCCTGCGCGCGGATCTGCGTACGCTCGACCAGCGCCCGGATGCGCTGCTGGCCCCACCGACCGGCACCGACGCCGCCGCGCGCTGGGGCATGTTGTATGTGATCGAAGGCGCGCAGCTGGGCGGGCGGGTGATCGCCCGCGGCCTGCGTCGCCATCAACCCGCGCTGGCCGATGCGTTGCAGTATTTCGAACTGGCCGACGAAGACCCCGCCGGTTGGCGCCGTTTTCAGGCCGTGCTCGATCAATGCCTGGATACCCCGCGCGCGCGCGCCACCGCCATCGACGGCGCGCAGGCCATGTTCGCCCACTTCCACAGCTGTCTTGCAGCGGAGCCGCACGCGTGACCCAGACCACCGAACCCCTGGACATGGATGAATGCGCGCGTGAACCGATCCATATCCCCGGCCTGATCCAGCCCTATGGCGTACTGCTGGTGATCGAACCAGCCGATGGCCGCATCGTGCAGGCCAGCAGCACCGCTGCCGATCTGCTCGGCATGCCGTTGGAATCGCTGCTGGGCACGCCCTACACCCAGGTGCTGGAGGTGCCCGAAGCGCGGCCCTTCGCGGTGGATGAGCAAGCCCAGCACCTGCTGCATGCCGAAGCGCGCTTTCCCGCGCGCGCCACGCCGCCCGATCACGCCTGGGTGGCCGCCTGGCATCTGTATCCGGAGCAATGGCTGGTCGAGATCGAGCCGCGCGACGCGCGCCTGATGGACGTCACCCTGCGCGAAGCCTTGCCGTTGTTGCGCAGCATCGAGCGCGATCCCGGCATCGCCGAGGCCGCGGTGCGCGCCGCCAAGGGCCTGCGCAGCATGATCGGCTTCGACCGGGTGATGGTGTACCGCTTCGACGAAGAGTGGAACGGCGATGTCATTGCCGAAGCCCGCCAGCCGGACCTGGAGGCCTATCTCGGCCTGCACTATCCCGCCAGCGACATCCCGGCGCAGGCGCGCGCGCTGTACCTGCGCAACCGGGTGCGCCAGATCGCCGATGTCGGCTACCGGCCCTCGCCGATCCAGCCCACCCTGCACCCGCGCCTGGGCACCCCGGTGGACTTGAGCGATGTCAGCCTGCGCAGCGTCTCGCCGGTGCATCTGGAATACCTGGCCAACATGGGGGTCACCGCCACCCTGGTGTCTTCGATCGTCGTCAATGACGCGCTGTGGGGGCTGATCTCCTGCCATCACTACAGCCCGCACTTCACCAGTCACGCCATGCGCGATGCCACCGACGCGGTCACCCGCGCGCTGGCCGGTCGTATCGGCGCATTGCAGGCGGTGTCGCGCGCCCGGATGGAATCGGTGCTGCTGACCATCCGCGAAAAGCTCATCACCGATTTCAACGATGCCGAGCACCTGACCGTGGACATGCTGGCCGACATGGCCCCGGACCTGATGGACGTGGTGGACGCCGACGGCGTGGCGATCTTCCACGGCAACGAGATCAGCCGCCATGGCAGCGCGCCGGATGTGGATGCGCTGCGCCGCATCCGCGACCATATCGAATCGGCACACCACGACGCCCTGCGCGAGGATGCGGTGGGGGCGCTGCACGTGGACGCCATCGGCGAGGTCTTTCCGGAACTGGCCGACCTGGCGCCGTTGGCGGCCGGTTTCATCTTCGTCCCGCTGATGCCGCAATCGCGCAGCGCGCTGCTGTGGACCCGACGCGAGCAGGTGCAGCAGATCAAATGGGCCGGCAATCCGCAGCTGGCCAAGCTGCAGGACATCCCCAACTCGCGGCTGTCGCCGCGCAAGAGCTTCGACCTGTGGCAGCAGACCGTGCGCGGGCGAGCCCGCCCGTGGGCGCCGCTGCATCTGGAATCGGCGCGCAGCTTGCGGGTATTGATCGAACTGATGGAGCGCAAGCGCTTCCAGCAGGACTTCACCCTGCTCGAAGCCTCGCTGTCGCGCTTGCGCGATGGCGTGGCCATCATCGAACGTGGTGCCCAGACCGGCGTGCACCGGCTGATGTTCGTCAACCCGGCGTTCGCCGACTTGAGCCAGACCGAGGTCGCCGAGCTGGTCGGCTGCGACATCCTCGCGCTGCTGGCCGCCGATGCCGCCAGGGCCAAGGTCGAGCTGTTCGAAGAGGCGCTGCGGCTGGGACGCGCCGCCTACGTCACCTTGCCGTTGCGCACCCGCGACGGCGTGCCGGTGTATCGCCAATTCCATCTCGAACCCTTGCCCAGCCCCACGGGGGTTACCGCGCATTGGCTGCTGCAGTTGCGCGACCCGGAGTAGACCGGGTCCAGGCGCGACAACGGCGGCGTCCGCGGTCGGCTACTGCTGCCGGCCGCCGCATGGACATGCCTTGCCGCACAGGGGCCGGTCCATGCGGACAGGTACCTGGACTACGTCTTTGCGGGCCGCGGGCGCAGCACCAGCAAGGCAATGGTGCCGGCCACCAGACCCCAGAACGCCGCCCCGATCCCGCCCAGCGTCAGCCCGGAGGCGGTGACCAGGAAGGTGATCAACGCCGCCTCGCGCTCGCCGTCTTCGCGCAAGGCCGCCGCCAGGCTGTTTCCGATCGTGCCCAGCAGCGCGATTCCGGCAATGGCCATCACCAGCTCGCGCGGAAACGCCGCAAACACGGCGGCCACGGTCGCCCCGAACAGGCCGATCACCACATAGAACGCGCCCGCGCTGACCGCCGCGGCATAGCGCCGTGCCGGGTCTTCGTGCGCCTCGCGGCCCATGCAGATCGCCGCGGTGATCGCGGCCAGGTTCAAGGCATAGCCCCCGAACGGCGCCAGCAGCGTATTGACCACGCCGATCCAGCCGATCGTCGGCGAAATCGGCACCGCGTAGCCGCAGGCCCGGATCACCGCCACGCCAGGGACGTTCTGCGAGGCCATGGTGACCACGAACAGCGGAAGCGCCAGCCCGAACACCGCCGCCCACGATAGCGACGGCGTCACCCACACCGGCCGTGCCAGTTCCAACTTCACCGTCTCCCAGTGCATCAGCCCGCCGCTGGCGGCGATCGCGACGCCCACCAGTAGCGTGGCAATCACCGCATAACGCGCAAACCAGCGCCGCCCCGCCAGGTAGCTCGCCAGCATCGCCAGTGCCAGCACCACCTGGCTCTGCATGGCCACGAACAGGTCCAACCCGAAACGCAACAGCACGCCGGCCAGCATCCCCGAGGCCAGCGAGACCGGAATCCTGCGGATCGCCCGCTCGAACACCCCGGTGAACCCGGCGACCGTACCCAGCACTGCCGCCACCACGAACGCACCGATCGCCTCGCGCAGCGGAACCCCGGCCGCGCTTCCGATCAACATCGCCGCCCCCGGTGTCGACCACGCGGTGACCACCGGTACCCGGTAGCGCAGCGACAAACCGATACAGGTCACCCCCATCCCGATGCCCAGCGCCCACATCCACGAGGCAATCTGCGCCTGGTCGGCGCCCAGATGCCGCGCCGCCTCGAACACGATCACCGCCGAACTGGCGAACCCCACCAGGACGGTGACGAAGCCGGCGGCAATCGCAGGCAGGGACAGGTCGCGGAACAGGTTGCGGGCTGATGGCATCGGAAGACTCCCTTTCAGCCAGCCATTCTCTCCGAGCCACTGCCCCAGCGGTATCGCAAGACGTCCGCATGCCGGCTTCCATGTAGAGGGTCGCGGCAGGGCTGGCATGCATGCCGATTGCCGCGACAGCACTGCATGCCATCGCCGCATACCTGCAGCGCCTCACTGCACTGGGTCATCGATGGATGCGCGCCATGTGGAGTGAATCCAGTCGTCAGATCCATCGCGTGCCTGCGTTGATGCTGCAGCC
>NZ_CM192968.1:80000-545000 GCF_041475735.2 Xanthomonas sp. NCPPB 3582
CACACTTAAGAATTTATACGGATCAGCGTTGAGGCTGGTACGTGTTCTTTTATAACTTATGACGTAGCGAGCGTTTGAGATATCTATCTAAACGTGTCGTTGAGGCTAAGGCGGGGACTTCGAGTCCCTAGAAATTGAGTCGTATGTTCGCGTTGGTGGCTTTGTACCCCACACAACACGGCATGTGACCCCGAGGCAACTTGGGGTTATATGGTCAAGCGAATAAGCGCACACGGTGGATGCCTAGGCGGTCAGAGGCGATGAAGGACGTGGTAGCCTGCGAAAAGTGTCGGGGAGCTGGCAACAAGCTTTGATCCGGCAATGTCCGAATGGGGAAACCCACTGCTTCGGCAGTATCCTGCAGTGAATTCATAGCTGCTGGAAGCGAACCCGGTGAACTGAAATATCTAAGTAACCGGAGGAAAAGAAATCAACCGAGATTCCCTGAGTAGTGACGAGCGAACGGGGAGCAGCCCTTAAGCTGGAATGGCTTTAGAAAAACAATCTGGAAAGATTGGCCATAGAAGGTGATAGCCCTGTATTTAAAAGGGCCACTCCAGTGAAGACGAGTAGGGCGGGGCACGTGAAACCCTGTCTGAATATGGGGGGACCATCCTCCAAGGCTAAATACTCCTGACCGACCGATAGTGAACCAGTACCGTGAGGGAAAGGCGAAAAGAACCCCGGAGAGGGGAGTGAAATAGATCCTGAAACCGTGTGCGTACAAGCAGTAGGAGCTCGCAAGAGTGACTGCGTACCTTTTGTATAATGGGTCAGCGACTTACTGTTCGTGGCAAGCTTAACCGTATAGGGGAGGCGAAGGGAAACCGAGTCTGATAAGGGCGCATAGTCGCGGGCAGTAGACCCGAAACCGGGTGATCTAGTCATGGCCAGGGTGAAGGTGCCGTAACAGGTACTGGAGGCCCGAACCCACGTCTGTTGCAAAAGACGGGGATGAGCTGTGATTAGGAGTGAAAAGCTAATCGAACCCGGAGATAGCTGGTTCTCCTCGAAAGCTATTTAGGTAGCGCCTCATATGTATCCTCTCGGGGGTAGAGCACTGTTATGGCTAGGGGGTCATCGCGACTTACCAAACCATTGCAAACTCCGAATACCGAGACGGACTGTATGGGAGACACACGGCGGGTGCTAACGTCCGTCGTGAAAAGGGAAACAACCCAGACCCACAGCTAAGGTCCCAAATTCACTGCTAAGTGGAAAACGATGTGGAAAGGCATAGACAGCCAGGAGGTTGGCTTAGAAGCAGCCACCCTTTAAAGAAAGCGTAATAGCTCACTGGTCGAGTCGGTCTGCGCGGAAGATTTAACGGGGCTAAGCAGTGAACCGAAGCTTGGGGTGCATAAAACTTGTTTTATGCGCGGTAGAGGAGCGTTCCGTAAGCCTGCGAAGGTGGATTGAGAAGTCTGCTGGAGGTATCGGAAGTGCGAATGCTGACATGAGTAACGATAATGCGGGTGAAAAGCCCGCACGCCGAAAGCCCAAGGTTTCCTTGCGCAACGTTAATCGACGCAGGGTTAGTCGGTCCCTAAGGCGAGGGCGAAAGCCGTAGTCGATGGGAAGCAGGTTAATATTCCTGCACCTCGCGTGAGTGCGATGGAGGGACGGAGAAGGTTAGGTGTACCGGGCGTTGGTTGTCCCGGGGAAAGGCGGTAGGTTTGGATCTTTGGCAAATCCGGGATCCTTTAAGACCGAGCACCGAGACGAGCCTTTATGGCGAAGTCACTGATACCACGCTTCCAGGAAAAGCTCCTAAGCTTCAGCTCACGAAGACCGTACCGTAAACCGACACAGGTGGGTAGGATGAGAATTCTCAGGCGCTTGAGAGAACTCGGGTGAAGGAACTAGGCAACATGGCACCGTAACTTCGGGAGAAGGTGCACCCTTTTTGGTGGCTCGTGCGAGCTATAGCTGAAGAGGGTCGCAGAAACCAGGCCGCTGCGACTGTTTATCAAAAACACAGCACTCTGCAAACACGAAAGTGGACGTATAGGGTGTGACGCCTGCCCGGTGCTGGAAGGTTAATTGATGGGGTCAGCCGCAAGGCGAAGCTCTTGATCGAAGCCCCAGTAAACGGCGGCCGTAACTATAACGGTCCTAAGGTAGCGAAATTCCTTGTCGGGTAAGTTCCGACCTGCACGAATGGCGTAACGACAGCGGCGCTGTCTCCACCCGAGACTCAGTGAAATTGAAATCGCTGTGAAGATGCAGCGTTCCCGTGGCAAGACGGAAAGACCCCGTGAACCTTTACTATAGCTTTACACTGAACGTTGAGTTCGTCTGTGTAGGATAGGTGGGAGGCTATGAAACTGTGGCGCTAGCTGCAGTGGAGCCATCCTTGAAATACCACCCTGTCGTGCTTGACGTTCTAACCTAGATCCGTTATCCGGATCGGGGACCGTGTATGGTGGGTAGTTTGACTGGGGCGGTCTCCTCCTAAAGAGTAACGGAGGAGCACGAAGGTACGCTCAGCGCGGTCGGACATCGCGCACTGTGTGCAAAGGCATAAGCGTGCTTGACTGCAAGATCGACGGATCAAGCAGGTACGAAAGTAGGTCTTAGTGATCCGGTGGTTCTGTATGGAAGGGCCATCGCTCAACGGATAAAAGGTACTCCGGGGATAACAGGCTGATACCGCCCAAGAGTTCATATCGACGGCGGTGTTTGGCACCTCGATGTCGGCTCATCACATCCTGGGGCTGTAGTCGGTCCCAAGGGTATGGCTGTTCGCCATTTAAAGTGGTACGCGAGCTGGGTTCAGAACGTCGTGAGACAGTTCGGTCCCTATCTGCCATGGGCGTTGGAAGTTTGAGAGGGGCTGCTCCTAGTACGAGAGGACCGGAGTGGACGAACCTCTGGTGTTCCGGTTGTCACGCCAGTGGCATTGCCGGGTAGCTATGTTCGGAAGCGATAACCGCTGAAAGCATCTAAGCGGGAAGCGCGCCTCAAGATGAGACTTCCCGGGGCACAAGCCCCCTAAAGGAACCATGTAGACTACGTGGTTGATAGGTCAGGTGTGTAAGTACAGCAATGTATTGAGCTAACTGATACTAATGATCCGTGCGGCTTGACCATATAACCTCAAGTTGCCTTGGTCCCAACGAACGTTGGTAGATCATCAAATGCAAGCTACGTCATAAGTTACCTATGCGAGACTGGCGCTGTGAAGCGCTGCTCCAACCGTCTCCCTGGTGAAATTAGCGCTGTGGAACCACCCGATCCCATCCCGAACTCGGAAGTGAAACGCAGCTGCGCCGATGGTAGTGTGGCTCAAGCCATGCGAGAGTAGGTCATCGCCAGGGGCTTTACCCCAAACCCTCAGTCCGATAGGACTGGGGGTTTGTTTTTGCACGCGATTTGAGGGCCTCGACACGTCCAACCATCCTCGCCAAGGTGCTCTGCCCCTCGATCCTGCGGCAGCCCGGCCAGGCGGCCGGCTCATCGCCCCACCACCTCCGCCAATGCGGCAGCGCGCAGGTTGCTTTTGCTACGCATACCTCCATGTTCTGCTTTGCCGGGGATGACCGGCGGTACTGGATGATGCGATGCCGGAGTTGCCTGAAGTCGAAACTACTGTGCGTGGTCTGGCACCGCATCTGGTCGGGCAACGCATCCATGGCGTCATCCTGCGTCGTCCGGATCTGCGCTGGCCCATTGCAGAGCAGATCGAGCGTCTGCTGCCCGGCGCCACCATCACACAGGTGCGTCGACGTGCGAAGTATGTACTGATGGATACCGACGCTGGCGGGAGTGCGTTGCTGCACCTGGGCATGTCGGGCAGCCTGCGGGTACTGCCGGGCGATACCTTGCCGCGCGCGCACGACCACGTGGACATCAGCCTGCAGAATGGGCGTGTCCTGCGTTTCAACGACCCACGCCGGTTCGGCTGTTTGCTATGGCAGTCGGACACGCAAGCGCATGAATTGCTTGCTGACCTGGGGCCGGAACCATTATCCGATGCATTCACCGGCGATTATCTGCATGCGCTGTCGCGTGGGCGCCGTGCAGCCGTCAAGACCTTTCTGATGGACCAGGCTGTGGTGGTTGGTGTCGGCAATATCTACGCGGCCGAAAGCCTGCATCGCGCGGGAATCAGTCCGTTGCGCGAAGCCGGAAAGGTGTCGCTGGACCGGTATCGCCGGCTGGCCGCTGCCGTCAAAGAGATACTTGGCTACGCCATCCAGCGTGGCGGCACCACGTTGCGGGACTTTATCAACCCGGATGGCGCACCCGGCTATTTCGAGCAGGAATTGAGTGTGTATGGCCGTGAGGGCGAGCCCTGCAAACAGTGCGGGCGGGCCTTGAAGCACGCCACCATCGGGCAGCGGGCAACGGTGTGGTGCGGCAGCTGCCAGCGATAGGCGCTGGCGTGGTGGGCTGACGCCGTAGCTGCGCGGCTAGTGTCCCGGCAAGGACGGCGCGACAATCACGGGCCTTACGCCTGGAATCGCCACATGCCCGGAATGCCGCGCCGCTTGAAGTCGCTGTGGATAGCCATGACGTTGACGCTGCTGCCCTGGAGCCTGGCGCAGGCCGATGCGCCGAATCACCAAGATACCGCAGCGGTAGAGCGCATCCGCCTGAGCAACGAGGTGCTGGAGCTGAGTCTGACGCCGGCATTCGGTGGGCGCGTGCTGTCCTTCAACCTGCGTGGACAACCCAATGTGTTGAAAGTGGGAACCGCCGTGGAGCGGCTGCCGGCACCGGTGGTGTCTGCCACCGCTGGCGATGTGCCGTATCTAGGACACGACGTGTGGGTGGGACCGCAGAGCCAGTGGTGGGTGCATCAGCAAGTCAATCCGCAGCGCCAGGCCGCGGCTGCGGTGTGGCCGCCGGACCCGTATCTGTCGCTGGCGACTACGCGCGTGGTCACCCATGGGCCGAGTCGGGCGAGTCTGCAAGGCGTACCCAGCCCGGTGACGGGCGTGCAGCTGGGCAAGCACATCGCGCTCTCCGGGACGCGCGCGGACACCGTGGAGCTGCGCGCCACCGCGCGCAATATCCGCAAGCAGGCGATCGCCTGGGATCTGTGGTTCAACACCCGGGTGGCAGCGAGCACGCGGGTCTTCGTACCGGTGGCCAGCACGGCCGATGTGCGGGTGCAGCCAGCAGCAGAGCCGGGGACGACAGCGCCGACCTTCTCGCACCACGCAGGCGTCCTTGCACTGCGCGCCGACGCGCGTCACGACGGCCTGATCCAGCGTGGCAAGCTGTTGCTGCAGCCATCGGCAGGTTGGATGGCCGGGTTTGCCGGAACGCAGGTCCTGGTGATTCGCTTCGCGCACCAGCCATTGGCGTCGATCCATCCCGAGCAGGGTCAGGTGGAGTTGTATCTGGATGCGCCGCCACAGCATCCCGAACAGGGCTTGCTGGAAATGGAGGTGCACGCGCCGTATCGCCAGCTGGCGCCGGGCGCGCAGATGCAGGCGCAGGAGCAGTGGACGGTGTTGCCGTACGCCGGGCCCGATCAGGTGCAGGCACAGCGGCAGTTCCTGTGCAGCAAGGCCACGGAGCTGGGCCTGGACCATGCCTGCGTGGCTGCATCCGAGGGGCCTTGAACCCGCATGCGCGTCCACGCCGGGCTGTGGCTATGATGTCGCCATTCCTTAGCTCAGACCGATGCGCATGCAACGACGCCACTTCCTGAAAAATGCCGCTGCCGCCCTGGCCGCGCTCGGTTTACCGGCAGTGCCGCAGTGGGCATTGGCGGGCAAGGCCGTGGGCCTGCGTCGGCTCGGCCAGCCGCAACCCTTCGACTATGCCTGGCTCAAGGGACAGGCGCGCGCATTGGCTGCCGCACCGTACAAGAGCCACAAGCAGGTGTTGCCCGGCCCGCTGGAGGCATTGAACTGGGATCAGTATCAATCGATCCGCTATCGCCAGGATCACGCGTTGTGGGCCGACGGCAATGGCAAGTTCCAGGCGAAATTCTTCCACCTGGGGCTGTACTTCCACACGCCGGTGCATATCTACGACATCGTCGATGGCAAGGCGCAGCAACTGGCCTACGACCCGGCTGCGTTCGACTACGGCAGCAGTGGGCTGGGGGGCAAACAGCTGCCCAAGGACCTGGGATTTGCCGGCTTCCGGCTCAATACGCGCAAGGACACCGAGCGCGACTTTGCGGCGTTTCTGGGCGCGAGCTACTTCCGCGCCGTGGGCAAGGAAGGCCAGTACGGGCAGTCCGCGCGCGGGCTGGCCATCGACACCGGAACCGGTGGCCCGGAGGAGTTTCCGGACTTCATTGCCTACTACCTGGAACAACCGGCCGACGCCTCCGATACCGTGGTGGTGTACGGCCTGCTGGATTCGCCCAGCGTTGCCGGCGCCTATCGCTTTGCCATCACCAATGGCGACGTGCTGGTGATGGATATCGACAGTGCGTTGTACCCGCGCAAGGCCATCGAGCGGCTGGGCATCGGCCCGTGTACCAGCATGTACCAGGTTGGCGAAAACGATAGCCGCATGGACTGGGACTGGCGGCCGGAAATCCACGACACCGATGGCCTGGCGATGTGGACCGGTGGCGGCGAATGGATCTGGCGGCCGTTGTGCAATCCGCCGCAGCTGCGTTTCAACATGTTCGTGGATGAGAACCCGCGCGGCTTCGGGCTGCTGCAACGCGACCGCAACTTCGACCATTACCAGGACGACGGCGTGTTCTACGAGAAGCGCCCGTGCCTGTGGGTGGAGCCCAAGAGCGGCTGGGGCAAGGGGTCGGTGCAGTTGGTCGAGATTCCGACCGTGGACGAGACCTTCGACAATATCGTGGCGTTCTGGAACCCGCAGGCCAAGCCACAGCCGGGGCAGGAACTGTTGCTGGGGTATCGCCTGTACTGGGGCGCGCAGCCGCCGGCCAGTTCGCCGCTGGCGCATTGCGTGGCCACCCGCACCGGGCTGGGCGGTATCGTCGGGCAAAAGCGCAGCCACTTCTCATGGCGGTTTGCGGTGGATTTTGCCGGGGGCGAGTTGCCTGCCCTGGTCAAGGAGGCAAAGACCAAGGTCGAAGCGGTGATCCAAGTGTCGCGCGGCACCACCGAAATCGTCTCGGCGCGCCCATTGCACGAGCTCAAGGGCTACCGGGCGATGTTCGACCTGGTGCCACCGGACGAGAGCACCCAGCAGATCGACATCCGTCTGTACCTGCGCGCCAATGGCAAGCCCTTGACCGAAACCTGGCTCTATCAGTGGACACCGCCACCGGTGAGCGAGCGCAAGCTGTACTGAATTCGCGTGCCGGGCATGCGGAACGCGCGTTGCCGTCGTCGACCGACGGCAACGCGCGCGACGGTGCAGGAGCGCTGCCGGTGTTGCCGCAGCGTCAGCGCGCTCAGGCCGACGTCGTGCCGTTGATCAATTGCAGGCGCGTGCGCGGCCGTGCGCAGGACAACTCCACGCCAAAGCAGGTGCCGTTCTTGCCGCTGGTGATGCGCAGCTCACCCTGGTGCGCCTGTGCGATCTGCGCGGCCATGTGCAGGCCCAGATCCACTTCCGGCACCGCGCGGCCGGCGCTATGCACGTGCGTGGAAGCGTGGAGCACATCCAGCCGGCGTGGATCGATGCCATCCAGATTGCAGACCTCAAGCCGCAGACGGCCCTGTTCGGTGACCGCCACCGCCTTGATCAGCGAACTCTGCTGGCCCTGCACCACCGCGTTGATCATCATGCTGCCGAACATCTGCGCCAGCCGCACCGCATCGCCATGCACCGGTTCGTCGATGGCCACGTGCGTGGACAGCACCTGATTGGGATAGGCGGCACGGGTTTCGTCGACCACCTGCGAAAGCGCGTCGGACAGATCGCTGCCATTGCCGTAGTCCAGCTGCAGCCAGTCGCGCTCGATGCCGCGGGCGAAATCGCAGGCGAAGTCGATCAGCTCTTCCATGCGCTGCAAGCTGCGCTGCATCGAACGGATGGCGCCGCCCTGGCGCTGGTTGATCGGGTCGATGGCGAGCATGTCCACCACCGCGTGCATGGACTGCAGCGGGTTGCGCAGGTCGTGCCCCAGGATGCCGATGAATTCTTCGCGCAGCCGCGCCGAGGCGCCGGCGCGACCGAGTTCGCTGCGCGCGCGTTGCGATTCCTGCGCACTCTCCTCGGCGCGCTGCTCGGCCTGGATCTGTGCGCCCAGCAACTGCGCCAGCAGCTCGACCTTCTCCACCAGCTGCCGGTCCATGACCCGTGGCAGCGGATCCAGCGCGCACAGGGTGCCGAATACGCTGCCATCGTCGAAGCGGATCGGCACCGAGACATAGCTTTCGAAGCCGTACAGCCGTGGCGACGGATGGTCGCGGTAGACCGGGTCGTCCGAGGCATGGCCGAACCAGACCGCGTTGCCCTTGACCCGCACGCTGTCGCAGAACGTGGTGGCCAGCGGCAGTTCGTCGCCCGGCACCAGACCGAAGGACAGCTCGTCGCGCACCTGGCAGGTGATCCAGCGCGCGTCGGTCACGCGCGCGACCGCGGCAAAGCCCATGCCGGTCAGACGGGTGAGAATGGTCAGGACATCCGGGACCGATGAGAGCCGGCCAACGCGCGCGATATCGGCGCGGAGCTCAGCGGGAAGCGGACCCATGCATTGCCTCCCCAGAAGTGGATGCCCGCCAGTTTACAGCACCACAGCCGGGCCTGGTTGGGCATCAGGCCGCTGCCACACAGGCATCAGGATATGCCTGTCGGTCGGCGCCGGGGATGCTGCGGTGTGCATGCCCGCGCGGGTCTGGCGATGGCGATGAATGGTATAGCTGGGGAATGCGAGGCCGCGACCGCGGTGCGCGCTCCCGAGCAGCGTCCCATGCCTGCCATCGGCGTGCGAGCCGAGCGGTAAGGCGGCAACCTAGCTGCTGGCAGACGGCAGCGGCAGCGCGATCTGCAATGGATCGATGCGGCCTTCGCCGCGCATGATCTTCTTGAACTCGGCGCGGCTGACCGAGACGTAGCGTTCGTTGCCGCCAATCTCCACCTGCGGGCCGTCCTGCACGGCGTGGCCGTGCGCATCCACGCGGACGGTCATGGTGGCCTTGCTGCCGCTGTGGCAGATGGTCTTGATCTCTTCCAGTTCGTCGGCCCAGGCCAGCAGGAACTGGCTGCCTTCGAACAGCTCGCCGCGGAAATCCGTGCGCAGGCCGTAGCACAGCACCGGGATGCGCAGCCGGTCGACCACCTCGCTCAATTGCCAGACCTGCGCGCGGCCAAGGAATTGCGCTTCGTCCACCAGCACGCAATGCAGCGGCCCGTCGGCGGCGATGTCGCGTTCGACCAGCTGTTGCAATTCGGTGCTGCGGTCGAACGTGCGCCCGTCCGCGCGCAGTCCGATCCGCGAGGCGACCACGCCGCTGCCGGCGCGGTGATCGAGCTTGGGCGTGAGGATCAGTGTGCGCATGCCACGCTCGCGGTAGTTGTGCGCCGATTGCAGCAAGGTGGTGGTCTTGCCGGCGTTCATCGCCGAATAGTAGAAATAGAGCTTGGCCATTGGGCGATTTTAGCGGGCCGGGCGGCGGGATGCGGAAGGCCGGCGTTGTCCGGGCTGGCCGGCCGATGCAGCAGCATCAGATGCAACAGCATCAGTCGCCACCACGCATTGGGCGAACACGCTGCGGCAACGGCGGCGCTTCCCGGCGCCGCATGAACCCGCTGCGCCGGCCAGCCGCTGCCCGCCCCGGTACAATGGCGCGCTCTGTCGGAAGCCTCTATGCACGGTCTCAATCCCCCGCAAAGCGCCGCGGTGCTGCACTGCGAAGGTCCCCTGTTGGTGCTGGCCGGTGCCGGCAGCGGCAAGACGCGCGTGATCGTGGAGAAGATCGCGCACCTGATCGCCACCGGCCGCTACCCGGCCAAGCGCATCGCCGCGATCACCTTCACCAACAAATCGGCCAAGGAAATGCGCGAGCGTGTGGCCAAGCGCATCCGCGGCGACGGCGCCGACGGTCTGACCATCTGCACCTTCCACGCGCTGGGGTTGAAGTTCCTGCAGATCGAACATGCCGCCGCCGGCCTGAAGCGCGGGTTCTCGATCTTCGATTCGGACGATGCTGCCGCGCAGATCAAGGACCTGATGCATGGCGCCAAGCCCGATGCGATCGAGGACGCCAAGAACCTGATCTCGCGCGCCAAGAACGCCGGGCTCTCGCCCGAGCAGGCCATGGCTGCGGCGCGCAGCAATCGCGAAAAAGAAGCCGCCAGTCTGTACGAGCGCTACCAGGCGCGGCTGACCACCTTCAATGCGGTGGACTTCGACGATCTGATCCGCCTGCCGGTGCAGATCCTGGAGGCCAACGAAGAGATCGTGCTGGGCTGGCGCGAACGCATCGGCTACCTGCTGGTGGACGAATGCCAGGACACCAACGATGCGCAGTACCGGCTGCTGAAGATGCTGGCCGGCCCGCGCGGCAACTTCACCTGCGTGGGCGACGACGACCAGAGCATCTACGCCTGGCGCGGCGCCAACCCGGAAAACCTGCAGCAGATGGGGCGCGATTATCCGGCGCTGGAAATCATCAAGCTGGAGCAGAACTACCGCTGCTCCAACCGCGTGCTGCGCGCGGCCAACGCGTTGATCGCGCACAACCCGCACGAGCATCTGAAAACGCTGTGGAGCGACCAGGCCGACGGCGAGCGCATTCGCGTGTGGGAATGCCGCGACAGCGAGCACGAGGCGGAAAAGGTGGCTGCCGAAATCTCGTTCCTGGGCACCGCCAAGCAGGTGCCGTGGAGCGATTTCTGCATCCTGTTCCGCGGCAATTTCCAGTCACGGCCGCTGGAAAAGGCGCTGCAGTTGTTGCGGGTGCCATATCACCTGACCGGCGGCACGGCGTTCCTGGAGCGGCAGGAGGTCAAGGACCTGCTGTCGTGGTTGCGCCTGATCGTCAATCCGGACGATGACGCCGCCTTCCTGCGTGCGGTGCAGTCGCCCAAGCGCGAAGTGGGTGCGACCTCGCTGGCGCGCCTGGCCGAGCTGGCCAGCGGCAAGTCGGTGCCGATGTCGCGTGCGGCCGAGTCGATGGGGGCATTGCAGCAGCTGCCGCCGCGTGCGGCCAACGGCCTGAGCGCGTTTACCGACATCCTGCGCGAGATGCGCCAGCACTCCACCAGCATGCCGGCGGGCGAACTGGTACGCATGCTGGCCGACAAATCCGGCCTGCTCAACGATCTGCGCAACCAGTCCAAGGACGAAACCGGCTTCCAGCGCCGCAAGCGCAACCTGGACGAATTGGCAGAATGGTTCGAAGGTGGGCCGCGCGGCGCCAGCGCCAGCGATCTGGCTGCGCAGCTGGCGCTGCTGTCGCGCAACGACAAGGACGATGGCGGCAACCAGGTGCGCATGATGACCATGCATGCATCCAAGGGCCTGGAATTCCGCTATGTGTTCATCGTCGGCTGCGAAGATGGCGTGCTGCCGCACGAAGTGAGCCTGGAAGAAGGCAATCTGCAGGAAGAGCGCCGCCTGTTGTACGTGGGCATCACCCGCGCCAAGCAGCAGTTGTGGATGAGCTACAGCAAGCTGACGCGCAAGTTCGGCGAGCATGTGCGGTTGAAGCCGAGCCGGTTCTTCGACGAGATTCCGGCAGCGGAGCTGCAGCGCGACGGCGCCGACCCGGTGGCCGATGCCGAGCGCAAGAAGGAACGCGCCAGCGCGGGGTTGGCGGCGATCCAGGCGTTGTTCGACTGAGCACGGCGGACAGCGGCTCCCCTTACGCCGCCTGCGCTCGCTGTGAGCTGGGCGACGATGGCGGTGAGGCCGCCACCGGCGACCTGCGGCAGCGGGCGTGACGGTGTGCGATGACGTCCGGCTTGTCAGTGCCACTGCCGCACGGCAGTCTGAGGTTCCCGCCAACCGAGCGCGCCGTGACCGTCATCCTCGAAACCGCACGCGTGCGCTTGCGTCTGCTCGACCCCGAGCGCGATGCCGAGGCGATGCTGGCGCTGGTCAACGACCCTGCGTTCATCGCCGGCATCAACGACCGCGGCATCCGCACGCGCGAACAGGCGCGCGAGCATGTGCGCGAGTGGGCGCAGGCGCATCAGCAACAACACGGCTTCGCGCACTGGGCGCTGGAAACGCGCGAGGCAAGCACCTTCATGGGCACCTTGGGCCTGCTGTGCCGCGAGACCTTGCCGGTGCCGCATATCGGCTTTGCGCTGTTGCCCGCGTATCGCGGCAGGGGCTATGTGACCGAAGCCGGGCGTGCGGTGCTGGCGCATGCGCACCAGGTATTGGGACTGACGCAGGTGTGCGCGATCGTTTCGCCAGGCAATGCCGATTCGATCCGCGCGCTGGAAGCGCTGGGGCTGCGCTATGAGAGCCTGCGGGTGCTCAGTCCCGGCACCGAGGCGGTGGCGTACTACACGATCGAGCTCGGCCCTGCTGGCGTGGACAGCTGAGCGGCGCTGCGCCACCCTGCCGGCTGTTTCCATCGCAAAGGGGGCCCGCATGGCGCTGTTGATCAACGCCTATTCCACGCTGCGCACGCCGCTTTGGCCGGAGTTTCTGCCGCAGGCCGCCGTGCAGCATCGCGACCACGCCGATCCAGAACTGGCCGCGCATCTGCACGGCTTTGTCGGCTATGTGAGCCAGGCCGGCGATGGCCAGATGACCCAGGCGCGCTATCACCTGATGCGGCATGTGCAGCGGGTGCGCCAGCACTTCAGCTTCGAGGTGGACGATGCGGCGTTCGGCGCGCTGGCGCAGTGGGCCGAGCAGGCCAACGCGGTGTGCTTCCTGGCCGACGGCAGCGTGCGCGACCCGCAGGGCCGGGTGCTGGTCAGCCAGGGCGAGCCGCCGTTGGATGCGCAGGCGCAGCTGCCCTATCCACCGGACGCGCTGGCGCGCCGCGCGCGCCAGCACGACCAACTGGCAGCGTTGGGCATCCGCGTGCCACCGAGCCTGCCGCCGGTGCCGGGGCAGGCCGAGGCCCGCCTGCGGACGCCGGACAGCATTGCCGCGCGCATGCTGGCGTTGTTTGCGGTGGCGCTGCGGGCGGAAATCCTGGCCGCCGGCGATACGCCGCCGTCGCTGGCCGACATGGCCGAACGCCTGCCGGGACTGCAGGCTGCGCTGTCGCCACAGGAACAGGCATTCTTCGGACACCCCCAGCCGGATGCGCAGCAACTGGCCAACTTCGGCTGGCGCTACGAAAGCCTGGCACTGCTGCAATGGGCGGTGGGCATGACCGACACCCTGCCGCTGCCCACCGGTCTGTGCGATGTGCCCGGCGTGGCGCAGCGCGCGCTGGAGCGCGCCAAGATTCCCACGGCACCGCCGCCAACGCTGCGCCCGGTGCCGGAGCTGCTGGATGCGCTGGACCGCCACCTGCGCCTGCACTGGGCAGTGCGCCAGGCCGGGCAATCCGGTCAGACGGTCCCCGCCGGCATCGTGCCCGGCGTGGTGTACGAGCGGCATTACGCGCTCAACTGGCTGCTGCACTTCGAAGACGCCGACTGGGACGAGGTGGATACACCGACCTGAGCGTCGCGAGCGCCGCTGCGACCTCGGCGCTGCGTGGGGCTTGGCGCACTGCACCCGCCTGGCGTTGCGTCTTCGCGCCTGCCTCAGCGTGTGCTTCTCACATGCGCTAGCCGAGGAAGGACATGGCATGGGTCAGCGAGCGGTCGGTCTGCAGATCCAGTAAACGGCCGTGCGCGTCATGGAACAGCAGATGGCCGGACTGCTCTCGCACCTTGACCGCGATGCCCGTAGCCCAGTCCAGCGACGCAACGATGCCGCCGTCCTGGTGGCGCACCACCAGATAGCGCGAGCCATGCGGCCAATGCAGGCCCACCAGGAATCCCGCTTCAAGCGCCACCACGCTTGAGCCATCCGGCGCGCCGGATGCGGCGCTGCGTTCGTGCAAACGGCGCTGACGGGCGCTGCCGGTGTGCTGGTAGTGCAGCCAAATGTCGCCATCGGGATCGGCGCGCACATCCGCTTGCTGCACGCTGCCGAGCCGATGCGCGAGCAGCGGCGTTTGTGGCTCCACGCGCAGGGACTCGCGCGCCTTGAGGCGCCGCGCAGGCAGGCTGTAGGTCCAGTCCTCCAGGTGCTCGCGGGCCTGCACGAGATACACCTCGCAATCGCTGAAGAATCCCGCCGCAATCACCGGGCCGGGCAGGTCGCCGACATGCCACAGCACGCTGTGCAGATCCTTGTCCGTATCGACGACCAGCAGCCGGTTGTCGACCACGATGCTCCAGCCGATTCCGCTGTAGCTGGGCGCGGCGTACTGCAGCGCGATCTGGCCAAGGTCGCGCACCGCATGGGTGATCAAATCCAGCCGATGGACGGTGGACATGCGCTCACGCGGTGCGATTGCCAGGGCGACCTGCCCACTGTCGGCGATGACCACACCAAACGCAGGCGCCGGGTAGCGCCGCAGCAGGCGCCCGTGCGTGTCCACCACCGCCGCACCGGCTTCGCCCAGGGCCAGCAGATAACGGCGACCCGGGAGTGCAGCCACATCGTGGATGGCCGCCAGGCCGGCCTGCGGTGCCTGCAGTCGCAGGGTGGTGGCGCTGTCCCATAGTTTGGATTGGCTGGCCGCGACGTGTGGTTTGAAGGCGGGAATATCGGCGCTGAGCAGTGGGTCGTTGGCCAGTTTCAGCAGCGTGGTCAGATCGCCGACCGACAGGCTGTTGCGTGCGAGCGCATGATCGGCGGCAATTGCCGGCAGCAGCTGCCGTGCCAGCTGTTGCAGCGAGCGGTTGGGGGAAGCATCCACCAGCAGTGCTGCTGCCATTTCGCTGCGCGGTGCCGGATCGGCGGTGGGGTCTGCAAGCGCGGCGATGCGGTCGGCATAGTGTTCCAGCGTATCCGGCAACAGCTGCGCGCGCTTGACCAGGGCGCGTGCGCGCAGCGTGCTGCCGGCCTGTTCTGCGGCCAACAGCCACTGCGCGGCCTGGTTGCGCGCTTTGTGCAGCGGCCACACCGCGTCCACGGCGGCCAGCCAGTCGCCGGCCTGCACCAGTGCCTGGCCCCATTCCAGCCGCAGCGCGTCGGCCAGTGCGCGCTCGGTGCCGTGCAGCAGCTGGATGGCGGCGGCAAAGGCGCCATCGCGGCGTGCGACCTGCACCGCACGCGCGTGGTCGCCGGACAGCATCAGCAGCCGGATGATCATCGCCGCCGACATGTCCCAGCCCAGTGCCAGCTCCGCAGCCTGTTTGTAGCGAGCGTGCTTGACCAGATAGTCGAGCGCCTCTTGGCGCGCATTGAGCAATTCGGCCAGCACGAACACCGCACGATCGATCTGCCCCTCGCGGTCCAGGCGCGCGAAGGCGCTGCGATAGGTCGTGCGCAGATGCGCCTGCAGCTCTTCGCCCAGGCCAATGCTGGTGCCGGCGTCGCGCGTGCGCGACAGACTCAGGTCACTGCGCCGTTGGGGCACCCCGAACGCCTGCCCCAACGACTCGCCCACGCCATCGAGCGGCAGCGCGTTGCGCAAGGCTTCGTCCAGATCGCCGTTTTCGAACTGGCGCAGCATCCGGCGCATGTAGGCGCCCTGGCGACGTCCGACCAAGCTGGCCATTCGCGAGGCAACCAGTGCGCGGGCAAGTCGCATGCGCCACGCCGACACAGATGCTGCGCCCCGGCGTGCCGGCACGGTGGCGTTCTGCCCGGTGGCTGCGGATCCCTGCGATGCCGGTGCGTAGTCGCTGCCCAGGGTGCGCTGAGCGCGCGCCAGCAAGCGTTGCCATAGCGTGTTGTTGTCACCGTTGGGGCGCTGCGTCTTCAGCGCATGCAGAAACGCATCGCGCTCGGCGCTGGCTGGCGGGACGGCCTTGCCCAGCAGTTGCCGCAGCGGTTTGCCGCGCAGCCGGTCCACCTCCAGCGGTGGACCGGCTGGGCTGCAGTCGTAGGGCATGTGCAGCGGGTAGCCGGACACGTCGATCGCCTCGGAAGGATCCAGCGCCACCGCGTCTTGCCATTGCAAGGCGATCACCTGGGCGCCATGGACCAGGCCGATATCGGCGGGGGGCAACTGCGCCGCCTCGGCGGCGGTCAACGCGCCGGAGAACAGCCCGCCATGCACCTGGCACAGCACCAGGCCGGGCGCCTGCTCGCAAACCAGCGCACGCGGCGCGGCGAAGCACAGCACATCGCCGTCGGCAAAGCGCAGCGCCCGGCTACCGGGTTGCCAGGCGCAGACAAGCCTGGCCAGGCGTTGGTCCGGGCTCAGCCACGCTGCCGAGAACCACAGCGCCGACACCATCTGGCTGCCGTGCCACAGCGGGTACCGCACGCGGCCGGCCGCGTTGTCCGTGCGTGCGGAACTACTCATGGCCAGGTTGCTCGGCCTGAGCTTGCACGACCACCAGCGGGGTCCGCCCGCCATCGCCAAGGATCCACGCCTGCCCCTGCAGGGTGACCAGTGCGACCCGCGCGCCATCGCTGGACACCGTCGCAGCGCTGATCTCGCTGGCAGCGCGATACAGTGTCTGCCGGCCGCTGGCCCCGATGGCGAGCAGCGCGCGACGATCGGCGCGCAGTACCAGCAGCAGGCTGTGCTGCGGCGCGTCCGGGTCGCCGATCAGGCCGATCGGCCTGTCGCCGGACGCCACGATCGCCTCGAATTCCTGAAAGCCATCGGCCGGGCCCCCGTGCAACACCCGGTAGGCCAGCGAGCGGTCGCCGCCGGCCTGACGGCTTGCCAGTTCCAGGGCGATGGCGCCACGCCATTGACCCTCCTGGGCCAGGCTGCGCAGCAACACCACCGGCGGACGCGACCCCAGCGCCAGCTGCAGGATCAGGTCCTGCTTGCCGGCGCGGTGCAGGCGCAGCAGCCGCAGTTCGCCAGCGACATGGGTGGCGTAGACCGCGTGTTCGGCATCGCTTTGCGCCAGCGCCACCAGATGCCCGGCGATCTCGCTGCCTTGTGCAACCCGCTGCCCCCGGTGGGTATCGCGCGTCCACGTCATCAGCCGGCCGTGCTGGTCCCACAGCAGGAACCGCTGCGGTTTGCCGCCGCTGTTGAGCCATACGCACGGACGCAGCCGCACCTGGCCTGGCGCTGGGCAGATGCTCTTCCCGCCGGCATCGATGGAGCTGGGCATGCCATCAAGATTCCAGAACTCGGCCTGCTCCCGGACAGCGACGATGCCGCCCAGGTGCTTGTTTTGCACCGCAAGGCACAGCGGCTGACCGCCCTGCGCCCATTGGTGGTAGCGCGGCGCCGCCCGTTTGGCGATGTCGGCGGGCTGCACCTTCACCATCGCGCTGCGGCAGCCGTCTGCCAGCAGCAGCGCGACATAGCTACCGCCAGGGCTGAACAGCGGCGCATGGCGCAGCGAAAACTTGCCCTTGACCACGTGTTTTGCGGTGTCGGCTTCGGCAGGGCGTTGCGTGTCGATGAAATGCCCGCGCAGCAGTTGCCTGGCGGCCATGCTGGCAGGCATCGGCAACAGGCTGCTGCGGGTGCCGTGGCGCGTCTGCAGCATCACCTGCAGATGCGCATCTGCCGCAGGCGCGATGCCGGCCTGGTGGTGGAACGGTGCCGCACGCACCGGCTGCGCGCCGATCCACCAGCACTCGCTGGTGGTGGGCGTAGCGCTTGCCAACTGTGTGGCCCAGGCCTGCGCATGCTGCAGGCCGGTCGCCTCGAAGGTGCGGCCCTGCAGCAGCTGTTGCAGCCGGGCGGGGCTGTCGGCGTCGTGCAGGTCGCCGGGCAGATGCGCCAGGCCCCAGCCAAAGCGCGCGTTGGCGGACTGCGCACGGCGTGCCAGCAGGATCCACAACGCAATCTGCGCCAGACGCGGCGCGCCCCATTGCGCCGGACCGGCATCGAAGATCGCCACCAGACGCGCATCGCGCGTGCGCGCCTGCATGCGGGGCACCAGGAACAGGTGCTCGGCGTGTGCGGCACGGCGCAGGAATTCCTCCGGCAATGCGTCGGCCAGTGCCCACTCGCTCAGCAGCAGATGCGTGTAGCTGCCGCGCCGGCGCAGGTCGTCGATGCCGTCCGGCTCGCTGTCGCCATCCCGGCGGCGCAGGCTGTTGCGGCCGAGCAAGGGGTCCAGACGCAGCAACCAGGTGCCGAGCTGGGAGGCGATTTCCGGGTCGAACCAGTCCAGCCACAGCCGCCAGGCCTGTAGCGGGGCGGGCAACTGCAGCGCGGCACTCACGCGGCCTCCCAGCGCTGACGGATCTGCGCCACGACCTCGGGACGCGCCGGCAGCAACCGATGCAGCGGCAGCACCAGCGCAGGTGAGCGCAGCAGCAACAACGGCTGCGGCCCGTGCTGGCGGCGCAGCGCACGCTCCAGCAGTTCCAGCGCAAGGTCGGGGCGTTCGGCGGTGGGCAACCACAGGCCAGCGGCGTCCACGCGCGGTGCCACGTATTGCACGCCGTTGGCCCAGGGCAGTTGCTGCGCAGGGCCGGTCAGCAGCACGGCTTGCGCCGTGGCGGTAACCAGCAAGCCCGCGCCGTCGGGCACGCGCGCCCATGCCGCCAGCAACGCGCGTGCGGCATCGCCCACGCCGATCACCCCCTGCGGGGCGACCGGCACCGGCTCGTCCTGCCACGACCAGTTCACGCCCCGCTGCCGATCTGCTCGATCAGGCGTGTGCGTTCGTGGGCCAGCTCGGCCGGCAGCGAGGCGGCCGTGAAGTTGGCATCGATCTCGCGCAGCAAGGCTTCGGCCATGGTGCGCAGCGCCGGAGTGTGCGGATCCTGCAGACAGCACTGGGCGGCCTCGACCAGCCGCGCAGTGCGCGAGAGCGGTTGCAGGGCGGCCTGTTCGACGGCCGCGCGCAGGGTGGGATTGGCAGCGGCGGCCAGGGTGCCGCGCAGCAGGTCCTGTGCGCTGGCTTGCTGTTCGCGCGTCGGCAGCACATAGAACAACGGCCACAGATCGGCCTCGCTGGCCCGGGTGCGTCCGGCCAGCACGCAGGCTGCGGCGATCAGCCGCTGGGTCTTGACCAGGCGACGGTCCGACAGCTGCACGCCGGCGCCGCGCAATGTCCGGATCGCCGCGGCCAGCGCCGTGCGTGCGCCATCCATGTCCACCGCACGCGCCTGTTCGCACAACAGGTCCAGGTCGGCCAGCCCGGCGACAGGCTGCAGCGGCGCACGTTCGGCCTGCCATCCGCCGGCCAGCAGCGCTTCGAGCTGGTGGTCGGCCACCGGGTCGACGAACAGATGCAGCAGGAAGCGGTCGCTGAAGGCCGCCAGCGCATCGTCTTCGGGCAGTGCGTTGGCTGCGCCCACGCACAGCCGCAACGGGCAGTGCAGGTCGGTCTGGCCACGCCGGAAGCGGCGTTCGTTGAGCAGGCCCAGCAAGGTGTTGAGGATGGCGGTGGAACCCAGGAAGACTTCGTCGAGGAACGCGATGTCCGCTTCCGGCAACATCCCGGTGACATCGATCTGCACGCTGCCCTCGCGCAATTTGCGCAGGTCCACCGGGCCGAACAGCTCGGCCGGTTCGGTGAAGCGGCCCAGCAGATATTCGAAATAACGGCCGCCCAGTGCGGCGGCGACGCGCCGCACCACTGCGCTCTTGGCGGTGCCCGGCGGGCCGATGATCAGCAGGTGTTCCTGGGCCACCGCTGCCAGCACGATCAGTTCGGCCAGTTGATCGCGTTCGATCAACCCGCTGGTGGCGGAGTGGACGGTGGCGCGAACACGCGCGGCGGCATCAGACGGGGCTTGCATGCGGTCGATCCTTCGAGAGAACGCGCGACCGGCCGCTGCACGGACGATCGGTGGTGGGCAATGGAACGGGCACCCCCGCTTAACGAGGTTGCCATGGACGTGCGGGTATCCTGCCCGCTCACCGAGCCAGGGAGGCAATGCAATGACGATCGGCCAGTATTCGGAATTCTATCGTGGCAAGCGGGTGGTGGACTTCAGTGTCGATCAACCGGCCAGCGGCGGCGATGTGGTGTACCGGTTGCGCCAGGAGTACGAAGGCGAGGACACCCAGGCGGCGTTGCTCGACAGCCTGCTGGCGCAGGTGGATCCGGCCAGCATCCAGGCGCTGATCATCGGCGCGTGGCGCGAAGCGCACGATGAAGGCCCCAACGGCTACCTGCAGCGCTTGATCGAACGCCGCGACGAACTGCCGGCGCTGCGTGCGCTGTTCGTCGGCGACATGACCTACGAAGACTGCGAGATCTCCTGGATCATCCAGACCGACTACACCCCGCTGCTGGCGGCGTTCCCGGCGTTGGAATCGCTGCGCATCCGCGGTTCCTCGCAATTGCAGCTGACGCCGTTTGCGCATGCGCAGCTGCAGGAGCTGGCGATCGAATGCGGCGGGCTGCCATCGGCGATCGTGCAGGCCATTGCCGCCTCCACGCTGCCGGCCCTGCGGCATCTGGAACTGTGGCTGGGCGTGGAGGATTACGGCTTCGATGGCGAGCTGGGCACCTACCAGCGGCTGCTGGCAGCGATCGGCCCCGAACGGCTGCGCTACCTGGGCCTGCGCAATGCCGCCAACACCGATGAACTGGCCGGCTGGCTGGCCACCCAGCCGTGGCTGGGCCGCCTGGAAACGCTGGACCTGTCGCTGGGCACCATCGGCGATGCCGGCGCGCGCGCGCTGGTCGAAAGCACACAGCTCGGCCAGCTGCAGCGGATCGACCTGAGCCATCATTACATCTCTGCCGAGTGGCAGGCCCGCCTGGCGACGCTGCCGGTGACGGTGATCCTGGATGAGCCGCTCGAGGAAGACGAGGACGAACGCTACGTCGCCGTTTCCGAATGAGGTGAGCGTGCCTTGGGTCGTGGTGGGGCCACGGGACAGCCGCAGGATCGCGGCCCTGCAGCAGGCATTGCAGGCGCAGGGACATCCTGCGGCGGTGGTGTTCGACTATCTGCAGCTGCTGGACACGCCGGCCCCGCTGCAGGACTGGCTGGCACGCCACCCGGCCGCGCGGGTCAAGCTCGAATCGCCCGGCGAGGCGCCCGAACTGCACCGGGCGCTCATCCTGCGCGGCTGGCGCACGCTGGGCTCGCCCGGACCTGCGCCGGCACCGCTGGCGCATTGCGAACTGGCCCATCAGCAGCTGTGGTACGCCGGGTTTGCGGACCTGCTCGCGTCGCTGCCGGCCGCCCAGTATCTGAACCCGCCCGCCGGGCTGCTGGCGATGACCGACAAACTCGCCTGCCAGCAGCGCCTGGCCGCGGCGGGCGTGGCCGTGCCCACGCTGCTGGGCAGCGTGGACAGCTATGCCGACATGCGCGCCTGCCTGCAGGTCTCCGGCTGTACCCAGGCGTTTCTCAAGCCGCGCTACGGATCGTCCGGCGCCGGCGTACTGGCGTATCGCTGGCACCGCGATGGGCGCGAGATCGCCAGCGGTTCGGCCGAGCTGGTCCAGGACGCGGGCGGTGTGCGGGTGTTCAACGCGCTGCGGCAGCGCCGCTACACCCGCCGTACCGACATCGCGCCGCTGGTGGATGCGATCGCCGCGCAGGGCGCCTATCTGGAGCGGTGGATTCCCAAGCCGCGCGCGCCCGGCTTGCCCGGTCATCACTACGACCTGCGGGTGGTTGCGCTGGACGGCGTGGCGCGCCAGCGCGTGGCCCGCGCCAGCCGAGGCCCGCTGACCAACCTGCATCTGGGCAATCGGCGCCTGCCGGCGCAGGCGTGGCAGGGCGCGGATGTGGACGCGCTGGTGTCGGCCACGGTGGCGCAGGCCGCGCGCGCGTTTGCCGACTGCCGCATGATCGGCCTGGACCTGATCCAGCGCGATGGGCGCTGCCACGTGCTGGAAGCCAACGGCTTCGGCGATCTGCTGCCGGAGCTGCGCTGGCAGGGGCGCACGACCTACGAGGATCAGGCGGCACTGGGCGATGGCATCGTCTGCGAGGACACCGACGGGAGACGACGGCATGGCTGAGCACTTGCCGGACATGCACGCCATCGTCGGTACGCGCGACATCGTGCTGATCACCCTGGATACGCTGCGCTACGACGCCGCGCAGCGCTGCTTTGCGCGCGGCGAATTGCCGGTGCTGGCGCGCTATCTGCCGGCCGATGGCTGGGAACGGCGGCATACGCCGGGCAGTTTCACCTATGCGGCGCACATGGCGTTCTTCGCCGGCTTCCTGCCCACGCCTGCCCGCCAGGGCCCGCATCCGCGCCTGTTCGCGCTGGCCTTCGATGGCAGCGAGAGCATCGTGGCGCAGACCCGGGTGTTTGCCGACAGCGGCGACATCGTCGATGGCCTGGCGCGCTGCGGTTACCACACGCTGTGCATCGGCGGCACCGGCTTCTTCAACAAGCGCAATGCGCTGGGCGCACAGTTGCCCGGCCTGTTTCGCGAAAGCCACTGGACGCCGGCGTTCGGCGTCACCGCGCCCGACTCCACCGAGCAGCAGGTGGCCTTGGCCTGCGCGCGGCTGGGCGACCCAGCGTTGCGCGACACGCGCTGCTTCTTGTTCATCAACGTCTCGGCGCTGCACCAGCCCAACCGGCATTACCTGCCCGGCGCCATCAACGACGATTTCGATAGCCATTGCGCCGCGTTGCGCTATGTGGATGCCGCGCTGGCGCCGCTGTTTACCGCATTGCGCGCGCGCGGTGGCGCGTTTGCCATCGTCTGTTCCGATCACGGTACCGCCTACGGCGAGGATGGCTACCATGGCCATCGCCTGGCCCACGAGGTGGTGATGACGGTGCCGTACGCCCATTTCCTGGTGACCCCATGAGCCTGCCCTCGCTGGCCGATCTGTTGGCGCTGCCGCCGTATCAGGCCTATTCGTACTCGTATCCGCACAAGACCAGTTACCGTCCGCTGCAGCCGCCCGTGCCGCTGCAGCAGGTGTGGGCCGACGAACCGCGGCAGGCGTTGTTCCTGTACCTGCATATCCCGTTCTGCTCGTATCGCTGCGGGTTCTGCAACCTGTTCGCGCTGGCACGGCCGGCGCCGGCGCAGGTGGAGGCGTATCTGGCGCAGATGGAACGACAACTGCAGGCCACCGTGCAGGCGCTGGGCGCGCACCGTTTCGTGCGCTTTGCCATGGGCGGCGGCACGCCGAGCTATCTGGATGCGGGGCAGTTGCAGCGGGTGTTCGACATGGTGGCGCGCCACGCGACCATTGTGCTGGACGCAATCCCGGCCGGCATCGAGGTCTCGCCGGAAACCGTGGATGCCGACCGGCTGCGGGTCTGCCGGCAGGCCGGCATCGACCGCGTCAGCATGGGCATCCAGAGTTTCAGCGCCGCCGAGGTCAGTGCGCTGGTGCGCCCGCAGCAGCGCGAGACGGTGGAGCGGGCGATCGCCATCATTCGCGAGCAGGGCATCCCCACGCTGAATCTGGATCTGATCTACGGCATCGCCGGGCAGACCGTGGACAGCTTCCTGGCCTCGATCGACAGCGCCTTGGCTTTCGCACCGGAGGAGCTGTACCTGTACCCGCTATACGTGCGGCCGATGACCGGGCTGGGCCGGATCGAGGCCAAGGCCGGCGGGCGGCGCAGCTTCGTGCTGCAGCCCGAGCCGCTGGACGCGCGCCTGGCGCTGTACCGGGCCGGGCGCGACCGGCTGCTGGCAGCCGGCTACACCCAGGTCTCGATGCGCATGTTCCGCGCCCCGCATGCACCCGATGCCGATGCGCCGGTGTATTGCTGCCAGAGCGATGGCATGGTCGGCATCGGCTGCGGCGCGCGCTCGTATACCGCCGGCCTGCATTACTCCAGCGAATACGGGGTGAGCCGGCGCTCGGTGGCCGACATTCTCGAGCATTACTTGGCGCGCGATCCGGCCAGCTTTGCGCGTGCCGATTACGGCATCGCGCTGGATGCCGACGATGCCCGGCGGCGGCATGCGATCCAGTCGCTGCTGGTGGTGCCGGGGCTGGACCGCGACGACTTCCGCCAGCGGTTTGGCATGGACTGCCTGGACGCCCTGCCGCAGCTGCGCGAGTTGCTGGCGCTGGACCTGGCGCACTGGCAGGGCAGCCTGCTGTCGCTCACCGCCGCCGGCATGGAGCGCGCCGACACCATCGGCCCATGGCTGACCTCGGCGCCGATCGCCGAGCGCATGCAGCAGTACCAGGTCGGGTAGGCGGCCGATGCATCTGTCGTTGCTCTACCGCGGCCGGCTCAGCAGCTGCAATTACAGCTGCAATTACTGCCCGTTCGCCAAGACCTACGACAGCGCCGCCGCCCTGCACCGCGACGCGCAGGAGTTGGCGCGCTTCGTCGCCTGGGCCCAGGCGCAGACGCGGCCGTTGTCGATCCTGTTCACGCCCTGGGGCGAAGGCCTGGTGCGGCGGCATTACCGCGAGGCGATGGTGCAGCTGAGCCAGCTGCCGCAGCTGCGCCGCGTGGCGATCCAGACCAACCTGTGCGTGGGCCTGCGCTGGCTGGAGCGCGCCAACCTCAATCGGCTGGCGCTGTGGTGCACCTACCACCCCAGCCAGGTCACGCGTGCGGCCTTCCTGCAGCGTTGCCAGGCATTGCGCCAGCGTGGCGTGCGCCACAGCGTGGGCATGGTGGCTTCGCACGCGCACCTGGACGAGATCGACGCATTGCGTGCCGCCTTGCCGGACACCACGCCGATGTGGCTCAACGCCTTCGATCCGCGCCCGGCCGATTACTACACGCCCGAGCAGGTGCAGCGCCTGAGCCGGATCGATCCGCACTTCGGCTACAACCTCAATCCACCGCCCAGCTTCGGCGCGCCCTGCCTCACCGGCGAATCGGTGGTGTCGGTGGATGGCGACGGCAACGTGCGGCGCTGCCATTTCGTCGCCACGCCGCTGGGCAATCTGTACGACGGCAGCTTTGCCGCGCAGCTGCGTGCCCGCAGCTGTCCGAATGCGCGGTGCGACTGCTACATCGGCTACGCGCATCGCCCGGATCTGCCGTTCCAGGCCGACTACGCCGGCGGCGTGCTGGAACGGGTGCCGGCGATCTACTGAGCCATCCGCACGATCAGGCGCCCAGGCGGGCGTGCAGTCCGGCCAGCTGTGCACGCAGTTCCTCTAGCTGCTCTTCCAACGCCTGCACGCGCGCCTCCAGCTCGCTGCTGTCGGCGCTGCTGCGCGTCGCCGGTGCGGCGCGTGCAGCTGCGGCCTGCAAGGCTTCCACATCCAGCGCACCACTGAGCAGGTGCGCGTAGCGATCCTCGCGCTGGCCGCTGGCGCGCGGCAGTTGCGCCGCCAGGCCGCGCTGGATCAGCCGGTCCAGGTGATGGCGCACATCGTCGGCATCGTTGAAGCGCGCCAGCCGCTCGCTGCGCGCGAACAGCTCGCCCAACGTCTGCGGCCCGCGCAACAACAGCAGGCCGATCAACGCCACCTGCTGGCGGGTCAGGTCCAGCACGCTGCCCAGTCTGTGCTCGTAGCGTTCGGCGCGCGAGGAGAACTGCTGTCGCACCAACCCCAGCGTTTCCAGCTGGCGCAGCGCGTGATGCACCACGCCGGTCTGCAGATTCAGCACCGGCTCGCGCGCGGTCTTCTGGTTGGCGGCCACCTGCGCGGCGTTGACGGTGAGCGGGTAGGCGTCCGGGGTGGTGGCCTCTTTTTCGATCAGGCAGCCAAGCACGCGGGCCTGGGCGGTATCGAGCACGGGGATGGACGATGTCTCGGTCATGCGGCAGCTCCTGGGCAATCAGCGGGGAAGGATATGCCGATCCCGTGCCGGGCGGTCTGCGCGTGTTTCGCCGTGCCGCGCTGGCTTCAGGGCCATATGGTGCGGTCGATGGTGTTGTGGCCAGCCCCCGACTGGGCGTGCAACCTGCCGCCATCGACCAGCGTGTGACGGCCCGATTGGGCAGCAAGTGCGCGCGCACCGCGGCTGGCCTGCGAGCCGACCACGCAGGCGCTGTCCTTGCCGTCCGCTTGCCGCAAGCGCCGCAACGCGCCAGAAGCCGGCGTGCGCATCGGCGGCGGAAACAGCACAGGGCAGCCACGCGAACCGGCGAGAGCGGCCAACACAACCACTGCGCAGCCGCCAGACGGGCGCGGCCGGTGCGCGACATCTTCCGGCGCGCCACCCGCGCCCACCTGACGACTGCTCGCTACGTTCTGTTGGCCGCTCTAAAATCGCGGGCTTCATTGCCGTTCCTGTCTGGTGGATGCCATGCGCCCCTCGTTTCACGCACCGATGTCCCTGCTCGCCTGCGCCGTGCTGGCGCTGTCGGCCTGCAAGCCCGCCCATCAAGACCTCGCGCAGCCGGCACCGGCCGCCGCTGCGCCCGCCGCTGCCAAGTCGGCAGCGACCGGCATGCCGGCCGGCGACGACAACCTCAATGCGGTGCTGTGGATGCAGCGCTCGGAGGAATACCGCGCCGTGGCCGAGCAGACCTATCGCGCCGCGGCCGACAAGCTGGACGCGGCGCTCAAGCAGCCCAACTGGGACGCGCTGGTACCCGAGGAACGCGGCAATGCCGCCACTGGCCTGAAGCCGGCGGTGGTGCTGGACGTGGACGAGACCGTGCTTGACAACTCGCCGTACCAGGCGCGGCTGGTGCGCGACGGCAAGGAGTACGACGAACTGAGCTGGGATCAGTGGGTGGCCGAGAAGAAGGCCAAGCCGATTCCGGGCGTGGTGGACTTAGCCAAGGCCGCCACCGCCCGTGGCATCACCCTGATCTACATCTCCAACCGCGCGGTGCACCTGAAGGACGCCACGCTGGCCAATCTGCGCAGTGCCGGCCTGCCGGTGGCCGACGACGACGTGTTCCTGGGCCTGGGCACGGTGGTGCCTGGCTGCGAGCAGAACGGCAGCGAGAAGAACTGCCGCCGCCGGCTGGCCGGACAGAAATATCGCGTGCTGATGCAGTTCGGCGACCAGCTCGGCGACTTCGTGCAGGTCACCGCCAATACCGGCCAGGCGCGCGGCGCGCTGCTGCAGCAGTACCACGACTGGTTCGGCGAGCGTTGGTGGATGCTGCCCAACCCCAGCTATGGCGGCTGGGAGCCGGCGCAGTTCAACAACGACTATTCGCAATCCTGGCAGACCCGCCACGACGCCAAGCGCGCCGCACTGGAGCTTGCACGATGAGCCGTCCCCCGTTGGCCCTGGCCGCGCACGAGCGGCTGATTTTCGCGCTGGACGTGCCCGGCCACGATGAAGCAATTGCCTGGGTCGACCGGCTGGGCGAGTCGGTGTCCTTCTACAAGATCGGCATGGAGCTGCTGGCCTCCGGCGAGTATTTCCACGTGCTCGATGCCCTGGCCAAGCGCAACAAGCGCGTGTTCGTGGACCTGAAGTTCTTCGACATTCCCGCCACCGTGGCCGGCACCATCGCCCGGTTGTCGCAGTGGCCGGTGAGCTATTGCACCGTGCACGGTTGGCATGCCGGCATGTTGCAGGCCGCCGCCGAGGCCAACCGGGGCGACATGCGCCTGCTCGCGGTGACCGTGCTGACCTCGATGGGCCGCCCGGACCTGGCCGCGATGGGCATCGACCGCGAACCGGTGGAGGTGGTGGTGGAGCGCGCGCTGGCTGCCCAGGCCGCCGGCATCGACGGGGTGATCGCCTCCGGCCAGGAAGCCGGCCCGATCCGCCGTGCCACCGGCCCGGCGTTTTCGATCGTCTGCCCGGGCATCCGCCCCGGCGGCCCGGTGGGCGACGACCAGCAACGCACCGTGGGCGTGGCGCAGGCCTTCACCGATGGCGCCGACGCGATCGTCGTCGGCCGCCCGATCCGCCTGGCTGCCGACCCCGCCGCCGCCGCCGCCGCCATCCAGGACGAGATCCGCGCGGCGGTAGTGCGGCACCGGGACTGATTGGCAGTCGTTCAATTCGGTTATTATCAAATTAAATCAATAGCTTAAGTGCAAATAATTAAAGCATTGCTTTAATGTGAAAGTCTCGTTAACATGCCGGCGTCCGATGTCAGTCGGAAGCTGTGCCACTCATTGTCCACCGGGCTTGTCCCGGTTTTCGAAGGGATCGGGTCTTGTGCCCGATCCTTTTTTTTTGGCGATTGGTCAGGCGATGGCTTGGCACGCGCGGAACTGCCAACCGCCTGTTGTACACGGCAGCGGCGGGCGAGGTGACCTTGCGCATCGCCGGCCATGTCACCCGCGCATCGGTCCGATGGGTGCGCAGGGCTGCTTGGGGTCGCTTGCCGCCCGGTGATCGCGCTTACCGTATCGCTGGCGCCTTGCAATAGCGGTCGATGAACTGCTGGTGGCTCGGCATCACGTCCACACACCGGCTGATGGTCTGCGCCACGCTGGCCAGGAAGCCCTCGGCATCGGTATCCGGCACCTGGTCCACCAGCGGGTGATAGCCGGTCGGCACGATGCCCTGGCCCACCAGTACCTGCACCCAGCTGATCTCGGCGAACATCTCTTCGGCATTGCGGTAGAAGCGCCCGCTGTCGCGGAACAGCTCGAGTGCGGCCTGCAGCTCCGGGGTGATCGGCATGTGGCGGCAATGGCGCCAGAACGCGCTGTCGTCGCGCTCGGTGGCGTGGTAGTGCAGCAGCAGGAAATCGCGGATGCGGTCGAACTCGAACGCCAACCGGTCGTTGTAGCGCTGCACCAGCACCGGGCTGATGCCCTCGCGTGGGAACAGCTCCAGCAGCTTGGAAATGCCGGACTGGATCAGGTGGATGCTGGTCGACTCCAGTGGCTCCAGGAATCCGCTGGCCAGCCCCAGCGCAACCACGTTGCGGTTCCAGAACTGCTTGCGCCGCCCGGTGGTGAAGCGCAGCGGGCGCGGGTCGGCCAGCGGCTTGCCATCCAGGTTGGCGAGCAGCGTGGCAGCGGCTTCGTCGTCGCTGATGTGCGCGCTGCAATACACATAGCCGTTGCCGGTGCGGTGCTGCAGCGGAATGCGCCACTGCCAGCCGGCCGCGCGCGCAGTGGAGCGTGTGTACGGCGTCGGTGGGCCGACGTTTTCGCAGGGCACCGCCAGTGCGCGATCGCAGGGCAGCCAATGGGTGAAATCGTGATAGCCGGTGTGCAAGGTTTCTTCGATCAACAGCCCGCGGAAGCCCGAGCAGTCGATGAACAGGTCGCCGCTGACGACCTGCCCGGACGCCAGCTGCAACGATCGCACATGGCCGCTTTCCGGATGCAGCTGCACCTGCTCGACCAGCCCTTCGATGCGGGTGACGCCGCGTTGCTCAGAATACCTGCGGAGAAAGTGCGCGTACTGGCTGGCGTCGAAGTGATACGCATAGGCGATATTGACCAGCGGCGAGTTGGCCGGCACATCGCCGGCCGAGGTCATGAACTTGCCGCGCGCGGCGGCCACGGTATTGAGCGTATAGGCACCCAACGGCTGCGCCGTGCCGCGCAGCTGTTGCTTGATCCAGTATTGATGGAACGGCAGCAGCCCGAGTGGATGGCCGATCTGGGTACCGAAGCCGTGGATGTACGCCGTGCCGGGGCGCTGCCAGTCGACGAACTCGATACCGAGCTTGAAGCTGCCCTGGGTCTGGCACACGAACTCGGCTTCATTGATGCCGAGCAGGTTGTTGAAGGCCTTGATATGCGGCACGGTCGCTTCGCCCACCCCGATGGTGCCGAGCTGTTCGGATTCGATCAGCTGCACGTTGAAGGTGGGCCCAAGCACGCGCGCAAACGCGGCGGCCGCCATCCAGCCGGCGGTGCCGCCGCCGACGATGACGATGTTGCGGAGGGGAGCGGGGATCATGCCTGCACGTTCCTGAGCTGAGAGAGGACGGACAAACGAACGGGGCCAACCGGCCCCGTTGCGAAAGCTCCCCACGCGTGCAGTGCACGCGTGGGGAAGGCGCACCCATCAGAACTTTGCATCGATCTCCAGCACCACGCTACGCGGCACGTAGTTGATCTCGCCATTGGTGTTGATGGCGATGTCAGGATCGAACCGCCCGTTGCTGCCGAAGCCGTTGTAGGCGTACGCGCTGTAGTTCTTGAAGTTGAACGCGTTGAGCAGGTTCACGCGTGCCGACATCTTGAAGTCGCCAACCACGGTGAACTCCTTGGTGGCCTGGAAGTCCACCGTGCGGTAGCCCCAGATATCGCCACCGACCAGGAATTTGCCGCTGCCCGGCGGCGTAACACCGACCTGCTGGCAGGTTGCGCCATCGGGGTCGGTGAAGCCGAAGCAGGCGATGGTGTTGATCGGCTCGGGCGTTGCCAGCACCAACTTGGCGCCCAGCGTCACACCCCACGGGATATCGATCGAGCCGGAGGCCACGAAGCGGTGCGCGGCCACCGCGTCGGACTTCACGAACGGATAGCCGCGAATGGTGGCCTTGTCGAAGCCGTAGGGCTCGTCGATGTTGCGGTTCTGGCGTGCGCTGGTGTGGGTGTAGGACAGGGTCAGGCCCCAACCGGATTCCTTGGTGTACGGCTTGTCGGCCGACAGCAGCACCTGGCTGTTGCGCTGTTCCAGGCCGTTGGTTCCCAGGATGGTGTTCTGGTAGCCCGGCACCGGCTCGCCCCACGGCACGTTGCCGTTCTGGAAATACGAACCATCCGGGTAACGGTTGATCAGGCCCATCGCAAAGCCGTCGTAGCTCAGGATGCGCTGGAAGGTCACATCGGTCAGCCAGTCGCCTACCTGGTTGGTGATGCCGATGCTGTACTGATCGCTGTACGGCGTCTTGAGCTTGTTGTTGAACATGAAGAGCTCGGCGCTGCCGGCCACACCGGGAATGGTATTGAGCTGGTCGATGCCGTTGAGATAGCGCGGATCGAATGCCACGCAGGTACGGTCGGCGCGGTAGCACTGCTGGGTTGCCGGATTTTCGAAATACACCGCCACTGGCGACAACGCCGCCTTGCTGGTTTCCAGTGCCAGCTGCTCGAACAGGTTGCGGTCGTACGAACGCGCCGCACCACCGTGCAGGATGGCGGCTTCGTCGCCGAAGAAGTCATACGAGAAACCGAAGCGCGGCGCCCACGCATCCTTGAAGTTCTTGCGGTTGTTGCCGGTGCTGATGTAATCGGCCACGTTGATGCCGCTGGGCAGCAGGCGGTTGGCCCACGGCTGGCCGGGGTTGTCCGGATCGTTGGCGTACAGCGCATCGACGAAGGCCTGCGAGGTGACGAAGTCGGTATAAGCCGGGGTGTCTTCGTAGTCCCAGCGCACGCCGATGTTGATCATCAGCTTGTCGGTGGCGGCCCAGTCGTCCTGCAGATAGATGCCGTACTGCTTGGACGGCGAGACCACCGTGGCGCGCTGGCCGGGCGTGTTGTACGGCGCAACGAAATCCACGCGGTAGGGCGTGGATTCCACGCTGCCACCGTTGACGCGGTAGCTGAACTGCGGATTCAACGCCGCCGCATCCTGCGAGGTCAGCTCGATGTCCTTGTAGTTCACACCCATCTTGATGGTGTGCTCGCCATGCCACTGGAAGCTGGTGAAGGTCAGATCGTTCTGGAGGAACCAGCCCTTTTGACTCTTGCGCTGCGCATTGAGGCCGCCCGCCGAGCCGGTGGTCAAAAAGGTGCGCTCATCGACATCGGTGGAACCGGCACGTGGCTGGAAATAGGTGTAGATGATGCCGTTGCCGAGCGTACGCGGGGTCGGGTTGTTCTCCGAGTTTTCCGTGCCAACGATGAGCTCGTTGTACCAGTTGTCGGCACTGTGCTGCCAACGCAGGTTGGTGCGCTTGTCCTTGTTGATCTTGTCGGTGGCCTGCGCCAGCGTGTTGGTGCCGCCCACGTTGGCAGTCTGCGTTTCGTCGCGATAAATCGTGCTTAGCTCGATGCGATCGCGATCGGTGGGTTCGAAATCGATCTTGCCGAAGAACAGGTCTTCTTCGAACGGCATGTTGGCCGGGCCATACTGGCTGGCCAGGTCGGACGGCAACTGGTTGACGAACGCGGCAGCCTCTGCGCTCGGCTGCACGCTCTTGGGCGCCACGTTCTCCTTGCCCTCGTAGGCGACGAAGAAGTGCATGCGGTCCTGGATGATCGGCCCACCCAGCGCGAAGCCGTATTCCTTGGTCTGCGAATCGATCTTGCCGTTTTCTTTCTCGTCGGGCCGCTTGTCGCGCAGGTCCTGATCGGTATAGCGGTAGAACACTTCGCCGTGCAGCTCGTTGGTGCCGGACTTGGTGGCCGCAGTGATCGCCGCGCCGCTGATCTGGCCGTACTCGGCCTTGTAGTTGGAGGTGATGACCTTGTATTCGCCGATGGCGAGCTGCGGGAAGGGATTGCCCTGGGTGTCGCTCTGGCCGGCCACGCCGCCGCTGCGCACATAGCTCTTCTGGCCCACGCCATCGATGTACAGATTGCCGGCGCTGGCGTTGGACGCACCGCCGCGCAGCTTGGTGTTGCCGTTGCCGTCCACCTGAAACACCATGCCCGGTACGGTATCGGCAAACTCCAGGAAGTTGCGCGTGGCCTGCGGCAATTGCTGGATCTGGCGCGCGCTGATGGTGTTGCCCACTTCCGAGGTCTTGACGTCGCGAATCATCGGCGCGCTGACCGTCACCGTATCCAGCGTGGTCGCATTGCCTGCGGGCGCGGTTGCCGTCTCGGTGCCGAGATCGACCGTGGCACTGGAGGCCACCGACAGGGTCACCGTGCGGCTGACGCCGTTGGATTCGACTTTGTAGGTGCCCGGCTGCAGACCGACGATGGTGTAGTTGCCATTCGCATTGACCGGTGCGCGTCGCACCGAGCCGGTGGCGACATTGGTCACGACCACTTCGCTGCCGCTCTGTGCGGAGGCGACCTGTCCGCGCAACGTGGCGTTGCTGGACTGGGCCATGGCCGGAGCGGTGGCGAACAACGACGCGGCCAGGGCGCAGCACAACAGGCTGCGCGCCGGCAGGGTGGAGACGGTACGGTGGTTCTTCATGACTTTCCCCCTCCCAGGGGTAAAGCGCGACGCAGGGGAGTGACTGGCGCGTTGGGTTGGTGCTTTGGTGTGGAACACGGAACGACAGGCAACAACAGCCGCAATGGCTGCAAGAACGACAAAGGTCTACGGTGACGGGCGGCTGCTCCTTCAGGCACGGGTCGAGACGGGTAAAGCATTGGCGGCGCGTGGCCGGTGCGGCGCATCGGCATTCAACACACGATGCAAACAACAACGGCATGCCGGGCCGTGCGGCATGCACGATTGCCAGCACGGTCGCTCGCGCCGTGCTGGCATGGCCAATCCAGGGCTGCTATCGAACTACCAGATGATGCGCGCGCTCAGGAACAGCGTACGCGGCGGCGTGGACAGCGCGCCGTACTGGTTGATGCTGACGCGCGGGTTATAGACGCCGCCCTGGCCCCAGTCGATGGCGTACTGATCGTAGTTGCGGAAGTTCAGCGCATTGATCAGATCGCCGCGCACCTGCACGGTCAACGCCTCGGTCACGTGCATGTCCTTGGACAGCGACAGATCCAGCTGGCGCGTGCCGAAGATGTCGCCGCCGGCAATGAACTTGCCGCCCGGTGCATCCACCGAGACCACGCGGATGTTGTTCGAAGGCGGGCCGCCATATAGATCGTAGGCTACCGCTTCATTGCGCGGCGGCACCGTGGCCAGGGTCAGCTTGGCCGAGGCGCTGATGCCCCAGAACAGATCATAGATGCCGGTGACCACCAAGCGATGGCGCGGGACCGAGTTCAGGTCCAGGAACGGATAGTCGGCAATGGTGGCCGCGTCGAAGCCGTACTGCTCGTCGTTGCCGCGGTTGCCGCGTGCGCGCGAGAACGTATAAGCCGCGGTCAGGCCCCAGCCGCTTTCCTTGGTATAGGCCTTGTCGGTGGACAGCAGCAACTGCGTGGTCTTGGTCTCCACGCCGTTGTTGCCGATGATCAGCGCACCGAAGCCGGGCAGGGTCTGACCCCACGGCTGGCCGCCGTTCTGGAAGAAGTCGCCATTCGGGTAGCGGTTGCCCAGGGTCAGGATCAGGCCGTCCTGGCTGTGGATGTAGGACACCGTGGCCGAGTTGCTCCACTCGCCCACGCGGGTACGCAGGCCCAGCGAGTACTGGTCAGAATACGGCGTCTTCAGATCGTTGTTGAGCAGGTCGACCTCGCCGTTGCGCACGCGCGCATTGACCAGGCCGCCCAGGCTGTCCGGGTTGCTGAGATAGGCCGGGTTCCAGTTGGCGCAGGTGCCCGGCGCCGGCGTGCAGCCGTAGGATTCGGCGAAGCGGATGGTGTACTGGGACAGCGCGGATTTGACCTGCTCCAGGCCCATGATGTCGAACAGATTGCGGTCGTAGCTACGCCCGGCGCCACCGAACAGCACCAGCGATTCGTCGCCACGGAAGTCGTAGGAAAAGCCCAGGCGCGGCGCGAAGTTGTTGTTGTCCTGTTTGCGATTGCGCCCGTTGCTGATGTAGTCATTGATGTTCACTCCGCCCTTGGCCAGCTGCTCGGCATAGGTGGCGCTGACCGCCGGGTCGGTGCCCGGGCCGTTCAAGGCCGCCACCACTTCCGGCGGGGTCACGTTGTCCAGATACGAAGGAATCTTCTCGCCATCCCAGCGCACGCCGATGTTCAACTGCAGCTTGTCGTTGACGTCCCAGTCGTCCTGGATGTACAGGCCCAGCTGCTTGCTGGTGGTGGTCACCGACGGCGCCGCACCGGCAAACGGCAGGTTGAAGCGCACCTGGTATGGAATCGGTGCCGTGCCCTGGCCGTCGTTGACCGCGTAATAGAAGGACGGATTGGCGGTGGAGTTCTCGCTTTGGGTCAACTCCACTTCCTTGTACTTCACGCCCATCTTGATGACGTGGCTGCCGTGCCAGTCGATGCTGTTGAAGGTCAGGTCGTTCTGGAAGCTGGGGCCTTTCTGCCCCTTGCGCTGGATCGCCAGGCCGCTGGTGGCGTCGTCGTTGATCAGCACATCGTTCTCGGCAATGTCGCGCGTGTACACACTCTGGCTGCCGATGGTGTAGGCGGTGGGGTTGAAGAGCACGTCCTCGTAGGAGATGCGCGCCTCGTTGACGTAGGTTTCGCCGAAGTGCTGCCAGCGCAGGTCGTAGCGATCTTCGGTATTGAGATTGATCTTGGCGGCGATGGCGGTGTTGCGATCGCCAACGCTATCGCGGCTTTCTTCGTCGCGGACCTTGGCGGTCAGTTCAAGGCGGTCGTTTTCGCCGATATCCCAATCGATCTTGCCGAAGTACAGGTCTTCGTTGAACGGGCGGGTGACCGAGCCCAGGCGGCTCTGCACGCCGGCCGGCAGGTCGTCCCTCAGCACGCTGAAGTTGTCCGGCACCGAGACCGGGTTGGCCGACACCTCGAAGCCCTTGCCTTCGTAACTGAAGAAGAAGTGCGCCTTGTCCTTGACGATCGGGCCGCTGAGCGCGAAACCATACTCGTCCTGGTGGGTCTTGCGCTTGCTGCCATCGGAGTTGGGCGCGCCGGCACGTTCGTCGGCCTGGCGCGCACGGAAATCGGTATTGGTGGTGCGCCCGAAGATCTCGCCGTGGAACTCGTTGCCGCCGGACTTGGTGGACGCCACGATCGCCGCCGAGCCCACCTGGTCGAACTCGGCCTTGTAGTTGGAGGTGATGACCTTGTACTCGCCGATCGCCAGCTGCGGGAACGGATTGCCCGCGCTCTGCTGCTGGCCGGACACGCCGCCGAACAGATAGCTCTTTTGGCCCACGCCATCGATGTAGACGTTGACCGCCGAGCTGGCCTGCGCGCCGCCGCGGATGCGGCTGTTGCCGTTCGGGTCGGTTTCGAACTGCATGCCCGGGACGGTGTCGGCAAACTCCAGGAAGTTGCGCGTCAGCTGCGGCACCGTGTTGATCTGCTTGAGCGAGATATTGGTGCCGACTTCGGAGGTCTTGACCTCCTGCAGCGCGGTGGCGGTGACCTTGACCGTGTCCAGTGTGGTCGCTGCGCCATCGGCGGCCGGCGCTGGCGCCTGGCCGTCGCTGCCCAGATCCAGGCTGACCGACGAGGCCACCGACAGGGTCACCGTCTTCTCCGTGCCCGGGCCTGCATCCACCTTGTAGGTCCCCGGCGGCAGGCCGACCAGGGCATAGCTGCCGTCCGGTCCGGTGGCCACGCGCCGCGTGGTCCCCGTGGCGACATTGGTCGCGGTCACGGTGGTACCTGCCTGGGACGCAGCCACCTGTCCGCGCAGGGTGGCGTTGCTGGACTGGGCCATGGCCGGGCTGGCCGCCAGCAACGAAGCGGCAAGGGCACAGCACAGCAGGCTGCGTGCCGGCAGAGTGGAAACGGTACGGTAGGTCTTCATGACTTCCCCCTCCCAGGGGTCAGGCGCGTACCGGCGGAAGTGGTCGGCGTGGCGCGGGGTGGTGCGTCGTTTCAGGGACGATGGAGCGAGGGTGGCAACAAATCAGGAGTTATAAAAAACATAAGAAACCGCAAAGAATTCGTGAAGATGCGACGTGGCGCATACCCGTCAGCGGTTCGCCGCAGTGCGCGCCGCGCTGGACGCCCGCACGATCAGCTCCGGCACCATTTCAGAAAACGCTGGCGGCGCCGCATCGGCCGGCGGCGGCGGGGCATCAACCAACTGCTGGCCGAGCAGCAGCCGCAACGCGCGCGCGCCCAGCCCGGCGATGTCCACCCGCATGGTGGTCAGCGCGGGGAGCACATAGCGCGCCATCGGCACGTCGTCGAATCCGGCCAGCGCGATGTCCTGCGGCACCTTCAGCCCGGCGTGGCCGAGCGCGAACAGGCAACCCAGCGCCATCATGTCGTTGGCGGCGAAGACCGCGTCCGGGCGGTCCTGCTGCGCCAGCGCCTGGCCGGCGCGGTAGCCGGACTCCTCATCGAAGTTGCCCGGCAGCACCCACGGCTGCGCGTGTGCATCCACCGCCATTTCATCGCGATAGCCGCGCAGGCGCTCGTGCGCATCGAAGTTGTCGTCCGGGCCGGCGATGAAGGCGATGCGGCGGTGCCCGCTGTCGCGCAGATGGCGCGTCATCACCCGCGCGCCGCCGTAGTTGTCCACGTTGAGCACCGGGCGCTGGCTGGCACTGCCGGCGCAATTGAGCAGCACCGCCGGCAGGCCGCCCGGTAGCGCGTCTTCGTGCACGCCCGAATCCCCCAACGACGGCGACATCACCACCACCCCGTCCACCCGGCCGGGCAGGCGCTCCAGCGCACGGCGCTGCGCCTGCGGGTCGCCGTGCGAGCTGGACACCAGCAGGTGGTAGCCCTGCTCGCGTGCCACCTGGTCGATGCCGCGGATCAGTTCGGAAAAGAATTCGCCGTGCAGGTCCGGCAGCACCACCCCGATGGTGTGGGTGCGTCGGCTGCTCAGGCTGCGCGCGGCGTGATGCGGGATGTAGTTCAGGGCCCGCGCCACCTGCAGTACGCGCTCACGCACCGACTCGGCCACGTGCTGGTGCCCATTCATGGTGCGCGACACCGTGGCGACCGACACCTGTGCCTCGCGGGCCACATCCTTGATGGTGACGCTGCCGCCTTCCGAACGTGGCCGACTCATGGCGCTCTCTCCAAAACAAGGCGGTGACGGCCGCACGCCGAAGCGGTGCGCGCTGTCGTCGGGTGCCGAACGTTCGTGTCGCACAGGCACATCCAGGTCATCGGCCCCATCCGACAGCGACCTCGAAGCGCGATGGCGCGCACGCTAGCAGGAACTGCAAGCGCTTACATGATGCGCCGCAGCATCGAACCAAACACAGTGAGCACAAGGCTTGCGACCCGATTGATGGACAAAATTGTCCGAATGAGACAACGGCAGTCACGGCCGGACACCGGCTGGTAACCGACGAACCATTACGAAAACGTAACACCTTTGCTCCGTACTTTAGCGTACGGTAACGGCGCGCCTTGCCGCCAGTGCATTCAAACAGCAAGATGCGCCGATCGATCAGGGGAACATCGTGCGCATGCCGCCATCCACCGTCCGCGCCGGCCGGTTCCAGTCCATCGCGTGGGTGTTGCTGGCCGCGCTGTGCGTCGGCGGCTGCCAGCGCAACGACACGGCCGCCGCATTGCCCGGCGCCAAGGCCGAGCCGGCCGCCGCCATGCAATCGATGACGGTGCCGCTGCGGCGCAACGACCTGGTGGCCTATGCGCGGATCCGGGTCACGCCGGTGCAGTACACCCAACTGGAAGCGGCCTGGCGCGGTGGCGCCAGCCGCTGGCCGTTGACCGAGTTGCCGTTGCCCAACGAAACCGGCGCCTTGCTGGGGTCGTTGTCGGCTCCCGATGCCGAGCGCCGCCTCCAGCAGGCCTTCGATGCACAGCTGGCCGGGCAGTCGCGGGGCATCGCCCAGGCCGCGCAGTCGCTGGGCCAGTTCGGCGTGCAGTACCTGCGCAGTCGCAGCGATTACCAGCCCGAGCAGCGTGCCCACTACGTGCAGCTGGTCGACGCGCTCAGTGCCTGGGCCGCCACCGCGCCGCTGGCCGACCGTCCGCGCGCCAAGGCCAGCATTGCCGATCTGGTGACCGCCGCGCGTGCCACCGGCATCACCTCCGATGCCGACCTGCAGCAGCTGGGCATGGAAGAAAGCCTGCGTCGGCTCGGACCGTTCTGGGCAGCATGCAAGAAGGTGCTGGAGCGCTACGATCTGTCGATCGACAACAGCCTGGATGCATTGCGCACCGGCCTGGTCAAGCAGGAGGGCAACAGCGCCCAGGTCCGGCTGCGCTATCCGCTGGCCGCGCGCGACATCGACCTGACCGTGGCGCTGATCAAGCGCGACGGCCATTGGTACCAGCAGCAGACCCAGGAGGAAGTGGCCGCCCTGCTGCGCGCGCAGTCGACACCGGGCCTACCCGAGACCGCGGCAGGCGCCGACGCTGCGCCGGCCGTGCCGGCAGACGCCGGGCAGCGCCCGGCTGGGCGATAATGACGGCGATGCCAGAACAGAACCCCCTGCCGTTTCCCGACGGCCAGCCCGCCCCGACTGCCGATGCCGCCGACCCTGGCGCGACGGCGGCCGCCTCGCCGTTGCCCATGGCCACGCCGGTGCCGCCGGATGCGCCTACTGCCGCCGTACCGCTGCCGGCCGCCACCGCCCGTCAGGCCAAACGCCCCTGGTGGGCGCGCCTGCTCGGCCGGTTGGCCGATCCGTGGCTGAGCCTGACCATCGAGCCGGACCAACCGAGCCGCTACGACGACGGCACGCCGGTGGTCTACGTGCTGGAAGACTACGGCCTGTCCAGCGCGCTGATCTTGGACAAGGCCTGCCGCGAGGCCGGGCTGCCCTCGCCGCTGGTACCGTTGCCGGGCGACCCGCTGCAGCGCAAACGCGCCTATCTGGCACTGTCGCGGCGCAGCAGCAGCAATTCGCTGATTCCCGAACAACGCGGCGGCAAGACCCATTCCGATTCGCTGGCCAAGTTGCTGCAGGCGCACCGCGTGCGCGCCGACCTGGACGTGCACCTGGTGCCGGTGTCGATCTTCGTCGGCCGTGCGCCGGACAAGCAGAGCGGCTGGTTCGCGGTGCTGTTCTCGGAAAACTGGGCGCTGGTGGGCCGCTTCCGCCGCCTGCTGGCGGTGCTGCTCAATGGTCGTACCACCATCGTGCGCTTCGCCCCGCCGATCTCGCTGCGCCAGACCATGGCCGAGGGGTTGCCGCCCGAGCGCACCCTGCGCAAGTTGCAGCGCGTGCTGCGCACCCACTTCCGGCGCATCCGCGAGGCAGTGATCGGGCCGGACCTGTCCACCCGCCGCCTGCTGGTGGACCAGGTGCTGGCGGCCGACTCGGTGCGCGAGGCCATCGCCACCCAGGCCAAGCGCGACAACTCCAAGCCGGTCGACGCCTGGCGCAAGGCGCATGCCTACGCCTGGGAAATCGCCGCCGACTATTCCAGCCCGGTGGTGCGCTCGGCCAGCTTCCTGCTCACCCACGTGTGGAACCGCATCTACGCCGGCGTGCTGGTGCATCACCTGGACAAGCTCAAGCAGGCCGCGCCCGGGCATGAAGTGGTCTACGTGCCCAGCCACCGCAGCCACATGGATTACCTGCTGCTGAGCTACCTGCTCTACGAACGCGGCATCGTGCCGCCGCATATCGTGGCCGGCATCAACCTCAACCTGCCGGTGGTGGGCACGCTGCTGCGCAAGGGCGGCGCGTTCTTCATCCGCCGCTCGATCAAGGGCAATGCGCTGTATTCGGCCGTGCTCAGCGAATACGTCGCCCAGCTGGTGGCCGGCGGCTATTCGATCGAGTACTTCGTCGAAGGCGGGCGTTCGCGCACCGGGCGCCTGCTGCAGCCCAAGGGCGGCATGATCGCGATGACGCTGCGCGCCTATCTGCGCCAGCCGCGCAAGCCGGTGCTGTTCCAACCGGTGTACATCGGCTACGAGAAGCTGATGGAAGGCAACAGCTATCTCGATGAACTCACCGGCCGGCCCAAGGAAAAGGAATCCATCTGGGGCCTGCTGTGGTCCATCCCCAAGGTGCTCAAGCAGAACTACGGCCAGGTGGTGGTGAACTTCGGCGAGCCGATTGCACTCAACGACGTGCTGGCCAAACACGCGCCTGACTGGGACGGCCAACCGGTGCCCGAGGACGAAAAACCCACCTGGCTGGCACCGGCGGTGGACACGCTGTCCACCCAGATCCAGACCCGCATCAACTGCGCCGCCGACGTCAATCCGATCAACCTGCTGGCGCTGGCGCTGCTGTCCACGCCCAAGCATGCGATGGGCGAGGCCGACCTGATCGCGCAGATCGAGTTGTGCAAGAAGCTGCTGGCGGAGATGCCGTATTCGGACCGCGTCACCGTCACTCCGCATACCCCGGCGCGCATCATCACCCACGCCGAAGAGATCAACGTGCTTACCCGCGTGTCGCATCCGCTGGGCGATGTGCTCAGCGTCAGCGGCGATACCGCGGTGCTGCTGAGCTATTTCCGCAACAACGTGCTGCACCTGTTCACTGCCTCCTCGTGGGTGGCCTGCTGCTTCCAGAACAACCGCCGCATGAGCCGCGCCGGCCTGATCCGCCTGGGCCGCACGGTGTACCCGTTCCTGCAGGCCGAGCTGTTCCTGCCGTGGAGCGAAGACCGCTTTGCCGAGCGCATCGAACAGACCATCGAGATGTTCGTGCGCGAAGGCCTGCTGCTCAACGTCACCGACGACGATGGCGGCATCCTGGCGCGCAATACCGGGCAGACCGACGAGGTGTTCCGCCTGCGCGCCATCGGCCATTCGCTGCAGCAGGCGTTCGAGCGCTACTACATCGCCATTTCGGTACTGGTGAAGAACGGCCCCGGCGTACTCGGCGCCGGCGAACTGGAAAGCCTGTGCCAGCAGGCCGCGCAACGCCTGAGCCTGTTGTACGCCCCGGCTGCCCCGGAATTCTTCGACAAGACCCTGTTCCGCGGCTTCATCCAGAAACTGCGCGAGCTGCGCCTGGTGTGGCCGGACGAGAACAGCAAGCTGGTGTTCGACGAGCGGCTGGATGCATGGGCCAAGGATGCCAAGTTCATCCTCGGGCGCGAGCTGCGCCACACCATCGAACGGGTCAGCCCGGCGGCGGCCAAGCCGGAGGCGGTGGTGCCGCCGGCCGAGTAACACGGCGCTTCCCGACGCCGACGACGCTCCCTTCTCCCTCCGGGAGAAGGTGCCCGAAGGGCGGATGAGGGGCGGTCAGCAAGCAAATGACCCAGCTCCGCCCTCAACCAGATCCACCGCTGGCGCGCTGCACAAGGCTCGCAAACTTCACACAACGGTTCTGCCCGCTTCATCCCTCTCTTGCAGCCGTGCCGCTAGCATCGCGCTACCTTTCATAGTGATCGGGCGCGTTGCACTGATGGGCGTGCCCGGCAGGAGACTTTCATGCGCGCAGCCATCCATACCCAATTCGGCGATCCGGCCAAGGTGCTCGAGCTCGGCGACCGTCCGGTGCCGCAGCCCGGCAAGGGCCAGGTCCGTATCGCCATGCGGCGCTCGCCGATCCATAACCACGACCTGTGGACGGTGCGTGGCAACTATGGCTACAAGCCGGAGCTGCCCGCGATCGGCGGCAGTGAAGGCTCCGGTGTCGTCGATGCGCTGGGCGAGGGCGTGGAGGGCCTGCAGGTCGGCCAACGCGTGGTCGCCGCCGGCGTGCACGAAAGCTGGGCCGAGTATTTCCTCGCCTCCGCTGCCGGCGTGGTGCCGCTTCCCGATGCGCTGGACGACGACCGCGGCTGCCAGCTGATCGCCATGCCGTTGAGCGCGCTGATGCTGATCGAATTCCTGCGCGTCCAGAAGGGCGACTGGATCGTGCAAAACACTGCCAACGGCGCGGTCGGCAAGACCGTCGCCATGCTGGCGGCCGTGCGCGGCATCAACGTGATCAACCTGGTGCGCCGCGACGCCGGTGTGGAAGAGCTGAAGGCGCTGGGCATCGGCAATGCCGTCTCCACTGCCCGGGACGGCTGGCAGGAGCAGGTGCGCGCGCTGGCCGGCGATGCGCCAATCGTGCGCGCCGTCGACTCGGTGGCCGGCTCCGCTGCGGGCGAGCTGCTCGGCCTGCTGGCCGAGGGCGGCGAGCTGGTGTCGTTCGGCTCGATGACCGGCGAGCCGCTGCAGATCTCCAGCGGCGATGTCATCTTCAAGCAGGCCACGGTGCGCGGCTTCTGGGGCAGCAAGGTGATGCAGGCCACCCCTCCGGAGGACAAGCGCCGCATGATCGGCGAACTGCTCAAGGCGGCCCTGGATGGCAGCCTGGCCCTGCCGGTGGAAGCGGTCTACGACCTGCAGGACGCCGCCAAGGCGGCGGCCGCCAGCGCCGAGCCAGGACGCCGCGGCAAGATCCTGCTGCGCGCCGGCTGAGCCGCCGCAGCCGACGGGCTGACAGCCGCAATCACATGCCGCGCCAGGCACGCGGCATCGTCGAAAGCCCGGCAGCCGACCCGGCGTAGGAGCACGCCCGGGCGCGATCAGGCTTTCCCGATAAGGCCCGTCGCGCTCGGGCGCGCTCCTACAGGAACGAGGACGCCAGCTATTCGAATGCCGCCAGCCCTCCCTTCCCCCGCGTGCGGGGGAAGGTGCCCGAAGGGCGGATGGGGGAGCGCCATGCCGGCGATTCAACCTCTTTCCCCCGCGTGTGCGGAAAAGGTGCTCGAAGGGCGCATGGGGAAGCGCCGTGCCAGCTATTCGACCCGTTCCCTTCCCCCGCATGCGGGGGAAGGTGCCCGAAGGGCGGATGGGGGAGCGCCATGCCGGCGATTCAACGCTGACAAAGTCCCGTGGAAATCGCCTACGGCGTCCGTTCCGGTTCGATGCCTGCCCACGAACAGGCCATGGCCGGCTGCCACGTTCTGGCCGGGCATGTCATGACACGGGCCATGCCGCAACGATCGCATGCGCACCACAAAGCAGACCCAACCGCAGGCGCGTCCTACGCCGGCTCGTCGGGCACCAGCTCCATCTCCAGGCGGAGGATGTTGTCCTTGATCTGCAGCTTGCGCTTCTTCAGCCGCTTCATCTGCAGCTCGTCTTCCAGATTGGCAGGCATGCGCTGGATTTCCTCGTCCAACGCGCGGTGTGCGCGTCGCAACTCGGCGATCTGCTCGACAATCTCGGCGGGTGAGAGGGTGTCCACGCCCCGAGCATACACAACCCCGGGCGATGCGCGTCACCTGCGCTTGCCAAGTGGCCCGGGGCTGCGACAATGCCCCCGCGTTGCTGGGGAAACGGCGGCGCACCCTATCCCTCATTGCCGCGCGGCTCCGGCCGTCGAGAAAGGAGTCTTCCCGATGCGTTTGCGTTCTTCCCTGCTGGCCCTGAGCCTGCTTACCACCGCCAACCTGGCCGCGGCGGCCGATGTCGCCAAGTACGACGGTTTCCTGTGCTGCAACCTGCGCACCGACGGCAGCTGGATCAGCGACAGCAACTACGCCGAAGACGGCAAGCGCGTGCTGCCGGTCGGCACTCCGGTCAGCGTCACCGGCTTTGGCCGCAACCGCGTCAACCTGAAGATCGCCGGCGAGAAGCAGTCCATCGGCAACGACTACAGCCGCGACCTGGACAACAACGCCTTCGCCGCCCGCTACATCGTCAGCGCCGATCCCAAGCTCAAGCTCGCCACCTTCCCGCCCAAGATCCGCCAGGCCATCATGGACGGCAAGCTCACCGGCGGCATGACCCGCGAACAGGTACTGATGGCGGTCGGCTACCCGATCAGCAGCGAGAACCCCAATCTGGAAGCCTCGCTGTGGCGGTACTGGCGCGACAGCTTCTCCGAGTACCAGGTGCAGTTCGGCCCGAGCGGCAAGCTGGTCAAGGTGACGGCGGATCCGCAGGTGTTGAATCTGGTGTGGGTGCCGTAACAACGTAGGCTTTGGCGCAGTGCGCATCTGCCAATGGTCTCGGAAGAGACAGCGCACTGTCCGCTTCTGCTGAGTCCTGCAATCCATACTTAGGCAATTGGTCCGACATTGGACATCCTCATCCCATTCCTCTGCGTTGCTGCACTGCTCGGCGTGCATGCTTATTTTCATTCCAGACGGCATCAGCCACCGAGCAGGGTGGAGCGCGGTTTGGCGATGCTGTGGCTGGTGATCCGGCGGTCGTTATGCTTTTCCATGGTGCTGTTGTTCTGGGGAGGTGCCGTCCATATGGGCTATCTAGTGCTCACCAAAAATGCTTCGTCATCGCTGCTGTGGTGGTGTGCTGGGCTGGTACCTTTCGGCTATATCTTCTTGCACCTAGGCTTGTACGGCACGGGGCATAGACGCTATGACTGGAATGAGGACAAGAAGGTTCATGCAGAGCGCAAACGCCGGTATGGTTGGCGTTGGTAGCCGCTAGATGGTGTAGAAAATTCCCCGTCAATCGAACCGGAGAGCCGGGAAACGTAGTTTTCCTGAATGAAGATGAAAGTGACATCAAGCATTGAACGCACGGCGTTTCTAATCTTTACGTGCCTGGTATGCGTGGTTCCCGGCGCTATGGCTGGAAATTCCGAAGAATATATTCGCATCGGTATTTCTGAAAAGGGCGGGGCCGCCATGGGGATGAAATTCTTGCCGCCTTCCGGAAATGGATGGAAAGAAAAGCGCGATGGCCTCAGTGTAAAGCTTGAGAAGGCACAGGAAGGCGGGAGTGGAGAGGAAAATCTGGAAGCCTATATGATGAGGCCAGATCATCCTGAAGCTTCACTTTCTGATTATGCCAATATCATCAGGAATAATATCGAGAGTGATATCGCCGCGAGCAAGAAATTCAAGATAAGCGAATTGGACGTGGTCGAAGATCCAAATAATTCCAAATGCGTCCGCGTCCATCTGTTACTGAAGAATTTGCAGCCAGGCAAGGATGGCCAAGTCGTATGGAAGGAGCAATACAACAACTCATGCAGACTTTTCAACTACCCAAGCATAGGCTTTGAGATTCTCTACTCACATACCTATACACCGCAAACAAGAAATTCCGCTTTCCCTGAGAGCGCCAGGAGAGTGTTGGATAGCCTGATCATTGAGGATAGGTAGCTTTAACACACGTCTATCTTTACGCCGCTATCTTCACGTCCCGGCAGATGCCATAAAAGCCAAGGAGTTAAGATTTCCCTTCGGCCAACCAGGCGCCATCGAGCGGACGAACCATGCAGCGACATCCTCACCTGTATCCCAAAGACGATAACGGCGACACCCTCTGGCACATCGCGCAGCAGGGCGTGGATCTTTCCGAGCCGCGCGAAATTGCGTTTTCCGTAGTGTTCCCAAGCAAGGAATCTGCTCTGGAGTTTTCGGTGACGCTGCTGCGCTTCGAGCAGAAGGTTCGCTGCTGTCATTACCCGGACAACACCGCATTCCCTATGGATGTGACGGTGTATCCGACCATGGTGCCGTCTTACAAGGCGATTTCGGCATTCGAGGAAGAACTGGCAGCCGAAGCCAAGCCCTTGGGCGGCTTGAACGATGGTTGGGAATTCGCTGTGGACGCGAAAGACGCCTGACGCACTCCGCGGTTCGATGGCACCGCCAGCAGATGCAGCGCTCAAGCGCGTCCGCATCAGCGCACTGATTGCGGTACGCGGCGCAGCTGCGACACGTCGTAGCCCATGGCGGCGATACGTTGAACGGCCTGCTGATAGTCGGCCTCGGAGACCTGCGGGGTGCGTGCCATGTACCAGACATAGTCGCGCTTGCTGCGTGCCACGATGGTCTGGGTATAACCGGCATCACGCCAGGCGATGACGTATTCGGCCTTGAATGGCCAGATGAATTGCATGCTCCACAGCGCGCCATTGCCCTCCTTCGCGACCTGTCCGATCGGATGCATCGTCTTGAGCGGTGCCTGGAAGCTGCCCTTGCGAAACGTGAAGGTGGTCTGGATGCGGCCATCCGGTCGCAGCGCATAACTCTCTACCGCGTCGTAGGCCTTGCGCTCGGGACGGGTTGGAATATGCGCGATGACATACCAGTCCCCCATGAAGCGTGGCACGTCCACGTTGTCCGCGCGGGGCAGCGCAGGACGCGACTCGTTCCCGCTTGCACTCCCGTAAACAGCGAGCGTTAGTAACAGCAGCATCGAGCTCCGGCGCATGGAAATCTCCCTCAATGAAAGTCTGTCAGTAGCCTACGTAGCGGTGATGCAGGCGGATGCACATGGGCGGGATATCGCCTGCTGGCGACGCAGACCGCGGCCCGTTGGCGACCATCATGGGCTGCCATAGCGTGAGCGGCATCGCAATCAGTGTCGGGCAGTATCGCGGGAGTGGCTCGAGCTGCAAGGTCTGCAGGATTTATGATGGCAATCAGCCTGCACCCCCGTTTGCCGAGGCCACGTGATGGTGCACTCACCGAGGTTTAGGGAATGCAGTGGATGAAGCGTAGCTCAGGCGTGTGGGGCTGCATGCAAGCCATGCTGCGCAGTTGGCTGGATGCCGGTACATCGAACGTTGGAATTTTGCTCGTGAAAAATCTACCGCGACTTCTGTTCGCAACCGTGTTGATCTGTACTGGGCTCGCTCACAGCGCAACGCAGGAGGACTTCACCTCGCGTGTCGGTGTCGTCGCCGCAAAGTATGAACGCCTGACCAGATCGCCCGAAGCGCGTCTACTGATCGAGCAAGGCAAGAAGAGTCAGCTCAACGCGCGCCTGAAAGCCCTGGTGCCTGACGATGAAAAGACAGTAATCGATCATTTCGTGCTGTCGAACATGCTCTATCGCTCCGATATTCCTGCGAGCGATGCATACATGAAGGCAGCCGAGAGGGCGCTATCAAACAATCCGTTCATTCTGTTTGAGCGCGCAATGCACGAGCATCGTGCTGGACATTGTGCGGCCGCACTTCCGCTGTACGAGAGGGCTAGCCTATCGTTCAACGACAGGCAACGTCCGGACACGCTATGGGCATACGTTACTCATTGCCGCCTGATGCTTGGTGATGCCGCCGGTGCGATTTCTGCGTGGGAAAAAGTGGACTTTCGGGAACACCATACCGGGATCGAAAAGGCGATGTACGAGATTTTCTCCAAAGCCAACCCGGATGCCGAGCGAGAGCAACTCATCCAGTCCATCATGGCTGGTGATGCAGGCGGCGTCTGCAAGCTCATCAAGCTGGACAACAACTGGGAGATCGATTGGTGGAATACGATGGAACAAGCCGACTTTCTCAAGCACGACATTGCACTGATCAACGGTTTGGCCAAACACAACAACAAGATCAATCTTGCAGCAGGATTGTGCATCGAAGCAGTCGCTCTCGATGACCCGGCGTTTCGGGACTACGTGTCCTCAGCGGGGTACTGGGGGAATCGATTTGCGCTTCCGGAAGATCCGGCTGCAACGTATCGATTGATCAGCCAGTTGAACGAGCGGAAGTTGGCGACCCCGGCGGAGATCCTGGAGCGCTACGGGGCGTTGCTGGAAGCCCGACATCAGCAGGCGCCAGATGACCGCTCGACGCTGGACCTGCTCGCCTTCCTCTACAGCGCGACTGGTCGCAAGGAAAAGTTGAAGGGCGTGGACCTGTATGGCTGGAAGACGCTGCACATCCAGAACTATGCGCTGAGCTATGTCAAAGGGCTGGCCGAGACTGATCCCGATTACCAGCGTGTTGTGGCCGAGGCCGCACGCGACTTCCCGGACAGTACCGAACTACAACGGCTCAACCTTGCCCTGCATAGTGAATCAAGCGACGGACTGACCTATCTGATGCGCTACGTGGCGTCGCAGTTCCCCAATGTCGAAGAGCATTTGACCGGTCGCTACCGTCTGAACGACTTCATGGCCGCCCTGAAGAACGAGAGTGCTGCCTTGCGCCAACGATCGAAAGTTACGCAGCCTTAGAGCGGCTAGCAAAACGTAGCGAGCGGTCGTCAGGTGGGTGCGGACGGCGCGGATGAACCGCAGTGTACGCGTGGTACATGAGGATTCCGAGCACCGACCGCGCCCGCCTGGCGGCCGCGCAGTAGTTCTGCTAGCTGCTCTTAAGATGCAGGATCCACCTATCGGATCGCGGGCAAGGGCCCGGTTGCCGTGGCAACCCTTGGCTAATGTGCATTGGCCCGCAAGAAATGGTCTCGAATGCACGCCCGGCGACCGACGAAATGACCCGATCCCACCGGTCGCAGCACACGATGCGAGCACGAGCTGTCACCACGGCGACACCGCCTGCTCCCCATACGGATAGATCGTCGCGATCCTGCCATCGGCGTCGTGCTGCAACGGCGCCATCTTGATGTTGCGCAGATGCGTCTGCCCGCCCGACAACTCGGCGTCGTGATAGAACAGATACCACTGGCCATCGACCTCGCAGATGGAGTGGTGGGTGGTCCAGCCGATTACCGGTGCCAGCAGCACGCCCTGATAGGTGAACGGGCCGTAGGGCGAGTCGCTGGTGGCGTAGCAGATCAGGTGCGTATCGCCGGTGGAGTACGACAGGTAGTAGCGGCCGGCGTGATGATGGACCCAGGGGCCTTCGAAGAAGCGGCGGGCGTGGTCGTCGGCGCGTAGCGGGGCGCCGTGTTCGTCGAGGATCTGCACCTCGCGCGTGGGCTCGGCCAGTTGCCGCATGTCTTCGTGCAGGCGGCCGACGCGTGGGCCGAGCGCGGGCGCTGCGCCTTCGGGTTCCTGGTGGGTCTGCGCGTAGACGTTGTCGCGGTAGTGCTGCAGCTGGCCGCCCCAGATGCCGCCGAAATACAGGTAGTGCTCGCCATCGGCATCGCCGAACACGGCCGGGTCGATGGAGTAGGTGCCGGTGATCGGTTCGGGTTCCGCAGTGAACGGGCCTTGCGGGCCATCGCCGACCGCCACGCCGATCTGGAAGATGCCGTCGGCGCGCTTGGCGGGGAAATACAGATAGGTCTTGCCGTTGCGCTGCGCGGCATCCGGAGCCCACATCTGCCGTTGTGCCCAGGGCACGTCGCGCACGTGCAGCACCTGGCCCAGATCCTCGACCGGCGCCTGTGGGTGCGCCATGCGGAACACGTGGTAGTCCTCCATGCCGAAATGCGAGCCGTCGTCGCTGAAGGCCACCCCCGCATCGATGTCGTGCGAGGGATAGATGTACAGCGCACCGTCGAAGACATGCGCGGAAGGATCGGCCGTGTAGAGATGGGTGACCAGCGGTGCGGAAATGGCGGTGCGCGCCAGGGCCTGCAGGGCGGCGGCTTGCAGTTCATCGGACATGCGCGTACCTGTACATGAGGGGGAAGGGAGTCATCAGCCCGGCACCGGCAGCGTGGACTGGCGGCGTGCGCCCAGTTCGCGTTCGATGCGGGTTTCCAGCGCCTTGTCGATCTCGTACAGCGCCAACAGGGCGGTGCTGAGCAGGAACGGGATGGAGGCGTACACGCTGATGGCCAAGCGAATGCCGCCGGTCACCGCAGCATCCTGCTGCGCCAGCGCGGCATCGTAGCCGTAGAACGCCAGGATGCCGGCGACCAGCGCGCCACCGACGCTCAGGCCGATCTTCAGGCCGCACAACATCGCCGAAAAGATGATCGCGGTGGCGCGACGGTGGTTCTTCCATTCCGAGTAGTCGGCCACGTCGGCGATCATCGCCCACAGCAACGGAATGGTGATGCCGTAGAAAAAGCCGTGCAGCACGTAGGAGGCGAACACCCAGCCGATGGCGGTGGGCGGGTACACGTAGAACGCCAGCAGGAACAGCGTGGAGATCAACAGCGCGGCACCGAACACATTGCGCTTGCCGTAGCGATCGGCCAGGCGTTTGGAAAAGCCGATACCCACGATCATCGCCAGGATGCCGCCGGCACTGAACACGCTGAAGGCCGAGGTCGGCACGTCCTGCGGCCACTGCAGTGCGGTCATGCCGGCACCTGTAAGCACGCTGTTGATGCCATCGATAAAGCGGTTGAAACCTGCGCCATCGAGAAACTGCGCCAGCGCGCCGGCGTCCAGGTAGTACTTGAAATAGTAGATGTACATCCCGCCCTTCATGGCGAGATTGACGAACACCAGGATGGTCAGCGCCAGCATCACCAGCCAGGGTTTGTTGCGGACCAGATCGGCCAGGTCCTGGCGCACGCTGCTGCGTTGCTCGCTGATCGGCAACACGCGCTCGCGGGTGGTGAGAAAGGTGATCAGGAAGCACAGCGTGCCGACCGCCGCGAACAACGCCATGGTGTTGCGAAAGCCCTGCGCCTTGTCGCCATTGCCTAGGATCAGCACCAGCGGCAGCAGCAATACCTGGATCACGAACTGCGCCAGGGTCACCGCCAGAAAGCGATACGCCGACAGGCTGTTGCGCTGCTCCATGCTGCCGGTGAGCACGCCGCTGAGCGCCGAGTACGGCAGGTTGTTGGCCACATACACCAGCATCAGCAAGGTGTAGGTGGCAAACGCATAGGCGATCTTGCCCTGCTCGCCGAGCGAGGGCGTGTTGAAGGCGGCCAGCGACAAGGCACCGAACGGCAGCGCCGTCCACAGGATCCACGGGCGGAACTTGCCCCAGCGCGTGCGCGTGCGGTCGGCCAGGATGCCGATCAGCGGAGTGAACACGAACGCACCCAGCAGGCCGACCACGAAGATCAACGTGGCCGCGACACCGGCAGGAATACGGAACACATCGGTATAGAAGAACGCCAGGAACGTCACCAGCGTCTGGAAGATCAGGTTGGCGGCCAGGTCGCCCAGGCTGTAGCCGATTTTTTCGCGCAGGGAGAGTGGGGAGGACGCATCGTTCATGGGGTCTGGCAAGCTCGAGGGGTGCTGCGGAGAACGCCGCGGCGCGCGCTCGCCCGCCGGTTGCAGGGCGTGTCCCTGACCACCGGCGGGCACAGCACTCAGAAGGTACCGCGGATGCCGAGCATGACGGTGCGGCCGGGCTCGTACAGGTCGTAGGTGGCATTGGGCCAGGCAAAGGTGGTGCGCAACGGTTCGTCGGTGATGTTGGTGACGTTGAGGGTGAGCTGCGGCTTGGACGGCAGCCAGTCCAGCGCGTAGCTGGCCGACAGATCCAGCTGGCCGCGCGCATCGGCGTTCAGGCGCGCATAGGGAATGCCGTTCTGGTTGGCGCCGGAAATCACCATGTCGTCGTTCCAGGTGTAGGACAGGCGCACCGAGGCGGCGTTCTTCTCCCAATACACCGTACCGTTCCACAGGTTCGGTGCCACGCCCACCGCGACTGCCGGCACGCCTTCGCCCTCGGACTGCTGGTTGACGTGGGTGTAGTTGAGGCTGAAGCCCAGGCCGTCGACCAGCTTGTCCAGCGGCTGCACCCAGATGGCCTCGGTGCCGCGGATATTGAGGACGCCGTCGGCGTTGACCTGGGTCTGGACGTCGACCGTCGCCACGTCCGGTCCGCCGCGCTGCTGCAGGCCGGCCTGCTGGATCGGCAGCAGGCTGTCGTACGGCACGCCCAGCGCATTGAACGGAATGCGGCGCACGCCGTTGACGGTGAAGCCGCTGATGCGCTTGTTGAACAGGGTCAGGCCCACATAGCCCTCGCCGCCGGTGTACCACTCGCCGCCGAAGTCGACATTGGTGGACAGATAGGGCGCCAGCTCGGGATTGCCCTGCGTGGCGGTCTGCGCGGAGGGGTCGCTGAAGTTGGTATTGGGCAACATCGCGCTCGGGTCCGGACGGGTGAGCGTGCGCGAGCTGGACAGGCGCAGCACCACGCTGTCGGCGACATCCCATGCCACATTGAACGAGGGCAGGGTTTCCTTGTAGTCCGATTCCAGGACCTGCCTGCTCCGAATGCCGTTGATGGTGACCGGCCCGGCGATGGTCTGGTCGGTCGTGACATAGCGCACGCCCGCATTGAAGCGCAAGGTGCGGTTCCACACTTCGGTTTCCGCATTCGTCTCGATGTAGAAACCGAGGTTTTTCTCGCTGATACCGCCGGTGGAGGCGCCGGTATTGGCCGAGTTGGATTCCGGCGCGGCGTCGCGTAGCGGGTAATAGTTGGTGTCGCGCAGGAAGCGATCGAAGTCGGCGGTGATGAAGCCATCCGGGCCGGGTCTGAGGTAGGTGGCCAGCACGGCACTCGGTACGGCCGACCCCGGGCCGCCATTACAGACATTGCCGCCACTGCCACGGCAGACCACCCGTTCCCAGGCCACGCTGTTGTCGAAGCCGCGGATGGTGCGCTCGGCCTGGTCGTAGGCCGCACCGAGCTTGATGTTGCGCTTGTCTTCGCCGAACTGCAGGTCGGCACGTGCGCCGCGTGTCTGGGTCACGCGCTTCTCGTTCTGGATATTGACCCGGCCACCGCTCCAGCCCCAGCCCAGGTTGGGATCGTTGAGATCCAGCGGGCTGCTGATGCTGGGGCGGTCGCCGCCTTCGTTGCGGTAGTCGACAGTGGTGAACGGCGAGGTCACCAGGATGCTCGGCGATTCGCGATCCAGCCAGCTGCGCGTGGCGTTGGCCTGCACGTTGAGCTTGATGTCCTGTTCGGCGCCGAACAGCAGTTCCGCGCCGGGATTGACGCTCCAGAACTTGACGTTCTCGCGGTAGGGACGCGCTTCCAGAAAGTACTGCGCGTTGGCGAAGGTGGCGCTGGTGACCACGTTGTTCTGGTCCAGCTGCATGCCCAGCGGGATCATGTTGCCGTTGCGGCCGATCAGATTCATGCTGATCCGCTCGGTGGTGCGCTTGGCTTCGGAATACAGCGTGTCCAGGTAGAAATGCAGGCTGTCGGAGGGGCGCCATTCCAGCGACATCACCGAGGCATCGCGGTTGCGATCGCCGCTCATGTACACGTCGCGGCCCAGCCGCGGAATCAGCGCATCGCTGATCTGGTCGATGCTCAGGCCCGGGTTGCGTGCCAGCAGCCAGGCCGCGTCGATGGTGTCGCCGGTGGTCAGGCCACTGCCGGCGGTGGCCGGCACGCGGTCGGGAATGCGCCAGTTGCCGCCACCGTTGACGTTGCAGGCCGCCGGCTGGTTGGTGGCTGGTGTGCCCGCGGGCGGGGTGAGGCCGCATTGGGTATAGGTCAGGCCCGGGTTGGTCCAGCCCACGCTTTCGAAACCGCGCACACCCAGTTTGCCGCGCACCGAGGCCACCCCGAACAACGCGCCGAAGGTGCCGGCTTCGTTGGTCCAGCTGCCCATGACTGCGCCGCGCGGGGTGGTCTTCTCGCTGGTGCTGTTCCAGTCCGCCTGCGCCTGATAGGTGACGTGCACGCCGGGGCGATCGAACGGGCGCGCGCTGCGCATGTCCACCACACCGGAGACGCCGCCTTCGAGCATGCTGGCGGTGGGGGTCTTGCTCACGGTGAGCTGGGTGAAGAACTCGGTAGGGAACAGGTTCAGATCGACTTCGCGGTTCTGGTTCTGCGCGTTCAGGCCGATCGAGGCGGTGGCGATGCTGGAGCCGTTGAGCGTGGTCTTGGTGAAGCTGGTGCCCAGGCCGCGAATGGCGATATTCAGCCCCTCGCCATTGACGTCGCGTGCCAGCTGTACGCCGGGAATGCGATTGAGCGACTCGGCGATGTTCATGTCCGGAAACTTGCCGATGTCCTCGGCGAACACGGTGTCTGCGAAACCGACCGAATCGCGCTTGGCATCGGTGGAAAACTGGATGCTGCGTCGGTAGCCGGAGACGGTGACCGTATCGAGCTGGGTCACCGCGTCGCTGTTGCCGGCCAGGTCCGTCGGCGGTGGCGCGGTGGCGGCGGCATCGGTGGATTGGGCCCAGGCGACGCTGCTGGCCATGCCCAGCAGGATGGACCCCAACGCGCAGGACAACGCGGTTCGTGCGTAGCTGTTCTTCACCGTAATCCCCTTCCTTAACAGGTGAGCAGATGTCCTACGCATCGCCCCGGCGCAGGGAGTGCCGCTGCCAGCAGTCGGCGCGGCGATGGTGCGGTGGGGAAGAACAGGCGATCAGTGGCGCTGGATGTTAGCGCTACCAAATTCGCAACATCACGCTGCAGGGCAGCATGGACGGGTGCGCCATGCGGGCCGCATGCGAACGCACGTGCCTGCCACCTGCAGGAGAACGTGCTTGGCAGGCGCCGTGTTGCACTGCGCGATGGCTTTCGCCGGGCAGCGTGGTAATGGTAGCGCTATCACCCGTGGCGCAAGGCCACCCTCGTGCAGGTGCAGTGGTCGATGAAACCCTCCCAAGAACGCAGCAATCACGCGCACGGCCGGCATTGGCGCAATGCGCGCATCGCCCTCACCGCCGCCGGCGCAGCAGCGATGCGAACCGCGGCCGCCGCGCGGCCATTCGCATGAATGAGGCACCCAGGCCCGCGTCAGCCGGCACGCCGATGGGGTTGGGTCGCGTGCGCTGGCGGGTATGCGCGCTGTTGCTGGCCGCCACCACCATCAACTACGTCGACCGCCAGGTGCTGGGCGTGCTGGCGCCCTTCCTGCAGACCCAGATCGGCTGGAACGAGATCCAGTACGGCTACATCGTCACCGCGTTTCAGGCCGCCTATGCACTGGGGCTGCTGTGCAGCGGTGCGGTGATCGACCGCTTCGGTACCCGCATCGGCTATTCCCTGGCGATCGCGGTCTGGAGCCTGGCCGCCATGGGCCATGCGCTGGCGACCAGCGTGGTGGGCTTTGCGATCGCACGGTTCTTCCTGGGGCTGGGCGAATCGGGCAATTTTCCTGCTGCGCTCAAGACGGTGGCCGAATGGTTTCCGCGCCGCGAGCGTGCGCTGGCCACCGGCATCTTCAATTCCGGCTCCAATATCGGTGCCATCGTCGCGCCATTGCTGGTACCGGTGGTCGCCACCGCCTGGGGTTGGCAGGCGGCCTTCCTGTTCACCGGCGTGCTCAGCGCCACCTGGTTGCTGGTGTGGTGGGTCAGCTATCACCCGCCCGAGCAGCAACCCGGACTGTCTGCGGCGGAACTGGCGCATATTCGCAGCGATGCGCACGAGCCGGCGCAACGGCGGCTGTCGTGGCTGCAGGTGTTGCGGCACCGCCAGGCCTGGGCGTTCGTGCTGGGCAAGTTCATCACCGATCCGATCTGGTGGTTCTTCCTGTTCTGGCTGCCGAAGTTCCTGCATGCCGAGTACGGGCTGAGCCTGCTGCAACTCGGTGCGCCATTGATCGTGATCTTCGTGCTGGCCGATGTCGGCAGTATTGCCGGCGGCTGGATCGCCGGACGCTTCATTGCGCGCGGCTGGAGCGTCAATCGCGCACGCAAGACCGCCATGCTGATCTGCGCGGTCTGCGTGGTGCCGATCGTGTTCGCCGCACGTGCGGACAACCTGTGGCTGGCGGTGGCGCTGATCGGATTGGCCACCGCTGCGCACCAGGGCTGGTCGGCCAATCTGTTCACATTGCCCTCGGACATGTTTCCACGACACGCGGTCGCCACCGTGGTCGGCATCGGCGGCTTCGCCGGCGCGGTGGGTGGCATGGTCATCGCCACCTTCATCGGCTTTTTGCTACAGGCGACCGGCAGTTATGTGCCGGTGTTCCTGATGGCGGGTTCTGCTTACCTGCTGGCACTGGCCCTCGTGCATCATCTGGTGCCGCGGCTGGAGCCGGCCCGCCTGCCGGCAGCCACCACGCCGCTGCCACCATCTTCCTGAGGGACACATCATGCATCTGCGCATCGTGAGAATGGGTCTGTTGCTTGCCGCAAGCCTCGCTTCGGTGGCGCATGCCGCGCCGCTGGCCGCCGGGGCCTCGAAGTTTCTCGGCAGTGCCTACAGTCCGCAGCAGGCACCGGGATTTGCACAGTACTGGAACAAGCTCACGCCGGAAAATGCCGGCAAGTGGGGCACGGTGGAGGCGGTGCGCGACCAGATGGACTGGAGCGCGCTGGACACGGCTTACCGGTTTGCCAAGGCCAACGGCATGCCGTTCCAGATGCATGTGATGGTATGGGGCAACCAGCAGCCGGAGTGGATCAAGACGCTGCCGCCGGCCGAGCAGCGGCGCGAGATCGAGCAGTGGTTCGCCGCCGTCGCGCAGCGCTACCCGGACATCGATCTGCTGGAAGTGGTCAACGAACCGCTCAACGATCCGCCCAGCAAGAACGATGCCGGCGGTGGCAACTATCTGCAGGCGCTGGGCGGCAACGGTGCCAGCGGCTGGGAGTGGGTGCTGCAGTCGTTTCGGCTTGCGCGGCAGTATTTTCCGCAGACCAGGTTGATGATCAACGACTACGGCATCACCAACAGCGCGCAGGCCACGCAACGGTATCTGCAGATCGTGCAGTTGCTGCAGCGCGAGCGGCTGGTGGATGCCATCGGAATCCAGGAGCATGCCTTCGAGACCAGGTCGACTGTGGCGATGTCGGTCCATCGCGACAACCTGGACGTGCTGGCGGCGACCGGCTTGCCGATCTACATCACCGAGTTCGATCTGGACGGTCCCAGCGACGCGCAGCAGCTGGCCGATTACCAACGGGTATTCCCGGTCTTCTGGGAGCACCCGGCGGTGCGCGGCATCACCCTCTGGGGCTACCGCCCCGGCCTGTGGCGCGACAAGGAGGCGGCGTATCTGATTCGCGCCGATGGCAGCGAGCGGCCCGCCCTGACCTGGCTGCGCGACTACGTGGCCACGCATCCCGACATGCCCGCGCCATGACGCAGGTGGCTGGCAGCGTCCGTTTCCGGCTTTCTTCGGTGTCCTGATCATATGTCCATGCCCTTGCCCCTGACCCTGCACGAGGACCGCCTGCTGCCCGCCGACCCTGGCACGCGTGCGATCGCACGCCGCCTGTACGCGCAGATCGCCAGGCTGCCGATCATCAGCCCGCATGGGCACACCGATCCGGCCTGGTTTGCGACCAATGCAGCATTCGCCAACGCCACCGAACTGCTGCTGGTGCCCGACCACTACGTGTTCCGCATGCTCTACAGCCAGGGTATCGATCTGGATGCGCTGGGCATTCCGCGTGCCGACGGCACGCGCGCAGCAGTGGACCCGCGTGCGGCCTGGCGGGTGTTCGCCGAGCACTTCGCGCTGCTACGCGGCACGCCCTCGGCGCTGTGGCTCAACCATGTCTTCCACGAGGTGTTCGATCTGCGCATCCGGCTGGACGCGGCCAGCGCCGATCACTATTACGACCACATCACCGCCGCGCTGCAGACTCCGGCATTCGCACCACGTGCCTTGTTCGAGCGCTTCAACATCGAGGTGATCGCCACCACCGAGTCGCCGCTGGATAGCTTGCAGCACCACGCCGCCATCGCGCAGAGCGGATGGACCGGACGGGTGCTGACCGCCTACCGTCCGGACCCGGTGGTGGACCCGGAGCACGAGCAGTTCGCCGCTGCGCTGCAGCAGTTCGGCGCACTGACCGGCGAAGACGTGCTGACCTGGCCGGGCTATCTGCGCGCGCATCGGCAACGCCGCGCGTTCTTTGCCGCGCACGGCGCCACCTCCACCGACCACGGCCATCCCAGCGCCGCCACCGCCGATCTGTCGCCGGGCGAGGCGCACCGCCTGTTCGAGACCGTGGTGCGCGGCGCCGCGACCCCGGCGCAGGCCGAGGTGTTCCGTGCCCAGGTGCTGACCGAAATGGCGGGCATGAGCCTGGACGATGGCCTGGTGATGCAGCTGCATCCGGGCTGCTTCCGCAATCACAACCAGCCGCTGTTCCAGCGCTACGGCCGCGACAAGGGCGCCGACATTCCGATGCGCACCGACTATGTGCATGCGCTCAAGCCCTTGCTGGGTCGGTATGGCAACGACCCACGGCTGCGCCTGATCGTGTTCACCCTGGACGAAACCAGCTACAGCCGCGAACTGGCGCCGCTGGCCGGACATTACCCGGCATTGCTGCTGGGCCCGGCCTGGTGGTTCCACGATGCGCCCGAAGGCATGTGGCGCTTTCGCGAGCAGACCCTGGCCAGTGCCGGCTTCTACAACACGGTGGGCTTCAACGACGATACGCGTGCATTCCTGTCGATTCCCGCCCGCCACGACGTGGCGCGGCGCGTGGATAGCGCATTCCTGGCCACGCTGGTGGCCGAGCATCGGCTGGACGAGGACGAGGCTGCGGAGATCGCGGTGGATCTGGCCTACCGCCTGCCCAAGCAGGCCTACAAGCTGTGAGGGTGGGCAGGCCCATCACATGCGCAGGCGACGCCTGGCGCATTGCATGTGGAATGCATCGAGGAGTGTGCCAATGACCCTTGCAGCTGCATCGCCTCACACAGACGCGGCCCAAGGGCGTGCGAACACCTGCGGCGCGCATGTGTCATCACTGCGCGCCACACCGATAGCGGTTTTGCTGTGCCGCCTCGGCAGGCGCGCCCGTGCCCTGCGGCTGGACACGCGGCAGCCGCATCTCCCGCGCATGCTGCGTGCTGGCCTGGCCGCGCTTGTCTGCAGCTTCAATGCAGCCGGTATGGCCGATGCAGTGGCACAACAGCCGGGCAGCGCACCGCGCGAACGGCTGTCGCTGGACGCGGGCTGGCGCTTCCAGCGCGGCGATCCGCCGGGAAATACCGTGGTGCTCGATTACGACGTGCGCCCGCAGGTCGTTCGCAGCGAGGATGGCAAGGTGGCCGATGCGCGCCCGGACCAGGCGCAGCAACCGCAGGCATCGTCGAGCGCGGTGCTCAAGCCGTGGATCCTGCCAACCGGCAATGCATTGATCGCCGATCCCGCACAACACCATCGGCGCCCGTCCGGCCACCCAGGCAGCGGCGTGGACTATGTGCAGGCAGGTTTCGACGACAGCCGCTGGCAGGCGGTGGACCTGCCGCACGACTGGGCCATAGCCGGGCCGTTTCTCGCCGAGGGGCCGTATGGCGGCATGGGGCGGCTGCAGAGCTGGGGCGTGGGCTGGTACCGCAAGACCCTGGAAATTCCGGCCAGCGACCGCGGTCGCTCGCTGTTTCTCGATCTCGATGGCGCGATGTCGTATGCCACCGTCTGGCTCAACGGCAAGCTGGTCGGCGGCTGGCCGTACGGCTATAGCTCCTGGCGCGTGGACCTGACCCCGCATGCGATTGTCGGCGGGCGCAACCAGCTGGCGATCCGCCTGGACAACCCGCCCGATTCGGCGCGCTGGTATCCCGGCGGCGGGCTGTATCGCCATGTGTGGCTGACCAAGACCGCACCGCTGCATGTCGCGCACTGGGGCACGCAGCTGACTACCCCGCAGGTATCGGCGGCATCGGCGCAGGTACAGTTGGCCGTGACGCTGGACAACGCTGCGCACACTGCAGCGCAGGCGCAGGTCAGCACTACCATCTATGTGCTCGACACGGCCAGTGGTACGCCCAGTGGCGAAGCGGTCGCGCAGATCGCCGCAACGCAGATTGCCGTGCCTGCCGGCGGCAGTGCCCGTGTGCAAGGCACTGTGCAGATCGCCAATCCGCGGCTGTGGGGACCACCGCCGACCCAGCAGCCGCACCGCTATGTGGCGGTGACCGAGGTCCACCAGAACGGGCAGCTGGTGGACCGCTACGACACCCGGTTCGGGATCCGCAGCATCGTGTTCGATGCCGACAAGGGCCTGCTGGTCAATGGTGAGCATGTGTCCATCCGCGGCGTGAACAACCACCATGATCTCGGCGCGCTGGGCGCGGCGTTCAATGTGCGTGCGGCCGAACGCCAGCTGCAGTTGCTGCAGCAGATGGGCGCCAATGCGATCCGCATGAGCCACAACCCGCCGGCGCCGGAGCTGCTGGAACTCACCGATCGCATGGGCCTGCTGGTGGTGGACGAGATCTTCGACAGCTGGGAGATGAAGAAGACCCCGCTGGACTTCCATCTGGTGTTCCCGCAATGGCACGAGCCGGACCTGCGCGCGATGTTGCGGCGCGATCGCAATCATCCCTCGGTGATGCTGTGGAGCGTGGGCAACGAGGTCGGTGAGCAATACACCGGCGAGCAGGGCGCGGCGATCGCGCGCCGCCTGCATGCCATCGTGCACGACGAGGATCCCAGCCGTCCGGCCACGGTGGCGATGAACTACGCTTCGCCGGACATGCCGTTGCCGGCCGCGCTGGATGTCATCAGCCTCAACTACCAGGGCGAGGGCATCCGCGATGCGCCGGAATTCGAAGGTACCGAGCGTATTCGCAAGCAGCCGCAATACCCGGCATTCCATGCGAAGTTTCCGCACAAGGCGATCCTCAGCAGCGAGACCGCCTCGGCCCTGAGCAGCCGCGGGGTGTACCTGTTTCCGGTGAGCCCGGACATCAGCGCACCGGTCCGCGAGGGGCGCGGCGGCGATGCGGTGGCGCATCAGGTCAGCGCGTATGAGTTGCATGCGGTGGACTTCGGTTCCAGTGCGGACAAGGTGTTCGCGGCGCTGGACCGGCACCCCTACGTGGCCGGCGAATTCGTCTGGACCGGTTTCGATTACCTGGGCGAGCCGACGCCGTACTACAGCTCGCGCAGCGCCTATTCCGGCATCCTGGACCTGGCGGGATTTCCCAAGGACCGCTACTGGCTGTACCAGTCGCGGTGGCGCCCGGACCTGCCGATGGCGCATCTGCTGCCGCACTGGAGCTGGCCCGGGCGCGAGGGGCAGGTCACCCCGGTGCACGTGTTCACCTCCGGCGACGAGGCCGAGCTATTCGTCAATGGCGTCTCGCAGGGACGCAAGCGCAAGGGCCCGCTGCAGTACCGCTTGCGGTGGGACGCGGTGGTGTACCAGCCCGGCGAACTGCGCGTGCAGGCGTACCGGAACGGCACACCGTGGGCCAGCGACCGCGTGCAGACCGCCGGCCGTGCCGCACGCATGCAGGCCACGCCAGACCGCAGCCGCATCCGTGGCGATGGCAAGGACCTGAGCTTCATCACCGTGCGCCTGCTCGATCGCGAGGGCCGCGCTGCACCGACCGCGGGTGACCGCCTGCGCTTTCGCATCGAAGGGCCCGGCGAGCTGGTGGCCACCGACAACGGCGACCCCACCAACCTGGAGCCGTTCGGCTCGGCGCAACGCAACGCCTTCAACGGCCTGTGCCTGGCCATCGTGCGCGCGCGCACCGGCGCGCGCGGGCCGATCACCCTGCATGTGGAATCGGACACGCTGCAAGCGACCCGTGTACAGGTGCAGGCCGAATGAGCCACGTGTTGCGCGGCGGCGGTGCGGGCCCCTCACTCGCCTGGGCTGGCCCAAGGACACACGCATGCACGCACCGCAGGTGCGTCGAGCGCATGCACGGCGCCATGCGTACAGGCGATGCGGAACACGTGCCTGTGGTTGCGCATCCGGGCTGTCGTGCCGGCGGTGCCCGGCGACTGCGCGATGCACGGCCGCTGCCGTCCTTCCCCCAACGGTGTGCACACGCCGCATCCCCCACCAGGCACTCCCTTTGACAGTGAGAACGTCCATGCATCACCGATCCTGGCTGTTGCGCTGCGGCTTGCTGCTCGGCTCGAGCGTGATCGCTGCAGCAGCCATGGCAGCGCCGGCGTGCGCACCCGCAGCGGTGACGCTCAAGTCTGCCTACTCCGAGGGCTTCTTGCTGGGGACGGCGGTCAATGCCGAGATCGTTTCCGGCAAGGATGCCGCCTCGGCGGCATTGGTCGCCTGCCATTTCAATGCGCTCACGCCGGAGAACGTGATGAAGGCCGAGGTCGTCGCGCCGCGGCCGGGCGTGTTCGACTTCGCTGCCGCCGATGCATTCGTCGCCGATGCGCAACGCCAGCGCATGTTTGTGATCGGGCACACGCTGGTCTGGCACAACCAGACCCCGGAGTGGTTCTTCGTCGATGCGCAGGGCGCACCCAACACCTCCGCCGCGCAGGTCGAGCGCATGCGTGCGCATATCGAAGGGGTGGCCGGGCGCTATGTCGGCAAGGTGCAGGCCTGGGATGTGGTCAACGAAATCATCGACGAAGACGGTAGCTACCGCGCCACCAACTGGGTACAACGCGTGGGCGATGGCGACACCGTGGTGCGCAATGCCTTCGCCTTCGCGCAGCGCTACGCGCCGGATGCCGAGCTCTACTACAACGACTTCAATGCCTGGCGCCCGGCCAAGCGCGATGGCATCGTGCGCATGGTCAGGATGTTGCAGCAGGCCGGTATCCGCATCGACGGCGTCGGCATGCAGGGACATTGGGGGCTGAACTACCCCAGCCTGCAGGACATCGAAGCGGCCATCGATGCGTACGCCGCACTCGGCATCAAGGTCATGATCACCGAGCTGGACATCGATGTATTGCCGATCACCAAGGAAGGCCAGGTGATCGGAACCGGCCTGGCGCACAAGCAGTTCCAGCTGCCGGAATTCAAGCGTTTTCTCGACCCGTATCCCGCTGGACTGCCGCCGCAGGTGCAGGCGCATTTGACCGAGCGTTATGCGGAACTGTTCGCGCTGTTCTGGCGCAAGCGCGACAAGCTGGCGCGTGTCAGCGTGTGGGGCGTCACCGACGGCATGTCGTGGAAGAACGACTACCCGGTGCCCGGTCGCACCAACTATCCGCTGCTGTTCGATCGCGCTCACCGGCCCAAGCCGGCACTGGATGCGGTGCTGGCGGTGCCCGCCGCCGCCGGGCAATAGCCGCGTTCGCCAGCATGCACGGCGCGCATGATGGCATGATGCATGTACTTGAACCCGGACCTTGCCGATGCGCTTGTCGCCCTATCTGTTGTTGGCCGTTCCGCTGCTGGCCATTATCGCTGCCTGCACGAAGAAGGACACACCGCCGCCGCGATTCACCGCCATCGGGCATCTGCAAAGCTTCGATGCGCGCTTTGGCAAGGTGGTCGCAGCCGACGCACGCATCGAGAAGCTCACCGAAGGCTTCACCTGGTCCGAAGGCCCGGCGTGGGTGCGCGAGGGTGGCTATCTACTGTTTACCGATGTGCCGGAAAACAAGCTCTATCGCTGGTCGGAGGATGCCGGCCTGTCGGTGCTGCTGTCGCCGTCCGGCTACAGCGGACCGCAGCAGGCCACGCTGCGCGAGGCGGGTGCCAACGGCCTGTATGCCGAGCCCGGTGGCACGGTGCTGTTGGCCGATTCCGGCACCCGCATCGTGGCCAGGCTCGATCCGGCCACCCGCAAGAAAACGCCGCTGGCCACCAGCTTCGAGGGCAAGCGCTTCAATAGCCCCAACGATGTGGTCCGCCGCAGCGACGGCGTGGTGTTCTTCACCGACCCGCCTTACGGGCTGAAGGGCCTCAACGAGTCTCCGGTCAAGGAATTGCGCTACAACGGCGTATATCGGCTGGACACCGACGGTAGCGTGCATCTGCTGGACAACAGCCTGAGCTTCCCCAACGGCATCGCCTTGTCGCCGGATCAGCGCACGTTGTACGTAGCCAACTCCGACCCGAAGCGACCGATCTGGATGGCCTACGCGCTCGATGCGCAGGGTGCCGTCACCGGCAAGCGCGTGTTCGCCGATGCCTCGGATCTGGTCGCCGATGACGCCCCGGGCCTGCCCGACGGCATGGCGGTCTCGTCGGACGGCCACCTGTTCGCCACCGGGCCCGGCGGTGTCATCGTGTTCGACCCGTCCGGCCAGCGGCTGGGGCGCATCGCAACCGGCGAGGCCATCTCCAACTGCGCCTTCGGCAACGACGGCCATACCCTCTACATGACCTCGCACGCGATGCTGACCCGCGTGCGGGTCAAGTCGCTGGGCGTGCAGTTCGTGCGTTAGGTCAGTCCGGCAGCGGCGATCAGTCCGTGCCTTGCTCGTTCTCCAGCATCAGCACATCGTCCAGCTCCGGGCCGCCGCCACGGTTGGCGCTTCCGGCAGCCAGATAGAGCGTGCCGTCGATGGCGGCAACCTGGGTGCCATGGCGGCCTTGCGGCAGTGCCGCCAGCGTGGTCCAGATACCGGCGTGGGGGTCATAGGCCTCCACTTCGTCGTGAGCCTTGACCTGCTGCGTGCTCTCCCCGCCCATGACCAGCAGCCGGCCATTGCGTGCGATGGCGGCAGTGCCTGCCCGCTGGGTCGGCAATGCGGCCGGTGCCACCGACCAGGTGCCGCGCCCGATGTCATAGACATCGACCTCCGGGACGGCTTGCGCCAGGGTATTGCCGCTTTCGTGCGCCGACCTGCGCCCACCGGCGGCATACAGTTTTCCGTCGATCACCACCGCATGGAAATGGTCGCGCGCGTGCGGCGCATCGGCCAGCTGCGTCCATTGCTGTGTGCGGGTATCGAAGGCATCCAGCCACGGCACATAGCCGCTCATATGGCCGCGCGTGTTGCCGCCGACCAGATACAGCACGCCGTCGTGCTCCACGGCGCCGGCAGCACCGCGGCGGCGTTGTTTGGGAATCTCTGGTCCGACCTGCCAGCGGTCGGTCTGGGGATCGTAGATCAGCAGATTGGTCAGCGACGTTTCTTCGGGATAGTCGCCGGTAAAGCCGCCCACGAAATACAGCTTGCCGGACGACACCACCGCCTGTGCATGGCTCACCATCAGCGGTGGCGCACTGCCTTGCGACCAGCGACGCGTGCGGGTGTCGAAAATCTCCAGCGGGCGCCGGTCGCGTCCACCGACCAGATACAGGCGATCGCCGATGGCTACCATGCTGTTTTCGTGCCGCGCATGCGGCTTGTTGCGGGTGATCAGCGCCTGCCATTGGCGCGACTGCTGCGATGGCGCCGGAGCAGCTGCCGGCGCTGCCTTGTCGGCCGCCTGACCCGGCATAGGGAGGGTGCCGATCGCGGCAGCAAGCAGGCTCGCGCAGAACGAGGTCTTCAACAGGCGCATGCAGCACTCTTCCAGTCACCGTGGCAGGCCAGTGTAACGACACCTGCACGATGATCCACTCGCATAAGCAGGCTGATCTGCAGCCAGCGCTGGCACGGCGGATGCTGGTGCCACGCGTGCTGGGCGAGCAGCTGGCTTGCCGAACGAACGCCATCGCAGTGTGCGCATTGGACAGGCCCGCGTCTTGCACGACGTTGATGGGCGCGGCGCATGCGCTGACGGGCCGCCAGCCTCTTCACATGCAGCAGCACCTCGCATGCGAACACTACGGCAACTCGATGCAGCAGGAGAGGGTTGTGGCACGCACACCAGCAAAGCAGGCGATTTCCACGACGCCGCCCAAGAACGTGGCCAGCGCCGCGGCACGCGGACTGCGGCTGCGCGAGCAGCATGGGCGTGGCGGCACCGCGATCGGCGTTGCACGTGCACGCGATCTGTCAGCGCAGAAATCGCTTTCCACCCAGACCATCCGGCGCATGCATGCATACTTCGCGCGTCACAGCGTGGACAAGAACGGCAAGGGATGGGCCGACCGTAGCGCGCCATCGGCTGGTTATATCGCCTGGCTGCTCTGGGGCGGCGATGCAGGCCAGCGCTGGGCTGCACGGCTGTACCAGCGGCTGGAGGATGCCGCCAACGCGAAGAGCGCAACAGGCAAGGCCGCAAGAGCCAGCAGCACGGCCGCTACCGACGCGGGGGGTCCGAAGACACGCGCGCCAAGGAAGACGGTAAAACGTACTGCAAACACCGCCGCCAAGAAGGCCACAACAACAACGGGAGGAACCACCGCCGCGAAGAAATCCTCAGCAAGAAAAGCCGCGGCCAAACGAGCGCGGGCCGGTAGCGTGGCTAAGCGCACATCATCGACAGGCGTGCGCAAGGCTGGCGGCACGACGGCCGCCGGGAAGCCGGCTGCCAAGAAGGCTGCAGCAAGCAAGACCACAGCCAGGAAAGCGACGGCGAAAAAACGTCCTTCAAAGAAAGCCGCAACAAAAAAGACTGCCGCTCGCCAAGCTGCGGCCAGCAAGAGCGCTTCCACGCGCAGTACCGCGAAGAAAGGCGCGGGCAAGGACTCTGCGCCATGGAACACGCCAGCCCCGAAGCGGGCTTCGCGGAAACGTTCGCTTTCTCCAGCGCAGAAGACACAGGCCAGACAGCGCGCCAAGGCAGCGGGTCGCCCCTATCCCAATCTGGTGGATAACATGGCCGTTGCACGCAAGGGCAATGCGAGAAGCAAGACGAGCGGATCGGGCGCTGCGAAGAACGGACGCAAGCATTAGCCACCAGCCCTTGCGTATCAGGATGGCCCGGTTTGTGCGGACACCATCGCGTGTGAGCGCAGCCGGGTTCAGGCCGACCGCAGACTACGGTACCGGACGTTGTCGCTTGCTCTCGCCGCGGCACCGATCCGAACAGTACTTCACCTGGTCCCACACCTTTTCCCACTTCTTGCGCCAGCGAAATGGTCGCCCGCACTGAACGCAGACCTTTTCCGGCAAGTTCTGCTTCTTGTGGGGTGCCATGGGGAAGGTTCCGAAGCGGTGCGGTGTGGCTCCAGCATGTCATGGCGACGTCCCGGACCGAAGTCCCGCCGTGCCGGTTTTTCACTTGGGGCACGCACGGGCATCCTAGGCGGCGTTTCGGCCAAAGCGTGCGTGCATTGTCTATAGTGAGCGCAGACTGGCTTGTGCAGATGCGAGCCACACCTCCACAAACGGCGGCATGCATTGGCCGCATCGTCAGACAAGGACGTCCATGAAACCGTTTCTGCTCGTGTTATCGGCCCTGCTGTACGGCATTGCGCTGTGTTTGCCTGCCTTGCATGGCGGCGACACCAGCGTAGGTGGATTCGTCATTCTGCTGTTCGGCTGGATGCAGGTGATCGATGGCCAGTGCGTGGCCTGGATTAGTAATCCGTTGTTCCTGCTGGCGTGGCTGTGTTATTTGCTCAAGGTGGACAAGATGGCGGCGGCCCTGTTGGTGGCGGCTTGCCTGATCGGGTTGGATACCTTTCGCGCCACCCGGTTCGACAGGAACGAAGCCGGCCATCAGGTCATGATCGACCACGTGGGTGCTGCGTTCTATGTGTGGGAGCTGAGCTTCGTGGTGCTGCTGGTGCTGGTGCTGATGCGCATTTCCAGCACGTCCGGCGCCAGGCAGGGCGTCCGGGCATCGTGATCGATGGGGCCACACGCTGCTGCGGCCATTGGCATGCAGCCACCTGCTGCATCGGTGGATACTTGCGGCAGGTGAGCTGGTACACCCGGCAGCTGGGGGTAGCCATCGTGACGGGGTGCACGCGCATCTGAGCGCTTTGTGTGGCCAGCACATGCCTTACCGGTTTGAACCCGATCCTCACTTCAGACGAGTTGACGATGAACGCCAAGGCCAACACCACTGACCAGACCATCCCGATCCTGCCCAGCCGATCGATCACGCAGACGCTGGCGTTCTATCACCGGCTTGGCTTCGAAGGCGAGGCGCATCCGCATGACGCGGGATACGCCATCCTGCGGCGCGGCGATCTGGAGCTGCACTTCTTCGCACACCCGGATCTGGATCCGGCGAGCTGCTATGCGGGCTGCTATCTGCGGGTAAGCGATGTCGATGCCCTCCATGCAGCGATGCAGGCAGCGGCGCTCCCGGCCCGGGGAATTCCAAGGATCGATGCGGTGGGCGACAAGCCCTGGGGCATGCGCGAATTTGCGATCGTGGACGAGAGCGGCAATTTGCTGCGGATCGGGCAGGTCATCGGCGACCACTGACCCTTGCTGCAAGCGCGCGGCGTTCGATTGCAGGTCGGCGCCGCCATCGACGTCATGCGTGGAGTCGCAAGGTAAGGATTGCACCGGGTGTCCTTGCCTGTCGGGCGACCCAAGCCCGATGCAGCAACCTGGGTCGAGCGAGCAGCGCACACGCCGACGGCCATCCTGGCTCCATCACCTCGCTCAGGCACTCAGCGCAGCAAGGACAGCGTCCACCCGGCCTGGCGTGGCATCGCCCAGCGCGGCATAGCCGCTGGTCAGCGCATCGATGAAGCGCGGGTCCGCAGCCAGCGTGCCGAACACGGCTTCCACCGTGACAAAGCGGGCGATATCAGCGTCTGCATCGCCGGTGGCTGCACGCCCCAGCGCGCCCAGCGCATCGCTCAAGGGGTCGACCAGAGCCACGCCGTTGCGCGCCTGCCGGCGCACGAACTGCAGCCACGCGGCGACCGGCAGGCAGAGGCGGTCGATGGGCCGGCCCGCGGCAAGCGCGTCGTCGATGGTGGCGAGCAGGCGCACCGGAATCTTCTGCGAGCCGTCCCAGGCGATCTGCGCAAGCAGATGGCGGATGGCGGGATTGCGGAAGCGCACAAGAATCGCGTCGCTGTAGCGCTGCGCGTCGAAGCCCTCCATCGGTTGCAGCATGGGTGCGATGTGGTCTCGCATCAGCGCCTCGGCGAACGCCGCCAGCGGCCGATGCGCCATGGCGTCGGCAACGGTTTCCAGCTGCAGCAAGCTGCCCAGATACGCCAGCGTGGAGTGCGGCGCATTGAGCAGGCGCAGCTTGGCGCGCGCATGCCCGGCGATGTCGTCGCTGAGCACCACGCCGACGCGCGCCAGGTCAGGGCGGCCGTTGCAGAAATCGTCTTCGATCACCCACTGGCTGTAGCGCTCGCGCTGGATCGGCCAGGCATCGTGCAGGCCGGTCTGCGCCTGTACCTGGGTGCGCAGTGCCTCGTCGGTGGCCGGGGTGATGCTGTCGACCATCGAGCGCGGAAAACTGACCTGCTGTTCGATCCACACCGCCAGCGCGGCATCGTGCTGGCGCGCCAGCAGCAGCACTGCACGACGCAGCAGGTGGCCGTTATCGGTGAGGTTGTCGCAACTGAGCACGGTGAACGGTGCAAGGCCGGCCTGCATGCGCTGGTGCAGGCCGGCCACCAGATAGCCGACCGCACTGCGCGGCGCGGCGGGGTTGGCGATGTCGTGCACGATGTCGGGGTGATGCAGGTCGAGCGTGTCGCCGGCCAGGCAATAGCCTTTTTCGGTGACGGTGAGGGTGACCAGCCGCACGGCGGGATCGGCCAGGCGCGCGAGCACGGCGGCTTGCTCGTCGGCGGCGCACAGCACCTGGCGGATGGCGCCGATGATGCGCAGCTGCGGGTGCTCGTCGAGCAGGGCGAGGGTGTAGAGCCCATCTTGCGGGCGCAACGCGTCGCGCACCTGCGGGCTGTGCAGCGAGACGGCGCAGATGGCCCAGCCGGGATCGTCTGCGAGCAGGTCATCGATATAGACGGCCTGGTGGGCGCGGTGGAAGGCGCCTGCGCCTAGATGGACGATGCCGATGGTGGTGGTTGCTGGATCGTAAGCGGGCGTTGACACCGCTGGCGTCAGGGTGGCAAGGGTATCGAGCGAAAGACGGGGGGCTTGCATCGTGGTGTCCGCGCACTAGGGAGTTGATGGAGTCGCCTGCGCCGTCCCCTCACCCAACACCCGCTCCGCGCCCCGGCCTGCGCCAGCAGCGCGGGCGCTCCAAGGCACGCGCGCCAATGGCGCGCAAGCAGTGCCTTATCGCCCCGAGGGCAGAGGGGCTTAGAGCAGCTAGCAAAACTACTGCGCGGCCGCCAGGCGGGCGCGGTCGGTGCTCGGAATCCTCATGTACCACTCGTACACTGCGGTTCCTCCGCGCCGTCCGCACCCACCTGACGACCGCTCGCTACGTTTTGTTAGCCGCTCTTAGGACAATCGTGGCCAGAGGGTTTGTTCGCCATGTCCGCAGGGTGAGGGGTTCTCAGACAGCGCTAGTCGTTGGTGACGGTAAAGCGTTGCTTGCTGCGGATATCGGCGCTGGAGGCGCCGACCTGCACCTCGTAGGCGCCTGGGTCTACCGCGTAGGTCTTGCGCTGCTCGTCGTAGATGCGCAGCGCATCGGCGGCCTTCAGCGTGAAGGCGACCTCGCTCTGTTCGCCCGGCTGCAGGGTCAGGCGTTGAAACCCACGCAGCTCCTTGCCGGCCCGCTCGCGCTTGGGGTCGAGCGGATGCAGGTACAGCTGCACCACTTCGTCGCCGGCGCGCTTGCCGGTGTTGCGCACCTTCAGCGTCGCGCGCAACGTGCCATCGGCGCTGAGGGTGGTGCGGTCCAGGCGCAGGTCCGAGTAGGTAAATTGCGTATACGACAATCCGTGGCCGAACGGATACAGCGGCTTGCCGGTGAAGTAGCGATAGGTGCGCCCGCGCATGGCGTAGTCGTCGAAGGCGGGCAGGCGCTCGGCCTCGGTGTAGAAGGTGATCGGCAGGCGGCCCCCGGGGCTGGCCTGGCCGAACAGCACATCGCCCACCGCGCTGCCGCCGCGCTGGCCTGGATACCACGCCAGCAGGATCGCCGGCACATGCTGCTGCGCCCAGTCCACCGCCAGTGCAGAGCCGGTGGTCAGTACCGCCACCACCGGCGTGCCGGTGGCCTGCAGTGCCTGCAGCAGCTCGCGCTGCGGTTTGGGCAGGCGGGTGTCGGTGCGGTCGCCACCGGCAAAGCCGGGGTAGTTGACGTCCATCTCCTCGCCTTCGACATCGCCGGTGAGGCCGCCGACGAACACCACCACCTCCGCGTTGCGCGCGGCATCCACCGCTTCCTGCAGCGGTGGCTTGGCGCCGGGCATGCGCCAGGCCAGGCGCACGCCGGCGTCGCGGGTGGCTTCGTAATACTCCACGCGCAGGTCGTAGGCCTTGCCGGCTTCCAGGCGCACGCTGGCATTGCCGCCACGCATGCGCGGCGCATCGGCCCACTGGTCGATCAGCAACTTGCCGTCCAGGTACAGACGCACGCCGTCGTCGGCGGCGATCTGCAGATCGTAGTCGCCGGTGACCGGCGGTAACAGCTGCCCGTGCCAACGCACGCTGAAGTCGTCTTTCTCCAAGGCCTGCCCGGGCTGCAGTTCGCCGCGGCCCACCGCGTCCTCAGTGGGTGAGTTGCGATCCCAGCGGAAGGCGATGCGCGGGTCGATGCGGGTCAGCACGGCTTTCCCGGCCAGGTTGCGTCCCTTGAAGTACTCGCCGGTCAATCCGTTCTGTCTGGCACCGGCGGCCGGGCGCAGATAGCGCGCGTCGATCGGCGCGGCGGCATTGGGATCTTCGCGTCCTTCCACCAGATCGCTGCCACGTGCGTACACCACCTCCGCCTGCGGCGCCGCATCGCGGATGCCTTGCAGGATGGTGACCGGCGCGGCGGGCGTGCCGTAGTAATTGCCCAGCAGCGACATTGGATCGTCGGCAGTGGGGCCGACCACGGCGATGCGCTTGAGCGTGGGCTTGAGCGGCAGCAGGCCATCGTTCTTCAGCAACACCAGCGATTCGCGTGCGGTGCGCCGGGCCAGCGCATCGTGCTGCAGCGATTGATTCACCGAGGCGGGAATCTGCGCCCACGGTACCTTGGCCGGCGGGTCGAACATGCCTAAGCGCATGCGCGTGGTCATCAGCCGCGTGAGCGAGCGGTCGATGGTGGCTTCGTCGATCAGGCCGGCGCGCACCGCTTTGGGAAGCGCGGCATAGGTATTGCCGCAATCCAGGTCGGTGCCGTGCTTGACACCCAGCGCGGCGGCGGCTTCGGGCGTGGGCACGATCTTGTGGTTCTGCCAGATGTCGCGGATGGCCGCGCAGTCGCTGACGATATAGCCATCGAAACCCCAGTCGCGGCGCAGGATGCCTTCCAGCCGCGTGCTGGCCGAGGCGGATTCGCCGTTGACACGGTTGTAGGCGCCCATCACCGCGGCCACATGGCCTTCCTGTACCAAGGCCTGGAACGCCGGCAGATAGGTTTCGTGCAGATCGCGTTCGCTGGGATGCACGTCGAAGTGGTGGCGGTCCGCTTCCGGGCCGCTGTGCACGGCGAAATGCTTGGCGGTGGCATCGAGCTTGCGATACGGGCCCTGCTGCGCCTGCAGGCCCTGCACGAAGGTCACGCCCATGCGGGCGGTCAGGAACGGATCTTCGCCATAGGTTTCCTGCCCACGGCCCCAGCGTGGGTCGCGGAAGATGTTGATGTTGGGCGACCAGAACGTGAGCCCTTGATAGCGCTTGCGCTCGCCGCGCGCCAGGAACGCGTTGTGCTTGGCGCGCGCTTCGTCGCCGATGGCGGTGGCGACTTCGGCCATCAGTGGGGTGTCGAAGGTGGCTGCCAGCCCGATCGCCTGTGGAAACACCGTGGCGCCGCCGGCGCGTGCCACGCCATGCAAGGCCTCGTTCCACCAGTCGTAGGCGGGCACCCGCAGGCGCGGGATCGCCGGTGCGGCATTCTGCATCTGCGCGGCCTTTTCCTCCAGCGTCATGCGCGACACCAGATCGGCGGCGCGTGTCTCGAACGACAGTTGGGTATCCAGATACGGCGGCGGCGGCGGTGCAACCGCCTGCGTGTTGCCGACGGCCAAGAAGGCAATCGCCAGCAGCAGGCCGGTCGTTAGGGTGCGGCGCGGGGTGGCGGTGAGACGGGCAGGGTGCGAATGCATGGTCAGTCCTCTTTGGTGCGGTCTGGTTGCAACCGGGCGAAGGGCCCGATCATGCTGCCGACGAAGCCGCCGGCCTGTGCGGTGCTGAGAAAGCCGGCATCGTCGTTGCGGTGTAGCGATTGCCAGCCGGCACCGCTGGCGTCGTAGTCGAAGCTGTAGGCGCCACCATCGCCGCTGATCCGCAGGCGCAACTGCGTGGTCGTGGCCGGGATGCGGGTGCGCGCCAGCGTGGTGGTGGTGCCATCGCGCTTGTCGACAACTACCTCCAGTGCAGCGCCGTTGCGGCGCACACCCAGTGCATACCACGCGTTGGCGTTCTGGAACGCGGCCAGCCCAGCCTGCACGCCTGCCTGCGTGGGCACGGCCAGCGCGGTACTGGCGTCGAAGCGCGTGTGTTGCTGGCGGCGCGCAACGAACGCGGGCGTGCCGCTGCCCTCCAGCCCTTGCTCGGTTGCATGCAGGGTCAGCCAGCCGGCGCGTGCCTGCGTATCGGCCACCGTGCGCTTGGGCACGCGCAAGGTGAGCCATTCGCGCTGCAAGGTAGCGGCAGAGAAGTCGTCGTGCCAGGTGAAGTTGCCCGACAGCGGCGCCTGATCGGCAGTCGCCCTTGCCCCCGCAGGTGCGTTGGCGATGTAGGGAATCGGTGCGCCGGCGGGCAGGATCGACGGCCAGCCATCGCGCCACTGCACCGGCAGCAAAAACGTCTCGCGCCCGGTGTTGTAGCGCTCGCCCGCGTACGGCCGGCTGGCCAGAAATACGGCCCACCATTGCCCGTCCGGTGTTTCGACAAAATCCGCGTGGCCGGCATTGCTGACCGGATGCGCACGCTCGGCAGGCAGATCGCGCTGGGTCAGAATGGGGTTGTGCGGCGAGGGCATATACGGCCCCCACACCTTGCGGCTGCGCAACACCACCTGCGAGTGCTGCGGCCCGGTGCCGCCTTCGGCGCACGACAGGTAGTACCAGCCATCGCGTCGATACAGGTGCGGGCCTTCGATCCAGATCGGCTTGCTGGCCAGATCCACGCCGCCGTTGAGCAATACCTTGCGCGGGCCGACCGGTTGCCGGGTGGTCAGATCGAAGCGCTGCATCCAGATCGCGCGATGGCCTTCGTACAACGGCGTGCCTTGCGGTGGGCCGTTGTTGAGCAGATACGCGCTGCCATCGGTATCGAAGAACAACGATGGGTCGATGCCATCGATAGTCGGCAGCCAGGTCGGCGCCGACCATGGGCCCGCCGCGTCGTTGGCGCTGGCAATGAAATTGCCGCCACTGTCGACCGAGGTGCCCACCACATAGAACACGCCTGCATGGTGGCGAATGCTGGCAGCGAACATGCCGCGCGAGACGGTCAGGCCGTCGTAGTTCAGCTGCTCGCGCCGCTCGACCACGTTGCCAACCTGCGTCCAGTGCACCAGATCGCGACTTTCGAACACCGGAATCGCCGGGAAATACGCAAAGGTGGAATTGACCAGGTAGTAGCGCTCGCCAACGCGGGTGACGCTGGGGTCTGGATAGAAGCCGGCCAGGATCGGGTTGCGATATTGACCGGCTGCCAACGGCGTGGCGAATACCGCATCGTCGCCGCGATAGTCGAACCAATCGAAGGCGACATCGGCCCCGGCGCTGGCCTGCGCCTGCGCCACGACGGGCACGAGCGCGGCCATCAGCATGCTCAGTGCGGCCGGCAACAGCCGCATCACCAATCCCACATCGCGCCGTCTTCCAGGCGTGCAATGGGCAACTGCTTGGGCACGTACGGATACTTGGCTGCCAGCTCCTCGTCGATGTCCACGCCATGCCCCGGGGCTTCGCCGCAGTGCAGGCGCCCGTCGCGGAACACGTAGTCGTGCGGGAACACCGCATTGGCCTCGTCGGAATGGAACATGTATTCCTGGATGCCGAAGTTGGGCACCCAGGTATCGAAGTGCAGCGCCGCGCCCATGCATACCGGCGACAGGTCGGTGGCGCCGTGGAAGCCGGTGCGCACCTGATGCAAGGCCGCGAAATCGGCCAGCCGCCGCACGTGGGTGATGCCGCCGGCGTGCACGATCGTGGTGCGGATGTAGTCGATCAGCTGCTGTTCGATCAGGTGCTTGCAATCCCAGATCGAATTGAACACTTCGCCTACCGCCAGGGGCGTGACCGTGTGCTGGCGGATCACCTCGAACGCACGCTGGTTTTCCGCTGGCGTGGCGTCTTCCAGCCAGAACAGCCGGTACGGTTCCAGGTCGCGGCCCAGGCGCGCGGCCTCGATCGGGGTCAGGCGGTGGTGCGCATCGTGCAGCAGCTCGATCTCATCGCCGTGGTCGTTGCGCAGTTGTTCGAACAGCTTCGGCACCACACCCAGGTAGCGCGGCGTGGACCACACGGTTTCGGTGGGCAATTCGCTTTCGGCCGGCTCGTACGGCTTGCCGCCGCTGGAGATGCCATAGGTCTTCTTGATGCCGGGCACGCCGCATTGCGCGCGGATGGCGATGAAGCCCATCTCGCGGAAGCGGCCCACCTCATCGCTGGTCTCGGCGATGTCACGGCCGTTGGCGTGGCCATAGACCAGCGCGCCCTCGCGCGAGCGCCCGCCCAGCAGCTGATACAACGGCATGCCGGCCATCTTGCCCAGAATGTCCCACAACGCCACGTCCACCGCAGCGATCGCGCTCATCGTCACCGGGCCACGCCGCCAGTACGCACCGCGGTAGAAGAACTGCCAGATGTCCTCGATGCGCCCGGCATCGCGGCCGATCAGGTTCGGCACCAGATGCTCCTGCAGATACGCCGCCACTGCCAGCTCGCGGCCGTTGAGCGTGGCATCGCCCAGCCCGGTGATGCCTGAGCGGGTGCGGATCTTCAAGGTGACGAAGTTGCGCCCCGGGCAGGTGACGATGACGCGCGCCTCGACGATCTCGCGGTCGCGGGCAGAACCTTGCAGCGGTGCAGGGGAGTCGGAAGTCTGTGACATCGTGATCTCGCTCAGGGGGAAGGTGGGGTGGTGATGGGAAATTCGAACGGGCCAGCCGGCAGGCCGCTGCGGTCGTACAGCGTGCACACCGGGCTGTCGGCCCAGCAGTAGCGCACCCGCGTCGCCTCCACGCCGGAGGGGACGCGCAGGCTGACCACGCGCTCCTGCACGCGCGCGCTGGCATAGCGGCAGCTGCCGACTGCGGCTCCGCACACCTCGAAGCCGATCGGCGCATCGTTGCCGTAACTCAGCAGCGTGGTGTCCACCTCGTCGAAGACGATGCGTACGCTATCGCCTTCGCGTTGCACGGACCGTGGTACCGGGCCCGAGGGTGCGATCGCCTCGCCATACACCACATGCCGCGCCGCGCGTGCCAGCCGCCGGCCCAGTTCCTGCTTGTTGGCCGGGTGGATGTCGTAGCGGTCGCCGATGTCGATGGCCACTGCCAGGCCGGCATGCGCGTCTTCGGCCACGAAGCGGCGCTGCGCCTCGCGCAGCTGCGCCCAACCGCTTTCCACCGGTTGCGTGGGCGGCACGCCGTAGTTGGCCAGCTGCACGATCAGCATTGGCAGCTGCGCACCGAAACGCTGCCGCCAGTCGCGCCGCCAGGCATCGAGCAAGGCCGGATAATGCGCCGCATCGCCGGCATTGGATTCGCCCTGGTACCACAGCACTCCGCGCAGGCCGAGATGGCCGAGCGGGGCGATCATGCCGTTGTACAAGGTGGTCAGCCCTGCGGCCGAAGACCACGGCGCGCGCGGCGGCGAGCCCAGCTGCGGCAGCGCGATGCGGTACTGCCACGGCGCGGCCAGCGGCAGCGTGCTGCCATCGGCGAACTGCAGCGCACGCGAAGACGCATCGCCCAGCAATCCACCACGGCGATACGTGTTGAGCACGTTGAGCACGATGCTGTTGCGCCCGGCATGCAGATGGCCGCGCGGCAGCGCGTAGCGGCGCGGTTGATCGGCCCCGTAGCTGCTGCCCACGCCAACACCGTTGACCCAGGTCTGGTCCAGCTCATCCACCGGCCCCAGCACCAGCGTTGCCTCCTGCGCCGCCTGCGCGGGCGTCAGCTCCACGCTGGTGCGATACCAGACCATGCCGTTGAAACCCACCAACTGCGGCACGCCCCAGTCGTCCCACGCGCCCAGCGCGGCGGGTGCGGGTTGCCACGCGCCTGGCGCATCCGGCTGCCACGGCGCGCCTTCGCCATGCGCGTGCCACCACGCTTCCCACAGCCGTGCCCAGCGCGGCGCCGCGTCCGTCGGGCTGCCGGCATAACGTGCCAGGACATCCAGCGCCGGGCCATCGTCGCCGGCCGCGCGCAGTGCCGGCTCGCCGATCCAGGCTTGCAGCTGCGAGCCGCCCCACGAGGCGTTGATCAAGCCCATCGGCACGGAGACGGTCTTGCGCAGTTCGCGCGCGAAGTAGTAACACGCCGCCGAAAAGTCCTTCACCGTTTCCGGCGTGGTCGGCTGCCATTGTGCCGCGCCGCCAAAGCCGCGCTGCGGCGTGGGGCTGGACTGCGCCGGCACCTTGAACATGCGGATGGCCGGTTGCTCGGCATCGGCGATCTCGCTGCGCGCATCCAGCGTGCGGTGTACCTGCAGTTCCATGTTCGACTGGCCCGAACACAGCCACACATCGCCGATCAGCACATCGTCGACCTGTTGCGTGGTGCCATGCTCGGTGCTGGCGGTCAGCGTGTACGGCCCACCGGCCGCATGGCCAGGCAGCTGCGCCTGCCAGTGGCCCTGGCGGTCCGCGCGCACCTGTCGCTGCTGCGCATCCAGCTGCACGCGCACGCGCGTACCCGGCGCCGCATCGCCCCACACACGGATCGGCGCATCGCGTTGCAGCACCATATGCTCCTGGAACAGCGGATGCAGCAGCGGCGCATCGGCGGCGCAGGCCGCATCGGTTGCCAGCGCGGCAGCGGTAGCAAACAGCAGAGGCACACCACGCAGTTTCATTTCGGGTTCCCCGGCGCGTACGGAAATTTCAGGCCCTGGTAGTACGCCAGCGGATGCGCCGGCGCGGCCACGCCTGGCGGCAGGGCGCGCCCGGACACGCTCTGGAAATAGGCGATGCTGGCATCGCGCCACCACTGCGCCTCGTCCTGCTGGATCGCCAGAAAATCGGCGACCTGCCGGTAGCGCGGCGCATCGATGCGGCCGGCCAGGCCTTGCCAGGTCGCCCGCATCGCGCGCACCTCGTCCACGCCATGGTCGTAATGCCACACCAGCTCGTCCCACAACGGACGCCCGGACGCCATGCGCCGGTCCCAGGAGACGTGATGGAACCAGAGCAGATACCGTTCGGGTACGCGTTGCACATCGCCGAACACCCGCGCCACCGGTGCGGCGTATTGCGCGGCTGCGTTGCTGCCGCTGGCGCTGCGGTCGAAGCCAATGCCGTTGCGGTCGGCGCGGTGGTAATACACCGGGTCCCAGTCCGGCCGTTCGCTGCCGGCATCCCAGGGCGCCGGGCCGTAATGGTGGCCGCGCCCCATCAGGTGATGCAGGCCTAGCGGGGTCATGTAGTCCACCACCGCCTCGCGCGAGCGCAGCATCATGCCTACCACCGGCGTGACCACGGCCGGGTCGTTGGACAACGTCATGCGCACCCAGTCCTGCGCGATCGCCTGCGGCGACAGCTGCGGGTCCCAGGCCAGCCGTCCATACGCATACCAGTTGGCCTGGTCGAAGATCGAGCCGCTCCAGTTACGGTCGGCGCCGATGTTGGCCACGCCGGCGATGCCGGTCAGCCGCGCGCGTTTGGCATCGTTGAACACGCTGCCATCTATCGTCTTGGCGACGGTCGAGCCCTTGCCGCGGGCATAGGTATCGGCTTGCAAGGTCTCGGCGAACAAGCTGCCCAGATACGCCAGATGCGTGGAAAAGCCCAGATACTCCTTGGTGATCTGGAACTCCGGCATCAGCGGCGTCTTGCGCATCGCGCCGAACAACGGATGAAACGGCTCGCGTGGCTGGAAATCGATGGCGCCGTTCTTCACCTGCACGATCACGTTGTCGGCAAACGCCCCATCGAGTGGCATGAATTCGCTATACGCCTGCTTGGCGCGGTCGTCGGGTTGCTCGTGCGAATACACGAATGCGCGCCACATCACCACGCCACCATGCGGCGCCAGCGCAGCAGCCAGCAGGTTCGCACCATCGGCATGCGTGCGCCGGTAATCCTGCGGGCCGGGCTGCCCTTCGGAATTGGCCTTGACCAGAAACCCGCCGAAATCCGGAATGCGCGCATAGATCGCATCGGCGGTCTCACGCCACCAGCGCTGCACCTGCGGGTCCAGTGGGTCGGCGGTGGGCAGCCCGCCGATCTCGATCGGTGCACTGAAGCGGGCGCTGAGAAACACGCGGATGCCATACGGCCGAAATACCTTGGCCAGCGCGGCGGCCTTGTCCAGATACTGCGGCGTCAGGCTCCAGGCCTTGGCGTTGACATTGTTGAGCACGGTTCCATTGATGCCCAGCGAGGCATTGGCGCGTGCGTAATCGGTGTAGCGCGGATCCAGATAGCCCGGCAAGGTCTGCCAGTTCCACAGCGAGGCGCCGGCGTAGCCGCGCTCCACCACGCCATCGAGATTGTCCCAGTGATTGAGCATGCGCAGCTGCAGCCGCGGTGCCTCACGCACGTTCAGTGCGCTAAGCGTCTGGCCGGTCTGCAGCAGACGCAGGAGATGAAATGCGCCGTACAGCGCGCCGATATCGCTGCCGCCCACGATCGCGATGCTGCGGTGGCCGTCCACGTTGAGCGACTGGATCAGGTAGCCCTCGCGCCCAAGATCGGCGGTACGCAGTTTCAGGGCTGCCACCTGTGGCGCATTGGACGGACCCAGCAGCAGCGTACCGTCGCGCGTCACCGCATCGGTGGGTTGCGGCGCGGCGCCCAGCAGGCCCTGCAGGCCACGTTCCAGCTCCTGGCGCGCGGCCTGCAGCGTGGGTGAGTCGCCAGCGACCACCAGTGCCTGGGTGTGTTCGCGCAATGCCGTGGCGTTGTGCACCGGCTGGTAGCGCAACCACAGCTCGTAGCCATCCTCGGCATGCACCTGCGCAGCGGGCAGGAACACGCCGCAGAGCAGCATCAACCCCAGCAATAACCGTGCAGCCATCGGGACGCGATCACCTCCGCTTGCCTGCCTGCTCATGCCATCCGCTCCACTGCGTGTGACGCATGATTGCGCGTCTCGCCGCTCTGTCTGCTTCCCGGTACCATGGCGCGCATCGTCGTGTATGCCGTGGGTGCGGACGTCATTGCCGCAGTCGGTATGCATCGTGCAGCTTCCGCACTCACTTGAAGAGGCCACGCTTGGAGAAGGTCAGGAAATCGGTCCGCCGCACCAGCCGCGCGACCACCATCGACGAGGTGGCGGCGCTGGCGAAAGTGTCGCCGATGACGGTCTCGCGCGTGGTCAATAACAACGGCAGTGTGCGCGAGGCCACCCGCGAGCGCGTCATGCGTGCCGTCGACAAACTCGGTTACACGCCCAACCTGGCCGCCAGCGCGCTGGCCGCTGCGCAAAGTACGCGCATCGCGCTGATCTACAGCGACCCCAGCGGCGCCTACCTGCGCGAGTTGTTGCTCGGCGTGTTGCGTGTTGCGTCGCGCACTTCGATCCAGCTGGTGATCGACTGCTGGGACGATCTGGATGCCGATGCCGAGCGCCGTGCCGCACGCAAGCTCGCCAAGGGCGTGGCCGGCGTCATCCTGCCGCCGCCGTTGTGCGAGTCGCGCGCTGCGGTGCTGGAACTGGTGCGCGCCAAGGTGCCGGTGGTGGCGATCGCCTCCAATCATTTCAGCCCCGATGTGGCGTGCGTGCGCATCGACGAGTTCGCTGCCGCCAAGGAAATCACCGAGCATCTGATCGCGCAGGGGCATACGCGTATCGGCTATATCGCCGGCCACCCCAACCTGTCGGCCAGCACGCGGCGCTTCGAAGGATTCCAGGCCGCCTTGTCCGACGCCGGTCTGCGGCTGGACCGGCATCTGGTGCAACCGGGCGACTACACCTACCGCTCGGGGTTGCTGGCCGCGGAAAAGTTGCTGGCACGCAAGCGCCGCCCCAGCGCGATCTTCGCCAGCAACGACGATATGGCCGCCGCCGCCATTTCGGTGGCGCATCGGCGCGGCATGGATGTGCCGCGTGACCTGTCGGTGGTGGGGTTCGACGATACCTCCGCCGCCACCGCCGTCTGGCCCGAACTCACCACAGTGCAGCAACCCATCGCCGCCATGGCCGATGCCGCACTGGACATCCTGCTGAAGACGATACGCGCCAAGGAGCGGACGCCGAAGATGGTCGATCATGTGGTCGCGCACCTGCTGGTCAAGCGGGATTCGGTGGCCGCGCCGACATCCGGCGATCCGGCCGAATAGAGAGCGCTGCGGGAAGGCTGCGCAGCCGGTGGGCTACCGCAGCCGGTGTCGGTCGCCGACCTGGTCGGACTGTGGACCCACCCAAGCACCTATCGTCTGCTGGCAGGTACGCATTCGCGCCCTTGGCTTTTCCTGTCTCGCCTGCTCCTGCATGCGCCGCGCCCGCAACGCATGCAGCCAACGCACACGCACTGCCACCAGCGCGTGCATGTGGATCAACGCGTCAGATACTGATTGATCAGGTTTTCGTAGGCTTCCTGGCGGCCGCTGATCTGCGTGGGCGCATGGCCGGCGGCGTAGCTGGCCAGGTCCGCCAGCGTGCTCTTGCCCGCCGCAAAATCCGCACCGGCACCGCTGTCGAAGCTGGCGTAGCGCTCCTTGCGCCAGGTTTCCAGCGGCGAGGAGGTCAGCAGCGCGTTGGCTACTTCCAGCCCGCGTGCGAACGCGTCCATGCCGCCGATATGGGCCAGGAACAGGTCCTGCGGGTCGGACGATTCGCGGCGCACCTTGGCGTCGAAATTCAGGCCGCCCGGGGCCAGCCCGCCCTGGCGCAGCACCACCAGCATCGCGCCGACGGTGTCGTACAGGTCGGTCGGGAACTGGTCGGTGTCCCAGCCGTTCTGCGGGTTGCCGCGGTTGGCATCGATGCTGCCCAGCAGGCCGGCATCGGAGGCGACCTGCAGGTCGTGCTCGAAGCTGTGGCCCGAGAGCGTGGCGTGGTTGGCTTCGATATTGAGCTTGAAGTCCTGGTCCAGGCCGTGCTGGCGCAGGAAGCCGATCACCGTGGCGCTGTCGAAGTCGTACTGGTGCTTCATCGGCTCCATTGGCTTGGGCTCGATCAGGAAATTGCCCTTGAAGCCGATCGCGCGGCCGTAGTCACGTGCCAGGGTCAAAAAGCGCGCCATGTTGTCCTGCTCGCGCTTCATCTGGGTGTTGTGCAGGCAGGCATAGCCTTCGCGGCCGCCCCAGAACACGTAGTTTTCGCCGCCGAGTTCAACAGTAGCATCGATGGCGGCCTTGACCTGCACCGCCGCACGCGCGACCACGTTGAAGTCCGGGTTGGTCGATGCACCATTCATGTAGCGCGCATGCGAGAACAGATTGGCGGTGCCCCACAGCAGTTTGATGCCGGTGTCGGCCTGGCGCTGCTTGGCGATGCCCACCATGTGGGTCAGGTTCTTTTCGTACTCGCCGATGTCATCGGCATCCGGCGCCAGGTCCACGTCGTGGAAGCAGTAGTACGGCACGCCGAGCTTGGTGAAGAACTCGAACGCGGCATCGGACTTGGCTTCGGCACGTGCCAGCGCGGTGTTGCCCACATCCCACGGATACGCACGCGTGCCCGGGCCGAACGGGTCGGCGCCATTGCCGCAGAAGCTGTGCCAGTAGGCCACCGCAAAGCGCAGGTGCTCGGCCATGGTCTTGTCGCCGATGGTCTTGTTGGCGTCGTAGACCTTGAACGCCAGCGGGTTGTCCGAATCGCGGCCTTCGAAGCCGATCTTGCCGATGCCGGGAAAGTATTCCTTGGCGCCGATGTAGACGGTGTTGCTCATGGGGTGAACTCCTGCAGAAAGGGGACCATGGGGGAGAGGGATGGCATCGACACACTGCGGCGCTGGCACGCACAACGCTCGGTGGTGCCGCGTCGCTGCAGCGGATCTGTTGCTACGCAATGCACGGAATGTTAGCGCTACCAAAAAACCGACTGAAAAAAGCCGCGCCATGCAGCGAAGCCGAAGGTGTCATGCCGATCCCAGCTGAAACGGTCCTACGGACTTTACCCAGCCCGCCGCCGAAAGGCTTGCTGCGCTGCGAGATGCGAGCTCTTGCTTAGCGGCAAGGTGTGGTGATGGCTGGCGGTTGGTGGGTTGGCCCGTACGGCCCTCACCCGCCCTTCGGGCACCCTCTCCCGCGTGCGGGAGAGGGAAACCATCAGGTGAGTGACCATCAGGAGGGGAGACTGCCGGGAAATGGCCAGGTGCGAGGCACTCAGCCGTGGACGGAGGGCTCTCTCCCTTCCCCCGTTCACGGGGGAAGGTGCCCGAAGGGCGGATGGGGGGCCGCCACCTCCGGCCTCACGACCAAATCCCAATCCCACTCCCCCCGGCAGCTACAATGGGCGGCTCATGACCGCTGTCCTGCCGCTGCCGCAACCCCTGGCCGACCCCGCGCCGCGCACTGCGCGCCCGCGGTTGCCGTCCGATCAGCTGCGCCAGGGCAAACGATTGCAGCGCCAGGTGGGCCAGGCGATCGCCGACTTCGGCATGATCGCCGCCGGCGACAAGGTGATGGTGTGCCTGTCAGGCGGCAAGGACAGCTACACCTTGCTGGACATGCTGCTGCAATTGCAGCGCAAGGCGCCGGTGCCGTTCACGCTGGTGGCTGTGAACCTGGACCAGAAGCAGCCGGAGTTCCCCGCCGAGGTGCTGCCCGGCTATCTGCGCGAGCAGGGCGTACCGTTCGACATCATCGAGCAGGACACCTATTCGGTGGTCAGCCGGGTGATTCCCGCCGGCAAGACCATGTGTTCGCTGTGCTCGCGTCTGCGGCGCGGTGCCCTGTACGCCTACGCGCAGGCGCATGGGGTGACCAAGATCGCGCTCGGCCACCACCGCGACGACATCGTCGCCACGTTCTTCATGAACCTGTTCCACCACGCGCGCCTGGCCGCGATGGCGCCCAAGCTGCGCAGCGACGACGGTGCGCACGTGGTGATCCGTCCGCTGGCCTACGTGCGCGAAGCCGATATCGCCGCCTACGCACAGCTGCGCCAGTTCCCGATCATTCCGTGCAACCTGTGCGGCAGCCAGGAAAACCTGCAACGCCAGCAGGTGGGCCGCATGCTGCAGCAATGGGACCGCGACCATCCGGGGCGGGTGGAACAGATTGCGCGCGCGCTGGGCGACGTACGGCCCGAGCAACTGGCCGACCGCACCCTGTTCGATTTCCTCGCGCTCGGCCGCGGCGCCGACGCCCCCACAGCTGATTCCAGCGCCTGGCACGCCACCGCCGACAGCACACACGCTAGCGACTGACGCGCCCGCCCGGTCGCCGTCGGTCTTCCACCTCCACGTTTTTTCTTCGGTCTTACGCATGTTCTTTCGCAATCTCACCCTGTTCCGCTTTCCCACCACGCTGGATTTCACGCAGATCGAAACGCTGCTGCCGCAAGTGCAGCTCAAGCCGGTCGGCCCGCTGGAAATGAGTTCGCGCGGCTTCATTTCGCCGTTCGGCCGCGACGAGCAGGAAGTGCTCTCGCACCGTCTGGAAGATTTCCTGTGGCTCACCGTCGGCGGCGAGGACAAGATTCTGCCCGGCGCGGTGGTCAACGATCTGCTCGAGCGCAAGGTCGCCGAAATCGAGGAAAAGGAAGGTCGCCGCCCCGGCGGCAAGGCGCGCAAGCGCTTGAAGGACGACCTGATCCATGAGCTGCTGCCGCGCGCCTTCGTCAAGAGCTCGCGCACCGACGCCATCCTGGACCTGCAGCACGGCTACATCGCGGTCAACACGTCCAGCCGCAAGAGCGGCGAGAACGTGATGAGCGAGATCCGCGGCGCGCTTGGTAGCTTCCCGGCGCTGCCGCTCAATGCCGAAGTCGCCCCGCGCGCCATCCTCACCGGCTGGATCGCCGGCGAGCCCTTGCCCGAAGGCCTGAGCCTGGGCGAAGAATGCGAGATGAAGGACCCCATCGAAGGCGGCGCGGTGGTCAAGTGCCAGCACCAGGAACTGCGCGGCGACGAGATCGACAAGCACCTGGAAGCCGGCAAGCAGGTCACCAAGCTGGCCCTGGTGATGGACGACAACCTGTCGTTCGTGCTCGGCGACGACCTGGTGATCCGCAAGCTCAAGTTCCTCGACGGCGCGCTGGACCAGCTCGAACACAGCGAGGACGACGGCGCACGCGCCGAACTGGATGCGCGCTTTGCGCTGATGAGCGCCGAAATCCGCCGGCTGTTCCTGCTGCTGGAAACCGCGTTGAAGCTGAGCAAGGCCGAGTAACCGGGCCTGCAGCCGTAGCGTGGTTGAGGCGCGATCCGGGATTCAAGTCACAGCGTTGGACGAGGTGAGGGCGCGCTGCCCTCACCAGCGCCGGGACACGTCGTGAATCCATCCTTGGCGGCATCCATGCCGCCAAGGATCCCGCAACCGCTGATGACACCGCGCCAGAGAGTTGCCCGGCTGCCTTCTTGAGAGCGTGTTGTTTGCTTTGCTCTGTGCCAGGCAATGAGAGGTTGCAGGTTGCGTGTTGAAAGCCTGTCGGCTGCTCGGCCTGCATCGGGTGGTGAGACGCCGGTCGATGCACCGTGATCCGATCAGCGCAGCTCATGCGCTGCGGGCGAATCTGCATACCGACTATCTCGACGGGTCCTTGCTCGCTCACCGTCATGGGACCTGGATCGGCATGGATGCCGTGCCAGGGCCGACAAGGGCGTGCTTGCGGCATGCTCCGGGATGGTGAGCGGGCAAGGCCCCGAAGCGACGTCGCAGGTGTGCCCACCTCGGTGTGAGCATCATCTTTTGGTTAGCCGCTCCAAGCAGCGCCAGCATCAAACGAATCAATCGCCAGGTCTCACCACCTGACACATCGCGGCGCTATCCTGTGCGCATGTTCAAGCCCGTCCGCCGCCTGATCGCGCCCGCCCCGCACGTCATCGAACGCGATTGCCTGCGTGTGCAGCTGGACGGCAGCGAGATCGACGTGTTGCGCGTGCGCGACCCACGTGCGCGGCGGATCAAGCTCAGCGTGGACGAGCGCGGCGCGCGGCTCACCCTGCCGCTGCGTGCGAGCCTGGTGGCCGGCGAGCGCTTCGTGCACGCGCATCTGGATTGGCTGGGCACCCAGCTGTCGCGTTACCGGCAGGTCGATGCGTTTCCCGCGCTGCAACGCGGCGTGGCCGGGCTGCTGCCCCTGCGCGGCGCGCTGCTGCCGTTGTCCTGGCACGAAGGGCGCTACGCGCGCATCGACCTCGACGAGGACGGCGCGCACTTCCACGTGCCGGCGCGGCTGGGCGAAGCTGGCCTGCGCCGCACGCTGAAGGAATTCTACGAAGCGCAGGCGCGCGCCGATGTCGGCCGCTGGCTGCCCACTTATCTGCCCGGGCTGCCGCGTCCACCGGCACGCCTGCGGTTGAAGGTGATGTCCTCGCAGTGGGGTTCGCTGGCACCGGACGGCTCGATGGCGCTGGATCTGGCGCTGGTGCTCGGCCGCTCCTCGGCGTTCGAGTACGTGCTGGTGCACGAGCTCTGCCATCTGCTGCAGGCCAACCATTCGCCGGCATTCTGGGCGGAGGTGGAACGTCGTTTTCCTACATGGCGCGACGAGCGCAGCTACTTCCACGAACACGGCCGCCAGCTCAAGGCGCAGCTGCGGCGGTTGCTGCAACCGGCCTAGCCGGTCTGTGTGCTGCGCAACGCGCAGTTCCGCCATTGCGCAATGCCGAGTGCGTCAGGTTTGCACAAGGCCGGGCGCGTCGTCGCTCCGGCACAAGGGCCTCACGTCGCATGGCAGATTGCCGTCGCACCGCGTCCGCCACGCCCTAGCGCCATTGGTAGGACGCCGCCCTGGCGAGTTGCCTGCAGGCCAGCGGCGACAGCCAGGCGTAGCGCTGGGCCAGCGCCGTCTCGGCGGCTGCAGCGCCTGCCTGGAGCGTGCACGCCGTCGTCCAATGCTCGGCGTGGCAGGCCACCGACCAGAGTGCGTCCAGCAACCGGCCATCGTCCGCATCCAGCGGTGGTGCCGCACGCACCATGTCAAGGAAGGCCCAGGGCGAACTCCACAGGTCGAAGCCCTCGATCGCCGCGATCAACTGCACGGGCGGACGCATCACGCGATTTTCCTGCCGGGTTGCTGCCATGCAAGCGTTCTTTCGCCGCCCAGCGCGTACCTGCAGACATCGGGCGCGTCGCGGGCTGGTGCAGCTACTGCGTCAGCCGACCGCCGCATCACCGGTGTCGGTACCAGCGCACGCACATGCCATGCCCTCGCTTCATGCACGTGGCGCTGGCAATGACGCCAGAAACGCATCGATCAACGCCGCCACCGGCTGCGGTGTTTCCATATGCACATGGTGGGTGCCCGGCAACAGCTCCAGGCGCGCGTCCGGCACCATCGCCACCCGGTGATCGCGCAGCGCATCGGAAAAATACGCCTGCGCCGGCGTGGCGAAGATCGCCTGGGTCGGGCACACGATGGACGACAGCACTGCGTCGATCTGCGCTTCGGTCATGCGGATGGCGGTGGGCAGGGTCAGGCGAGGATCGGTACACCAGCTGTAGCCGCCTTCGACCACGCGCAGGCCGCGCTCCACCAGCAGCCGTGCCGACGGCTCGGTGAGCTGATTGGCCATCATGCGGGCGCGGATCGGCGCTTCCATCGAGGTAAACACCCGCAATGGCCGCTGCGACAGGCTGCGGGTCGAGCGCACCGAATCGCGCAACCGTTCGGCGGTGCTTTCCACCGGTTCGGCCAGGGCGCCCAGCGCCTCGATGACCACCAGCGCCTCGATGCGTTCCGGCGCAGCGGCGGCCATCAGGCTGGCCACTCCGCCGCCCAGCGAATGGCCGAGCAGGGTGAACCGCTCCCAGCCCAGCGCATCGGCCACCTGCAGCAGATTGTGGATGGCGCTGCTGAGGGTGTATTCGGCGCCCACCGGCAGCCACGCACTGTGGCCGTGGCCGGGCAGGTCCAGCAGCACCAGATCCAGGTCCGGCGCCTGCAGGTGCGCACTCAACGGAACGAAGCTGGCCGCATTGTCGAGCCAGCCATGCAAGGCCAGTACCCGGCGCGGTCCCCGCCCGGTGTTGCGCAACCCGGTCACCCGGCCGATGGCCAGTTCGCACGCAAACGGCTCCAGCCTCACGCGCGACGCACCAGTGCGGCCAAGGCCTGCGCATGTGCCGGGGTGGCGTTGAGGCAGGGGATGTAGCTGAGCGTGGCGCCGCGCTCGGCCAGCGTCTCGGCAAAGCCCAGCGCCACTTCTTCCAGGGTTTCCAGGCAATCGGTGGCAAAGCCCGGGCACACCAGGTCGAAGCTGCGCACGCCGCCCTCGGCCAGTTTCCATAGCGTGGGTTCTGCGTACGGCTGCAACCAGCGCTCGGAGCCGAAGCGCGACTGGTAGCCCATCTGCCACTCGTCCGCGCCCAGGCCCAGCGCCGACACGATCGCCTGCGCGCTGCGCTCGCACTGCTGCGGGTACGGGTCGCCCGCATTGGCCACGCGTTGCGGCAGGCCGTGGAAGGAGAACATCAACTTCTCGCTGCGCCCATGCACCTGCCAGTGCGCGCGGATGGAGTCGGCGATCGCCGTCACCCAGCCGGCGTCCTCGCAATAGTCCTGGATTACTTCCACCGCGATCTCCGGCGCGCTGCGGCGCCAGGCGTCCACCACGTCCTGGATCGAGGCGGTGGTGGTGGTCGAATACTGCGGATACAGCGGCAGCACCACGATGCGCTTGATGCCGCGTGCGCGCAGGGCGTCGAGCGTCTTGCGCAGTGCCGGCTCGCCGTAGCGCATGGCCCACTCCACCTGCCAGTCGGGCATGACGTCCTGCAGGCCTTCGGCCAGGCGCCGGGTATACACCGCCAGCGGCGAGCCGTCCGGCAACCACACCTTGGCGTACTTTTCCGCCGACTTGGGGCCACGGACCGGCAGGATCACCCCGTACAGCAGCGGTTTCCAGAACAGCGGCGGGATCGCGACCACGCGGCGGTCGCTGAGGAACTCGGCCAGGTAACGGCGCACGGCCGGCGCGGTGGGCGCTTGCGGCGTGCCAAGGTTGACGACCAGCAGGGCGGAATCGGGGGACATGTTCATCGGTCCATTCTGGCAGAGCCGGGCAAGCCTGCCGACAACAGCGCGCCGATCGCTGCGATCGGTGCCATCCTGGGCGCCGCTTGCGCTCACCACCGATTCATTGCGCCACCACTAACGTCGCGCCATTGCTATCTTTGACGGACCGCCCCTTGGAGCTTGTCATGCCTCGTTTGTCGCGCCTGGCCCTGTTGTTGTCGCTGACCCTCGCCGCCGGCCATGCGGTCGCCGGCCCGGAAGAGGACCAGCGTGCGCGTAACGCGGTGCGGGTGCTCAACGAGATCATGAAGATTCCCGAGCAGTCCATCCCGGACAAGCTGCTCGACGAGGCGCGCGCCATCGTGGTCATCCCCGATACGCTCAAGGCCGGCCTGGTGATCGGTGGTCGCCGCGGTCATGGCCTGATGTCGATGAAGAACGCCGACGGCAGCTGGTCGCAGCCGGTGTTCGTCAAGCTCACCGGCGGCAGCATCGGTTTCCAGGCCGGCGTGCAGTCCTCCGACGTGGTGCTGGTGTTCCGCAACGACCGCAGCCTGGACAACATCGTCAACGGCAAGTTCACCCTGGGCGCCGATGCCGGCGTGGCCGCAGGCCCGGTGGGCCGCAATGCCGCCGCCGCCACCGACGGCCAGCTCAAGGCCGAGATCTGGTCGTGGTCGCGCGCCCGCGGGTTGTTCGCCGGCGTGGCGCTGGATGGCGCGGTGCTGCAGATCGACGATGCCGCCGACCTCAACGCCTACGGCGGCGGTGCTACGCCGCGCATGATCTTCGAGGGCCGCACCAACGAGCGCCCCTCCGCCGACGTGGTGGCCTTCCGCGACCGTCTGGAAGAGGTCACCTACACCGCACGCGCCAATCGCACCAGCGATGGCGACGCCAGCGGACAGACCGCGCCGCCGCCGCCGCGCGCATCGGCTGCCACGCCGGCCCCGGCGCAGCCCGCACCGCCGCCGGCCAACGCCGCCAGCACCGTACCGATGCAGCCCGCGACTACGCCGCCGGCGCAGCAGGGCTTCCAGCCGGTGTCCGAGGGCGAGATCCGCACCGAGTCCCTGGACGGAACGCGCTGACCGACTGTCATCCCCCTGCGCGGTGCGCTGGGGTATCCTGCGTCTTCCTTCTTTTTCAGCAAGCGAGCAGATCATGGGCGGTTTCAGCATTTGGCACTGGCTGATCGTGCTGGTGATCGTGTTGCTGGTGTTCGGTACCAAACGGCTCACCAGCGGTGCCAAGGATCTCGGCAGCGCGGTCAAGGAATTCAAGAAAGGCATGCACGACGACGACAAGCCGGCCGGCAAGCTCGGCGACGACTCCCGCACTGCCGAGCAGGCGCGTGAGGCGCAGGCCGAACGCGACCGCGACGCGCGCTGATCCGGAGCAGCGTCGGTGTTTGACATTGGTGTTGGCGAACTGACGCTGATCGCGATCGTCGCCCTGGTGGTGCTCGGCCCGGAGCGCCTGCCCAAGGCCGCCCGCTTCGCCGGGCTGTGGGTGCGCCGCGCGCGCGCGCAATGGGATTCGGTCAAGCAGGAGCTGGAGCGCGAGCTGGAGGCCGAAGAGCTCAAGCGCAGCCTGCAGGATGTGCAGGCCTCGCTGCGCGAGGCCGAAAGCCAGCTGCGCAACACGCAGCAGCAGGTCGAGCAGGGCGCCCGCGCGCTGCATGACGATGTCGGTCGCGATATCGACATCCGCAGCAGCGCAACGCCGGCGGCCACGCCGCTGGAGCTGGCGCATGCGGATCTGGCGGCAGGCGCGGGTGGCGAGTTGGCCACCGACGCAGTAGATGCTTCCGATCACGCGGCTGCCGCCCCCGTCATTGCGCAGGCGCAGCCGATCGCCCCGGCGCCGCACCAGACCCTGGTACCGGCTCCGCACGACACGCTGGTGCCGGCACCGCATGCCGCGCAGACCGCCAGTGCACAGACGCCGGTAGGCGCAGCATCGAACCAGCCGCGCACCGCGCCGGCGCCGGCCGCACCGAGCACCCTCCAGGAGAAGCAGCCGTGAGCCTGTTCGACGACGCGCAGGCCGAAAGCAGTCTGATCGAGCATCTGGTGGAATTGCGGGCTCGCCTGGTACGCGCACTGATCGGCCTGGGCGTGGTGCTGCTGATCCTGCTGCCGTTCTCGCGGGCGATCTATTCCTGGCTGGCCGCACCGCTGATCTCGCAGTTGCCGCTGGGGCAGACCATAGTCGCGATGAACCCGGCCGGCGCGTTCTTCGCCCCGTTGAAGCTGACCTTCTTCGTGGCGGTGTTCATCAGCGTGCCATGGCTGCTGTTCCAGGCCTGGGCCTTCGTGGCGCCGGGGCTGTACCAGCGCGAAAAGAAGCTCGCGTTCCCGCTGCTGGCCTCGGCGGTGGCGCTGTTCTACATCGGCTGCGCGTTCGCCTATTTCCTGGTGTTGCCGGCGGTGTTCCACTTCCTGACCACGTTCAAGCCGGACGTGATCGCCATCACCCCGGACGCCAATTCCTATCTGGATTTCGTGCTGGCGATCTTCTTCGCCTTCGGCGCGAGTTTCGAACTGCCGGTGGCCTTGGTCATCCTGGTGCTGCTGGGCTGGGTCAGCCCCAAGCAGCTCAGCGAAGGCCGCGGCTACGCCATCGTCGGCATCTTCGTGCTGGCCGCCGTGCTCACCCCGCCGGACGTGGTCTCGCAGCTGATGCTGGCCATCCCGATGTGCCTGCTGTATGAGCTGGGCATCATTGCCTCGCGTGCGGTAGGGCCGAAGAGCGCCTAGGTCGCGGTCGGTCTGCGAGCTGATCTGGGATGCAAAGAACCACATCAGAGCGGGTATTCGAGACATTCTGCGCGCAGCATCGGCTGGACTGTCAGCGGATTGCCGAGACATCCAGCCGTACGCCCGACTATCACGTGTGGTTTGGCAGCACGTTGGTGGCGGTGGAGATCAAACAGATCGAGAGTGATCGCGGAATCGATCCGGATGGCGTGTGGTCCAGGACGATCGGTTGGCATGTGCGCCAGAAGATTGTTGAAGCACGGGGACAACTACGTGCGGCGGCCGGTGCAGGTATGCCGACGGTGTTACTGATGTAGAGCGGCTAACAAACCTACTGCGCGGCCGCCAGGCGGGCGCGGCCGGTGCTCGGAATCCTCATGTACCACCCGTACACTCCGGTTCCTCCGCGCCGTCCGCACCCACCTGACGACCGCTCGCTACGTTTTGGTAGCCACTCTCACAATACCGTCGATCCGTTCCAGCGATTCGGCACCGAACAACACGACTTCCTGAGCGCCATGTATGGCGAGCTGACGGTCAGGGTCGATACGTCCGGCCGTGCGGCAAGCGGCCTTTTCCACGGCCGGAATGCAGCCTTGAGAGAGAATTTCAACACGTCCTTCAGCGGCATGGGACACCTGCGTGCAACGCGCTCCGGCACAGAGGTGACGATTTACGAGAACGTATTTGCAGCCCATCCATTGCCGTTCGGCGACATACCCGACTGCATCACGGCCGTTCGCGTGGAGCTTAATCGGACGGACTGACACCACGCAGACAGATCGAATTGCGTAGGAGCGCACCCGGGCGCGACGGGCATTCCCGGGAAAGCTTCGTCGCGCCCGGGTGCGCTCCTACGGCTCCAAGATCAAGCCGCAAACACATCCGGCCGTGAGGGCTTGATCGGCTGGGCGGCGGCGCCTTCGTGGGTGAACATCTGCTTCCACGCGGCATAGACCGAACCGGCGAACACCGGCATCAGCACCGCCATCAGCAGCAGCTGGGCCAGCCACATCGCCACGGTCTGGCCGGCCACCAGGCCGACGATCAGCGCCACGATCATCACCGCGAAATAGATCGCGAAGATGGCGATGAAAGCCAGCACGAAGAACACCAGCATCGCCGGCAGGTTGTGCAGGCTGGCGCGCAGGCTCTCGCGCAGCGCATGGCCGCCGGTGCTGCGGTCGAACATCACCTGCGGCGGCATCACGAACAGCGCCAGCGTCATCGCCGCGAAGGTGGCGATGGTCAGCAGCAGCCACAGCAGGATGCGCCCGGCCGGCAGGCTGGCGGCAAGCTGCTCGATCTGCACCGGGTCCGGCTGCGCGCCGGACTGGCTGATCTGGTTGATCTTGATCATCACCTCCGACAGCTGCTGCAGCCCGCTGGAGCCGATCATCGCCAGCAGCAGCACGCCCAGCAGCAGGCCGGCGATCAACTGCGGCAGCAGCGATACCAGCAGGTGCGGCGCGCGGCCGTCCTGCAGGCCGTGCAGCAGATGCGACGGTTTGGCGATGCGGCCTTCGTCGACCTCGCGGATCGCCCACAGCAGGCCGCCCATGAACAGCGGGCCGGCCAGCACCAGCAGGAACTGCAGCGCCGGGCCCAGCAGCGGCACCAGCACCGACAGCGATACCAGCAGCGAGGCGGCCACGCTCCAGATCACCCCCAGCGAGCCCAGCGCCAGCGGCGCCCGCTTCAACAGCGAGAAACCGGTCAACAGCCACTGCGCGCCGGCAGATGCCGGCACCTTACGAATTTCGCTCATTCCCATTCCGGATCGCTACGCGCGCCGGACCATCCGGCGTGACGCGATTATCGCTGCTTTTAGGTGTGCGCGGCGGGACGAGCGTTCACTGTTTGCAGGCCGCGCGCATGGTGCACGAACCGGCGCAGCAGCTTGCGGGCCACCGGCGCGGCGGTGACCTCGCGGGCGACGGTGCGGGCGCAGTGGCCATGGCGGGCGATGCACTCCGCCCGCGCCCGCACATAGCCGCGCATGTGATGGGTGGCGAATTCCGGGTGGAACTGGACGCCCCAGGTGGCCCGGCCCCAGCGGAAGGCGTGGCACCGGTCCTGGCGCGAGTGGGCCAGCACGATGGCACCGTCCGGGGCGCGCAGCACCGTCTGCAGATGGGTGGCGTGGGCCGGAAACTGCGTCGGCAGCCCGGCGAACAGCGGATCCTGCTCGGCCGGCGGGTGCAGTTCCAGCGCGATGGTGCCCGATTCGCGCCCGGCCGGGTTGTAGTCGACCTCGCCACCCAGCGCATGCGCCAGCAGCTGATGCCCGTAGCAGATGCCCAGCAGCGGCATGCCCTGGTGCGCGGCGGTGCGCAGCCAGTCGGCGCTGCGTTCGCTCCAGTCGGCGCGGTCGGTGACGAAGGCGGCCGAGCCGCTGACGATGATGCCGGCGAAGGCGGCCGGGTCGGGCAGCGCATCGCCACTGGCGACGTCGATGGCCACCGTTTCATGCTCGGCCAGCCCGGCGGCCACGCGGATCCAGTGCGGAAAACGGCCGTAACGCTTCATCTCCGGCACGGGTTGCCCGGTTTCGATGATCAGGAACGGCAAAACGGACATGCGCGAAGATCCGGACACGACAGATGTGCCCGATTGTAGGCGGCAGGGGCGGCCTTGTTTCAAGCGTCTCCCCCGGATGGGCCCTGCGCGTCATTGCCGAATGACATGTCTTGATTCCCTCCAGGCGGGGTCGACGGGATCGCCACGGCGGTGGCATGCCCTGGATATCGGCAGCGAGCGGCGCTACTGGATTGTCGGCGAGTTCGCCGCCTCGCTGCTTCAGGATGCCGCTGCCTGCATGGACGGGAAGCGGCACGGCTGGGGTGACCGACTCCCGGCGTGCGGAAGGAGCTGCCGCGTAGTGCGTGTCCGGCGCCCGGCGTGTGCCGGATGCTGCGTTCGCGCGCATGGGGCGTAGGGTGGGTGTGCGGCAGCTGTGATGACTGAGTCAGCGCAGCCACCCAGGTAGCCAAGTCGTGTCTGTTTTAGAGCCGACCATCTGGGTCTTTGCCGCAGGGGCTTTTGCCCGTCCAGCGTCGCCGGACACGCCGCAAGTACGTCCATGTGGCTCCATGGCGGCCGCCATGGGGCCCGCAACGGTGAGAGAAGGACCCGTCGCGGTGGTCGGTGGGTCGGTGCAGACGACAGGCACGGTCCGCTGGCGATGCGAACGCGCGCGGCCAGCCTGCAGCGCAAGCGCGAAGCCGCTCCGTCTTTGCGCCATGAGCAGCCTCATGAAAGCCGCCCTCCAACGTTCTGGTGCATGTTTTTGCGATTGGCAGGCCGTTGGCGGCATGGATGCCACCATTGCGCCTTCGGACGACATCGCGAAAGGTTCCGGCCAGCGGACCGGATGCCGTGCGCTGGACCAGACAGGCCTGCGTTGCATCCAAGACGGCGAACAGAACACCGCGCTCCCCACATCGGACGCTCGCTATGGTTGTCGGCTGCGTTTCGTCACTCCCGCGGCGGCAGCACCGAGAGCACTTCCTCGATGGTGGTCAGCCCGGCGGCGACCTTCTCCAGGCCGGTGCGGCGCAATGTGCGCAGGCCTTCGCCGCGGGCGGCGTGGCTGAAGCTGGCCAGCTCGGTGTCCGGGCGGATCAGGGTGCGCAGGCGCGGGGTGACCGGCAGCAGTTCGTACAGGCCCACCCGGCCCAGGTAGCCGGTGCGGCGGCATTCCAGGCAGCCGACCGGCGCGTGCACATTCACCACCTCCGGCAGCGTTTCGCCCGGCTCGCGGATCGCCGCCCACTCGTCGTCGCTGAGCGTATGCGGGCGCTTGCAGTGCACGCACAGCGTACGTACCAGCCGCTGCGCCAGCACGCCGTTGAGCGTGGAGGCCACCAGGTAATGCGGTACGCCCAGGTCGAGCAAGCGGGTGATGGCCGAAGCGGCATCGTTGGTGTGCAGCGTGGACAGCACCAGATGCCCGGTGAGCGAGGCCTGCACCGCCATCTGCGCGGTTTCCAGGTCGCGGATTTCGCCGATCATGATGATGTCCGGATCCTGGCGCAGCAGGGTGCGCACGCCGCTGGCGAAATCCAGGTCGATGTTCTGCTGGACCTGCATCTGGTTGAATTCCGGCGCGATCATTTCGATCGGGTCTTCCACGCTGCACACATTCACATCCGGCGTGGCCAGGCGCTTGAGCGTGGAATACAGCGTGGTGGTCTTGCCCGAGCCGGTGGGGCCGGTGACCAGCACGATGCCGTGCGGGCGCTCGACCAGCGCGCTCCAGCCGGCCGCTTCCTCCGGGCTGAAACCCAGCTGCTCGATGCTCTTGAACGCCGAATCCGGGTCGAAGATGCGCATCACGCATTTTTCGCCGAACGCGGTGGGCATGGTGGACAGGCGCATTTCCACCTCGCGCCCGCCCGGCGAGCGGGTCTTGATGCGGCCGTCCTGCGGGCGGCGCCGCTCGGCCAGGTCCATGCGGCCCAGCACCTTGATACGGCTGACCACCGCGGTCATCACCGAGGGCGGCACTTCCAGCACCTTGTGCAGCACTCCGTCGATGCGGAAGCGCATGCGCCCGGCCTCGCGGCGCGGCTCCAGATGGATGTCGCTGGCCCGCTGTTCGTAGGCGTATTGCAGCAGCCAGTCGACGATATGCACGATGTGGTGGTCGTCGGCATTGACGTCGCCGGCGCGGCCCAGTTCCACCAGCTGTTCGAAGCTGGGCAGGCCGGCATTGGATTCGGTACTGCGCGCATCGCCGCGCGCGCCGCGCACCGACTGGGTCACGCCGAAGAACTCCATCGTGTAGCGATGCAGATCCAGCGGGTTGATCAGCGCCAGCTCGATGCGGCGGCGGCTCAGGTGCTGCACATCGGCCAGCCAGTCCAGCGCCAGCGGCTCGCTGGTGGCGATCAGCACGCGCTCGGCATCCAGTGCCAGCGGCAGGATGCGATGCCGGCGCGCATACGCGTGCGAGACCACGCCGGTGACGGCGGCCACATCGATGCGGGTGGGGTCGATGCGCAGATAGCGCAGGCCGGTGCGGGTGGCCAGCCATTCGGTGAGCCGTTCCAGGCCCAGTTCGCCGGCCGGCGGCTGTGCGGCATGCAGCTTGAGGTTGGCCAGCAGCACCAGCGGATGCACGTCGCTGGCGGTGCGCGCACCGCTGGCGGAGAACTGCACGCGCTCGTGTTCGTGCGGCACCACCATGCCGTCGGCCAGCAGGGCGGCGGCCACCGGGTCGAACATCAACCGGCCGCGCGGCAGGATCGCCGCTGCGCTGTCCGGGTCGGCGCTACGCCGCTGTTCCATGCTTGTTATCCCCTGCGGCAATCGCCCGCGGCAAAGCGCCGCGGGTGGGCCGGTATACTAGCGCACCCCTTTCGCACGGCCCTTGCTGCATGTCCGATTCCCGCCGCGTTCCAATCACGTTCCAGGGCCTGATCCAGACCCTCAACCAGTACTGGGCCGAGCAGGGCTGCGTGCTGATCCAGCCCTTGGACCTGGAAGTGGGCGCCGGTACGTTCCATCCCGCCACCTTCCTGCGCGCACTGGGACCGGAGCCGTGGAATGCGGCCTACGTGCAGCCCTCGCGCCGCCCCACCGACGGCCGCTACGGCGAGAACCCCAACCGCCTGCAGCGCTACTACCAGTACCAGGTGGCGATGAAGCCCAACCCGGACAACATCCAGGACCTGTACCTGGGCTCGTTGAAGGCACTGGGCATCGATCCGCTGGTGCACGACCTGCGTTTTGTCGAAGACAACTGGGAATCGCCCACGCTCGGCGCCTGGGGCCTGGGCTGGGAAGTCTGGCTCAACGGCATGGAGGTCACCCAATTCACTTACTTCCAGCAGGCTGGCGGGCTGGAGTGCAAGCCGGTGCTGGGCGAGATCACCTACGGGCTGGAACGGCTGTGCATGTATCTGCAAAGCTGCGACAACGTCTACGACCTGGTGTGGACCTATGGCCCGGACGGCACCGCGGTGAGCTATGGCGATGTGTACCACCAGAACGAAGTGGAGCAGAGTGCCTACAACTTCGAGCATGCGAATGTGGCCGAGCTGTTCCACCGCTTCGATGCCTGCGAGGCCGAGGCCAGGCACCTGGTGGAGGTGGGGCTGCCGTTGCCGGCCTACGAGCAGGTTACCAAGGCCAGCCATGCCTTCAACCTGCTGGATGCGCGCCGCGCGATCAGCGTGACCGAGCGCCAGCGCTACATCCTGCGCGTGCGCGCGCTGGCCCAGGGTGTGGCGCAGGCGTATCACGCGCAGCGCGAGAAGCTGGGGTTTCCTGGCGTGAAGCAGTAACCAAGAGCCCCTCTCCCGCCGGGAGAGGGGTTGGGGTGAGGGTACGAGGCGCAGCCCTCATGCACCCACCCTCCACATAGCTTCGCCCGTACCCTCATCCACCCCTGCGGGGCACCTTCTCCCCGAAGGGAGAAGGAAGCAACAAGCCCCTCTCCTACGGGAGAGGGGTTGGGGTGAGGGTACGGGGCACAGCCCTCATGCACCCACCCTCCACAGAGCTTCGCCCGTACCCTCATCCGCCCCTTCGGGCACCTTCTCCCGCAGGGAGAAGGGAATACGCAAAGGTCCATGTCATATGAGCGAACAACTTCCCCTGCTGATCGAACTGGGCACCGAAGAGCTGCCGGTCAAGGCGCTGCCGGGTCTGGCGCAGGCCTTCTTCGATGGCGTGCTGAGCGGTCTGGAAAAGCGCGGCGTTACGGTCACCCGCGGCGATGCCAAGCCGCTGTCCACCCCGCGCCGCTTGGCGGTGCTGTTGCCGGGCGTGGCCACCGAGCAGCCGGAGCAGCGCTCCGAAGTGCTGGGGCCGTATCTCAACATCGCCCTCGACGCCGAAGGCCAGCCGACCAAGGCACTGGCCGGCTTCGCCGCCAAGGCCGGCATCGACTGGACCGCGCTGGAGCGCACCAGCGATGCCAAGGGCGAGCGCTTCGTGCACCGTGCGGTGGCCCCGGGCGCGCGCACCGCCGCGCTGCTGCCGGAGATCCTGCGCGAGGCCATCGCCGCCATGCCCATCCCCAAGCCGATGCGCTGGGGCGCGCACGAATACGCCTTCGCCCGGCCGGTGCAATGGCTGGTGCTGCTGTTCGGTAGCGAGGTGATTCCGGCCGAATTGCTGGGCGTGCGTGGCGACCGCGTCAGCCGCGGCCATCGGTTCATGCATGAGGGTGAGGTGTCGTTGGCAGCGCCTGGCGAGTACATCGATGCATTGCGCGCGGCGCACGTGCTGGTGGATGCCGACGCACGCCGCACGCGCATCGTCGAGGAGGTCGAAGCGGCCGCCAGGCAGGCCGGCGGCAGCGCGCGCATCAGCGACGACAACCTGGAGCAGGTGGTCAACCTGGTGGAATGGCCGTCGGCGGTGCTGTGCAGTTTCGAGCGCGATTTCCTGGCGGTACCGCAGGAAGCGCTGATCGAAACCATGGAGATCAACCAGAAATTCTTCCCGGTCCTCGATGCCGGCGGCAAGTTGACCGAACAGTTCATCGGCATCGCCAATATCGTCTCCCGGGACGTGGCCGAAGTGGCCAAGGGCTACGAGCGCGTGATCCGCCCACGTTTTGCCGACGCCAAGTTCTTCTTCGACGAAGACCTCAAGCAAGGCTTGCAGGCGATGGGCGAAGGCCTGCAGAGCGTGACCTACCAGGCCAAGCTGGGCAGCGTGGCCGACAAGGTCGCGCGCGTGGCGGCACTGGCCGAGGCGATCGCCCCACAGGTCGGTGCCGATCCAGTGCAGGCGCGTCGCGCCGCGGAGCTGGCCAAGAACGACCTGCAATCGCGCATGGTCAACGAATTCCCGGAATTGCAGGGCATTGCCGGCCGGCATTACGCCAAGGCCGCCGGCGAGCCGAGCGAGATTGCCCTGGCCATCGACGAGGCCTACCAGCCGCGGTTTGCCGGCGACGACATCGCGCTCTCGCCACTGGGCAAGGTGCTGGCGATCGCTGAGCGTCTGGATACGTTGGCCGGCGGCTTTGCCGCTGGCTTGAAGCCGACCGGCAACAAGGATCCGTTTGCGCTGCGGCGCAATGCGTTGGGGTTGGCGCGGACGGTGATTGAGAGTGGGTTTGAGTTGGACCTCAAGGCGACGTTGGTGACTGCTTCCAAATTGTTGCCATGGGATAGGCTCGTCAGAAAGGCGACGTTGACGAACGAAGAAACGATTTCCGAGATTGACTCGACGCAAGACGTGCAGCTTGCCGGGGAAATTTTCGACTTCATCCTCGACCGCCTACGCGGCTACTACGCCGACAAGGGCGTACCGGTAACGCACTTCAACGCCGTCGCAGCCTTGTTCTCCGTCGCGCCCGAAGGCGCTCCTGCACCGCATGGCGTAGGAGCGCACCTGGGCGCGACCCACGGCTCCCTCTACGACTTCGACCGCCGCATCGACGCCATCGGCATCTTCGCCCAGCTGCCCGAGGCCGAGGCGCTGGCCGCAGCCAACAAGCGCATCCGCAACATCCTGCGCAAGGTCGAGGACGAGATCCCCGGCGACATCGATACCACGCTGCTGCGCGAACCGGCCGAACAAGCCCTGGCCGAGGCGGTGGAAGCGGCCATCGGCGATACCGGCGATGCGCTGCACCGCCACGACTATGTCGCCGTGCTCGCGCGCCTGGCCCGCCTGCGCCCGCAGGTCGATGCCTTCTTCGACAACGTGATGGTCAATGCCGAAGATCCGCAGTTGCGTGCCAACCGCCTGGCCCTGCTGAAGAAGCTCGGCGACCGCCTGGGCAGCGTCGCCGCCATCGAGCATCTGTCCAGCTGATGTCCAGCAGCGCCGGCGCGGTTCACTGGCAGAACGCCCAGGCAGCATTGGCGCGGCGTGATCTGGCCGTGGCGGCGTCTGCATTGCAGGCGTTGCTGGATGTCGAACCGACGCATGTGTCTGCGCGCGTCTTGCTGGCCGGCACCGTGTTGGCCAGCGGCCGCATGCGTGAAGCGGTAACGCAATTACAACTGGCCGCGCGCGATGTTGGCCACGACGTGGCGATGCGTTGCCGTGTGGCGCAGGCCTTGCTACGCGTGGGCGAGCATCGCGAACTGCACACGCTGTTGCGACATCCCTCGGTGATGCAGTGCCGCGACGGCGCGACCTTGGCCTTGCTCGCCCACGTGCACCAATCACTGGGCGAACACGTCGACGCATTGGCGATGATGCAGCGCGCGCAGGCCTGCGGATTCGATGGTCCGGACTTCCGCTTTTTTCTTGCGGTGCAGTTGCAATTCAACGGTCGCCTTGACGAGGCCGCGCAGGCGTTGGAGCAGACCCTGGCGCGGAAGCCCGGCTACGGGCGAGCAGCGTTGACGCGTGCGCGCCTGCGCCGTCAGACCGCCAGCAGCAACCATGTTGAGCAGTTGCGTCAGCAGTTGCGGCTCTCCAAATCCGATAGCGAAGACCGTGCCGGGCTGGCGTTTGCCTTGTACAAGGAGCTGGAAGACCTAGGCGACACCGATGCCGCGTGGGGGGCGCTTCAGCACGGTAATGCGGTGATGCATGCGCGTCTGCGCCACGATGCGAACGCCGAAGCAGCGCTGTACGCGCAACTGGGCGCCATGGCCGCGCAGGGCGTGTTCGCCGCTGGCGACAGCGTGGTGGCGCAGGGGCCGCAGCCGATCTTCGTGCTTGGGTTGCCGCGTTCGGGTACCACGGTGCTGGAACGCCTGTTGGGGAACCATTCGCAGATCGTCTCGGCGGGCGAATTGAACGACTTCGGCCATCAAATGCGTTGGGGAGCGGACCAGGCCGGTCGCAGCTTGCTCGATGCAGACCTATTGCGGGCGCTTCCCTCACTCGATTACGTGCAGATCGGCCAGCGCTATCTGGAGCAGACGCAATGGCGCGCCGGTGCGGCGCGCTGGTATATCGACAAGTTGCCCGCAAACGCTGTGGCGATCGGCCCGATCGCGCGCGCGCTTCCCAATGCCCTGATCGTGCATCTGGTGCGTGATCCGATGGCGGTGTGCTTCTCCAATTACCGCGCGCTGTTTGGCGATTCGTATGGTTACAGCTACGACTTGCACACGCTGGCGCGTCACTACCAGGCGTATCACGGGTTGATGGCGCAATGGCGCGCGGCCTTGCCTGGCCGAGTGATCGATGTGGACTACGCGCAGATGGTACGCGAGCCGTCTGCGGTGCTTGCGCAGTTGATGACGTGCTGCGGCTTGGACATCGAGCCTGAGCAGATCGATATCACGCGCAATGCGGCAGCGTCGGCGACGTTGAGCAGTGTGCAGGTGCGCGAAGGGGTGCACAGTCGCAACGTGGAGGAATGGCGGCGCTATGCCACCCAGCTGGAGCCCTTGCGGCAGGCGTTGTCACAGGCCGGGCTGGTCGACGTGGGCGCACTTTAACAGCGTCGACAGATGCGTGGCAGCGATCCAGATCGCGGCGAGCGTTTTTCGATCTCTCTGTATACGACGATTACCGATGCATTCGGGCCCGGTCTGCAACATGCAGGTTGGCCGAGCCCTCCGCGCAAGGTCATGAGCGCTGCGGCATGCAAGGCGAGCCACCATGCCGCAGACGCTTTGCAAGCCAAAAAACGCCAGCGGCAGCCAGATGGCTGCCGCTGGATCATGCTTGTGCGAGAACTTAGTGCGCGCCGAAGCGCCAGTTCAGTTCCAGCATGTAGGAACGGCCGTAGCCGGTGTAGTTGAAGATGTTGTAGTACGGGTAGCTGGTGTAGGTGCGGTCGCGCGGGGGGCGCTCGTCGGTCAGATTGTTGACCGTCGCCGTGAGCGAGATGTCGTCGTTGATCGCATAGTCCAACGTCGCATTGAACGTGGTCCACGCACCGACCTTGCGCGCACCTTCCACCGCATATCCATCGGTGCTCTGCTGTGCGGTGAAATTGGGCGTACGGCCGTAGCGCTGGCCGAACAAGGTGGTGGTCCAGGCATCCTTCTGCCAGGTGATCGAGGCATTGGTGATGCTGCGGAACTCGGACGAGAAGAACGGCTCGCTCAACAGGTCGCGCACCGGGTCCTGCGGGAACTGCTGGCTTTCGTGCTTGAGCGTCAGGTTGTACTGGGCGTCGAACACGAACAGGCCCCAGGATTCGGTCGCCAGGTTGTAGGTCGCCTTGGTCAGCACGCCGGAGATTTCCTCGTTGGAAATATTGACCGGGTTGATCCGGATATTGCTCAGGCGATTGGGTACCGGTGCATCGGGGCCCGTACGATCGATACGCGACAGCGCATCCACGCAGGTGGGCGAGCTGATGTCCAGGCTGCCCAGGCGGCAGGCCGATTCAGTCTGCAGCAAATTGTCCGTGCTCAGGTCGCTGACCTTGTCGTCGATCTTGATGTTGTAGTAATCGGCATTGACGCTGAAGCGGGCGCTCGGCGACCACACCACACCGGCGCCCCAGGATTTGGCGGTGATCGACTTCAGATCGGCATTGCCGGACCGACGCCCCTGGATGCTGGTGCCGCCATAGGTGCAGTCGGCAATCGGCACGCCGGGTTCTTCGACCGCACAGCGGTAATAGTCGTTGACGCCCTGGAAGAACCCGCTGTCGCCAGCGAACGAGAATGCCATATCCGGTGCCTTGAACGCAGTGGCGTAGTTGCCGCGGAACAGCAGCGAGTCGATCGGGCGAAATTCCAATGCGGCCTTGTAGGTGAACTTGGAATCGCCACCGCCGCCCTGGTTCTTGTAGTCGTCGTAGCGGCCGGACAGGTTGGCCGTCAACGTGCTCAGGATCGGGATACGCGTCTCGAAGGCAGCCGCCCAGTTCTCACGCTTGCCGCTGCCCTGGGTGCCGGTCAGCTGGTAGAAGTCGCCTGCGATGACGCGTGGATCGGTCGGGTTTTCCCAATATTGATTGCCGGCCTGCAAGACACCGGCAAAGCCCACGGCACCGGCCGGCATGTTGAATAGTTCGGTGTTGGTCAGTTGCAGGTTGACGTTCTGGGTCCAGGTCCTGGACTTGGTGCGGATTTCATCGTTGAAGCTGCGGTACTGCGCCGGTGTCAATGCGCGATAGAAGTTGGCATCGTTCGGTGAGTAGATCGGATAGCCGTAGTACTCGCCCTGCTGCACGCCAAGGAACTGTTCGCGGAAGAAATCTTCGATGCGGTCGGCCAGCGGCCATTGCTGGCGGCTGTCGATGCGATATTCCGAGCGTGCGTAGTACGCATCGTAGGTCCAGTTGCTGGCACCCAGACCGCCCTTGATGCCGGCGGCGATGTTGTAGGAGTCGGCGGTCTGGCGGTCGTTGTTGAAATCCAGATTGCCGGTTTCTTCGGGCGCGAAGATGCGCTGATAGCCTTCCAGCTGCTGGGTGTCCTGGTTGTAGAAGAAGCCGCCGGTGTCGGAGGAGGTCTGCCAGAAGCGCGAGCCACTGTTGACTTCCACCTTGGTGCGATTGAGCAGCAGCGTTGCATACGCCTCGGCGTTGTCGTTGAAGGCATAGCTTAGGTTGGCATAGCCGCTGACGCCGCGTTCCTTGTTGAGGATGCTGGCGTAACCGGGTTCGGTGCGGCTGCTGCAGAAATTGCCGCGGTTGGCGCGGTTGTCGTATTGCACCGAGCCGTTGAACAGCGCGCCGAGCGCATCGCAGTTTGCCTGGCCCGGGTCGATGTAGGTGGTCGGCAGGTTGTGCAAGGCGATACGCGAGCCATACCGCAATGCCGGGTCCGGATTATCCGAGGTGGAATCGAAATCGCGACGCTGGAAGCCGTAGATCGGGTCCTGATTGTTGAGCTGCAGGCCCCACACGATATTGGCGCCGCCGATCTCGTTGCCACCGGTGAGCTGGAAGCGCTGGTTGTTGCCGCCGCCACCGTCGTAGGTGCCCATGCGGTAATTCATCTGCACGCCGTCCATGCGCTTTTTCAGGATGATGTTGACCACCCCGGCAATCGCGCTGGAGCCGTAGATCGAAGACTGGTTACCGGGCGCCACGTCGATGCGCTCGACCATGCCCACCGGCACGCTGGCCAGGTCGACGAAGTTGCTCTGCCCGTTGTAGAGCAACGGGTAGTCGGCCATTGGCCGGCCGTCGATCAGCACCAGGGTGAAGCCGGGATCCAGTCCCAGCAGGCTCAACGACTTGGCGCCGGCAGTGAAGCCCCCGTTGAACTGGCCATCCTGTACCGAGCCGGTCGCCATCGGCTGCGAGCGCAGCACGTCGTAGACGTCCTTGAAGCCGCGGCGCTGGATGTCCTGGGCGGTGATCGAGAACACCGGCGTGGCTGTCTCGATCTGGGAACGTGGAATCAATGAACCTGTCACAGTGACCTTGTCCAATTGGGTCACTTCGCCTTGATCCTGTGCCGCCGCAAGCGACGGCAACGCCAGGGCAGTGCAAACCGCAGTAACCAGCAGATGACGCTTCATGAAAGACCTCTCTCCAAAGGTGTCGAACGGGCGCGGCCATCGGGGGATGGCTGCGCTATGGGTGTCAACGAAACGTTAACAACCTGCCGACTCTAGCCACTCCATCGCGCGCCGTATAGTCGCGTTTGCTCAGATTTTTTGTCCCTTCACAGCAGGGCTGGGTATCCTTGGCCGATGCTTAAAGTCGCGTTTGCTCTCTCCCTGCTGTGTACCGTGTTCCTGCCGCTACCAGCGGTTGCCCGGGCGACCATCGACAAGATCGAGATCAAGGGGCTGGACGACGGCGACGACGCCGAGATGATCGAGAACATCGAGGTCTCGTTGTCGCTGTATGAGGCCGTGGGCAAGGAGCAGGGCGAGTCGCGGCTGGAATACCTGCTGGCACAGGCCGAGCGGCAGACGCGCGAGGCGCTGGAGCCGTTCGGCTACTACTCGCCGACCATCGAACTGGCCGCGCCGCGCACCGGCGACCGGGTGACGGTGGTGATCACGGTCGATCGCGGCGAGCCGGTGCGGGTGCGCACCTCGCATATCTCCATCACCGGCTGGGCCGAGCAGGACCGCTACCTGGGGCAGGACCTCAAGCAGTTCGAGCCGCGCGAAGGCCAGGTCTTCAGTCATCCGCAATATGAAGCGAGCAAGGTGCGCATCACCCGCCGGCTGGCCGAGCGCGGCTATTTCGATGCCGACTTCACCCAGCGCCGGGTGGCAGTGACGCGTGCCGAGCATGCAGCCGACATCGATCTCAATTGGGATAGCGGCCGCCGTTACGACATGGGAAAGGTGCGCTTCGAGTACGACTATTTCCGTCCCGGCCTGTTCGATCCCCTGGTCTACTGGGACGAGGGCAGCTACTACCACGAAGGCAAGCTGGACCGGCTGCGCGAATCGCTGACCAAGCTGGATTACTTCAGCAGCATCGATATCCAGCCCAAGCCGGAAGAAGCCGACGACCAGGGCCGGGTGCCGGTGGATGTGAAGCTCACCCGCGCCAAACGCACCATCTACACCTCCGGCCTGAGCTACGGCAGCGAAAGTGGTGCCGGTGTGCGTGGCGGGGTGGAGCGGCGCTACGTCAATTCGCGTGGCCACAAGATGGACACGCAGCTGGACTACGCGCAGAACCGCAAGAGCCTGACCACCAGCTACCGGGTGCCGGCGTTCCGCTGGCTGGACGGCTGGTATACCGCCTCGGCGCGGCTCTACGACGAACAGACCGAGTACATCGACCTGCGCAACGTCAAGCTCACCGGCAGCCGCAGCGGTCAGATCAACGAGCGCTGGAGCGCCATCGCCTCGATCAATGCCCTGCGCGAGCGCTGGCGCTTCAGCAGCGGCGACGATTTCGAAGGCGCGGTGTACGAGACCTCCACCCTGGTCTATCCGCAGCTGCAGGCCAACTACGTCAACGTCGACGACCGGCTGTTTCCGCGCAGCGGCGTGTCCGGGCAGATGTTCATCCGCGGCGGCGCCGAAGGGGCCGGCTCGGATACCAACTTCGGCCAGCTGTACGGGCAGCTGCGCTGGTTCCTGGGTGCCGGCGACAACGGCCGGCTGATCCTGCGCGGCGAAGGCGGCACCACCTGGACCAGCGACCTGGTGGCGATGCCGCCCAGCCTGCGGTTCTTCGCCGGTGGCGCCAACAGCATCCGCGGCTATGCCTTCCGCGAAGTGGGCCCGCGCACGCCCAAGCCGGACGAATTCGCGCTCGGTGCAAAGAACGTGGTCACCGCCAGTGCCGAATACGAGCATTACCTCAAGGGCGGCCCCTGGGGCGGGGCGGTGTTCGTCGATGGCGGTAGCGCCTTCGACGACCGCCCGGACTGGCACACCGGCATCGGCTTCGGCCTGCGCTGGCGTTCGCCGGTGGGGCCGGTGCGGGTGGATATCGCGCATGGCTTGAACGACCCCGACTCGCAGTTCCAGCTCTACATCGATATCGGGGCCAACCTGTGAGCGCGCCCACGCCGCCGCCCGCCGCCCGCCGCCCACGTTTCTACCGCCGGCGCCGCTTCTGGGTGGGCTCGGGCCTGACCGTGCTGGGGCTGGTGCTGCTGGCCCTGATTGCGCTCTATTGGTTGCTGCAGACCGTGGCCGGGCGCGATGTCTTGCTGGCGCAGGTGGTCGCGCGGCTGCCGGTAGGTGCCAGCTTCACCTACGGCAGCGTCGAGGGCCCGGTCGCCGGCCCGCTGACGCTGCGCAATGTCGATTTCAAATACCAGGACATCCACTTCACCGCCGAGCGCGTGTATCTGGAGCCGGACCTGCGCCCGCTGCTGGGCCGCAAGCTGCAGCTCGACGCGGTGCAGGTCAGCAATGCGAGCTTGAACCTGGGCAAGAGCGAGGAGCCGTTCACCCTGCCCAGCTGGCCCGACTCCTTGCCGCAGATCAACGTGCCGCTGGCGATCCAGGCCGACAAGATCGACGTGCAGAATCTGCGCATCACCCAGCTGCAGCAGCCGATGATCGTGCTGCGCAAGATGCAGGGCGGCCTGGAAGTGGCCACCGGCGAACTGCGCACGCGCGATCTGGTGATCGACACCGATATGGGCGATTTCCGCCTGCATGGCGACTACATCCCCAATGACGACTACCGCGCCGATCTCACCGCCACGGCGGTGCTGCCGGCCGCACGCGGACGCACCCCGGCCAGCCTGGGGCTGGTGGCACGCGGGGACCTGGACAAGATGGAAGTGGCCATCGCCGGCCGGGCACCGGCGCCGCTGCAGGCCAGCCTGGTCTTCACCGGCCGCGACGACCCAACCTGGGCCTTCAAGGCGGTGACCGAGGCGCTGGACACCTCGCTGCTGATGCCGGCGGCCGATGGCGAGCCGGCTGCGCCGGCGACGCCGATCGCGTTGAACCTGACCGCATCCGGCAAGGGCGGCAAGGCCGACCTGCAAGGCAGCGTCAAACAGGGCGAGCTGAGCGCGACCTTGCAGCCCTCGCATATCAGCCTGGTCGATCAGGTGCTGACCGTCGAACCGCTGGTGATCGATACCTTCGAAGGCCGCACCGAATTGCGCGGCACCGCCGATTTCCGCGACTCCCAGAACCCGAGCTTTCGCTTCGCGGTCAATGCCAGTGGCCTGCGCTTCACTCCCACTCCGGATCCGGCCACGCCGGATGCGCCGTTGGTGCCGGTGGAATTGCGCCAGGCGCGGCTGGGCGTGGCCGGCACCTTGCAGGCGTGGGCGGCGATCGGCCGCGCCACGGTAGAGCGCGACGGGCAGCAGGCCAAGCTGGTGTTCGATACGCGCGGCAACGATCAGCGCGCACAGCTCAAGCAGGTGCAGGCCACCACCCCGGGCGGTGCGCTGGAGGTGACCGGCGAGGTGGGCTGGACGCCGGAACTGCACTGGGACCTGGCCGCGCAATTGGCCAAGTTCGACCCGGGCTATTTCGTCCCGGGCTGGAACGGCAACCTGTCCGGGAGGATCGCTTCCAAAGGCCGTCAGCTGCCGGCGCCGGCCGGGGGCGTGTCGCCGGGCTTGGAGGCCACTGCCGACATCCCCAGCCTGACCGGCCAGCTGCGTCAGCGCGCGCTGTCGGCCAATGGCAAGTTCGCCCTGCGCGGCGAACAGGGCGAGGGCGAGCTGCAACTGGCGCTGGGCGCCAGCCGCATCACCGCCAAGGGCAAGGTCGGCGACCAGCTGGACATCGCCGCGCAGCTGCAGCCCTTGCAGCTGGACGATGTGCTGCCCGGCGCCATCGGCGTGGTGCGCGGGCAGCTGCAGGTCAGCGGCAAGCGCGATGCGCCGGACATCACCGCCGACATCGCCGGCAATGGCCTGCGCTGGAACACCTATAGCGCGCAGAGCCTCAGCCTGCGCGGCCGGCTGCCGTGGCGCGGCAGCGACGGGCAGCTGGCCCTGCAGGGCAGCGCGATCGAGGCCGGCGTGGTGCTGGACAGCGTGCGCGTGCAGGCACGCGGCGCGGTGGAAGCGCTGCGCCTGGATGCCGACATCGCCAACAGTATGGCCAGCGTCGCGCTGCAGGGCGATGTCAAGCGCAACGGCGCGCGTTGGCAGGGCCAGGTCGCCACGCTGCGGATCGCACCGGCCAAGGGCGATGCCTGGGCACTGCGCCAGCCGGCACAGTTCAGCACCGACGGCGCGGCCTTCACCCTGTCCGACACCTGCCTGGGCGCCGCCACCGGCGGTGCGCTGTGCGCCAGCGCCAACTGGCCGCGCGAGGGCATGGTGGTGCATGGCGACGCGCTGCCGCTGTCGCTGGTGCAGCCGTGGCTGCCCAAGCAGGAAGGCCGGCAGATCTACCTGCGTGGCGAACTGACGCTGGACGGCAGCTTCAAGCCGCGCGGCAACGCCTGGGAGGGCAGCTTCCGAATCGCTTCGCCCGAAGGCGGCATCCGCCTGGGCGAAACCCGTTACGCCGCGGTGGCCGGCAATCCCAACCGCGGCGAGCTGCTGCGCTACGACCAGTTCAGCATGCAGGCCGATTTCACCCAGCAGCAGATCCAGGCCAAGTTGGGTATCGGCTTCCAGGGCGCCGGCTTCGTCGATGCCAAGTTCAACACCGGCTGGGATGCCTATGCCCCGCTCAACGGCGAGCTGTATCTCAATATGTCGCGGCTGTACTGGCTGGAGCTGGTGGTGGCCGACGTGGTGCGGCCCAAGGGCCTGGTCGAAGGCCATGTGAGCCTGCGCGGTACCCGCGACAAGCCGTTGCTGGGCGGCGACGCCACCTTGAGCGATTTCACCGCCGAATATCCCTCGATGGGTTTGACGTTGAGCGAAGGCAAGGGCCGCTTCGACGCGTTGCCGGATGGCTCGGCCAAGATCACCGCCTCGGCCAAGTCCGGCCCGGGCACGCTCACCGTCGACGGCGGGCTGTCGTGGTTCGGCACCAGCACGCCGCTGCTACTGAATATCCGCGGCGACAACGTGCTGGCCTACAACACCAGCGAACTGCGCATCATCGCCAACCCGTACATGCAGTTCGGCATCACCGATAACACCATGCAGTTGCGCGGCAAGGTCACCGTGCCCGAGGCCGACATCGACCTGGAACGCCTGGACCGCGGCACCTCGGTGTCCGAGGACGTGGTGGTGCTGGACCCGGTGGATCCGGAAGAAACCCCGGCCTCGCCGCTGGATATGGACCTGGCCATCGTGCTCGGCGACAAGGTCAACATGAGCGGCTTCGGCCTGAAGGGTGGACTGAGCGGGCAGATGCAGATCCGCGCGCGCCCGGGCCGCGAAATGACCGCCAACGGCGGGCTGGACGTGCGTGGCCGCTACAAGGCCTATGGACAGGACCTGACCATCACCCGCGGCCAGCTGACCTGGAACAACAACATCGTCTCCGACCCGCGCGTGAGCCTGCGTGCCGAACGCAAGATCGGCGACGTCACCGCCGGCATCGATGTCAGTGGCCGCGCCGAATCGCCGCGTGCGGATGTATGGTCGGAACCGGCGATGTCGCAATCCGAAGCGTTGTCCTACCTAGTGCTCGGCCGCGGCCTGTCCACCGCCAGCAGCGACGAGACCCAGCAGGTCAGCGCCGCCTCGGCCGCACTGTCGGCCGGCAGCAGCCTGATCGCCTCGCAGATCGGCGCCAAGCTCGGCCTGGACGACGCCGGCGTCAGCCAATCCAGCACCCTGGGCTCGGTGGTGGGCTTCGGCAAATACCTCTCGCCCAAACTCTACGTCGGCTACGGCGTCTCGATGATCGGCAGCGGCTCGGTGCTGACGCTCAAATACCTGCTCAGCCGCGGCTTCGACATCGAGGCCGAATCCAGCACGGTGGAGACCAAGGGGTCGATCAATTGGCGGCGGGAGAAGTAGCGTCTCGTCTGGCTGAGGATCGGCGTAGGGATGCAAAGGACTTACTAAACTGTGTCAAGGCCGGACTTGCTAGGATTCGGCGTAACTACTTGGCTCAGCGTTAACGAATGCTTCTGGGCAATTCTTTCTCAAACGACGTGGCCAGATGAACTGGGAATTCAGGCATTTCGGCAAGAATGCGATTTTTAAATAACTAATATAGTTCTAAGGACATAGTTTCCTGCGCTCGGCCAACCAAAACCCGTTAGATATTGAAAATAAATCTTGCGTGGTTGTTGGCTTCATGGTAACTAGGCATTGCAGGGGGCGTGCGTTACCAAGGACTTGCTGATCTATTGAGAAAATGTTGCGAGGCCCTGGTCCTGACTTAAATAAATCGAATAATTTAGGGCCAATTCCGCGTTTTCATTAGAAATGGAATGCAAAGTCATTTTATTTGTCATGGTGTGGTTTCTTTGAAATTAAAAAAGATGGTTGTATGAGTTTTGGTGCGATTGGCTAAAGCTGTTCGAAGATTAAAAACCACTTGGTAGTTGTCAAATAAGCTATTCATTAAAAGGATTTTAAAATGCAAAAGCGCAAATTCATTGTTGTAGCCAATGCGGCGGCGGTTATTCTTATGCTTACAGGTTGCCAATGGTCTGCCACTGTCCGCAAGAAAGTTGGCCAGCCGGCAGAAGCGGAGATTACAATTAGCGGTGGCGGAAGGTCATCTATTCTGCGAAATATGGGATTAGTAACTGCGGCTATTAGTGCTACCGATATTTATATTGAAACGGCCGGGACCGATTTCAATTTGAATTCAATTGGGAATGTTGCCATCACACTGTCTGATGATGCTGGAAATTCTCTTGCTGCATCAACATTTCCTTGGGTGAGGTCTGGCACAAAGCTCCTTTTTCAGAATCCTGAAATTGTTCAATCGTGGCTAAACTCTTACCCATCTGCAGTCGGGGTGAATACGAAGATAAATTACGGTAACACCCCTGTAGATGGGGCTGATCACGTTATCTCTTCAGCAGTTGTGTATCAAGGAGAAAAGCGTGCATCAAGTAGCATTACAGTGCCAGCTGAATGCTGGTCACGGTTCAGGACAAGGGTGGCGTGCACCAGTATGTGAGGCCAACGAAAGTTGCCGCTCAGGCGGCAACTTTCGTTAATGGAGGCTGGTAATGGAGATAAATAAGCAGGCTGCCATCGTATTTTCAATCATAATTTCGGTATGTCTGTCAGGCTGTACTGTTGCGGTGCGCGCTCCCAGGATGGCCTTCAACAAAGTTGTTGAGTTGGAAGGCGATGGCTACGAAATCGAAAGCGCCTTCAATACCGCAATCATGCGATGGCCAGGAGTGACGTGGTCAATATCAGGGACATACCTTCCATTGGGAGATGGCAGGTCTGCCGCACCCCGCGATGTCTTCAAATACGGCTATGCCAAATCATCATTATTCAGAATTCATGTGAGAGGAGCCGACGGCTGTGCGCCCTCCAATGTAGCTGAGGGAAATGCGACAAGGGCCCTCGACAAGCTCTTTGCTCGGATTGGTGGCTGGCCCGCTCGGGGCGAGACAACTTTGACCCTGGTGGAAACGATCAGGCCCGTCCAACGTTACGCATTGTCGGCCAGGTTTGGTAAAGCGTTCCATCTGGACTATTTGGTTCCATGTACTCCATCTAACGCCGAAGACTCTCTCTGGGTCGCACTGATGGTAGCTGTGCATGAATCCACCCACGCAACGCTTTCAGTTCTTGGGAAGACACCGAAGGACACAGAACGTAGCGAAAGAATTGCTGAAGGGGCGGAGTCATGCCTCTTGATCGAGTTGAGCAATGACACTTCGGCACTCCTATCAACTCACCCAAAAGCGGCTTTGCGTATGGCAGGACGTTATGAATCCATCGCTCAGCACAAGGAAATTCAAGCCCTGTGTTCGAACTGGAGTGAATACATGCGCGATGTGATCAGACAGAAAGACCAGCATTGATCTCGGGGTCCTCTGGACCGCGCCGAGGTTCCTGAAGAAGCTTTGGTTCGATTTGCGTCAATATGATCGACTCGGCTTAGCGGGCAATGCAGTTTGCATCAGCCTCGGACAATGATATTTCCGATAAGCCCGATAAGCGACGGTTGCTGATCCAATCGAACGGATTGGACGTGGCGGTTCAAGTCCACCCGGTATGCGCCAGCACGATTTTTAATGGATGAGTTCGGCTCGATCGATAGCATTGATTTTTCGGCCAACCCATGCTAGCAAGACTCTCCGCGCTACCCATGGGAGATTGCGAGTCAGCCTCGACGAGCTGCTTCGGGGAGTAGACCTGAACTTGTCGATTATCTCAGTTGCTTTGGCTGATCAAGCGATCTGTGATAACCGATTGCTTTCCTAGCGTATTTGTTGCACGCGTCGAGTCTGACGCTGGACCGCATTGAGAGGGATGCATCGAGTCCACCGCGCAACGCAAGGAAGCCGATGACGGGGTGGCCTGGCTGCTACGTAGACTATTGAAATCCATTGAATTCGATGACCTATGGCCGGCCCGGACGATCAACCTTGAAGCGTCGATGATCATACGAGCGGCATCTCCACGCTGCGGCGAGACCGGTCCAGGAGTGGGATAACTGGGCCTGCAGATACAATGTTTTTATGCCTGATCCGTATTGCACGAATAGCGCCTTTACGTATGCAGGATCTACCTTGGCACTCCCGCACAGCAGTGCGTTGAGCCAAACACGATGTGTATCCTGATTTTGCGAGGTCCTCAGGCCGATCCGGCGCCGTTGGTGCCGATGCAGTTGCCCGAGTGTGCCGGGCGCGCGTTGCGCACGCTGGCGTGTGCCGATGTGGATAGCCTGATCGCCGAATTGCACGCAGCCGGTGGCGATGCCGAGGTGGAGCTGGTGCTGCTGGATTCGGGCGATCTGCCGTTGTCCGAGCGCAGCTGCGCCCGGGCCTTGCGTGCGGCGGTGGATGCGTTGCCCACGCCGTATATCGAGCTGCATGCCGATGCGGCGCAGGAGTTGGAGCCGTGGCTGCATCCGCAGCATGCGCCGTTGGCGGTGGTGATTGCCCCGCACGATGCGCCGCGTGCGTATGCGATGTCGCTGGGGATCGCGGCGCGCTGTCTGCCGTCGCTGCACGCGCCGTTGCGCGTTGCCGCCTGAGGACGCCGCCATGTCGATCATGATCGTGCGTGGGCCGGAGGCATCGCTGCCGTTGGTGCGTGGGCCGCAGCCGTTGCCGCGGGCGGTGATCCGCCAGCTGGTGCAATGCGCCGGCGATGCAGGCAAGACGGTGGCGCTGCGGGCCTGTGGCTCGGAGCAGGAATTGCTAGATGCCTTGCGCGTGGCTGGTCAGGCGCGGATGGAGATCGCGCTGATCGATCCGGGCAGCTGCGTGGACAGCCCGCGTCTGCACCGGATCCTGGGCGCGCTGCCGTACCCGTTCGTGGAAGCCCACGACGACAGCGTGGACCGGCCGGGACGCTGCCTGCCGGATGGCTTTACGCAGCGGGTGGCCACGGTGCGTGGTTACTGCGCGCAGAGCTATCTGCTCGGGTTGGAGATTGCGTTGGAACATCTGGGCTGCACGGAGATCCAGGGCGATGTCCACGTCGGTACCTGAGCCACGCCAGCTGCATTACTTCGCCGACTACGAGGGTTACTGCGATGGTCGGCCGGTGCTGTGGGGGCAGCTGGCCCACAGCGTGGAGGTTCCCGCCGATGGCGAGCTGGATGCGGCGGGCCTGGTCTGCGCCTTGCGCCGCCGCGCGGCCGAGGCGCATGGACTGGAAGCCGGGCAGATCCGGTTGTGCCAGGTCACGCGTCTGTAGCGTCTTCCATCGAACAGCGTCAGGGGCAAAGGCGACGACGCGCGATGCAGCGTGGATGCCCAAGGGGTCTGGCCGCGGCAGACACAACGACGCCACCCGAAGGTGGCGCCGTTGTACCGGAATGACTGCACGTCATTGCGCGCAGATCACCTGTGTTGACGCTTACTTGGCCGCGCCGCCATCCGGCACGAACTTGATCAGCTGATTGCTGGTGGCGGCGGTGCCGAAGTTGAAGCGGCCGTAGCCGGCACCCCAGTACAGTGCGCCGTTGGAAATGGCCGGCGAGCTGATCACCGAGCCGGAGGCGTCGTAGTTCCACAGCGTCGCGCCGGTGTCGGTATCCAGCGCCACCATATTGCCGGCCATCGAGCCGGCGAACAGCAGGTTGGGCGAGGTCGTCAGCGAGCCCTGGCCACCGGCCGGCACGGTCGGATTCACGCGGTTGATGCCGGGCACCTTGACCTGCCACTTGATCCTGCCGGTGGCCGCGTCCAGCGCCGCCCACGAGCCGCCATTGTGGCTCTGGGTATTGGCAGGCCCCAACGTGTAGGTGGCATTGGAGCTGTTGTTGATGGCCACATAGACCTGCGACTTGTACGGGTCGAACGCGGTGCCCCATTCCACGCCACCGGTGGTGCCGCCCGGGCCGACCTGGGTCGACCACACCTTGGCGCCGGTCTTGGCGTCGAAGGCCCAGTAGATGCCGCTCTTCTGGCCGGCACCGACCAGTTGCTGCAGCTTGCCGTTGCGCGGCACCGCGAACAGCTGCACGCCGGCGCCGCCAAAGTCGTAATCCGGACCGGTCAGGTTGCTCGCCTGCGTATTCGGGCACAGGCCATTGGTGGGTGCGACGATGCAGGACAGGTTCCAGGCGTCATAGCCCTGCGCGCGGTTGGCCCAGACCAGCTTGCCGGTGTCCAGGTTCAGCGAAATCACCGAATCGACGTAGTTGTCCGGCGCCATGCAGTTCAGCTCATCCTGCACGGTCAGTTCGCTGCCCCGGTAGGAGCGCGCATTGGAGACGCAGTTACCCACGCTCTGCGGAATGTTGTAGTTGTTGCCGGTGCCGAAATACAGGCGGCGGCTGATCGGGTCGATCGCCACCTGGCCCCACACCGAGGCACCGGTATAGCCCTCGGGCACGTTGTAGAACTGCCACAGCTTCTCGCCGGTGTTCAGGTCCACTGCCACCACGCTGCCGCGGAAGCTGAAGGTGTGGTTGGCGTCCAGGTTGCCCCAGTCGCCGGAGGAGATGCCGACATAGATGCGGTTGCCGTAGATGACCGGCGAAGAGGTGATGCGCGCCTGCGGGTTGGCTTCCACCGTGCTCTTCCACAGCAGCTTGCCGGTCTTCTTGTCGATGGCCAGCAGGGTACCGGATGCCTGATCGCCAACAATGATGCTCCTGGCGCTGATCGCCGGCGTGTTGCGCGTGACCGAATTGGCATTGCCGGTGTAATCGGACAGCTTGGCCTGCCAGTTCGGCTTGCCGGTCTGGCTGTCCACGCTGTACAGCGTACCGCCCCAGTCGGGCACGTACAGCGTGCCGCCCTCGATACTGGGGGTGGCCGAGATGTCGCCGGTGGTGGTCAGGGTCCAGGCCGGCTTGAGCGTCCTGACGGTGCTGCGGTTGATCTTCCACTCGCCCGGGGCGAAGCGCGAATTGAAGTAGCCGCCACCGGCCGTGGGCCAGTTGCTCGGGCTGGCGAACGGAAGCTCTTTGCCGAAGCTGTGCCAGACCTGGCCGGAGCGCGCAAACGCCTGTGCATCCAGGGACGACACTGGTTGCTGGGAGGGTGCGGCGGTCGTGGCGCCAGACTGGGCAAAGGCCACTGCGCTGGCCAGCAGGCAGGGAATGAGCGTCAAACTGCGGAACCGCAAACGGCGATTGGAGTTGGTCATCACGGCGTATCCATTGGTGGTGAGGAAGCGCTGGATCCCCCCGGATCTGCGTAGCGAAGATCGCCGATCACGGCGTCCCTGCAACACCGGCGCGAGCCTGCATTCACTCAACGGTCGGGTCTGCCTGGATCTGGTATGACCAAGTCGAAAAATTTGCGTTCAGCGTGTGCGTTAATCGCGCAATTAGTGATGATGCATCACTATTTTCCGTGTCTGCGATAGAAAAAATCATTCAGGACGACAAGGTTGAATTCGCAGGCAAATCATAGGTTTGCAAAAAGTAACCAGGACATCTTGCGCCACCTCGTAGCGCGGTTGGCGGGCTGCCGATGGCCGCGCCTGTACGTAACGTGGAGCATGCAACGTACGGCACGGCGGTCGGAAGCCCGTGATCCTGGCGCGCACGCGTCCGGTGCCGGATGCGTGCATGGCGGGCTCGCGCCGGCATTGCGGTCGCGCAAGCCGGCGGCTTGACGCCAAGCAACGTGCGCCTGCCGCTACCATGTCAGCGTCTGATCGCGCACGGAGCCCGCATGTCGACATGGCTGACGCTGGTGTCCTACGACAATGCCCTGCAGGCAAGATTGGTGGCCGGACGTCTGCAGGCCGAAGGCATCGCGGTGTATCTGGCCGACGAACAGCAATGCCTTGCGCAGTGGTATCTATGCCAGGCGCTGGGTGGGATCAAGATTCGCGTGGAGGCGAGGCACTGGGCGCAGGCCCGTGCCGTGCTGGCCGACCTGGAAGCCGGTGCACATGCCTTGCCCGAGGGCGCCGACGAGGCGCCGTTGCCGCACGCGCGCCACGACACGCTATCGGCGCGTCTTGCATTGTTGGTGTTGAGCGTCCTGGCGATTCCGCTGCCATGGCGGCGTCGCTAGGGCGCGCTACCCAACGCGTTGGTGCTGGCGTTGGCTGCTGCCGTGTCGATCAGCGCCAGTTGCGCGATCGCATCGCGCACCACCTCCGGCACGCTGGCGTCCACGTCCACCGACACCACGTCTGCTTCGTCCAACGGCAATTCCAGCGTCTGCAGCTGGCTGTCGAGCAGGCTCGGCGGCATGAAGTGGCCGGCACGCGCGCCCAGGCGTGCGGCGATCACGTGTGGCGCGGCATGCAGGAACACGAAGCGCATCGGCACGCCGCTGCCGCGCAGCAATTGGCGATGGGTGCGGCGCAATCCGGAGAACGCCAGCACCACCGATTGGCCGGCCTGCACGCACTCGCGCAGGGTGGCCGACAGCAGTTCCACCCACGGCAGGCGCATGGCGTCGGTGAGCGGTTGGCCGGCGGCCATCTGCGCGCGCGCAGCCACGCTGTGATAGTCGTCGGCATCCAGGAAACGGAAGCCGTAATGCGCGGCCAGTGCCTGCGCGATGGTGGTCTTGCCACTGCCCGACACGCCCATCACGACGATGGCCAGGGGCGAAGCGGACGCGGGCGTGGCAGGTGCGGCGGTGTCCATCACGTCAGGTTATATCTCCGGATCGATTCGGCATTTGAGCGGATTTCACGTTGGCGCCAGCCGATGCGTGGTGTAGCGTCGGCCCTCCTTGCCAGGTGAGCGGGCGCCCAGCGTAACGGCGTGACCGGCCGGGTACAACGCATCCGAAGGTCACCCGATGACGTCAACACCCGCATCGTCCCCTGCCTCGGCGCGCCTGCGCTGGCGCGAAAAGCTGGGCTACGGCGCCGGCGATCTGGGCCTGAATCTGTACTGGGCCAACATCTCCGCGTTCCTTCTGATCTTCTACACCGACACCATGCACCTGCCGGCCGCGGCCGTGGGCACGATGATCCTGCTGACCAAGATCGCCGATGCGATCGCCGACCCGGCGATGGGGGCGATCGCCGACCGCACGCGCAACCGCTGGGGCAAGTTCCGCCCGTATCTGCTGTGGGGCGCAGTGCCGATGGCGGTGACCGGCGTGCTGGCGTATACCACCCCGGACCTGGATCAGAACGGGCGCATGTGGTGGGCCACGATCAGCTTCCTGGTGATGATGCTGGCCTACACCGTGGTGAGCATTCCGTACTCGGCGCTCTCGGGCGTGATCACCGCCGACAGCAAGCAGCGCACCGGCCTGATCAGTCTACGTTTCATCGGTGCCTTTGCAGGCACCACGCTGGTCAACTATTTCACGATGGATCTGGTGCGCTGGTTCGGCGGCGGCAACGATGCGCAGGGCTGGCAGCGCACGATGATGCTGTATGGCGCGGTGGCGGTGGTGTTGTTCGTCGGCGTGGCCTTGACCACGCGCGAGCGCGTGCAGCCGCCGCCGCAACAACGTACGCCGATCGGGCGCGACATCGCCGACCTGCTGCAGAACAAGCCCTGGTGCGTGCTGTTCGTGCTGTCGTTGATCATCATGATCACCATCACCATGCGCGGCGGTGCGGGCGTGTATTACCTCAAGTATTACGTGCAACGGCCGGATCTGGTCGGCGCGTTCCTGGGCTGCTATTCGGTGGCACTGGGCGTAGGTGCGGCGATCACCCCGCTGCTGACGCGGCGCTGGGACAAGCGCCAGCTGATGTGCGGGCTGATGGCGATCGTTGGCCTGTTGAGTTGTGCGATGTTCTTCGTGCCTGCCGATGCGGTGTGGGCCATCTTCGTGCTGAACATCCTGATCGGCCTCGCACTGGGGCCGAAATCGCCGCTGGCGTTTTCGATGTATGCCGACAGCGCCGATTACACCGAATGGCGCACCGGCCGGCGCGCCACCGCGATGACGTTCGCGGCGGCCACGTTCTCGCAGAAGCTTGGCGGCGCGCTCGCCTCGGCCGGCATCGCCTGGGTGCTGGCCGGCATGGGCTATGTCGCCAACAGTGCGCAGTCCACTGCTTCGTTGACCGGCATCGTGCTGCTGCTGACGGTGATCCCGGGTGCGGTTGCGCTACTGGCGGCATGGACGATGCGTTTCTATCCGCTGGACGATGCCTTGCTGCGCCGTATCCAGCACGAACTGGCCGCGCGCAAGCGCGACGAACAGGAGCACCTCTGACCGTGTCTGCAATGCCTCTTGCTGCTTCCGACGATCTGTCCACCTTGCTTGCGCCCAGCGCCGACGGTGCGCGCTACGCGCTCTACAGCCCTACCGCCATGCCAAACGCCGGCGGGTTCCTGTGGAACCGTCGCATGATGCTGCAGCTCACTTGCCGCGGCTACGCCACCGGCCAGTTCATGCAGCCGGAGCCATCCAAGTACGCGCACGCGCCGATGCTGGAAGCGCGCAATTTCATGATGCCCGAGCAGCCGTACTACGCGCATCATCCCGGGCGTTTCTTCTATCTGAAGGACGAAGACAGCGGGGCCTTGTATTCGGTGCCGCACGAGCCGGTGCGTGCGCCGCCGCAGGCCTTCGAATTCTCCGCCGGCAAGCACGATGTGCGGTGGCGGGTACGTCACGACGATATCGTGGTGGAGCTGTGCGTGGCCCTGCCCACCGACGATGCGGTGGAACTGTGGGAATGCCGCGTGCACAACCAGTCCGCGCGGGCGCGCCGGCTCAGCCTGTATGCGTACTTCCCGATCGGCTACATGTCGTGGATGCATCAGGCCGGCGGCTACGAGCCGGCGCTGGGCGGCATCGTCTGCCGCAGCGTGGCGCCGTACCAGAAGATCGACGACTACTTCCGCCAGCGCGATTTCAAGGACTGCACCTTCCTGCTGCACGAACAGCCACCGGTGGCTTGGGAGGCGCAGCAGCTGGCCTTCGAAGGCGAGGGCGGGCTGCATGCGCCATCGGCGATCCAGGCCGAGCAGTTGGGCAATCACGAAGCGCATTACGAAACCCCGGCCGCCGCGCTGCAGTATCGCCTCGCCCTGGAAGCGGATGCCGCCAGCCTGTACCGCTTCGCGTTCGGGCCGGCCAAGGACGATGCGGAGATCGCCGCGCTGCGCGCGCGCTATCTCTCACAGGACGGCTTCGCTGCGGCCGCGCGCGACTATGCGCAGTACCTGCAGGGCGGGCGCGGCTGCATCCAGATCGCCACGCCGGATCCGGCGCTGGACAACCTGGTCAACCACTGGTTGCCGCGACAGGTGTTCTACCACGGCGACGTCAATCGCCTGACCACCGATCCGCAGACCCGCAACTATCTGCAGGACCACATGGGCATGGCGTATCTGCAGCCGGCCACCGCGCGCGCGGCGCTGTTGCATGCGCTGTCGCAGCAGGAGCCCAGCGGCGCGATGCCGGACGGCATCCTGCTGGTGGAAGGCGCCGAGCTGAAATACATCAACCAGGTGCCGCATACCGACCATTGCGTGTGGTTGCCGATGTTCCTGAGCGCGTACCTGGCCGAAACCGGCGATGCCAGCATCCTGGACGCGATCGTGCAGACCCATGACGGGCAGCGGCTGAGCGTGGCCGAGCGGCTGGATGCGGCGATGCAGTGGCTGCTGGACGCACGCGATGCGCGCGGACTGAGCTTCATCGCGCAAGGCGACTGGAACGACCCGATGAACATGGTCGGCTGGCGCGGCAAGGGCGTGTCCGGCTGGCTCACCGTGGCCACCGCGTATGCGTTGCGGCTGTGGTCCGACATCTGCACCGCGCACGGCCGCAGCGCGCAGGCACAGACCTTCGGCGAAGCGGTCGGCACCGTCAACGCCGATGCCAACCGCGAGCTGTGGGACGGCAACTGGTATGCGCGCGGCATCACCGACGACGGCGTGCGGTTCGGTATCGCCGATGATGTGGAGGGACGCATCTACCTCAATCCGCAGAGCTTCGCGTTGCTGGCCGGCACTGCCGATGCGCAGCAACGTGCAGCGCTGCTGGAGGCGGTGCGCGAGCAGCTGCACACGCCCTATGGTCCGGTGATGCTGGCGCCGGCGTATACGCATATGCGCGACGACGTGGGCCGGCTGACCCAGAAGTGGCCGGGTGCGGCGGAGAACGGCGCGGTGTACAATCATGCGGCTGCGTTCTATCTGTACAGCCTGTACCAGATCGGCGAGTCCGATCGCGCCTGGGAGATCCTGCGCGCGTTGCTGCCTGGTCCGACGCGGGAGGACGTGCTGCAGCGCGGCCACCTGCCGGTGTCGCTGCCCAACTATTACCGCGGTGCCTGGCATCAGTACCCGCGCACGGCTGGGCGTTCGAGCCAGCTGTTCAACACCGGCACCGTGGCCTGGGTGTATCGCTGTGTGCTGGAGGGCTTGTTTGGCCTGGTCGGCGAGGGCGATGCACTGGCGATCCGGCCGCAGCTGCCTTCGCACTGGCCACAGGCGCAGGTGACGCGCCAGTTCCGCGGTGCGCAGTTCGAGGTGCAATTGCAGCGCGAAGCCGGGCGCGTGGCGATGGAGGTGCTGGTGGACGGCGTGGTCAGCGCGGACCAGCGCGTGCGCGCGGTGACTGCCGGCCGGGTATATCGGGTGCAGGTGCGCCTGCCGGGCTGAGCGGCGCTCGGCCCCTCACCCGCCCTTCGGGCACCCTCTCCCGCAGGCGGGAGAGGGGAGCTGTTTAACACCGCGATGGAAGTGCTGGTGGACGGCGTGGTTAGCGCGGAGTGCGCGTGCGCGGGGTGACTGCTGGCCGGGTGTATCGGATGCAAGTGCGGTTGCCGGGTTGAGCGGCGCTCGGCCCCTCACCCGCCCTTCGGGCACCCTCTCCCGCAGGCGGGAGAGGGGAGCTGGCCAGCACCGCGATGGAGGTGCTGGTGGACGGCGTGGTCAGCGCGGACCAGCGCGTGCACGCGGTGACTGCTGGCCGGCTGTATCGGGTGCAGGTGCGCCTGCCGGGCTGAGTGGCGCTCGGCCCCTCACCCGCCCTTCGGGCACCCTCTCCCGCAGGCGGGAGAGGGGCGCTGGTTAACACCGCGATGGAAGTGCTGGTGGATGCTTGGTCAGCGTGGACCAGCGCGTGCGCGGGGTGCCGCCGGGCGGGCGTATCGGGTGCAGGTGCGGCTGCCGGGCTGAGCGGCGCTCCGGCCCCTCACCCGCCCTTTGGGCACCCTCTCCCGCAGGCGGGAGAGGGGAGCTGGCCAACTCCCTCAAGCGGGAAAGGGGAGCCGGCAAACACCAGGCGAGCCGCTGCATCGTCGTGCCATCGCTACAGCGGCGCATCGTCGCCCGGCCGTGCACGGGCTCGCGTCGCCGTTCGGGCGGAGGTCTACTGCCGGATGCCTGAGTTGATGGGCCGACCATGCGGCAGGCAAGCGCATGCCACACACCGCAACCGGACTCCCTTCTCCCGCTTGCGGGGGAAGGTGCCCGAAGGGCGGATGGGGGGCGTTTGACCCTCGCCCCGATGCCTCGTGTCAGAGGCTGACGTAAAGAACCGTCTTCCCGGCAGCGCGAAACGCGTGCGTTGCCAGCATGACAACGCACTCCTTCCCGCTAGGACGGCAGGAACTGCCAGAAACGGCCGAAGCCCTTCGCCCCCGCCTCGACAGCCCGCACCCTCTCCGAATCCCGAATCCCGAATCCCGAATCCCGAATCCCGAATCCCCATTCCCCATTCCCCATTCCCCATTCCGTAAACTCCCAGCTCGCCTTTCCCTGGGAACGCCCATTGGTCTCGAGCTGGATCCTGCTGCTGGTGTCCGTGGGCTATGCCGCGCTGCTGTTCGGGGTGGCGTGGTGGGGCGATCGCCGGCCGATGTATCCGGAGCGGCCGTGGCTGCGGCCGGCGGTCTACAGCCTGGCGCTGGCGGTGTACTGCTCGTCGTGGACCTTCTACGGGGCGGTGGGTTCGGCAGTGCGCAACGGCATCGGCTATCTGCCGATCTACCTGGGTCCCTTGCTGCTACTGCTGTTCGGCTGGCGCATCATCGAGCGCCTGGCGCTGATCGCACGTGCCGAAAATACCGTGTCCATCGCCGATTTCATCTCTTCGCGCTACGGCCGCTCGCGCCGGCTGGCCGCGCTGGTGGCGGTGATCGCGCTGGTCGGCATCGTGCCGTACTTGGCGCTGCAGTACAAAGCGGTGGCGATGAGCCTGGAGGTGTTGACGGGGCATAGCAGCGCCGGGCGCGGCATTCTTGCCGATCCGGCGCTGTACGTGGCGCTGCTGATGGCCTTGTTCGCCACCTTGTTCGGCACCCGCCAGGTGGATGCCACCGAACACCACCACGGCATGATGCTGGCGATCGCGCTGGAATCGGTGATCAAGCTGGTGGCCATCGTGGCGGTGGGCCTGTTCGCGTGGCTGTGGCTGAGCGACCACCAGCTGCATATCGCCGATTCGGCGCGCACCCTGTTCGAGCACACCCCGTCGGTCGGCTTCATCTCGCAGACGCTGCTGAGCTTTCTGGCGGTGATCTGCCTGCCGCGCCAGTTCCATGTGGCGGTGGTGGAATGCAGCGACGTGGGCGACATCCGCCGGGCGCGCTGGTTGTTCGGTGCGTACCTGGTGATCATTTCGGCGATGGTGGTGCCGATCGCCTCGGCCGGGACCGCCTTGTTCGGCAAGGGCAGCACGGTGGTCGACGATGCGATGGTGCTGGCGCTGCCGCTGAGCCAGGGCAACACGGTGCTGGCGTTGGTGGCCTACGTGGGCGGCTTTTCCGCAGCCACCGGCATGGTGATCGTAGCCAGCATCGCCCTGGCCACCATGGTCAGCAACGATCTGGTGATGCCGGTGCTGTTGCGTCGCCGCGTCAGCGCGAACGCGCGCGCGGCCGTGGCATCGCGAGTGTTGTGGATCCGCCGTGTGGCGATCCTGCTGCTGGCCCTGATCGCCTATGGCTACCACCGCAGCGTGGCCAACGACACCACCCTGGCTGCGTATGGCCTGATGGCGTTCGCGGCGGTGGCGCAGTTCGCGCCCGGGGTGATCGGCGGGCTGTACTGGCGCGGCGCAAGCCGCAAGGGCGTGGAGACCGGCATGGTGCTGGGCTTCATGACCTGGATCTACACGCTGCTGCTGCCGGCGGCCACGCGCGCCGGCTGGCTACAACCGGAGTGGCTGGTGGATGGCCCGTTCGGCATTGCGTGGCTGCAGCCGCAGCAGCTGTTCGGCATGCGTGGCTGGGATCCGCTCGCGCACGGTACGTTCTGGTCGTTGTTGATCAACGTCGGCGCGATGATGCTGGTATCGGCGCGTTGGCGCCCCGGCGTGGACGAGCGCCTACGCGCCGCACCGTTCCTGGATCCGTATGCGCAGCGCCCGGCGGTGGCCGGCGAATGGCCCGGGCATGTGCGCGTGGGCGATCTGCAGGCACTGGCCGAACGCGTGGTGGGCGAGCGGCATGCGCGGCGCGCGTTCGTGGAGCAGGCGCAATTGCTGGAGCGCGAGCTGCAGCCGACGGTGGTGGCCGACCGCGCCTGGGTGCAGTTCACCGAGCGCCTGCTGGCAGCGTCCATCGGCGCAGCCTCGGCACGGCTGGTGCTGACCAGCCTGTTGCGCGGTTCGGGCATGGAGCTGGGCGAAGTGGTGGCGGTGCTGGACGAAGCCGGCCAGGAACTGCGCTTCAATCGCGAGATTCTCTCGACCACGCTGGAAAACATCAGCGCCGCGGTCAGCGTGGTCGACCCGGAGATGCGCCTGACCGCGTGGAACCGGCGTTACCAGCAGCTGTTCGGCTACCCCGACGGCATGCTGTACGTCGGCCGCCCGGTGGCTGATTTGATCCGCTACAACGCCGAGCGCGGCGAACTGGGCGAGGGCGATATCGAAGACCAGATCGATCGCCGTATCCGCCACATGCGCGCCGGCTCACCGCACGTGTTCGAGCGCACCCGCAGCGATGGCAAGGTGATCGAAATGCGCGGCCAGGCGCTGCCCGGCGGCGGCTATGTCACCAGCTACAACGACATCACCGACTACAAGCGTGCCGAGCGCGCGCTGCTGGACGCCAACGAGAACCTGGAACAGCGCGTGGCCGACCGCTCGCGCGAGGCCGAGCTGGCGCAGCAATCCAAGACGCGTTTCCTGGCCGCGATCAGTCACGACGTGCTGCAGCCGCTCAACGCCGCGCGCCTGTTCGCCTCGGCGCTGCGCGAGAGCCACCAGAACAACGAAGAGCAGCGCCATCTGGCCGAACGCGTGGACGCCTCGCTGCGTGCGGCCGAGGAATTGCTCGACGGTCTACTCGATGTCTCGCGGCTGGATGCCGGCGGGCTGCGCCCCACGGTGGAGGATTTCGACGCCAGCGCGCTGATGCATGAGCTGGCCGCGCAGTACGCGCCGGTGGCGGCCAGCCGCGGCCTGCGCCTGCAGGTGCACACGCGCCCGATCTGGGTGCGCAGCGACCGCCGCCTGCTGCGCCGGGTGATGCAGAACTTCCTGGCCAATGCGCTGCGCTACACGCGGCAGGGCCGCATCGTGCTGGGCATGCGCGGGCGTGGCACGCAGGTGGAACTGCAGGTGTGGGACACCGGCCCGGGCATCCCCGAGCACCATATGCGGCAGATCTTCGAAGAGTTCCGCCGCTACCAGCAGCCGTTCGACTGGGGCGAGCAGGGGCTGGGATTGGGCTTGTCGATCTGCCAGCGCATCTCGCGCCTGCTCGACCACGACCTGAGCGCGCGCAGCCAGGTGGGCCGCGGCAGCATGTTCTCGATCCTGTTGCCGCGCGTTGCGCCGGTACCGGTGGCGCCGGTATCGCTGGCACCGGCCGCGCGCGCCCTGTCCAGCGACGACTCGCTGGCCGGCCTGCGCGTGCTGTGCGTGGACAACGACCGCGAGATTCTCGATGGCATGCGCGCGCTGTTGGGGCGCTGGCAGGTGGAGGTGATCACTGCCAGTACCGTCGACCAGGCACTGGACTGCGCGCGCCAGCAACCGGATCTGATGCTGGTGGACTACCACCTGCACGACCGCCTGGATGGCCTGGACACGCTGGATGCACTGCAGGCCGCTGCACCGTCGCCGATTGCCGGGGCGCTGCTCACCGCCGACGGCCGCGACGAACTCAAGCAACTTGCACGCGAACGCGGGTATCGCTTGCTGACCAAACCGGTCAAGCCGGCATCGCTGCGCGCATTCCTGAGCGCGTATCACGATGCAAAGACACGCTGACGGAGGCATCGTTGCCATCGCCGCGACATGCGGCGATGCACGCTACAGCGAATACACATCCCACGATGCCGATCGCGGAGCGCATGCCATGCATCGTAGGAGCGCACCCGGGCGCGATGGAGCATTCCCGGTAACGCCACGTCGCGCCCGGGTGCGCTCCTTGTATCTGGACATGGCCGCATAACAGCGTTATGTCTTCCGACTGATCATCGGAGCAGATGCAAGAAGCCCATGCGCTCCTTAAGCCTCGAGCTTGTATCGTAGATCGGCTCTGCATCTGCAACTGCTGGCCCTCGGTGTCCGGACGGTATCAAGAGTCCGCCACAGGCGTGAACTCGCATCACAAGGCAGGACCTGGACCAGCGCTGATCGTCGTCCATCTGATTTCAGGAGGTTTCCATGTCCCCCATCGTGGGCATCGACGTCGCCAAACACAGCGTGGATCTGGCCATCGAGCTGGCCAATGGCAAGCACCGCACCAAGGCCAAGCTCGCCAACGATCCCAAGGGATTTGCTGCCCTGCACGCGTGGCTGCGCACCCACGCGCAGCCGGATAGCTGGGTGGTGATGGAGGCCACCGGCAGCTATCACGAAGCGCTTGCCGAGTTCCTGCACGAGTGCGGCTATCGGGTGTGCGTGCTTAATCCGGCGCAGGTGGCACTGTATGCGCGCAGCCAGTTGCGGCGGGTCAAGACCGACCGCAGCGATGCGAAGCTGATCGCCAGTTACGGGCTGCGCCATCGCGACCAGCTGCGCGCCTGGCAGCCCGATCCACCGGCCCTGAAGACGCTCAAGGCGCTGGTGCGTCGCCGCGATGACCTGCTGGAGATGCTGCTGATGGAGCGCAACCGGCTGGAGGTTGCCCCCGCAGACGTGCAACCCTCGATCCAGGGGCTGATCGCGCATCTACAAGCTCGGATCAACGAGATCCAGCAGGCCATCGACGATCACATCGACCAAGACCCGGACCTGCGTCAGCAGCGTCATCTGCTGACCAGTATCAACGGGATCGGCGACATCAGCGCTGCGCTGCTGTTGGCCGAGCTGGGCCCGGTAAGCCGCTTCGCCGACGCGGGCGCGGTGACGGCCTTCGCCGGCCTGAACCCGCGCCTGCACGAATCAGGCAGGTATCAGGGCAAGGTCTGCATCTCCCGCACCGGCTCGGCGCGGCTGCGCGCCGGACTGTACATGCCAGCCCTGGTCGCCATACGTCATAACCCGGTGATCACCGCGCTCAAACAGCGTCTGCATGCACGCGGCAAACACGGCAAGCAGATCGTCTGCGCCGCCATGCGCAAGCTGCTGCATCTGGTCTATGGCGTCCTCAAATCGGGCACCGCATTTGACCCACAGAAAGCCCTTGCCAGGTGAGGGGCAAGACGGTATCTACGACAACTGCCTGCGCTTATGCCGCGCCGCTGAGGTGTTCGTAGAGGATCACGCTGCCGACGGTCACCAGGATCAGGCCGCCGAGGATTTCGGCGCGTTTGCCGATCAGCGCGCCGAGCGCGCGGCCGAGCATGATGCCGGCGCTGACCATGCTGAATGTGCACAGGCCCACCACCACCGCGACCACGCCGATGTGCACGTCCAGAAACGCCAGGCTCACGCCCACCGCCATCGCGTCGATGCTGGTGGCAAGTCCGGTGGCGGCCAGGGCCAGCAGGCCGTTCTTCTTTGGGATGGCGTCCTGCTCGTCGGGCGCATCGGGATCGGCGCGCAGGCCGGCGACGATCATGTGCACGCCCAGGCCGCCCAGCAGCGCAAATGCGATCCAGTGATCGAAGGAGCGCAGGTGGCTGGAGGCGGCACGGCCCAGCAACCAGCCCAGCACCGGCGTGATCGCTTCGATGCAGCCGAAGATCACCCCCGCACGCAGCGCGTCGCGCCATTGCGGCCTGCGCATGGCCGCGCCCTTGCCGATCGCCGCGGCGAACGCGTCGGTAGACATGGCAAAACCGATCAACACGATGGAAAGCGGAGACATCGAGACACTCGGGTTGGGCACGGTCGCAACGACATGCGCCCGCGCCAACCATCGTCGTGCACGCATGCCGCTGGTCTCGCCAAACCATCAGTGGTTGCCTGCACCACGGCGCAACGGCCGAGTATGTTGATGCAGGCGCGTCCGACGATGCGGCCGCAGGCTACTCCCCAAGGGGCGCGCAGTGTAGCAACGCAAGATCGGTTTTCGAGCGTTCTGCCTGCACGCGAAGGTCGGTCTGATCTTTATAGCCTTGGCTATTGCGGTGCCTTGTCCGCGTCGTGCATCGAATGCTGTGGCGATTACGGCGCAGGGTCATACCGGTGCTTGGGAGCGCCTTGCCCGCATCCGCGCTGCGGGCACCTTCCCCCGCGCACGGGGAAGGAACGTGCTGATGTGCGATCGCTGCACGTCGTGGAAGTCGACCGCCAGTGCCAACCACGGACCACCAACAGGCGACAGTCGGATCAGCTTCCCAGCGCGCGCGGTGGGTGATACATCAAGGCGTCGGAGATCTCGGCGGTGGCGGCGCACAAGGCCTGCAAGGCCGCTTGCGGGCCCACCAGTTCGGGGCGGCGTTCGATGAAGGGCACTGTCAGCGTATAGGTCGCACTGCCGTGCTGCAGGATCGGGGCGGTCAGGTCGACCACGCCCACCACCGCCTCGCTGGCATGCATCGCATAGCCATCGTCGCGGGTCTGCTGCGCGTCCTTCAGGAACTGTGCGCGGTCGTAGGCCACCTCGCTGGCATCCAGCGCGTCCAGCCAGCGGGCCTGCACATCCGCTTGCTGGAAGGCGAACAGCACCAGGCCGGAGGTGGAATGGGCCAGCGGGCGGCGGTGGCCGGGGCGGACCACCAGGCCCAGATCGCTGGGCACATCCATCTGCGCGATCACCACGATCTGGTCGCCCGAGGGCGCCACCAGGTGGCAGGGCTGGCAGATCGCATCGGCCAGCCGCCGCATCACCGGCAACGCGGCCTCGGTGACGTTCTGCACCTGCGGTTGCTGCATGCCGAGCATGAACAACCGGTTGGTCAGGACGTAGTCGCCATCGGTATCGCGCATCAGGTAGCCACGTTCCTCCAGCACCTGCAGCATGCGGAAGATCTCCCCGCGCGAGCGCCCCACGCCCTGCGAGATCGCGCCCATGCTCATCGGCCGCGCGTCGCGCGCCAGCAGCTCCAGGATGTCCAGCCCCTTGTCCAGGGCCGGCGCGCGGTACTTGGCGGGTTCGGTGCTCATCCGTTTGCGGTTCCAGGGCAGGGTGCGGCGCGCCAGGGTACAGGCAACGCGGGCAGGGGTCAGCGGGAGGCTGCGCGTGCAAATATAAACAAAGATTTTATATTTGCATGGCGTGGACGCGCGCAGTACGCTCGTTCGATTGCAACGCAAGCGCCACAGCCTTGGGAGGGGAACGGTCGCATGCATCACAGTGACATTGCCGCGTCGCCGCGCGGCAACCTGGCGCGTACCGCCATGCTGCCCCTGGTGTTGATCGTCAGCCTGTTTTTTCTGTGGGGCATGGCCAACAACCTCAACGACATCCTGATCAAGCAGTTCAAGAAGGCCTTCGAACTGACCGACCTGCAGGCCGGGCTGGTGCAGAGCGCCTTCTACATGGGGTATTTCGTGTTCGCGATGCCGGCGGCGATGTTCATGCGCCGCTACAGCTACAAGGCTGCGGTGGTGCTTGGGCTGCTGCTGTACGCCTGCGGGGCGTTCCTGTTCTATCCCGCCGCGCAGGTGCACACCTACTGGCTGTTCCTGCTGGCGCTGTTCGTGATCGCCAGCGGGCTGGCGTTCCTGGAGACCACCGCCAACCCGCTGGTGACCGTGCTCGGGCCGGCCGATGGCGCGGCGCGGCGCTTGAACCTGGCCCAGGCGTTCAACCCGCTGGGCTCGATCACCGGCGTGCTGGTGGGCCAGCACTTCATCTTCTCCGGCGTGGAGCACAGCCCGGCTGAGCTGGCGGCGATGGCGCCTGCGACGCGCGAGGCCTTTTTCGCCACTGAATCGGCAGCGGTACAGACGCCGTACCTGATCATCGGCGTGGTGGTGGTGCTGTGGGCGATCCTGATCGCGCTGGTGCGCTTTCCCACCGGCGCACCGGATATCGACCCGGGCGAGGCACCCAAGCGTGCGCGTTTCGGCGAGCTGCTGCGCAATCGGCGCTTCATGTTCTCGGTGGTGGCGCAGTTCTTCTACGTGGGCGCACAGGTGGGCATCTGGAGCTATCTGATCCGCTACCTGCAGGATGCGGTGCCGGGCACGCCGGAAAAAGCCGCCGCCACCTATCTCACCATTTCGCTGGTGCTGTTCATGGCCGGGCGCTTCATCGGCACCGCGCTGCTGCGCTATCTGGCACCGGCGAAGCTGCTGGCGAGCTTTGCCACGATCAACCTGCTGCTGTGCGCCATCGCCATCGCCATGCCGGGTTGGACCGGGTTGTACGCCCTGGTGGCCGCCAGTGTGTTCATGTCGGTGATGTTCCCGACCATTTTTGCGCTGGGCCTGGACGGCATGCACGACGATGCCCGCAAGTTGGGCTCGTCGTTGCTGGTGATGTCCATCATCGGCGGCGCACTGCTCACCGCGCTGATGGGCGCGGTCTCCGACATGGCCGGTATCCATTGGGCGATGGCGGTACCGGGCGCGTGCTTTGCGGTGATCCTGGTGTTCGCGTTGCGCGCGCGTCGTGCAGCGCCCGCGATTGCAGGAGCCTGAGCATGCCGCGCCTTTGCTACGTGCTGGACCTACACGACGATGCCGCCTTGATTGCCGAGTACGAACGCTGGCACCGACCCACCGAGGTGTGGCCGGAGGTGGTGGCCTCGCTGCAGCAGGCCGGTATCCAGGAACTGGAGATCTTTCGCGCCGGCGATCGGCTGGTGATGCTGATGCAGGTGAGCGAGGATTACGACCCGGCTGCCAAGGCGGCGCGCGATGCGGCCGACCCGCGCATCCAGGCGTGGGAAGACCTGATGTGGCGGTTCCAGAAGCCGTTGCCGGGCAGTGCGCCGGGCGAGAAGTGGCGGCAGGCCGGGCGGATCTTTGCGTTGACCGAGGCGGCCGACGCGCAACGCTGACCCCGTGCCCTCATCCGCCCTTCGGGCACCTTCTCCCGCGGGCGGGAGAAGGGCGTGATCCGGGTGGGTGCAGGCGTGGTGGGTGCGTTTGCGACATGGCGCAGTGCCGGGCAGCTGCAGTGCACTGCGGTCAGTTGTTGGCGTTGCGCAGTGGCGGTCGACGCGCAGTGTTAGGGCGTGCCCTCATCCGCCCTTCGGGCACCTTCTCCCGCGGGCGGGAGAAGGGTGTGATCCGGGTTGGCGTAAGCATGGTGAGTGCGTTTGCGCTATGTCCCACTGCTAGGGATCTGCAGTGCACTGAGGTCAGCTGTTGGCTTTGCGCAATGGCACAGACACATGACACCACCGCTGCGGCCGAACGACTGCTCCCTTCTCCCGCGTGCGGGAGAAGGTGCCCGAAGGGCGGATGAGGGGCTGTTGCTCAGCCCTTGGCGCCGCCGGCCAGATCCTCCACCCAGAAGCGTCCATCCGGATAGCTGAACTCCGCAATCGAGGCGGCATGCATTTCTGCCGAGAATCCCGCAGCTTCCGGGGCGAGATAGCGACCGTGGCGGATGCGCACAGGGTCCAGGAAATGCTGGTGCAGGTGGTCGACGAATTCGATCGCGCGGTCTTCCATCTTGCCGGTGATGGCGACTAAGTCGGCCATGGCCAGGTGCTGCACCAGTTCGCACAGGCCCACGCCGCCGGCATGCGGGAACACGCGCACGTTGAACTTGGCGGCCAGCAGCAGGATGGCGAGGTTTTCGTTGACCCCGCCTACGCGCGCAGCGTCGATCTGGATCAGGTCCACCGCACCGGCCTGCAACAGCTGCTTGAACACCACCCGGTTCTGGGTGTGTTCGCCGGTGGACACCGGCACCGGGGCGATGCCCTGCCGGATCGCGGCATGGCCGAGCACGTCGTCCGGGCTGGTGGGTTCTTCGATCCAGGCGATATCGAATTGCGCCAGCTGGCGCATCCAGTCGATCGCCGGACCCACGTCCCAACGTTGATTGGCATCCACCGCCAGTGCGATGTCCGGCCCGATCGCTTCGCGCGCCAGGCGGCAGCGACGGATGTCGTCCTGCACGTTGGCGCCGACCTTGAGCTTGATGGTGCGGAAGCCGTCGGCCACGGCTTGCTTGGCCAGGTGCACCAGTTTTTCGTCCGAATAGCCGAGCCAGCCGGGCGAGGTGGTGTAGGCGGGATAGCCCTGTTCGATCAGCTGCGCGATGCGTTGCGCACGCTGCGGCTGCGCGGCGCGCAGGATGGCCAGCGCTTCGTCGCGGGTGAGCGCATCGGTGAGGTAGCGGAAGTCGATGGTATCGACCAGCTGCTCGGGGGTGAGTTCGGCGATATAGCGCCACAGCGGCTTGTTCGCCGCGCGCGCGGCCAGGTCCCAGGCGGCGTTGATCACCGCGCCGATGGCCATGTGCATCACGCCCTTTTCCGGGCCCAGCCAGCGCAGCTGCGAGTCGTTGGTGAGCCTGCGTGCAAAGGCGCCGAGATCGGCGATGACTTCGTCGACCTGCAAGCCGACCACATGCTCGGCCAGGGCAGCCACCGCGGCGGTTTGCACGTCGTTGCCGCGGCCGATGGTGAACACCAGGCCGTAGCCGGCCAGGTCATCGGGTGCATCGGTGCGCAGCACCACATAGGCGGCCGAATAATCCGGATCCGGATTCATCGCGTCCGACCCATCGAGCTCGCGCGAGGTGGGGAAGCGGACGTCGTGGGTGTCGAGGGCGATGATGGTGCTCATGAAAATCCTGGGCGGTGGAAGGTGGAATAAGAACGGACTGACAAGAACGGAAACTGAGAATTGCTTAAGCCCCTCTGCCGCCGGGAGAGGGGCTTAGGTTGCGTCGAAGGAACGACTGCCGCTTGTCTTCACCGTACCTCGCTCTCGTGGCGAGCTAGGCCCTGGGAAGATGAGAGGCTCAATCCGCGTCGCGCGGATGCGCCACCACCGGTTGACGCTGGCGGCCCAGGCCTTCGATCTCCAGTTCCATCACATCGCCCGGCTTCAGATACACCGGTGGCTTCTGGCCCAGGCCCACGCCCGGTGGGGTGCCGGTGCTGATCACATCGCCCGGCATCAGCGTCATGTAGCGGCTGATGTGACTGACCAGTTCGGCCACGCCGAACACCATCGTGCGCGTGCTGCCGTTCTGGTAGCGGTGGCCGTTGACTTCCAGCCACATCGACAGGTTCTGCGGGTCGGCGATTTCATCGCGTGTGACCAGCCACGGGCCGATCGGGCCGAAGGTGTCGGCGCTCTTGCCCTTGACCCACTGGCCGCCATGTTCGAGCTGGAACTCGCGCTCGGACAGGTCGTTGATCACCGCATAGCCGGCGACATGGTTGAGCGCTTGGTCCACCGACACATCGCGCGCCACATCGCCGATCACCACGCCCAGCTCCACCTCCCAATCGCTCTTGACCGAGCCGCGCGGGATGATGACGGTGTCGTTGGGGCCGCACACGGCGGTGGTGGCCTTCATGAAAAGAATCGGCATCTTCGGCACTTCCATGCCCGATTCGGCGGCGTGGTCGGCGTAGTTCAGCCCCACGCAGATGAACTTGCCGATGCGGCCCACGGCCGCGCCGTAACGCGGTTTGCCTTCGATCACCGGCAGCGCGGCGACATCCAGCGCGCGCAGCTTGTCCAATCCGGCATTGGTGAGATGCTCACCGGCGACATCGTCGATCACACCGCTCAGGTCGCGGATGCGGCCTTCGCTATCGATCAGACCAGGGCGTTCGTGGCCTTCGGCGCCAACACGTACGAGTTTCATGCAGTCTTCCTTTGCAGGGGAGGAGTAGAGCGGCCAATCACACGTCGCAGGCGGGTGCGGAAGGTGCGCTCGGAACAGGAATGTGGATGATGCATGCTGCGAACAGCGGTGACGCCAAGTGTGCGATATGGCTTTTTGTCAGCGCACAACGCGCGATACATCCCTGGCGAGCGGGAGTGCGCCTGGTGGCCGCACTGTCGTTCGCCAGCGGTGCTCAGTTCGACCAGCCGCCATCGATGATGTGGGTCTGGCCGGTGGTGAACGAGGATTCGTCCGAGGCCAGGTACACCACCAGCTGCGCGATCTCGCGCGGATCGCCCAGGCGGCCCATCGGCTGGCGATCGGTGAAGCTCTTCCACACCGCCTGTTCGTCGCCGCCCAGCGCCTTGACGCGCTGGCCCAGCGACGGCGTCTTGATGGTGCCGGGGCAGATCGCATTGCAGCGCACGCCCTGGGCCACGTAATCGGCGGCAATCGCCTTGCTCAGGCCGATCACCGCGGCCTTGGTCACGCCGTAGACGAAACGGTTCGGCACGCCCTTGATGCTGGAGGCCACCGAGGACATGTTGATGATGCTGCCGGCGCCGCGTTCGAGCATGCCCGGCAGCACCGCCTTGCAGGTGTAGTACATCGCATCGACGTTGATCGAGAACGAACGGCGCCAGGCCGGCTCGTCGCAATCGAGAATGCTGCCCTGGTGCACGAAGCCGGCGCAATTGAACAATACGTCGAACGGGCCGTGTGCATCGACCAATGCGGCGATCGCGGCGGCGTCGGTGACATCCAGCAGTTGGGTGGTGATCGCATCGGATTCGGCGGCCAGCGCCTGCAGCGCAGCCGCATCGATATCGGTGGCGAGGACCTGCGCGCCGGCGCGGGCGCAGGCCAGCGCGCTTTCGCGGCCGATGCCGGCACCGGCGGCGGTGATCAGGCAGCGCTTGCCGCGCAGGCGCGCGCTAGGGGTGGAAGGGATCGAGACAGTCATACCGATGAGGTTCCGCAGGTGGGGGCCGCCGGCCGTGGCAGACGATAGAACGTGCGTGCGTTGTCGCCGAACACCGCATCGGTGTGCCCGGGCGCATGGTGGATGACCAGTTGCTGTGCGAGATCGCACCAGTGCGCGTAGTCCGCGCGCAGCGTCAGTACCGGCCAGTCGCTGCCCCAGAGCAGGCGCTGCGCGCCGAAGCGCGCGAACAGATGCGCGACATACGGCTCCAGTGCATCGATGCCGGCGCCGCGGGCAGCTTCGGTGAGCAGGCCGGAGAGTTTGCAATGCACGTTGGGGTGCTGCGCCAGCGCGTCGATGCCGCTCGCCCAGGCGATGAATTCGCCAGCGGCGATGGCCGGTTTGCCGCCATGATCGACGACCACCCGCAGCGATGGATGGCGTTGCAGCCGCGCCTGCAGCGCAGGCACGTGCACGGCGCGGATCAGCGCATCGAAGGCCAGGTCGTGCGCCAGCATGGCGTCGAAGGCGGCATCGAGCGCGGGGCTTGCCAGCCACCGCACATCGGCGATGTCCTGCACCATCGGGCGCAGGCCCTTGAGCAGGCCGCCGCCAGCGCGCACCAGCGCGCCGATGCGTGCGGCGGCATCGGGTGCGGCAAAATCCGTCCAGCCCACCACGCCGGCAATGCGCGGCTCATCGCGTGCCAGTTCGAACAGGTAACAGGTTTCCGCCTCGGTGGCGGCCGCCTGCACGACGACCACGCTGGCCACGCCGGCGGCATCCAGCGCCTGGCTCACATCGTGCGGGGCGAAGTCGCGGTACAGCGGCGCCAGCGCAGGCGTCAGCCAGTGGTAGTCGCCACGGGCCAGGTGCCAGAAATGCAAATGCGCATCGACGCGATTCATGGCGTGGGCAGGTCCGCAGCGAGCAGGCCGCCATCGCGCAGGCGCTGCCACAGCGCGGCCGGGATGGGCGCCTGCAGGCGCGCGGCGGCCGATTGCACCTCGGCCACGCTGCGCATGCCGGCCACCACCGTGGTCACCGCCGGATGCGCCAGCGGGAACTGCAAGGCCGCCGCGCCGATGTCCACCTCGAACGCCGCGCACGCCGCATACAGGCGCTGTGCGTGCTGCAGGATGGGAGTGTCCACCGGGGCGTAGTTGTAGGTGGCCCCGGGCCCGCGCGCGTCGCCGAGCAGGCCGGAGCTGTACGGCCCGGCCGACAGGATCGACACGCCATGGCGCTGCGCCTGCTCGAGCAGCGCACGCGCGCCGTGCTGCTCCAGCAGCGTGTAGCGGCCGGCCAGCATCACGCAGTCGAGCGGAAAGCGTGGCAGCACCTCCAGCGCCACGTGCTGCTCGTTGACGCCCAGCCCGATCGCCCCGCACGCACCGGATGCCTTGAGCTCGGCCATCGCCGGCAAGGCCTCCTCCAAGGCCTGGCGCAGCACGCGGGCGTGGTTATCGCCGTGGGTCAGCGCACCGATGTCGTGCAGCAGCAGCACATCGATGTAGTCGGTGCCCAGGCGCTCCAGGCTGGAAGCGAACGCGCGGCGCACGCCATCGGCGCTGTAGTCGAACGCGGCGCGACGGCCTGCCACGGCAAAGCCATCGCGGCCGGCCACCGCCTGCGCGTCGTCGTAGACGCAGCGGCCCACCTTGGTCGACAGCGTATAGGTATCGCGCGGCACGCCGGCCAGGCCGCGGCCCAGGCGCGTCTCGCTCAGGCCATAGCCGTAGTAGGGCGCGGTATCGAAATGGCGGATGCCGGCGTCGATGGCCGCGGCCACCGCTGCCAGCGCCGCGTCCTCGGCCACTTCGGCGTACAGATTGCCGATCGGTGCGGCCCCAAACCCCAGCGCCGACAGCTGCACCCGGGTGTTGCCCACTTGCTGCCGCGGCAGGCTCATGCGCAGCGCTCCGGAGGTGCCGCCGGCGTGACGTGGGGCTGGACAGGATCAGGGAAGCGGCAGCTGGGCATCGCAACATCCACCAGTCGGCAGGCGCCCGACTGTTCGCATATGAATATGGCAATCATGAGTGAACAGATCACGCTGCAGTGCAGCATGTGCGGCCTCCACGCCCACTCGGCGGCCGCGAGCGCAGGTCCTGGTATAGCGAAACTCGCCTGTCGCATCGCCAGTTCCTATACCGCCGTGTCCGCGGTTGCCTCGCGCCCAGGGCTGGGGCTAGATACCAGCCCTCTCCCGAGTGAAGCGGTTGCATGCCAGACACGACGCGGCGCGATTTGTTCAAGGTGCTGGCAGCCGGCGCGCTGGTCGCGCCATTGACTGCGGCGGCACAGGCACCTGCCGCGCCCTGCGTGCGCACGTCACAGTGGGCACGCGGCACCGAAGGCCAGCGCAAGGCGGATCTGGGCAACGGCACCTACCTCAATCCCATCGTCGCCGGCGATCATCCGGACCCCACCATCCTCAAGGATGGCGACGACTACTACATGACGTTCTCGTCGTTCTTTTCCTACCCCGGCATCGTGCTGTGGCACTCCACCGACCTGGTCAACTGGACCCCGATCGGCCCGGCCCTGCACCAGGAGCTGGGCACGATCTGGGCGCTGGACCTGTGCAAGCACGACGATCGCTACTTCATCTACATCCCGGCCAATCCCGACGACAAGGGCTGGTCGATCTTCGTGATCTGGGCCGACGACATCCGCGGGCCATGGAGCGCGCCGATCGACCTGAAGATCGCCGGCTGCATCGACCCCGGCCATGTGGTGGGCGAAGACGGCAAGCGCTACCTGTTCGTCAACGGCATCCGCAAGATCCGCCTGCGCGACGACGGCCTGGCCACCGACGGGCAGCTGGAGCCGGCCTACGCGCCGTGGCGCTATCCCGAAGACTGGGTGGTGGAGAACTTCGCCCCCGAAGGCCCCAAGCTCACCTGGCGCGACGGCTGGCTGTATCTGGTCACCGCCGTGGGCGGCACTGCCGGCCCGGTGACCGGGCACATGGTGATCGCCGCGCGCTCGCGCTCGGTGCACGGACCGTGGGAGCACTGCCCACGCAATCCGCTGGTGCGCACCCAGTCCGAACTCGAGCCCTGGTGGTCGCGTGGGCACGCCACGCTGGTGGAAGGCCCGCGCGGCGACTGGTGGCTGGTCTACCACGGCTACGAAAACGGCTTCCGCACGCTGGGGCGGCAGACCTTGCTGGAGCCGGTGGAATGGACCGCCGATGGCTGGTTCCGCGCCACCGGCGGCGACCTGTCCAAACCGCTGCGCACGCCGGCACGCACCCCTGGCGGCAAAACGCCGGCCGCCACCGGCTTCGCCTTATCCGACGACTTCTCCAGCGACCGCTTCGGCACGCAGTGGAGCCTGCACGCGCCCAAGCCTGGCGAGCAGGCGCGGATGCGGCGCGCCAACAACGCGCTCACCCTGGCCTGCGCCGGCACCTCGCCGATCGACAGCGCACCGCTGACCTGCGGCGTGCCCGATCGAGCCTATGCGGTCGAAGTCACCCTGGAGCTGGTCGGCAACGCCGAGGGCGGCATCCTGCTGTTCTACAACCACAAGGCCTTCGTGGGCATCGGCTTCACCGCCGAGCTCATGAAGACCTACGAATATTCCGAAGAACTGGTGTGGGCGCGCGCGCCCAACACGCACCGGCGCATCCGCGTGCGGCTGACCAACGACCACCATATCGTGAGCTTCGAATACTCCTTCGACGACGGCCGGAAATGGACGCGTCATCCCACCCGCATGGAAGTGTCCGGCTTCCATCACAACGTGTTCGGCGGCTTTTTGAGCCTGCAGCTGGGCCTGTATGCGGCGCAGCAGGGGCAGGTGGTGCTGCGCGACTTCCGCTATCGCGCGCTGGGCTGAAGGCGGCTGGCGGCGGACCCAGCGCACTGGCACTGTGGAGCGTCGGTGCCCGGGCCGAACATGTGGGGTCGAGCATGATGGAGGGCGGGGCCCTGACGGCCCCGCCGCCGGACCTCAGCCGCAGCAGTAGCAGACGTTGCCCTGACCCAGATCGCCGCCGAATTCGGGGCATTCGGCCTTGCAGGCCCACGCACTACACGATTCGACCTTCGGCTGTGCGTTATCGACCGCCATCACCTGGAACGCACCGAAGCCGGTGCTGGCCAGAAACGTCGCTGCCATCAACGCACTGCGCAAGCTTACCCAACGCTTTTTCATGCATTACTCCCTCAACGTTGCAAAAGCCGCTGGCGCGTCCGTGCGGCGCAAGGCGGCGACCAGGTCCTGCACCCGCTCCGTGGTATCGAAGACGCCAAGATGGGAATGGCGTACGCGCCCCTGCCCATCGATGGCCAACAGCAGTGGCACGTTGCGCGCACGGAACAGCATCAGCGCGCGACGATCGGTCAAGGTGACCACCGGGAAATCGAAGCCGTGCACATGCGCATAGCGCGCGGCCTGCGCCGCATCGCAGTGACACACGCCAAGCAGCTGCGGCCGTCCCGGCAGGTTGGCCTGCAGTTGCTGTGCCGCGCGCAGCACCGTGGGAGCCGAACGCTGGCAATACGGGCAGGTGGTGGTGAAGAAGAACAGCACCTGCGCCTGGCTTTGCGGCGCGCCCAGCAGATGACGCCGGCCATCGGCATCGGTGGCCTCGATCTGCGGCACGTACATGCCTTCGTACGCGGTGCTGACGCGCGTCTGCAGCCACTGCTGCTGCACGCGCAGCTGCCGGTTCTGCCACCCCAGCACCGCAATCAGTCCACACGCCACCAGCAGGCCCATCCCGAGCCAGGGAAAACCTCGCGCCATGCCGAGCTCCAAAAGCGTCCTTGATGGCCGAGCCTTGCCCAGGCATCAGCTCATGGTCAATGGTGATATCGACAACTGCGATGCCGCGCGGTGCACGGCTGTGGATGCGGTCACGCCGGTGCGCTCGGGCCTGCCAGTGCGCTGGCCCCACGCGTCCGGGATTTGCGCAAACGCTGCCGACGTGACGGCAACGGCCTGAGCCGTAACGGCCGGAACGCGCGCAACCAGGCTGCAGCGTCGGCAGGCGCGGCATGCTGCCGGCCGGTGGTGCACCGTCGGTGCCGGAGCGTGGGGACGCATGCGTCGATCTTCTTTCGCGTATTGCCTGGCGACACTGACGCTGCTTGCCAGCACCGGTACGCAGGCCAACGACAGCAGTTTCGGCGATGACAACGACAGCATCCGCTTGCTGCACCAGCCGCACATCTGCATGGACAAGGAAGCGCTGTTGTTGAGCGAGGAGCGCGTGCAGGTGGATGATGTGTTCACCAACACCAGCGGGCGCGACCTGAGCGTGCCGGTCGCCTTTCCGATGTCGCCGATGGATTTCGGCATGGCCGACCACGGCGCGCTCACCGACTTCAGACTGTGGGTGGACGGCAAGCCGATCGCCACCACGCGCAAGCTGGTGGTGCTGCTCGACGACGGCAGTGATGTTTCCAAGGCCTTCGCTGCCACCGGCTGGACCGTGGACGATGTGGCCGCCTTCACCGAATCAGGCACTCCGCCGACGGGGTGCACGCCGCTGCCTGCAAGGTGCAGGAAGGCGCCTGGACGCGATGACGTTCTACCGATAACGCCCTCGCGCCCGGGGGCGTTCCTACAGCGGTGTCGGAGTGTGCGGTGTAGTGCATCGTGTTGCCCGACTCGGCAGATGCCGGGTCGGGCGTCGGAGCGCAGCTGGGCGCGATGGAGCGTTCCCGAGACGCCAACGCAGGCACGTCCCGCGCAGCTCACTCCTCTTCCGGCGGCGGCAGCACGATGCCGTCGGCGTCGATGGCGAGCTTGCCGGCCATCAGTACCGCCTGGGTGCGATTGGTGACGCCGAGCTTGCGCAGGATCGCGGTGACATGCGCCTTGATGGTGGCTTCCGAGACGCCCAGGTCGTAGGCGATCTGCTTGTTGAGCCGTCCTGCGCCCAGCATCTGCAGCACGCGGAACTGTTGCGGGGTGAGATCACGCAGGCGCTGGCCCACTTCGCGTTCTTCGCTATCGGTGGGCGGCAGTTTCTGCGCTTCGGCCGGGATCCAGCGCTCGCCATCGAGCACGGTGGCCAGGGCGCGGCCGATGGTGTCCGAGTCGGCGGACTTGGGAATGAAGCCGAACGCGCCATGGTCGATCGCCCGCCGCATCACCGTGGGCTCCTCGCGCGCGGACACCACCACCACCGGCAGCTGCGGATGCAGCGAACGCATATGCACCAGCGCGCTGAAACCCTGCGCGCCGGGCATGTTGAGATCCATCAGCAACAGGTCCGCATCCGGCTGCGCATCGGCCAATGTGTACAGCGCATCCACGTTGTCGGCTTCGAACAGTTGCACCCCCGGCATCACGCGCTGCACCGCCCCGCGCAAGGCCTCGCGGAACAGGGGATGGTCATCGGCAATCAGAAGCGTGGTCATGGTGGGGCCGGGAGTGGGGATTGGAGATTCGGGATTCGTAAAAGCGCGGGGTTCGGATTCGGACGCTCGGATTCGTAGGAGCTAGGGATGTAGAAAAGCGAATCTCGATTCGCAATAGCCGATGTAAGAGAACCGTCTCTCTCTGCATTGCAGTAAAACAATGCATGGTCGAGGAGGGGGTAACTCGGTAATGGGAACCCGCTTCTGCGAATTCCCAATCCCAAATCACCAATCCCCGCGCCTCAGCCAATCCCCAATCCCGAATCCCGGCCCTTCAGCGCGCCAGCCTTTCATTGACCAGCGAATCCACCACCGAGGGATCGGCCAGGGTGGAGGTATCGCCCAACTGGTCGGGTGCGTTCTCGGCGATCTTGCGCAGGATGCGGCGCATGATCTTGCCCGAGCGGGTCTTGGGCAGGCCGGGGGCCCACTGCAGATGGTCGGGCGAGGCGATCGGGCCGATCTCTTTGCGCACCCAGCTCACCAGTTCCTTGTGCAGTTCGTCGCTGGGAGTCTCGCCGGCGATCAGTGTGACGTAGGCATAGATGCCCTGGCCCTTGACGTCGTGCGGGAAGCCGACCACCGCCGCTTCGGCCACCTTGGGGTGCGAGACCAGCGCGCTTTCCACCTCGGCGGTGCCGATGCGATGGCCGGAGACGTTGATCACGTCGTCCACGCGGCCGGTGATCCAGTAGTAGCCATCGGCATCGCGGCGGCAGCCGTCGCCGGTGAAGTAGCTGCCCGGGTAGGTGCGGAAATAGGTGTCGATGAAGCGCTGGTGGTCGCCGTAGACGCTGCGCATCTGGCCCGGCCACGAATCCAGCAGCACCAGGTTGCCCTCGGTGGCGCCTTCCAGGATCTTGCCTTCGGCATCGACCAGCGCCGGTTGCACGCCGAAGAACGGCAGCGTGGCCGAGCCGGGCTTGAGGTCCACCGCGCCGGCCAGCGGCGAGATCAGGATGCCGCCGGTTTCGGTCTGCCACCAGGTGTCCACGATCGGGCAACGGCTGTCGCCGACCACCTCGTAATACCAGCGCCAGGCTTCCGGATTGATCGGCTCGCCCACGCTGCCGAGCAGGCGCAGGCTCTTGCGCGAGGTCTTCTTGACCGGCGCCTCGCCGTCGCGCATCAGCGCGCGGATGGCGGTGGGCGCGGTGTAGAACAGGGTGACCTGGTGCTTGTCGATCACTTCCCAGAAGCGCGACACGCTGGGGTAGTTCGGCACGCCTTCGAACATCAGCGCAGTGGCGCCGTTGGCGAGCGGGCCGTAGACGATGTAGCTGTGGCCGGTGACCCAGCCCACGTCGGCGGTGCACCAGTAGATGTCGTCCTCGCGCAGGTCGAACACCACCTCGTGCGTGTAGCTGGCGAACAGCAGGTAGCCGGCGGTGGTATGCAGCACGCCCTTGGGCTTGCCGGTGGAGCCGGAGGTGTAGAGGATGAAGAGCGGGTCTTCGGCGTTCATGCGCTCGGGCTCGCACTCGGCCGGCTGGCCATCGACCACGTCGTGGAACCAGCGATCGCGCGGAGCCTGCATCTCCACCGCACCGCCGGTATGGCGCACCACCAGCACGGTTTCTACCGTATTCGTGCCGGGGATCTTCAGCGCGGCATCCACGTTCGCCTTGAGCGGGATCTTCTTGCCGCCGCGCAGGCCCTCGTCGGCGGTGATGATGAGCTTGCTCTGGCAGTCGATCACCCGGTCGGCGATGGAGTTGGCGGCGAAGCCGCCGAACACCACCGAGTGCACCGCGCCGATACGCGCGCAGGCCAGCATGGCCACGGCGGCGTCGACGATCATCGGCAAATAGATGGTGACCCGGTCGCCCTTCTTGACGCCCAGGTTGCGCAGCGCATTGCCGAGCTTGCAGACGCGCTCATAGAGCTCGCGATAGGTCACCGGGTAGGAGGCCGCATCCGGGCTGTCGGGTTCGAACAGCAGCGCGGTCTTGTCGCCGCGGGTGGCCAGCTGGCGGTCCAGGCAGTTGACGCTGGCGTTGAGCTCGCCATCGGCGAACCAGCGGATGTGGAAGTCGTCCAGCGCGTAGCTGACGTCCTTGACCTGGGTGGGCTGCTTGAACCACTCCAGCCGCTGCGCGGCCTTGCCCCAGAACTGTTCGGGGTGCTCGATCGATTCGCGGTACAGCGCTGCGTATTGCTCGCGGGTCACGCGCGCATCGGCGGCGAATGCAGGATCGACGGGATAAACATCAGCCATGGCAGCCTCACTTGCGAAGAACGTGTCGGGAGAGGGCGCGGCAGCTGCCCTCGGTAGGCAATCAGTGTGCCGTATCCATTCTGTCCCGGCGGTCAACGCCGCCTTAGACCATGGTCGTAACCTGGTCAGTGCGGTAGCGCACATCCAATACGGGGTGTGGTGCGACCATCGGTCATCTGGCGGAATGCTGCGTTGCAGCTACGACCAAAGGCGAATAGGCTGCAAACCGCGGACTGCCTCACGCTCCGCACAGCATCGCCATCAAGCGCGAGGCCTTCATTGGGGAGAGGGTTGTATGAAACACCGTACTGCACCGTTGGTGCGCCATCCGTTGGCGGCTGCCTTGTTCGTGGCCAGCATCCTGCCGGGCGTTGCGTTCGCGCAGACGCCGAAGGAAAAGGCGCTGGAAGCACGTATTGCCGAGCTCGAACGCCAGGTTCAATTGCTGGTCACCGCGCAACAACAACAGCAGGGCCAGATCGCCCAGACCCAGAGCCAGGTCACCGAAGTGCGCACCCTGCAGGCGCAGACGCCGGCAGCGGCGCCCGCACCTGCGGTCCCGGCCGGCAAGCGGCCGATCCAGGTCACCAGCATCACACCGAACGCAGCGGCGGGGACAACGTTCCGTTACGGTGGTTTCATCAAGGCCGACTTCATGACCACCCGCACCAGCGATGGCGCATTGCCCGAGGGCGCGGTGGGGCGTTACCTGTACATCCCGACGCAGACGCCTGTCGGGGGGCAGGCGTCGAGCACCGATACCGACTTCCATGCCAAGTTCTCGCGCTTCAACCTGGGCGTGGATACGGTCACCGAGAACGGCGACAAGCTCACCGGTTTCATCGAACTGGATTTCTTCGGCAACGCGCTGGCCAACCAGGTCAACAATCTGTACGGCGGCACCTTGCGCCATGCCTACATGAGCTGGAACAACTGGCTGGCCGGCCAGACCTGGTCCAACTTCGTGGACGCCACCATCCTGCCGGAAGCGGCCGATATCGTCGGGCCGACCGACGGTGCGTTGTTCAGCCGCCAGACCCAGATCCGCTACACCCGCGGCGCCTTCAGCGTGTCGGCGGAAAACACCGAGACCCTGACCACGCCCTACCAGGGCGGCAACACCATCCTGGCCTCGGACCATGGCGCGATGCCGGACCTGACCGCGCGCTACAACTGGAAGGGCACCTGGGGCACCTTCGGTCTGTCGGCGATCGCGCGCCAGTACCGTACCCGCAGCGCGCTGACCAACGACACCGAATTCGGCGGCGCCATCGCCGGTGGCGGACGCTGGATCATCAACTCCAACAACGATCTGCGTTACCAGCTGGCCTACGGCGAAGGCCTGGGCCGCTATCTGGGCCTGGGCAACGGCTCGGACGTGGAGATCGATGTGGACGGCAACATCCACACCGTCGGCACCTGGGCCGGGTGGCTGGCCTGGCGCCACGACTACAGCGCCAAGCTGCGCAGCACCATCATGTATTCGCGGGTGGATTACGACCATAGCCTGGCCAACACCGGCGGGCTGGCGAGCAAGTCGCAGCAGAGCATCCGCGCCAACGTCTTCTATTCGCCGCTGCCCAAGGTGGATGTGGGCGCGGAGCTGATGTACGGCCGCCGCGAAGCCGAGAACGGCGACTCCGGCGACATCTCGCGCCTGCAGTTCACCACCAAGTACAGCTTCTAAGGTTCACCCCGCCGGCCGCCCGCCACGCATGTGGGCGGGCCGTGCCGCCCGCACTCCAGGAGACAGACCATGACCGTCTCGAATGACGCACTGATCGCCAAGATCGATGCCAATCCGAAGTACCACGCGCTCAAACGCCAACGCAATCGATTGGGTTGGACACTGACCGTGCTGATGTTGCTGGCCTATTACGGCTACATCGGCCTGATCGCCTTCGACAAGGCGTTCCTGGCCAGGCCGATCGGCGACGGCGTGACCTCGATCGGCATTCCGATCGCGATCGGGGTGATGGTGTTCACCATCGCCATCACCGCCATCTACGTGCGTCGCGCCAATAGCACCTACGACCAGCTGACCGCGCAGATCCTGGAGGACGCCCGCAAATGAGCAAATACCCGCGTCTTCTGCTGATTCTGGCCGGCCTGCTGCCCGCCGGCCTGGCGCTGGCCGCCGGCGACATCGGCCAGGCCGACAAGCAGCCCACCAACTGGGTGGCGATCGCGATGTTCGGCTTCTTCGTGCTGGGCACCTTGTGGATCACCAAGTGGGCGGCCAAGAAAACCCGCTCGGCGGCCGATTTCTACACCGCCGGCGGCGGCATCACCGGCTTCCAGAACGGTCTGGCCATTGCCGGCGACTACATGTCGGCGGCCTCGTTCCTGGGCATCACCGCGGCGGTGATGGCCAATGGCTACGACGGCCTGATCTATGCGATCGGCTTTCTGGTCGGCTGGCCCATCCTGACCTTCCTGATGGCCGAGCGGCTGCGCAACCTCGGCAAGTACACCTTCGCCGACGTGGCCGGCTACCGCTTCGCACCGACCGCCATCCGCAGCTTCGCCGCCTCCGGTACGTTGGTGGTGGTGCTGTTCTATCTGATCGCGCAGATGGTCGGTGCCGGCGCGCTGATCAAGCTGCTGTTCGGCCTGGACTACTGGGTCGCGGTGACCCTGGTCGGCATCCTGATGATGGTCTACGTGCTGTTCGGCGGCATGCCACCACCTGGGTGCAGATCATCAAGGCCGTGCTGCTGCTGACCGGCGTGACCTTCATGGCGGTAGCCATCATGTGGCACTTCAACTTCAGCTTCGAGGCGCTGTTCGCCGAGGGCGTGCGGGTGAAGACCGCGGTGGCGGCCAACGGTGGCGCCTCGCCCGAGGACGCGGCCAAGGCCGGCCTGTCGATCATGGGCCCGGGCGGTTTCGTCAAGGACCCGATCTCGGCGATCTCCTTCGGCATGGCGCTGATGTTCGGTACCGCCGGCCTGCCGCACATCCTGATGCGCTTCTTCACCGTTCCCGATGCCAAGCAGGCGCGCAAGTCGGTGCTGTGGGCGACCACCTGGATCGGCTACTTCTACATCCTGATCTTCATCATCGGCTTCGGTGCGATCGCGCTGGTGCTGACCAACCCGCAGTTCGCCGATGTGACCACCGGTACCATCCACGGCGGCAAGGGCGCGGCCAACATGGCGGCGGTGCTGGTCGGCAATGCGGTGGGCGGCAACGTGTTCATGGGCTTCATCTCGGCGGTGGCCTTCGCCACCATCCTGGCGGTGGTCGCGGGCCTGACCCTGTCCGGTGCCTCGGCGGTGTCGCATGACCTGTACGCCACGGTGATCAAGAAGGGCAATCCGGCGCCGGGTGCGGAGCTGAAGGTCTCGCGTGTCACCACCCTGGTGCTGGGTGCGGTCGCGGTGCTGCTCGGTATCGTGTTCGAGAAGCAGAACGTGGCCTTCATGGTGTCGCTGGCCTTCGCCATCGCCGCCTCGGCCAACTTCCCGGTGCTGATCCTGTCGTTGCTGTGGAAGAACTGCACCACCCGTGGCGCGGTGATCGGCGGCTTCCTGGGCCTGATCTCCTCGCTGGTGCTGACGGTGCTGTCGCCGTCGGTGTGGGTGGACACGCTGGGCAACGCCGCCGGCTCGGCACCGTTCCCGTACACCTCGCCGGCGCTGTTCTCGGTAACCATCGGCTTTGTCGGCATCTGGCTGTTCTCGATCCTGGATCGCAGCCCGCAGGCGGCCAACGAACGCATCGCGTTCAAGGCCCAGCAGATCCGCGCCGAAACCGGGCTGGGTGCCAGTGGTGCCTCCGGTCACTGAGTGCCGAGTCGTCAAACCGATCGCAGACGCCGGCCTTGTGCCGGCGTTTTGCGTTTTAGCCGTTGGCAAGACCAGGCAGCCTCGCTGTTGCCACGTCTCCACCACCACCGGCATGTGTACAGGCCAGGGTCTTGACCCGCCCCGCCGGGCGGGCGTGCAGCCTTGATGCCGGCCGTGATCCGATGTCGGAATGACTCGGGCGCGATGCGACACCCCAGCTCGGCGCGCAGGCGCGCCATTGCCGCGTAGTCGCGTAGGAAGCACGAAATCCCGGCGCCCCGCTTCGTTTTTCACGCCACGCTTGCGCGATCGCGAAGAACGGCAATATCGGCGAAGAAATTAAGTCATCGAGAGTGACTAAATTGGCCCGCAAGCCGAACGCTGATCACGCGCGGCTTGGCCTCTCCCCCCGGCGATCGACCGGTCGGCGAGTGCGCTGCAAGCGAGTTCGCCGATTGCGTCGACCCATCGGCTCTCGTCATCCCTTGCCCTTCCTGCACTGACGAACCGGGACACAGAGACCATGCCTACCATTCTCGCTCCACACCCGCTGGCCCGCGCCTGCCGCCTGCTCGGCGCACTGGCCGTGCTGGCCGCACTGCCGCAGCTGGCGTCGGCCGCCTGCAGCGACAGCTCCGATGTCAAGATGCGTCGCATCCTGTTCAACTCCTCCAATACTGTGGTGCTGGCGCACCGTGGTTTGTGGGGCAAATACGCCGGCATCCCCGACATGCCGGAAAACTCGCGCGGCTCGCTGCAGATTGCCAACGACCAGTGCATGGACGGCGTGGAGCTGGACGTCAAGCTCACCAGCGATGGCGTGCCGGTATTGCTGCACGACTACAACCTGGGCCGCACCACCACCGTGTGGCAGCAACATCCGGGGGTCAAGTACGACCCGCTCACCAACCAGGGCGTCAACCCGTCGATTCTGGTCACTCCGTGGTCGCAGGTCAGCCAGTTGTTCCTGCTGACGCCCGATCGCCGTACCACCACCGGCTATCACGTGCCGCGCGTGGATGAGCTGTTCACCTATTACAAGCAGCGCCAGCTGCGTACGCCGATGGTGTTCGACATCAAGGACGCCAAGACCGTGCGCGCGGTCAACAGCGCGGCCAACAAGGTCTTTGGTGCTGCATCTGCCAGCTATGTCGCCGCCAAGGTCAATGCGACGCTTTACACCAGCCGTTCCGCCTACCAGGCCGACGGCGACGGCATGGTGGGCATTCCGGTCTTCACCACCAACATGCTTGGCAAGATCAATGTGCGGCAGACCATTGGCGCCTGGCTGAGTACCGGCGAGGCGATGGAAATCAACGTCAAGCAACTCGGCGGGCAGCTGCAAAGCGATGCCGACTTCGTCCGTGAGCGAGACGTGCGCGTCGGCGTCTTCCAGGCGATTCCGGATGGCCCGCGGGCTAGCGAGTTCTACAAGAACAACGGCGAATGTTGTTACAAGCTGTCGGACCTGTTCTATGGGAAGGATACCGCCGACAACCGCGGCAGTCTCGATTATATCGAGCGGGTAGAGGCGTTTGGCCTGATCACCACCGATGACCCGAAGACGGCGATTGCGTATCTGCGTGCACGCGGCAAGCACGACTGAGCGCGCTGTGTCGTTCGCGCCGGCCCGCCGTGGGCCGGCATCCCGGCGGTGGCTTCTCGCCACCGTCGGTTCACGTCAACCGGAGCTTCGTTGCATGTCTTCCATCCGTTTTCCAGCGGCGGTGCTGGCAATGACCCTGCTTGCCGGCGCGCCGCATGCCCAGGCTGCCGATGTCCATACCCCCGATATCCACGCACCCGCCACCTCGGCGGCGGTGTTGCGGATCGGCACGCAATCGTTCGATGCGCAGGAATTCCGTGCGCTTGCCGTGGCCGAGCTGCCACGGGACGTCACTCCGGTCGCGGCAGCCGACCCCGATTTCGTTCGTGAGTTCGCCGACCGTCTGCTGCTGGTCGATCAGGCCCGGCAGGCGCATCTGCAGGACGACCCGGTGGTGGCCGCACGCATCCGGCAGGCCACCGATGCCGTTCTGGTCAGAGCCATGCAGACCCGTCTGGGTGAGAGCGCCCATATCGATGCGGCGCAGGTAAGGGCACAGTTCGATGCGCATCCGCACGACTACGACGAAGTCCATCTGAGCCATGTGTTCGTGGCGTTGAAGCCGCAAGGCGAGGCGCGGCGCGCCACGCCCTTGAGCGATGCGCAGGCACTGGCGCGTGCGCAGCAGCTCAAGCGACAGCTGGACGCCGGCGCAGCGTTTGCGGAGCTGGCCAAGCAGGAATCCGACGATGGCAGCACCGCTGCCGATGGCGGCGAACTGTCGCCGATCTTCCAACGCAATGTGGCCGATGTGTTTGCCGCACCGGTGCAGACACTTGGCGTGGGAGAGGTGTCGGCGCCGGTGCGCGGGCCGGAGGGATATCACCTGATCCGTGTGGATTCGCGCACGCCTGCAACCTTTGCGAGTGCGCGCGGGCAGATCGAAGTGCAGTTGCGCGAGCAGGCGGCGACGGCGGCGCTGGAACGCCTGCGTCAGGCCAACCCGGTGAGCTTCGATCATGCTGCGCTGGAAGCGGCATTGCGTTGAGGCATGCAGATGCCAGGCCAGGCGCGAACCAGAGACGTAGCCGGCGGTTGGCCGCGTTGGTGGACTGTCAGTGCGTGGGGTGCGGCAATGCTGCTGCTGGCGTGCAGCGACTGGTCGCTGTATGCGCCGCATCCACCGACGCCGCAGCGCGTGCAACACGCAGCGGCGAGTGTACGCCCATCTCCTGTTGCGGCCGCGCAGGTTCGTTCCGATGGCGGTTCGAACAGCCTGTTCGACCATGCCATGCAACAGCTGGCCTGCCGCGAGCGTCAGCGTGAACACGCCGCACAGATCGCTCGCGGAGCGGCCATGCAGCCTGGCGGTACCGGGTGCGTTGCAGGCACGCCGTTGCAGATCGATGCGATGGTGCGTACCGCTGCGGCGCGCGGGGATGCGGAGGCGCGGCGCTATCTGTTGGCGCAGCGTGCGGCGGAGCTGATGCAGCGTGCCGTCGCCATGGCACCTGCCGGCACACCGGCGACGCTGTCGGCCGATGACGAGCGCGAGGTCGCTGCGATCGTGCGCCAACTCGAGACCCTGGCCTTGGCTGGCCAGCGCGATGCCATCGAGACGCTGGCGCAAGTGGTGGAAGCGCCGCTGTTGCAGGCGCCCGACCCGGTGTATGCGGCGGCGTGGCGGCTGGCAGCGCGGCAACCGCCGGGCCGCACGCTGGATGCAGCCGCGCCGCTGCAGGCAGAAGACGAACTGCTGGAGTCGATGACGCAACTGCAGCAGCAACAGGCGCGTGCGCTGGCGGTGGAATTGTTCGGCTACTGCTGCCGCACGCGCGCTGAGGCTGGGCAGTGACGATGCGCTGGCACGTCGATCCCCGATCGCCCGCGCTGACGGCCAGTGCGCACGCCGTGCGCCTGCATGGCTGCCGCGCCGTCGCCGATCAACGGAAATACAAGGCCTTCAACGGCAACGTGGCCGCGCCGATCGCACACGCATCGGCCGGTGCCTCGGCGGGCAAGAGCACCGGCAGCGGACGGCCCTGGCCGCGACGCGGCTGGTTGTCGATGTGCACGGCGGCGATCAGCCGCTGCGCCAGATCCCGGGGCAGGCGGCCGCCGAAGACGATCGCTTCCGGGTCGCAGACGGCGGTGATCGCCGACACGATCAGCGACACGCCCGGCGCGCTGCGTGCGAGCCAGCGCTCGATCGCCGGCCACGCGGGGTCGTAGGCGGCCAACACCGCCCGCACATCCGGCAGCACCATCCCGTCTTCGCCCAGCAGCTCGCGCAGCAACTCCAGCGTGGCGCGCTCGAGCTGTTGCGCGGGCAGCATGCCGGCGAACTCGCCGGCATTGCCGCGCGCCCCGCGCATCACCTGGCCGTCCACGACCAGGCCGCCGCCGAAGCCGTAGCTGAGGTAGAGATAGGCGAAGTCGCGGTAGGCGCGCCCCACCCCCAGCATGGCTTCGCCGGCCGCGGCCGCGCTGCCGTCGTTGTCCATCCACACCGGCTGCGCAAACGCGTCGGCCAGCCACGGGCACAGCGCCACCTGCCCCAGTGCGCGCAGCGGCTCGGGTGGATTGATGAAGGCATCCACGCCGGTGAAGAACCCGCTCACTGCCAGCCCGACGCCCAGGCGAGGGCCTGCCGCCTCGACACGCGCCAGCAGCGCCGCATCGGCGGCCTGCAGCTGGGTCAACACGCCGTACAGGGTGGTATCGGTCAGTGCGGTCTCGCTGAGGGCCAGCACCGCACCGGAAAAATCCACCAACGCCAGGCTCAGCGCATCGGTGGCGATGGAGATGCCCAGCGTGTGGCCGTGTCCGGGGTTCAACGACACCGCCACGCCCGGCTTGCCGCGTCCGGCCCGCGCCACGCTGCTGCCCATCTGCACCATGCCGCGCGCCTGCAGACCTTCGATCAGACGCACGGCGGTCTGCACGGTGAGACCGGTGCCGCGGCTCAGGTCGGCGCGGGTGAGGACCCCGTGCAGTCGCAGGCGGTCGAGCATGTCGCGCTCGTTGAGGCTCAGCTCGGGCAGGACTGGCGCATGGGGCGGCAATGCGAAGGCGGCTGGGGACGGCATGGCGGGCGAGGGAGCGCGGGGGGATCGGCAAGCTTACGCGGCCCAGGCTGCAATAATTAATTCACAGTAAGTTATTAAATTGATGTCCTCATCCTCGACCGGTCGCCCCATGTCCCGCTTCCGCACCCACCCGTGTCCCCGCGTCTGCCTGCTGGCGCTCGGCGTCGCTGCCAGCCTGAGCGCCCATGCCAGCGGCGCCGGTCCTGCCCCAGCCGCTCTCGCCGGCGATACTCCCGTGCAGTTGGATACGGTGCAGGTGTCCGGCCAGCATCTGTCGATCCGCCAGGCCATCGGCGCCAAGCGCGAGGCTGCGGTGGTGTCCGATGGCGTGGCCGCCGACGACATCGGCTCGATCCCGGACTTCGGCCTGGGCGAGGCGCTGCAGCGCGTGCCCGGCGTGTCGATGGTGGTCAACAACGGCCGCGGCGAAGCGCAGTTCATGAGCCTGCGCGGCTTCAACCCCGACTACAACACGGTGCTGATCGACGGCGTGGCCTTGCCCTCCACCGAAACCAGCCGGCGCGTGCAGTCGCTGGATGTCATCCCCGCATCGCTCGCGCAGCAGGTGGACATCTACAAGAGCTTCAATGCCGACATGGACAGCAATGCCATCGGTGGCATCGCCTCGTTGCGCACGCGCAGCGCGTTCGATCACGACGGCCCGTTCGGCAGCGTGCGTGCGAACCTGGCCGACTGGGAAAACCGCCGGCATCTGCAGGGCAGCGGGCCGTCCGGCCAGGTGCAGGGCACCTTCAGCGACACCTTCGGCCCGGACAACCGCTTCGGCATGGTGTTGTCGGCCGACTATTTCCGTCGCGATTCCTCGTCGTTGAACACGGCCATCGACAGCTACAGCTACTACGCCAACGGCGTGCGCCAGAACCTGACACCGAGCCTGGACACCGAGGGCATGGCGATCGCGCCGGACCGCTTCCGCCCGCTGACCTACGACAACCTGCGCCAGCGCCGCAGCGTGTTCGGCAAGCTGGAATACGACGATGGCGAGGTGATGAAACTGGCCTTGAGCGCCGGCTGGTTCGAGCATGGCAACGACGAACAACGCCGCTCGCAATGGATCAACCGGGTGGGCAATGCGGTGATCGCCGACGCCGACGACGGCCGGTACGCGCAGGGCAGCGCGCAGGCCGACGCCAACCGCTTCGAGCAGACCCGCACGCTGCGTTACGCGCAAGCCGGCGGCAGTTTCCGCCTCAACCAGGAGGGCCACATCGATGTGCTGCTCAACCGTGCCACCGGGCGTTATCGACAGGACACCCGCGAAGATGTCTTCACCGCGGCCGCATCCCCACGGCTGGGATTCGGCTACGCACTGGGCGAGGACACACGCCCGACCATCACCCTGGTCGACCCCGGCTACTACGGCAATGCCGCCAACTATCTGCAGTCGTACTTCCTGACCCGCGCGGAAAACAGCAGTACCGAGACCACCACCTTCAAGGTGGACTACAGCCAGAACGCCGATGCCGATGCACGTGGCTGGGGCCTGCGCGCCGGCCTGCAGTACCGCGACCTGCAGCAGCGCTACAACCTGGACGAAACACGCCTGAATCCGGCTGGCCGGGTGAGCCTGGCCACGGTGGGCACTGACGACGCGCGCATCTGCCCGTATGCGGATTTCAGCTGCCTGCTGCTGGTCGACCCGGCGCGGGTTGCCGGCTTCGCCGCTGCATCGCCCGGCGCCTACGTGCTGGCCGCCAGCAACGCGCGCAATAGCGCCATCAGCGATTTCGGCATCGACGAGCGCAGCGGCGCGGCCTATGCGATGGGCACCTGGCATGGCGAGCGCACCCAGGCCACGCTGGGCCTGCGCAACGAATACCTGCAGCGCCAGGTGCGCAGCGCGGTACCGCAACCGCTGAGCAGCACCACCAACTACGTGCAGCAATCCGATGCCAGCGACCGACGCTTCCTGTTGCCATCGGCCAACCTTGGCTGGGATATCACCCCCGCGCTGAAACTGCGCCTGGCCGGCAGCCGCACCATCGGTCTGCCCACCTACGGCGATATCGGCCAGAACAGCAGCCCGGTCGTGGACACCACCGGGTTGACCATCAACCGCAGCATCGCCAATCCGCAGCTGCGCCCGCGCCGCTCGGACAATCTGGACCTGTCGCTGGAGTGGTACCCGGATCAGGACGCGCAGCTGTCGGTGGCGTTGTTCCACAAGCGCATCGACAACGAGATCGTGCGCCTGACCAGCACCGACACCGAACGCAATCCCGGTGGGCTGGTCGGCACCTACCAGGTCACCACCACCCAGGCGATCAATACCGGCGTGGCCACCGTGAAAGGCGTGGAATTGACCGCCATCGATACGCGGTTCGACTTTTTGCCCGGTGCCTGGTCGCACCTGGGTGCAATGGCCAATCTCACCCTGCTGGACCCGCGCACCGCCCAGGTGCAGATGAGCGATGGCAGCCTGCGGGCGCTGCCCGGCCTGATGGAATCGCCCAAGCGCAGCGCCAATGCCTCGCTGCTCTACGACATCGGCCCGTTCAGTGTGCGCCTGAGCGCCAATTACACCGGCCTGCAATTGCTCTCCGCTGCCACCGACAACCGCGTCAACGACCGCTACTACGATGCCATCACCAGCTACGACGCGCAGCTGGCGTGGCGCTTCACCAGGCAGCTGCGCCTCACCGTGCAGGGGCGCAACCTCAGCAATGCGCGGCTGACCCGCGTGATCGGTGCCGACCAGCAACTGATGCGCGAGCAGCTGGACAACGGCCGTGCCTACTACCTGGGAGTGGACTATGCGTTCTGATCGAGGCCGCGGCGTGGCGCGGCTGTTCCTGCTGATGCTCTTCTCCACCGCCGCTGCAAGCGCCGGGCAGGCGACCACACCGACGGCGGCGCAGTTCACGCCGATGCAGACCATTGTCAGTGGCGATTGCTGGGGCCAGTGGCCTGACGATGTGCTGGCAGCGGTGAGCACCTGCAAACCGGCCGAGCACAATCGCATCGCCCTGCAGGTGGCCGACGATGCCGATGGCCCGGCCCGCGTTGGCGTCGATACACAACCCTGCAACGGCGCGCGCTGCGCCGAGCTGGCACAGGTGCTGCAACGCGCGCCTGCGCAACACCTGCTGCTGCGCACGCCGCCGGCGCGGATCGAGGCGGTGCTGGCGGCCCTGGATCGCGCCAACGCACGCGCGCGCGTGGCCATCGAGCCGCTGGTGCAGCCGGTGCCGGCGCCGACTGCGCCGATCACGCTGGCGCCGGGCGTGCGCTACTGGCGGCAGGCCATCGCCGGCGCTGCGCCGGTGATGCTGCATATCGCCCGGATCGACCTGAGCACGCCGGGCCTGCAGCTGGTGGGCACACCCGGCCAACGCAGCGGTGGCGGCGAATTTCTAGCCACGCCCACTACCGCGTTCGTGCGCGATGGCGGATTGGTGCTGGCGATCAATGCCGATTACTTCCTGCCCTTCGACGGCGGCCATCTGTTCGATCAGGCCTTCGTGCCGGCGGCGGGGCAGGGCGTCACTGCCGAAGGGCTGGCGATCGCCAATGGCCATCTCGACTCGGCTGCCGCCACCACCGATGCGCGTGTCAACGCGGCCTTTTGCGTGAGCACGCGCAACATCGCACGCATCGTGCGCGGCAGCTGTGCACACGACACCCGCCTGGGCGTCGGTGCCGGCCCGCTGCTGCTGCTCGACGGCCAGCGCCAGCCGCGCGAAGCCAGCCGCGCCGCCTACTACGACGGGCCCGAGCCACGCAGTGCACTGGCCCTGGACCGCAGCGGCAAGACGCTATGGATGGTGGTGGCCGACGGCCGCCAGCCCGGCTACAGCGCCGGCATCACGATGGACGCGCTCACCGCAGTCCTGGAACAGCTCGGTGCGGCGGCGGCGATCAATCTCGACGGTGGCGGCTCCAGCACCCTGGCCGCCCGCGTGGACGGCCGGGTGCGGGCGCTCAACCGCCCCATCCACACCGGCATCCCCGGACGCGAGCGCCCGGTGGCCAACCAGCTTGGGGTGCGCATCGCCGCCCGGCCCTGAGGGCGTGACGGGTGGCGCGGTACCATTGGCGGTTTGAACCACGGCCCGCGCCATGAAGATTGCCTCCTGGAACGTCAACTCGCTCAACGTGCGTCTGCCGCACCTGCAACAGTGGCTCACCGACTTCGCACCGGACGTGGTGGGTATCCAGGAGACCAAGCTGGAAGACCACAAGTTTCCGGATGCGGCGCTGGCCGCGCTCGGTTACCGCAGCGTGTTCTGCGGGCAGAAGACCTACAACGGCGTGGCCATCCTGTCGCGCTCGCCGGCGTTGGAGGTGCAGATGGGCATCTCCGGCTTCGATGACGTGCAGCAACGCGTCATCGCCGCCACCGTCGATGGCGTGCGCATCATCAATCTGTATGTGGTCAACGGCCAGGATGTGGGCACCGAGAAATACGCCTACAAGCTGCGCTGGCTGCAGGCCGCGCGCGAGTGGATCGCGCAGGAGCTGCAGCGGCATCCGCAGCTGGTGGTGCTGGGCGACTTCAACATCGCCCCGGATGCGCGCGACGTGCACGATGCGACGGTGTGGAACGAACACCACATCCTGACCTCGGCCGCCGAGCGCGCTGCCCTGGAACAGCTGCTGGCGCTGGGCTTGCACGATGCATTCCGGCTGCACCACGACGACGCCGGGCAATTCAGCTGGTGGGATTACCGCCAGGCCGGCTTCCGTCGCAACCTGGGGCTGCGCATCGACCTGACGTTGGTGTCGGAGGCGCTGCGCGCACGCGCGGTGGAGTCGGGCATCGACAGGGAACCACGCACCTGGGAACGCCCCAGCGACCACGCACCGGCGTGGGTGCGGCTGGCGGAGGCTGGCGCATGAGCGAACGGCATCTGCGGCGCAGCACCCACAAGATCGGCGAGGTCACGCTCGGCCCGGTGCATCGGCTGAGCTGCCATTGCGGCGCAGTGCAGATCGACCTGGACCTGCCGCATGGCCTGCTGGATCCGCGCCGGTGCGATTGCTCGATGTGCCGCCGCCGCGGCGCGGTGGTCGCCTCAGTCACGCTCGACGCCCTGCACGTCGTGCAGGGCGGGGATGTGCTGCGTCTATATCAGTTCAACACGCAGACCGCCGCGCATTATTTCTGCGGGGTGTGCGGGATCTATACCCATCACCGGCGCCGCTCCAATCCCAACGAATACGGCTACAACGTCGGCTGCCTGGACGGCGTCAACCCGTACGCGTTGACCATCGCGGTGCCGGTGGAGGACGGGGTCAACCACCCGGCCGATCGCGCCGCGGCACACGATTGAAGAGCCATGCCGAAACGACAACGCCCGGGCAGGCCCGGGCGTTGCGCACAGCGCCAGTGATGCGCCTGCCTCAGCGCACCCGGCCGCGGGTGAACAGGTTGACGATGGCCAGCAGGATCACCGCACCCACCAGCGACCAGACGAAGGTCCACAAGGTGATCGCCTGGTTGATGCCACCGCCGAACAGCCAGCCGGCGATCATCGCACCGACGATGCCGACCACGACGTTGAGAATGATGCCCTGCTGCGCATCGCGCCGCATGATGAGGCTGGCCAGCCAACCCACGATGCCGCCGATGATCAACCAGATGATGATGCCCATGGTGCCGCTCTCCTCGCTCGGTCGCACCGGACGCGGTGCATGGGCGCCATTGGACGCAGCCGGCCGTGAAGCAGCCGTCGAGCGCGTTGCTTGCGATGGCGATGCGTTCGGCTTGGTATGCGCCAAGTGACGATGCAGCCAACCTGGCAGCATGGCCCGGTGCAGCTGTGGCTGCGGCCGCACCACCCCGGCGAGCGCGGCGAGCCGCAGGCGCGGCAGCTGCTTGGTCACGCGCTGAGGCTGGAGCCGGCGCAGGTGCCCGTGCTGCGCGATGCGCGCGGGCGCCCGACGTTGCAGCCGGCCTTGCCCGGTTGGGACACCGGCTGGAGCCACAGCGGCGAGCATCTGTTGGTGGGATTGGGCCAGGGCGTGCGGCTGGGCGTGGACCTGGAACGGATCCGCATACGACCGCGCCTGCTGGAGATCGCGCAGCGCTTCTTCCACCCCGACGAACTGGCGTTGCTGGGCAGGTCATCGCCCGATGCGCAGCAGGCACTGTTCTTTCGCCTGTGGTGTGCCAAGGAGGCCCTGCTCAAGGCGCACGGGCATGGGCTGTCGTTCGGGCTGCATCGGCTGGCGTATACGCTGGCGCCAGATGGTGTCTTGCAGCTGCAGTGGTGCGACCCCGAACTCGGCGATGCCGGGCACTGGCAGTTGCACGAATGGTGGGCTGCACCGGACTGCCGCGCGGCGCTGGCGTTCTACCCTCACGCCGCCGCGTGAGGCGCCGCCCCGTACGGCAGGATCGGCTGCCGGAACTGCGCCACGCCGTCTAGATCGCGCAAGGTCACCGTCAGCACGCCGGTGGCGCCGTCGATCTCCACCTCGCCGAAGAACTGATATCCGGCCAGCGGTGAGGTGTTCGGCGCGGGCGGCGCCTTCTGGAACACCACCGTGGGGCCGAAGGTGGCATCCAGCGCATTGGGCCCGAAACTGCCGGCGTTGAGCGGGCCGCCGACGAATTCCCAGAACGGTTCGAACTGCTGAAACGCGGCGCGGTCCGGATGGTAGTAATGGGCCGCGCAGTAATGCACGTCGGCGGTCAGCCACACCGTGTTGCGCACGCGCGCACGGCTGATGAAGCGCAGCAGCGCGGCAATCTCCTGCTCACGGCCGCGTGGCACGCCGGGGTCGCCATTGGCGATCGCCTCCCAGCGCGGGCGCCCGTTCGCATCTTCGCCGTCGGGCACCTGCAGGCCGATTGGCATGTCGGCGGCAATCACTTTCCATTGCGCGCGCGAGCCGGCCAGTTCGCGCTGCAGCCAGGCCAGTTGTTCCGCTCCCAGGAACGCCGCTTCCGGCCCCGGCGTCGGCTGCAGGTTGTCGCTGTTGGCGCCGCGATCGCTGCGCATGTCCAGCACGAACACATCCAGCAGCGGGCCGTAGCCGATCTTGCGATAGATGCGCCCACTGCCATCGGCGCGCACGCCACGCATCGGCGCATATTCCAGGAAGGCCTGGCGCGCACGCGTGGCCAGCACCTGGATATCGCGCACCTGGTAGCGCGCATCCAGCTGCTTGCCCGGCGACCAGTTGTTGGTGGTTTCGTGGTCGTCCCACTGCCACAGCTGCGGCACCTGCGCGTTGAAGCGGCGCACATGCTCGTCGAGCAGGTTGTAGCGATAGTTGCCGCGGAATTCGTCCAGTGTTTCGGCCACCTTGCTCTTGACGTCGGTGGTGAGGTTGCGCCAGCGCTTGCCGTCTTCCACGGTGAGCTCGGCCGGGATCGGACCGTCGGCGTAGATGGTGTCGCCGCTGTGCAGGAAGAAATCCGGGTGGCGCTCGCGCATTGCCGAGTAGATGCGCATGCCGCCGATGTCCGGATTGATGCCAAAGCCCTGGCCCGCGGTATCGCCGCTCCAGACAAAGCGCACGTCGCGGCGCGTTGCCGGTGCACTGCGCAGATGCCCGTGGACCGGCGCACTCAGCACGCCGCTGTCGGCGTCTTCGAAGCGCACCCGGTAGAAGATGTCCTGGCCGGCCGGCAAGGCGCCCAGATCCACGCGTGCGGTGAAGTCGTGCGCAGCCACGGCCACCGCACCGTCGATGCGGCGCGCCTGGCGCAGGCTCGGGCGCGTGTCCCATTCCACCCGCATCCGCGCCGGGCGGTCCACCCGACTCCAGACCATTGCGCGCCCCTGCAGCACATCGCCGCTCTGCACCCCGTCGGTGATGAGCGGGCGCCCGGAGGGCGCGGCCAGGCTGCGTGCAGCCCAGCCACCGGCGACCGGAACCAGCAGCCCGGCCCCCAGGCCTTGCAGCACACGCCGGCGTGCAGGATTGGTGGTGGTCATGCGCGGATCCTCGCGATGGCGGAGGTGGACAGATGTAGCGCCGCCGTCTTACCGCTGCGTGTCCGGCCCGGGCGCAGGCGCAGGTTGCGCGACCGCGATCACGCCGGCGTGATCGATGCGTGCCTGCCCGCGTCATTGCCACGCTGCCCGGGCGCGTCCTGGATGCGGCGCTGCAGGACTGTCGCCGGCAGCTGCCGGCCCAACCCCAAGTCCGCGCCGGTACGCACCGCAGCGCGCGATGGCGCGGAAACTCCTGCCAGCGGTTCGCACGCCCTGGCTCAGGCGCCGGCACGCAAGCAGGCGGCCTGTTGCCTTCGCTTTCCGTGCCACCGCGGTTCCGTCTGACCGAGCTCAAATCCAACTCCGCGCCCTCTGCGATAATCGCGCCATGAACGATGCCGCACTCGCCCCCGATGTCTCCGCCGCGCTCGAACGCGGCCTACAGGCCCAATCCCTGGATGCGGCCTTCGCCGCCCCGCTGCTGCGTTACCTGGCCCTGCTGGTGCGCTGGAACAAGACCTACAACCTCACCGCCGTGCGCGACCCGCGCGAGATGGTCACCCGTCACCTGCTCGATTCGTTGGCGATGCAGCCCTACATCGCCAGCGGCACCCTGGCCGACCTGGGCACCGGCCCCGGCCTGCCCGGCATCCCGCTGGCGATCACCCGCCCGCAGCTGCAGGTGACGCTGGTGGAAAGCAACGGCAAGAAGGCGCGCTTCATGCGCGAGGCATTGCGCCATCTGGAGCTGCGCAACGCCCGTGTGGCCGAGTCGCGCGCCGAAGCGCTGGACGAGCCGGCCGCCTACGACCACCTCACCGCGCGCGCGCTGGACACCCTGGCCGGCATCATCGCCGTCGGCGGCCACCTGTTGCGCCCGGGCGGTAGCCTGCTGGCGATGAAGGGCGTGTACCCGCACGAGGAAATCGCCGCATTGCCCCCCGGCTGGACGATGCACGAGGTGCACCCGTTGCAAGTGCCCGGCCTAGAGGGCGAGCGGCATCTGGTGGTGGTGCGCAAGGGCTGAGCCAAGCGATCTCAAAGCGCCCTCACCCCAACCCTCTCCCGCAGGCGGGAGAGGGAGTGAACACCGGCCTCGACAAGCTCACGGCTTCCTTCCCCCGCCTGCGGGGGAAGGTGCCCGCAGGGCGGATGGGGGCCGTCGCTGGGGATTCCCGGCCACGCCAGGGCACCGACGCGCGTTCTCCTGCAGACGGGAGAGGGAGTGAACAGCGCCCCCCGGCCAGCTCGGTGCCTGCCTTCGCTGGATAAGCACACCAGTTCCCTTCCTGGACAAGCACACCAGCCCGCTTCCGCCGCCCTCGACAAGCTCACCGCATCCCTTCCGGCGACAAGCTGGCCAGCCCCGTTCCCCGACGAACACACCAGCTCCCTTCCCCACGACGAGCACACCAGCTCCCTTCCCCCCGCGCGCGGGGGAAGGTGCCCGAAGGGCGGATGGGGGCCGTCGCCGACAGTCCCAGCCACGCCAGGGCACCAGCCCACGCTGGGACTTCCGGCCCATGGCAGCGCACACGTGGGCTGCCATGATCGGGCGTTCGCTCCAGATCAGGCTTCCGCCCGTGACCTCTCCGCTCGCCACTGCCCTCGCGCTCGCCCTGCTGGGCACCTCGTTCGCTGCCACGACCCAGGCCGCCACGCCGCCGGCACCGGCCACGCTGACCGCCGAAGCACCTGCCGATGCACGCTTCCGCGCGATCTACGAAAAGGAATGGGCATGGCGGCAGGCCGAAACCGGCCAGGCCGACGAAGACACCGACACCACCGGCGACAACACCCATCTGCCCGACGTCGGCCCGGCCGCGCAGCAGGCGCGCCTGGCGGTCTGGGACGGCGTGCTCAAGCAGCTCGACGGCATCGACCCCAAGCAGCTCTCGCCGGCCAACCGGATCAACTTCGCCATCTACCGCCCGCAAGTGGAGAACCTGGCCGCCGAAGTACGCCTGCGCGCCTACGAGATGCCGTTCAATTCGGATAGTTCGTTCTGGTCCAACCTCGGCTTCATGGCACAGCGGCCGATGAAGAGCGCGGCCGAGTACCGCGCCTACATCGCGCGCCTGAACGATGTGCCGCGCTACTTCGACCAGCAGATCGCCAACATGCGCAGCGGCCTGGCGCGCGGCTTCAGCGTGCCGCGTGCGGTGCTGGACGGGCGCGATGTCTCCATCGCCAGCGTGGCCGAGGTCAAGGACCCCACCGAATCGACCTTCTACGCACCGTTCAAGCAGCTGCCTGCGCAGATTCCCGCCGCCGAGCAGGCGCAGCTGCGCGAGCAGGCCAAGGCGGCGCTGCGCACTGCCGTCCTTCCGGCGTACAGCAAGCTGCTGAGCTTCTTTCGCAACGACTACATGCCCAAGGCGCGCACCACGCTGGCGGCAGAAGCGCTGCCCGACGGCAAGGCGTTCTATCGCCAGCAGATCCGCGAATACACCACGCTGGAACTGACGCCCGAACAGATCCACCAGATCGGCCTGGACGAAGTGGCGCGCATCCAGACCCAGATGAACGCGATCATCCAGCAGGTCGGTTTCAAGGGCAGCTTCGCGCAATTTCTGACCTTCCTGCGCACCGATCCGCAGTTCTACGCCAAGACCCCGCAGGAATTGCTCGACCGCGCCGCGTGGATCTCCAAGCGCGTGGACGGGCAGGTGGGCAAGTTCATCGGCACGCTGCCGCGCGGGCGCTTCACCATCAAGCCGGTGCCCGATGACATCGCGCCGTTCTGGACCGCCGGCCGTGGCGGCGCGACGACCTATTGGGTCAACACCTACAACCTGCCATCGCGGCCGCTGTACAACCTGCCGGCGCTGACCCTGCACGAGTCCTCGCCCGGGCATTCGCTGCAGGGCTCGCTGGCGCTGGAACAGGGCGAGCAGCCGGCATTCCGCCGCGAGAACTACATCTCCGCCTATGGCGAAGGCTGGGCGCTGTACACCGAAAAACTCGGCCAGGAGATGGGCATCTACGAAACCCCGTACGAAGAGTTCGGCCGGCTCACCTACGAAATGTGGCGCGCCTGCCGGCTGGTGATCGACACCGGTGTGCACCACGACGGCTGGAGCCGCGAACAGGCGCTGGCCTATCTGCGCGACCGCACCGCGCTCAGCGAACACGAAGTCACCACCGAAGTGGACCGCTACATCTCCTGGCCCGGCCAGGCGCTGAGCTACAAGCTGGGCGAGATCAGCATCGTCAAGCTGCGCGCCGAAGCCGAGAAGGAGCTGGGCGATCGCTTCGACATCAAGGCCTTCCACGACGTGGTGTTGCGCCAGGGCTCGGTCACGCTGCCGGTGCTCGAGCAGCAGGTGCGCGCCTTCATCGCCGAGAGCAAGGCGCGCCCGGCCAAGACCAAGCCGGCCACTGCTGCCACACCCTGACCCACCGAGGCCGCACCTGCGTAGGAGCGGCCCTGGCCGCGACGCCGTCCCGAGAGCCGCCACGCCGTGGCGCTTGATCGCATCGCCGGCACCGCTGGTTGGATCGGTTTTCTGCATCCGGTGCCGGCACCGCGTCGCGGCCGGGTCCGCTCCTACGAAGCATGTGCGCGTCAGCCATCCCATCGACACCGCACCCCCGTAGGAGCGGCCCTGGCCGCGAAGCCGTCCCGATAGCCGCCACGGCTAATGCGGGCCCCCGCCCGCCATCGCCCATCTGCGATTGTGTAACCGCGCTGGCCCCGATACGCTGCCGCCCATGCTGCTCCGCCGCGCCCGTCGATTGCCTTCCTTGCTGCGCCTGATGGCGTTGCTGGTACTGGTGCTGGGCGTGCTGGTGGCACCGGTGGCCTGCGCGCTGGGCGATGTGCATGCGCTGGCGCACGACCAGGCACACCTGGACGACAGCGCACCGCATGGCCACGACGGCGCCGACGAAGAGGATGCCGGCGAGCGCGATGGTGCCGGCCTGCTGCATGCCCTGATGCACAGCGGCTACTGCCATGGGCATAGCCCGGCGATGCTGCCGGCGCTGGCCTGGGGGCAGTTGCCGCTGCGCGCGCAGGTGCAACCGGCCGCGCTGGTCACCGATTACCGATCGCACCGGATCGAAACCCTGTTGCGGCCCCCGATCGCGGCCTGATGCCTTGCCGGCGGCTGCCGGCGGTCCATCGATCCCGATTCGCGGAGACACCCACATGTGGTTGCGACTGGCGGCTGTTGCCGCCCTCGCGGTCGTGCCGTGCGCCATGGCGCAACACGCACCGCCCCAAACCGTGCTGACCCTGGACGACGCCATCGCGCGCGTCGCCACCAAGCATCCCGATCTGCGTCTGGCCGACGGCCAGCAGGCCGTGCTCGCCGCCGAGGCGCAGCGCGATGCCCTGCGCCCGCCGCTGCGCGTGGGTGCAGAGATCGAAAACGTGTTCGGCAGCGGGCCCACCCGCGCGCTGGACCAGGCCGAGCTCACGCTCACCCTGGCCAGCGTGCTGGAACGCGGCGGCAAGCTGGATGCGCGCCGCACCCTCGCCCAGGCGCGCATCGACGCGCTGGCGCCACAGCGCGCACTGGCGCGCCTGGACGTGCTGGCCGAGGTGGCGCGCCGCTACCTGGCCAGCACCGCTGCGCGTCAGCGCCACGCCATTGCGCTGGAAACCCTGGCCCAGCGCCAGCGCACGGTCGCCGCCGCGCGTCAGCGGCTGCAGGCCGGCGCCTCGCCCGAATCGGTGCTGCTCACCGCACAGGCGTTGCAGGCGCGTGCGGAACTGGAGCGCGACCGCGCGCGACTGGAAGTGGACGCCGCACGTCGGCAACTGGCGCTGCTGTGGGGCGCGCGCAGCCTCGACGCCGGCGACACCAGCGGCGATGCCTTGCGGCTGCCGGACATTCCGGAGTTCGAGGTGCTGGCACAGTTGCTCGACAGCACGCCGGAACTGGCGCGCCTGACCAGCGAGCAGCGCCTGCGCGAAGCGCGGCTGCAGCTGGCCCGCAGCCAGGCCAGCCCGGATCTGGACTGGCAACTGGGCGTGCGCCGGCTGCAGGGCAGCGATGCCACCGCACTGGTCGGCAGTGTGTCGCTGGCGCTGGGCAGCGCGGCACGCGCGCAGCCGGAGATCGGCGCTGCACAGGCCGAGCTGTCGCTGCTGGACATCGAACGCCAATCGCAGGCGCTACAGCTGTACGCCACCTTGGCCGATGCGCACGGGCGTTACCGTGCCTGCCAACTGGAAGTGGCGCGCATGCGCGATGCGGTGCTGCCGGCACTGGCGCGCGCCGATGCGGCGGCAGAACGCGCCTACCGCGCCGGTGCCACCAGTTATCTGGACTGGGCGCAGCTGCAGGCGCAACGCAACGATGCACGCCAGCAGCAACTGGCTGCCGCAGTGGAAGCGCAGACCGCCTTGATCGAGATCCAGCGCCTCACCGGCCAACCGTTCGTCGTCACCGCGCAGGCAACGCCATGAGCGCGCGCACGGTGATGTCCACGCATGGAAATGCGCCGGGTGACTTGCTGCTGCCCACCGGGGTGGTCGGCAAGCGCGCGGCAGTCGCATGCATACGCGGGGTCACAGCCACTGGCGCACGGCCGCCGCCACGCTCGGCGCGATGCGCCGGCCTTCCAAAGGAGTTCCATCGATGACGCACTTCATTCTCGCGCCGCTGCTGCTGGCGCTGTTGCTCGGCGGTTGCGGCCGCACCGAAGACGACGGCCACGCCCATGCGGGCGGCGAGGCTGCACACGGCGAAGAAGGCGGCAGCGACCATGCCGACGAAGCGGCCAAGGGCACACACGGCGGCCGCCTGCTCAGCCAGGACGGCGACAGCGTGGAGCTTGCGATCGCCGAAGACGGCGGCCCGCCCACGTTCCAGGCCTGGCTGTATCGCGATGGCAAGCCGTTGCCGGCCAGCGCCGGCAGCGTGGAAGTCAGGACCACGCGGCTGGGCGGCAAGCTCGACACCTATCCGCTGCGTGCGCAGGAGGATGGAAGCCTGCTGGCCGCCAGCGAAGTGGGCGAGCCGCATTCGTTCGATGTCGACGTGCGCGCCAGCGTGCAGGGCAGGGCGCATCGCTGGCGCTATTCCAGTTACGAGGGCCGCACCACGATTGCCGCCAGGATCGCGCAGGAGGCCGGCATCCGCGTGGCGCCGGTCGGTGCCGGCAGCATCGCCGACCAGCACGAAGTGCAGGGCCTGCTCACCCCGGCAGAAGGCGCGCAGGCGCACGCCACTGCGCGCTTTCCCGGGCCGGTGCGCAGCCTGCGTGCGAACGTCGGTGACCAGGTGCGCGCCGGCCAGGTGCTGGCCACGGTGGAAAGCAATCTGAGCCTGACCACCTACCCGATCAGCGCGCCGATCGACGGCACCGTGCTGGTCCGCAACGCCAGCCTGGGCAGCAATGCCAGCGAAGGCCAGGCCTTGTTCGAAATCGCCGATCTGTCGCGCCTGTGGGTGGACCTGCACATCTTCGGTGCCGACGCCGGGCATATCACCGCCGGCGCACCGGTCACGGTGACCCGGATCAGCGATGGCGTGGTGGCGCAGACCACGCTGGAGCGGGTGTTGCCGGGCACGGCCACCGCCAGCCAGAGCACGGTGGCGCGTGCGGTGCTGCGCAATACCGATGGGTCATGGCGGCCAGGGTCGGCAGTGAAGGCGCGGGTGACTGTGGCGCAGCAGCCGGCATCGATGGTGGTGCCGGTGGGCGCGTTGCAGCGCTTTGGCGAGTGGGACGTGGTGTTCGTGCGGGTGGGCGATGTGTATGAGGCGCGGCCGGTGCGGCTGGGGGCGCGGGATGCGCAGCAGGTGGAGGTGCTGGCTGGGGTGTCGGTGGGGGACACGGTGGTGGTGGAGCAGAGTTATCTGGTGAAGGCCGACATCGAGAAGTCTGGGGCGTCGCATGATCATTGAGCGCCTTGGTTTGGGTGGTATTGCGTTGTCGAGTGCGGGCGTTTGTTGGGCGCAGGGGGATGGGCCATGTTCAAGGTGTTCGCGCCCTTCCGGGCTAGGGCAACGGCTTTCACGCCCTGTCGGGCGCGAGTTACTTTTTCTTTGCTTGTGCAAAGAAAAAGTAACCAAAAAGAAAGCACACCCCGTCCTCGCGCCCTCCGCGCCTGCGGCGCTACGGGTGCGCAAGTCCGGCAGAAATTTTTGTAAGGGACATCCCTGTCCCTTACAAAAACGTCGCGCATCCATGCGCGCCGCCCTGCGGGTTGTATCTGCCGGCCTTGCCGCTGCGGTATGGGGCCCCGAAAGCACACAGCAACAGCAACAGCAACAGCAACAGCAACAGCAACAGCAACAGCAACAGCAACAGCAACAGCACTGTTGTTTGGGTGGGCGTTTGTTTGGCGTGGTGCGGTGCGCTGCGATGGGGCGGCGGCGCTGTCTGTTGGTGGTGCGACCAGGGCAACGCTCGGTGCCTTGCGGTGTCAGGTCTGCACGGGGGTGCGTGTCATGCTGACCAACATCATTCGCTTTGCGATCGCGCAGCGGTGGTTGATGCTGGCGCTGACGGGGGTGCTGGTGGCGGTCGGGGCGTGGAGCTTTTCGCGCTTGCCGATCGATGCCACGCCGGATATCACCAATGTGCAGGTGCAGGTCAATACCGCAGCGCCGGGGTATTCGCCGCTGGAGTCGGAACAACGGGTGACGTTTCCACTGGAGACGGTGCTGGCCGGACTGCCGGGGCTGGAGTCCACGCGCTCGCTGTCGCGCTACGGGTTGTCGCAGGTGACCGCCGTGTTTGCCGATGGCACCGATCTGTACTTTGCGCGGCAGCAAGTGGCCGAGCGTCTGCAGCAGGTCAAGTCGCAGTTACCGGCTGAACTGGAGCCGCAACTGGGGCCGATTGCCACCGGGCTGGGCGAGATCTTCATGTACACCGTGGAGGCCAGGCCCACTGCGCGCAAACCCGATGGGACGGCATGGACGGCGACCGATCTGCGCACCCTGCAGGACTGGGTGGTGCGGCCGCAGTTGCGCAACGTGCCCGGTGTCACCGAGGTCAACACCATCGGTGGCTACGCGCGGCAGATCCATATCACGCCCGATCCGGCGCGGCTGGTGGCCTTGGGCTTTACCCTGGACGAGGTGGCACAGGCGGTCGAAGCCAACAACCGCAACATCGGTGCCGGCTATATCGAACGCAATGGCCAGCAGTTCCTGGTGCGCGTGCCCGGGCAGGTGGACGACATCGCGCAGATCGGCGCGATCGTGCTGGATCGCCGCCAAGGCGTGCCGATCCGGGTGCGCGATGTGGCGCAGGTCGGCGAAGGGCGCGAGCTGCGCACCGGCGCCGCCACCCAGGACGGCAGCGAAGTGGTCCTCGGCACGGTGTTCATGCTGGTCGGCGCCAACAGCCGCACCGTGGCGCAGGCGGCTGCCGAGCGCTTGAAAGTGGCCAACGCCAGCCTGCCGGCCGGTGTGCAGGCGGTGCCGGTGTACGACCGCACCGCATTGGTCGACCGCACCATCGTCACCGTGGCCAAGAACCTGATCGAAGGCGCCTTGCTGGTAATCGTGGTGCTGTTCCTGTTGCTGGGCAATGTGCGTGCGGCCTTGATCACTGCGGCGGTGATTCCGTTGGCGATGCTGTTCACGCTCACCGGCATGGTGCGCGGTGGCGTGTCCGGCAACCTGATGAGCCTGGGGGCGCTGGATTTCGGCCTGATCGTCGATGGCGCGGTGATCATCGTGGAGAACTGCCTGCGTCGTTTCGGGCAAGCGCAGCTGCGACTGGGGCGCGTGCTCGAGCGCGAGGAGCGTTTCGAAGTGACTGCCGAAGCCACTGCCGAAGTGATCCGCCCCAGCCTGTTCGGCCTGGGCATCATCACCGCGGTGTATCTGCCGGTGTTCGCGCTGTCCGGTATCGAAGGCAAGATGTTCCACCCGATGGCGATCACCGTGGTGCTGGCGCTGACCGGCGCGATGCTGCTGTCGCTGACCTTCGTGCCGGCGGCCATTGCATTGCTGCTGGGCGGCAAGGTGGCCGAGCATGAAAACCGCGCGATGCGCTGGGCGCGCGGCGTGTATGCGCCCTTGCTCGATCGCGCGCTGCGGCACGGGCGCTGGGTCGGCATCGCTGCTCTCGCAACGGTGGCCTTATGTGCCCTGCTGGCCACACGCCTGGGCAGCGAGTTCATTCCGAACCTGGACGAAGGCGATATTGCGCTGCATGCCTTGCGCATTCCCGGCACCAGTCTGGAACAGGCCATCACCATGCAATCCACGCTGGAAAAACGCATCAAGCAGTTTCCGGAAGTGGCGCACGTGTTCGGCAAGCTCGGTACCGCCGAAGTCGCCACCGACCCAATGCCGCCGTCGGTGGCCGACACGTTCCTGATCATGCATCCGCGCGAAGGATGGCCGGACCCGCGCAAACCCAAGGCGCAACTGGTGGCAGAGATCGAGCAGGCGGTGACGCAGCTGCCCGGCAACAACTACGAGTTCACCCAACCGATCCAGATGCGCATGAACGAGCTGATTTCCGGCGTGCGTGCGGACGTGGCGATCAAGGTGTACGGCGACGACCTGGATACGTTGCTTGCGCTGGGTCAGCGCGTGCAGGCCATCGCCAGCGCGGTGCCGGGTGCGGCCGACGTCAGCCTGGAACAGGCCAGCGGCCTGCCGATGCTGGCGGTGGTGCCGGACCGCGCCGCCCTGGCCGGCTACGGGCTCAATCCCGGGGTGGTGCAGGACACCGTGGCCGCGGCAGTGGGCGGGCAGGACGCCGGGCAGTTGTTCGAAGGCGACCGCCGCTTCGACATCGTGGTGCGCTTGCCGGAGGGCCTGCGCCAGGACCCGGCCGCCCTGGCGGATTTGCCGATCCCGTTGCGTGGCGATGGCGAGCGTGGCGATGTCGACGAATCCAGCCGCGCGGCCGGCTGGCGCAGCGGCGAGCCGGCCACCGTGCCGTTGCGTGAGTTCGCCAGGATCGAGACCGTGCTCGGCCCGAACCAGATCAACCGCGAAGACGGCAAGCGCCGCATCGTGATCACCGCCAACGTGCGCGAGCGCGATCTGGGCGGCTTCGTGGCCGAGGTGCGCCGGCGCGTGCAGGCCGAGGTCGTGCTGCCTACCGGCTACTGGATCGGCTACGGCGGCACCTTCGAGCAATTGATCTCCGCCGGCCAGCGGCTGGCGTGGGTGGTGCCGGGCACCTTGCTGCTGATCTTCGCGCTGCTGTACTGGTCGTTCGGCTCGCTGCGCGATGCGGTCGTGGTGTTCAGCGGCGTGCCGCTGGCGCTGACTGGCGGGGTGGTGGCGTTGGCCGCGCGTGGGTTGGCGTTGTCGATCTCGGCCGGTGTCGGTTTCATCGCGTTGTCGGGCGTGGCGGTGCTCAACGGCCTGGTGATGATCGCCTTCGTGCGCGGCCTGCGGGCCGAGGGCATGCCGCTGGAGCAGGCCCTGCGCGAAGGCGCGCTCGCCCGCCTGCGGCCGGTGTTGATGACCGCGCTGGTCGCCGCGCTAGGCTTCGTGCCGATGGCCTTCAACGTCGGCGCCGGTGCCGAGGTACAGCGCCCGCTGGCCACGGTGGTGATCGGCGGCATCGTCTCGTCCACCTTGCTCACCTTGCTGGTGCTGCCGGTGCTGTACCGCTGGCTGCACCGCGAGCGGCCGCGCCGGCTTGTACCGAGGCCGATTGGTTGAGGCCATCCGGATCCCGGCAGGCGCCTCTGCCGCGATCCGGATGGCGGCACCCTCAGCCAGCGGCTGGGTGAGCGATGGCTGCCGGGCGCCAGGGGGTGGCGGCTGAGGCTAAGTGCTTGCGGCACAAGGGCTTGCCGTGCATAATGCGCGGCTCGCTGTGCCCGGATTGCTCCGGATGGCGGCACCCAGCGCGATGGGGTTGCCGGCCGGTTCCAGCGTAAGTTATTGATTCCCAACGTTGCGTGGCAGCTCGATGCTGTCGGGGCCGCCGCTCCCCAGGCTATGGGTGGCAATTCATTTATCGAGGTGCGTAATGTCCCGCGTATGCCAAGTATCCGGCAAGCGTGTGCAGACGGGTAACAACGTCTCCCACGCAAACAACAGAACTCGTCGTCGCTTCCTGCCCAACCTGCACGAGCGCCGCTTCTGGGTCGCCAGCGAAAACCGCTGGGTGAAGCTCCGTGTCTCCGCGCATGCATTGCGCACCATCGACAAGAACGGGATCGATGCCGTTCTGAAAGAGCTGCGCGCGCGCGGCGAAAAGGTCTGAGGAGTAAGCAGTCATGGCAAAAGGCAAGCGTGACAAGATCCGTATGATTTCCTCGGCCGCTACCGGCCACTTCTACACCACGGACAAGAACAAGAAGAACACTCCGGGGAAGATGGAAATGATGAAGTACGACCCGGTCGTGCGTAAGCACGTGATGTACAAGGAAGGCAAGATCAAGTAATCCACCGATTACCCGATCTGCATCCAGGCAAACACCCGCCGCAAGGCGGGTGTTTGCGTTTAGGGAGTGTTGCGGGGGTGGGGGGATCGCAACAATGGTCTAAGAGCGGCTAACAAAACCCTTGAATTTTGTTGAGTCGGTGGCAACATTGCCTGCATGGCACGTCGCAACGAGATCCCAATTGCGCTGTGGAAGCGCATCGAACCACTGATTCCGCAGGTCAAGCCTTCCCCCAAAGGTGGACGGCCTCGTCTCAGTGATCAGCAGGCCCTCAACGGCATCGTCTATGTGCTACGTACGGGCATTCCGTGGGAAGACCTGCCTTCGGAACTTGGCTATGGCAGCGGCATGACCTGCTGGCGGCGGTTGCGTGATTGGCAAGCCAGCGGGGTGTGGCATCGTCTCCATCAGGTGTTGCTGGCCGAGCTACGTCGCGCCGACAAGCTGGATATGAGCCGAGCAAGTCTGGACGCCGCCAGCGTGGCCTCCCCCCGGGGGGCTCGTATACAGGGCCAAACCCAACCGACCGCGGCAAGCTCGGCAGCAAACGGCATCTGATCGTCGATCGCAACGGCGTGCCGCTGGCTGTGTGCGTCACCGGTGCCAATCGACACGACTCGGTTGTCTTCGAGGAGTTGCTTGATGCATTGCCTGCGATCGGTGGAAAACCAGGGCGCGCGCGACGCTGGCCAAGCAAACTGCATGCCGACAAGGCCTACGACATCGACCGTTGCCGCAATGCCCTCAAGCAGCGCGGCATCATTGCGCGGATTGCACGCAAGGGCATCGAACGCAACGACCGCCTGGGCCAGCATCGCTGGGTTGTCGAGCGCACGCACGCTTGGTTCGCCGGGATGGGCAAGCTGCGCATCCGCTTCGAGCGCAGCATCGATATCCACTTAGCGTTGCTCTCGCTCGCATGCTCCATCATCTGCTTACGCATGCTTCCTTGGTTTTGTTAGCTGCTCTAAGTCCGCACACTTCCTAGGCCACTCCACCTCGGCGGACTGTATCCCCTCTCCTACGGGAGAGGGGTAGGGGTGAGGGTACGGGGCGAAGCCACTCGCAGTGGTTGGAGTACCAGAGGCTTCGCACGTACCCTCATCCGCCCCTGCGGGGCACCTTCTCCCGATGGGAGAAGGGAACACCGCTACAACCCACGCGCACGCAGCTGCGCATCCAGCCGCGGATACACCCGCCGTGCATTGCCTTCGAACACCTTGTGCCTGTCGGCGTCGGAGATCGCCAGTGCATCGATGTAGCGTTTGGTGTCGTCGAAGTAGTGCCCCGTCTGCGGGTCGATGCCGCGTACCGCGCCGACCATTTCCGAGCCGAACAGGATGTTGTCGATATCGATGACTTCGAACAACAGGTCGATGCCGGGCTGGTGATACACGCAGGTATCGAAGAACACATTGCGCATCACATGCGTGGCCAACGACGGCTTGCCCAGCATATCGGCCAGGCCGCGAAAGCGGCCCCAGTGGTACGGCACCGCGCCACCGCCGTGCGGGATGATGAAGCGCAGCTCGGGAAAGTCGGTGAACAGGTCGCCTTCCAGCAGCTGCATGAAGGCGGTGGTGTCGGCGTTGAGATAATGCGCGCCGGTGGCGTGGAAATTGGCATTGCAGCTGCCCGAGACGTGCACCATCGCCGGCACGTCCAGTTCCACCATCTTTTCGAAGAACCGATACCAGGCGCGGTCGGTCAACGGCAGGCCGGTCCAGTGGCCGCCGGACGGATCGGGATTGAGATTGCAGCCGACGAACCCGAGCTCGCTGACGCAGCGTTCCAGCTCGGCGATCGAGTGGGCGATCGACACGCCCGGCGATTGCGGCAACTGGCAGACGCCGATGAAGGTGTGCGGATACAGCTGCACCACGCGCGCGATCAGATCGTTGCAGTGGCGCGTCCAGACCTGGCTCACCGCTTCATCGCCGATGTGATGGGCCATGGTGCTGGCGCGTGGCGAAAAAATGGTCATATCGGCACCGCGTTCGCGCAGCAGGCGCAGTTGGTGCTGCTCCACGCTGTCGCGCAGCTGGTCGTCGGAGATGCGCGGATACACCGGTGCTGCCAGACCTGGGTCGTTGTAGTGCGCAATCTGGGCCTTGCGAAACGCATCGTGCGCGGCAGGCGCGGTGGTGTAGTGGCCGTGACAATCGATGATCATGGCAATGCCCGTCGTGAAGCGGAGAGAGGTGATGACGCGCAGTCGAATGCCGGCGCGCAGGGCAGGGTGGCGAGGCTCACGCAAACAACTCGCCATCGAACAATTTGCGTGCGGTCCTGATCACCGCGGCGCGCACCACCGCGCCGTGTGCGTCGCACGCGATGAGGCAGCTGCTCATGCCGCTGGGGTGCTCCACCTCCACCTGCTGGGTGCTGCCGCCGGGCAATTGCGCCAGGGCATGCGCGGGCGAGTCCGGCAGCAGGCAGGCGGTGGCGACGCTGACCGCGCCCAGCACGCCGATGGACGCGTGGCAGCGGTGCGGAATGAACGAGCGCACGCTGATCGCACCACCGTTGCGCGGTGCGGCCACCAGCATCATCTTCGGCACCGTCGCAGCGCCGACATCGCCCAGCCGCATCAACGGGCCGGCCTGCAGGCGAATGGATTCCAGCCGCGCCTTGAGCGAGGCATCGGCATCCAGCGTGGCGCGGTCCTCGTAGCCGCTGATTCCCATGTCGCTGGCACGCAGCACCACGCACGGCATGCCGTTGTCGATCAGGGTGAGCGGCACGCCATCGAGCGTGTCCATCGCACGCCCGGTGGGCAGCAGCGCGCCGCAGGAAGAACCGGCGATGTCGGCAAAAGCCAGTGCGACCGGGGCGGCGGTACCCGGCACGCCATCGATGCGGGTGTCGCCGCTGTAGCGCACCTGTCCGCCAGGCGTGTGCACGCTGGCGGTGGCCAGGGTGCCGGTGTTGCGCATGAAGATGCGCACGTCGGTGACGCCATCGCATGCCGGCAGCAGGCCGCGCTCCAGCGCGAAGGGCCCGACGCCGGCCAGCATGTTGCCGCAGTTCTGCGCATCGCTGACCTGCGCCTGGTCCACGGCCACCTGCAGGAACAGGTACTCCACGTCGGCATCGGCGCGCGTCGAACGCGACACCACCGCCACCTTGGAGGTCAGCGGGTCGGCGCCGCCCATGCCGTCGATCTGGCGCAGGTCCGGCGAGCCATAGGCGCGCAGCAGGAAGGCATCGCGCGCGGCGGTATCGCCGGGCAGATCCTCGGCGAGGAAGAAGCCGCCCTTGGAGGTGCCGCCACGCATCCACATCGCGCGGACGCGCTCAGACATAGCGCAGTCCCTTGGCCGCCAGCCGCTCGCGCATCGCGTAGATGTCCAGGCCCAGTTCGCCGCGTGCCAGCCGCTCGCGCTTGAGCGCCTCGCGCGCCTCGCGCGCCTGCGCGTCGGCCAGCACGTCCGCGGCGCTGGCGCGCGGCACCACGCACACGCCGTCGTCGTCGGCCACCACTACATCGCCGGGCTGGACCAGCTGCCCTGCGCAGACCAGCGGCACGTTGACCGAGCCCAGCGTCTCCTTGATGGTGCCCTGCGCGCAGATGGCGCGGCTCCAGGCCGGGAACTGCATGGCGGTGAGGTCGCGCACGTCGCGCACGCCGGCATCGATGATCAGCCCGCGGCAGCCGCGCGCCTGCGCCGAGGTGGCCAGCAGGTCGCCGAAGTAGCCGTCGCAGCAGTCGCTGGTGGGTGCCACCACCAGCACGTCGCCGGGCTGCAGCTGTTCGATGGCCACGTGCATCATCCAGTTGTCGCCGGGCGGCACCGACACCGTGACCGCGGTGCCGGCGACCCGGCAACCGGCATAGATCGGGCGCAGCCGATGGTGCAGCAGGCCGCTGCGTCCCTGCGCCTCGTGCACCGTGGCCACCCCGGCCTGCGCCAGCCCGTCGACGGTGGCGATGGGCGCGCGCGCGACCTGGGTGACGACCTGGCTCATCCATCCATCCTCGTTAGTGGTGCGCCGAGTCTGCGCGGCGAGAGTCAACGCGCTCAAGATTCATTTGAGGTATGCGTATTGGTTTTGCTTATAGTTAGAGCATGCCGCCGCTACCGGAACCGAATCTCCGCCATCTGCATGCCCTGGCCGTGGTGCAGCGGCTGGGCAGCATCAGCGCGGCCGCGCCGCAGGTGAACCTGTCCCAGCCCGCCCTCACCCAGGCGGTGGCACGGCTGGAGCAGCAGCTGGGCGTGCGCCTGTTCGACCGGCAGCCGGGCGGGATGCTGGCCACCGAGGCCACCGGCCTGGTGGTGCCGCGGATCGAGCGCGCGCTGGCGCATCTGGGCCGCGGCCTCCGGGTGGCGCGGCGCGCGCTGCGCTTGCCCGCCCGCCCGGGGCTGGAGCGGCGGGTGTCGCTGGGGCAGTTGCAGGCGCTGGTGGCGGTGGAGGCGGCGGGCAGCTATTCGCTGGCGGCAGTGCAGCTGGGCGTGTCGCAGCCGGCGGTCTACCGCGCGGTGCAGTCGCTGGCCGATGTGATCGAAGTGCCGCTGACGGTGCGTCGCGGCAAGGCGGTGCAGCCCACGCCGGTGGCCGAACAGCTGCTGCGGCAGGTGCGGCTGGCGCTGGCCGAGATTCGCGCCGCGCTCGATGAAGTGGCCGCCCTGCGCTCGCAGCATGCCGGCCGGGTGGTGGTGGGGGTGATGCCGCTGGCCCGCGCGATCCTGCTGCCGCAGGTGCTGGCGCGCTTTGCGCGCGCGCACCCGGCCGCCAGCATCAGCGTGGTCGAAGGGCCGTATGCGGAACTGCTTGCCCATCTGCGCGACGGTGGGCTGGACCTGCTGATCGGCGCGCTGCGCGAGCGCCTGCCGGTGCGCGATGTGCTGCAGGAACCGCTGTTCGACGACGAGCCGGTGATCGTGGCGCGCAGCGCCCACCCGCTGGCCGGGCAGCCCTACGGATTTGCGCAGTTGCTCGACTACCCGTGGGTGATCGCCGCGGCCGGCACGCCGGTGCGCGAGCGCTGGGAGCGCATGTTCCGCGACCGCCAGCTGGAGCCGCCGCCGCTGCGCATCGAATGCGGGGCCGAACTCACCGTGCGCGGGCTGTTGCTGGAAGGCGACTGGCTGACCCTGATGTCGCGCGACCAGTTCCTGTTCGAACGCCGCGCCGGGCTGCTGTGCGAGATCGGCCGTGCCGGGCCGCAGTTGCGCCGGCAGATCGGCATCACCGTGCGCAGCGACTGGCATCCCACCCGCGCGCAGACCGCCTTCGTGCACACGCTGCGGCAGGTCTGCGCCGAGCGCGTGCAACCGGCCGATGCGCACGGCGGTCCGTTCCGCCACTGCATCGTGCCTGCGGCGCAGGCGTCTTTGCCTTCACGCCCGGCCGGGTCAGAATCGGCTTCCTCATGAGAACGGAGCGCCGATGCTGCCCGATTGGGTGACAGGCACCTGGCTGCTGGCGCTGGACTGGGTGATCCGCCTGGCCGCGTTGCTGTGGATTCCCGCCCGCACCACGCCCGGAGCGGCGCGCAGCTGGCTGTTGCTGATCGGATTCGTGCCGGTGGTCGGCCTGCCGCTGTACCTGTTGTTCGGCCATCCATGGTTGTCGCGCCTGCGCGTGCAGCGCCAGGCCACCGCCTCGCAGGTGATCCGCGAACAACAGCTGCCGTTGCACGCATTGCGTTGGCAGCCGCCGGCCGACACCAGCAGTGCCGAGGTAGTGCCGTTGATCGAGCGGCAGGGCGACTTCATGCCGACCCTGGGCAACGCGGTGGAACTGCTCGACGACTATGCGCAGTCGCTGCAGGCCTTGATCGCGGCGATCGATGCGGCCGAAAAACGCGTGCACCTGCTGTACTACCTGATGTTCGACGATGCGGTGGGCGATGCGGTGGTGGCAGCGCTGGAGCGTGCACAGGGGCGTGGCGTGCGCTGCCGCGTGCTGCTGGATGCGGTGGGCGCCAAGCGCGGCCTGCGCCGCTATCGCAAGCGCCTGCTGGCCGGCGGCATCGAGGTGCTGGCGGTGCTGCCCGGCGGCCTGCGCTGGCGCCGCAGCGGACGCATGGATCTGCGCAATCACCGCAAGATCGCAGTGATCGACAATCAGGTGGGCTTGGTCGGCTCGCAGAATCTGGCCGAGGCCAGTTTCATCGATGGGGTACCCAACCGCGAACTGGTGGCGCGCGTGCGCGGGCCGGTGGTCAATCACCTGGAAGCGGTGTTCGCCAGCGACTGGTTCACCGAAACCGGGCAGCGCCTGGACGTGTGGCCGGATGCGCCGGTGTGCGATGCCAATATCGCCACCCAGTTGCTGCCCAGCGGGCCGGCGTATCCCTTCGAGAACGCGCGCGATGCGATCAATGCGGTGATCCACCTGGCACGGCGCAGGGTGGTGCTGGTCACGCCGTACTTCGTGCCCGACGAAGCCTTGCTCAGCGCGTTGCGCATCGCCGCGGTATCGGGCGTGGAGGTGCAGCTGATCCTGTCGGAGAGCAATAACCAATGGCTGGCGGCCTGGGCGCAGGAGGCCTATTTCGACGAGTTGCTGCGTTGCGGGGTGAGGATTGCGCTGTACCGCCCGCATTTCCTGCATGCAAAGCACCTGAGCGTGGACGAGGAGATCGCGCTGGTGGGCTCGATCAACCTGGATATCCGCTCCTTCGCGCTCAATGCCGAGATCGGCATGCTCTGCTACGACCGTGGCGTGGTGCAGCGGCTGCGCCAGATCGAACAGGACTATCTGGCCAATGCGCGCCCGCTGGAGTTGGAGCAGTGGCGCCGTCGCCCGGCCTGGCGCCGTAGCCGCGAAGGCATCGCGCGGCTGGCCGATGCGTTGATGTAGGGATGGCGCTTCAATCCAGGCGCATGACCTGGAACACGTTTCCCTCGGGGTCGTGACCGTCGTACATCTGGTAGGCAAAACCGGCGTAGCGTTTGAGTTCGCCTACCTGCACGCCGGCGCGCTGCAGGTGTTGCCGATGCACGGACAGGTCCGAGGCAATGGCGAACACGAATTTGAGGGTGGAGCCGGTTGCCGGTGCCGGCGACGCCGACGGCTGCCGGTAGGCGTCGCCCGCCCTGTGCAATGCCAGCTCGATCTGCCCGGCTGCGAGCACAACCCATTGGCCGGCGATCTCCTCGATGACCGGAAGTGCAAAGTGGGTCTGATAGAACGCCTTGAGCGCAGCGACATCGCGGGCATAGACGATGAGCCGGACCAGGGCGGTGGACATCTGTGAACCTTCCGTAGCGTCATGCGATACGTCAATCGTACGCCTGCGATGCGATGCGATGCAGGTATGCGGCGGGTCGGTAAGGCCTGCCGTGGCGCTGCGGGGGCCGGTGCTGCCATCGCCTACAATGCGCGCATGACTGAACTGCGTGAACCAGGCCAAGCGCTGATCGCCATCGTCGGTGGCGGCGCCTCCGGAATGCTGGTGGCGCTGCAACTGCTGCGGCAGGCACGCACGCCGGTGCGGATCGCGCTGATCGAGCCGCACCCGGTGCTGGGCGAGGGCGTGGCGTATTCCACCGCGCGCGCCGAACACCTGCTCAACGTGCCGGCGGCGCGCATGAGTGCGCTGGTCGATGCGCCGCAGGATTTCGCTGCCTACCTGCGCGAGCATGCGTGTTGCCCGGAGCTGGACGATGCGCAGCTGGCGCAGCACTTCGTGGGGCGGCGGCATTACGCGCCGTACCTGCGTGAGCGCCTGCAGGCTGCCGTGGCCGCCAGCCCGGCCAGCCTGCAGCTGCGCAGCGCCCGCGTGCAGCGGCTGCAATCCACGCCGCAGGGCGCGCAGCTACAGCTGGACGATGGACACACGCTGCAAGCCGACGCCGTGGTGCTGGCGGTGGGCAATGCGTTGCGGCCGCTGCCGGTGCGCGGCGCCACCGGCCTGTCGCCAACCCGGCGCGTCGAGGCCTGGGACACCGAGGCAGTGGCTGCGCTGCCGCCGGAGGCGGCGGTGTGCATCGTCGGTTCCGGCCTGAGCATGGCCGACACCGTGGTGACCCTGGCTGCGCAGGCGCATCGCGGCGCGGTGCACGTGATCTCGCGGCATGGGCTGCTGCCGTTGCCGCACGCGCATGGGGGCAGCGCCGATTTCGATCCGCAGCCGTTGCTGGCACTGTCGCTGCGCGCGCGCCTGCGCCGCCTGCGCCAGCATGCGCGGGACGCGCTGGCGCAGGGGCGGCCGTGGCAAAGCGTGATGGAACGGATCCGCCCGCTGAGCCAGGCGCTGTGGCAGACCCTGTCGGTGGACGATCAGCGCCGCTTCCTGCGTCATGTGGTGCGCTATTGGGACGTGCACCGCCATCGCATTGCCGTGCCGGTGCATGCGCAGTTGCAGGCGATGCAGGCGCGCGGGCAACTGCAGCTGCACCGCGCGCGGCTGGATGTGGCGTTCGAGGTGGGCGCCTGCGTGCGGGTGAGTGCCGGGGCCGCCAGTGCCGGGCATGCGCTGCAGCTGGATGTGCAGACGCTGGTCAACGCCACCGGCGTGGAGATGCGCGTGCAGGCGATGCGCAACCCGCTGCTGCGGCAGTTGCTGGGCCAGGGCATTGCGGTGGCCGGCCCGCATGGCATCGGAGTGGACACTGCCGCCGACGGCAGCCTGATTGATGCCGATGGCCAGGCCAACCCGCGGCTTCGGGTGATCGGCAGCCTGCGCATCGGCTCGTTGTGGGAGAGCCTGGCGGTGCCGGAGCTGCGCGAGCAGGCTGCGGCGATTGCGCGGGATGTGTTGCTGCAGCTGGAGCTGGAGCGCTGATAGGCGTGTGGGGACCGGAAATGCAGCTTGGCTGCCGTCCCCGTCCGTGACGCTGGCTTCTTCGATGGGCAAAGGCGACGCATAGCGCCGATGAAGGTGCGAGCAAAGCCTCGGGTGACCCGCAATGCGTCGTGGCTGCGCTTCTTGCCCTCACTCCAATCCCTCTCCCGCAGGCGGGAGAGCAACTGTCTTGATCAACCGGCGGCGTCAGCCGCCAGTTGATCTCGCATCTTGGCGTTGAGGATGACCAACAGCTTGCGCATTGCCGCGACCAGGGCCACTTTGCCGGCCTTCCCGCGCTCACGCAGCCGTTGGTAAAAGTCGCGCAGTGCCGGGTTGAAGCGCACCGCCACCAGCGTCGCCATGTACAGCACCTGGCGCACGCAGGCCCGTCCACCCCAGATGTGGCGGACCCCGCGCATCAGGCCGCTATCGCGTGCCAGCGGCGCCACCCCGACCAGCTTGCCGATCGCCTTGCCGGTCAAGCGGCCCAACTCCGGCAACTGCGCCGCCAGGCTCGCCAACAGGACCGGGCCGACCCCTTTGACCTGACGCAGCACCTCCAGCTCCGCACGTGCAGCCACCTGCTGGGCAATGCGCGCGTCCAATTCACTTAACTGCTGCTGCCATTGCCGTAAACCGCAGTGCGCCTGCTCCTTGAGCCACGCATCGCTCAGTTGGGACACCTGCTGGCGCTGCTGCTGCACCAGCGCCAGGACCTGCATGCGGCGCTGCTGGTAGGCGCGCAACCTCCGGCGCCAGTCCTCCAGCGGCTGATAGCGCCTCAAGCTCAGCACTGCTGCCATCTGCGCCAGCACCCGTGCATCCAGCTGATCGGTCTTGGACAGTTGCCCGGTTGCCCGGGCAAAGTCGCGCCCTTGCCGAGGATTGATGCGCACCACCGGCAGGCCGGCCGCATGCAATGCGTCCAGCGCCATCTGCTCATAGTTGCCGGTTGCCTCCAGCACCACCTGATGCAGCTCCATGGATCCCAGCCAGGCGCACACCTGGCGCAGGCCCGCAGCGTTGTTGGCAAAGCGCCGCCCCTGACGCAGCTGGTGAATATGGACATCCAGCCACTGCTTGCAGACATCGATTCCTGCACTGTCGTTCATGGATAACTCCGCTATGCTCCAAGGGTCGAGAGCTCTCCTGTGCAGCCCAGCCTTATCGTTACGAGCGCCTACTCGAGCAACTGTTCGGGCGTTTGCCAGGAGATTCCGGCGTGGCGACCTCGCTCTCCCGCGGTCACTCAGACCTGTGGGCTATCGGTCGACCACGCCGGCTCTCGACGCCTAATCTGGCAGATCGCCAAGAGATAAGGGGCTCTGCCACGGCGAGCATCCGCCTGCGCTCTTGCAGGCGGGAAAACAATCAGCGTCCCGCCTTCTCTGGCAGGCGGCAGAGCAATCACTGTCCTGTCTTCCCCCGCTTGCGGGGGAAGGTGCCCGAAGGGCGGATGGGGGCAGCAATCCCAACCGCTTCATCGCAATCTCAGCCGCAGCGACGCCACAACCGGTAAAATGCGCCGGTGGATGTCTCTCATTTGCTCGATCATCTGAACCCCGCCCAGCGCGAGGCCGTTTCCGCGCCGCCGGGGCATTACCTCGTGCTGGCCGGCGCCGGCTCCGGCAAGACGCGCGTGCTGATCCATCGCATCGCCTGGCTCAACGAAGTCCAGGGCGTGCCCAACCACGGCATCTTCGCGGTGACCTTCACCAACAAGGCCGCCGGCGAAATGCGCCACCGCACCGACCTGCAGCTGCGCAACGGCAGCCGCGGGATGTGGATCGGCACCTTCCACGGGTTGGCGCATCGCCTGCTGCGCCTGCACTGGCAGGATGCGCGGCTGCCGGAAGGCTTCCAGGTGATGGACAGCGACGATCAGCTGCGGCTGGTCAAGCGCGTGGTGCAGTCGCTGGAGCTGGACGAAGGCAAGTACCCGCCCAAGCAGCTGAGCTGGTGGATCAACGAACAAAAGGACGAAGGCCGCCGTCCGCAGCACATCCAGCCCGAGCCCAACGACGACTGGACCGAGGTGCGCCGGCAGGTGTACGCCGCCTACCAGGAGCGCTGCGACCGCTCCGGCCTGCTGGATTTCGCCGAGCTGCTGCTGCGGGCGCATGAGTTGTTGCGCGATACGCCGGCGCTGCTGGCGCACTACCGTGCGCGCTTCCGCGAGATCCTGGTCGACGAGTTTCAGGACACCAACGCCATCCAGTACGCCTTCGTGCGCGTGCTGGCCGGCGAATCGGGCAATGTGTTCGTGGTGGGCGACGACGACCAGGCCATCTATGGCTGGCGCGGCGCCAAGGTCGAGAACGTGCGGCGCTTCCTGAAGGATTTCCCCGGTGCGCAGACCGTGCGGCTGGAGCAGAACTACCGTTCCAGCGCCAATATCCTGGGCGCGGCCAATGCGGTGATCGCGCACAACCCGGACCGGATCGGCAAGCAGCTGTGGACCGACTCGGGCGATGGCGACCCGATCGATCTGTATGCGGCCTATAACGAGGTGGACGAAGCGCGCTATGTGGTCGAGCGCGCGCGTCAGTGGGTGCGCGATGGCGGCAGCTATGGCGAAGTGGCGGTGCTCTATCGCAGTAATGCGCAGTCGCGCGCGCTGGAAGAGGCGCTGATCTCCGAGCAGCTGCCGTACCGCGTGTATGGCGGCATGCGCTTCTTCGAGCGTGCGGAAATCAAGGATGCGCTGGCCTACCTACGCCTGCTCACCAACCGCAGCGACGACGCCGCGTTCGAACGTGCGGTCAATACGCCCACCCGCGGGATCGGCGACCGCACGCTGGACGAGGTGCGCCGGCTGGCGCGCGCCAATGCGCTGTCGTTGTGGGAAGCGGCGATGCTGGCCACGCAGGAAAACAGCCTGGCCGCGCGTGCGCGCAACGCCCTGGCCGGTTTCCTGAGCCTGGTCGGCCAGCTGCATGCCGAGACCGGGCAGATGGACCTGGCCGAACGCATCGACCACGTGCTGGTGCGCTCGGGCCTGCGCGAGCATTGGGCCAAGGAGAGCCGCGGCGGGCTGGATTCGGAATCGCGCACCGAGAACCTGGACGAACTGGTCTCGGTGGCCTCGCGCTTCACCCGGCCGGACGACGAGGACAGCCAGGGCATGACCGAGCTGGTGGCGTTCCTGGCCTACGCTTCGCTGGAAGCCGGCGAAGGCCAGGCGCAGGCCGGCGAGGAAGGCGTGCAGCTGATGACGCTGCATTCGGCCAAGGGCCTGGAGTTCCCGATCGTATTCCTGGTCGGGCTGGAAGATGGCCTGTTCCCGAGCGCGCGTTCGCTGGAAGAAACCGGCCGGCTGGAAGAAGAACGTCGCCTGGCCTACGTGGGCATCACCCGCGCACGGCAGAAACTGGTGCTGTGCTACGCCGAATCGCGGCGCATCCACGGCCAGGACAACTACAACGTGCCCTCGCGCTTCCTGCGCGAGATCCCGCGCGATCTGCTCAACGAAGTGCGCCCGAAGGTACAGGTCTCGCGCACCGCCTCGCTGGGCGCGGCCCGCGGCGGCCCGGTGCACGGCATCGTGGAGACGGCGCCGATCAAGCTGGGCGCCAATGTCGAGCACCCCAAGTTCGGCGGCGGCGTAGTCGTGGACTATGAGGGTGCCGGCGCACATGCGCGGGTACAGGTGCAGTTCGACGAAGTCGGCGCCAAGTGGCTGGTGATGGCCTACGCGAACTTGACGGTGGTGTAGGCGGGTTGCTTTCGGCGGTGTGATGCTGTCTTGAACCATGGCAACCGGTTGCGCTGGAGCAAGCCGTAGCGGTCCTTGCACGGGCGCAGGTCACGGCGCCAGTGGTGACTGCGCCGCCAGCCGGCCGTTGAGATCTCCCGCCTTGGTGGTGCCCCTCACCCCATCCCCTCTCCCGCAGGCGGGAGAGGGGTAAGTGTGTGCACTGGCGTGGGTTCCCATGCCGTTGAGACATCGGGCTGGCAAACGCCCCGCTTGGCTCCCTTCCCCCGCTCGCGGGGGAAGGTGCCCGAAGGGCGGATGGGGGCAGTCGATCAGCTCATCCAGAACTTTCCAGCATCCATCGCCCGCATTGCCAGGGCAAGAAGGCCGCACGTGTTTGTGCCTCGATGACAGCGCCGCGCCGCGACTGCATGGCCGTGCTCCCTTCCCCCGCCCGCGGGGGAAGGTGCCCGAAGGGCGGATGGGGGAAGTCGATCAACTCATCCAGCGCCGTCCAGCATCCATCGCCCGCGTTGGCAGAGCAAGAAGGCCGCGCGTGTTTGTGGCTCGATGACAGCGCCGCGACGCGACTGCAAGATCCAGACATTGGCCGTGCTCCCTTCCCCCCGCCCGCGGGGGAAGGTGCCCGAAGGGCGGATGGGGGCAGTCGATCAGCTCACCCAGCGCCTTTCAGCATCCATCGCCCGCATTGCCAGGGCAAGAAGGCCGCGCGTGTTTTTGCCTCGATGACAGCGCCGCACCGCGACTACATGGCCGTGCTCCCTTCCCCCGCCTGCGGGGGAAGGTGCCCGAAGGGCGGATGGGGGGCAGTCGATCAACTCATCCAGTGCCGTCCAGCATCCGTCGCTCGCGTTGGCAGGGTAAGAAGGCCGCGCGTGCTGTGCCTCGATGACAGTGCCGCGCCGCGACTGCATGGCCGTGCTCCCTTCCCCCGCCCGCGGGGGAAGGTGCCCGAAGGGCGGATGGGGGGAGTCGATCAACTCATCCAGCGCCGTCCAGCATCTGTCGCCCGCGTTGGCAGGGTAAGAAGGCCGCGCGTGCTTGTGCCTCGATGACAGCGCCGCGCCGCGACTGCAAGATCCAGACATCCGTTGTTGATGGACACATCAACCTTCCTCGACCCATTGGTGCATCGCGCGATGCATTCATCGCTGCATCCGTGACACCCTGCAGGCCGACTTCACGACGTGCAGGACGCAGTGCCATGCAGACAGAAAAACAGAAAATGCTGGCAGGCGAACTGTACAACGCGACTGACGCGCAGCTGCAGGCCGAGCAGGCGGCTGCGGCCGAGTGGATGGTGCGCTACAACGCGGCGGTGCTGCAGACAGCAGCACAGCGACATGCATTGTTGCGCGAGCGCCTGGCCGAAGTCGGCGACGGTGCGGTGATTCGCGCGCCGTTCCATTGCGACTACGGCTACAACATTCGCCTGGGCGCCGGGGTGTTCCTCAACTTCAACTGCGTGATCCTGGATATCTGCGAGGTGCGCATTGGCGAGGGGACGCAGATCGGCCCCGGCGTGCAGATCTACGCGGCCGATCACCCGCGCGATGCCGCCGGACGTGCCAGCGGCCTGGAATTCGGGCGGCCGATCCGCATCGGGCGCAATGTGTGGATCGGCGGTGCGGCGATCATCCTGCCGGGCGTGACCATCGGCGACGATGCGGTGATCGGCGCCGGTGCGGTGGTCACCCGCGATGTCCCGGCAGGGGCGACCGCGGTCGGCAATCCGGCGCGCCTGCGCGAGACGCGCCCGGACCCGGACGCGGTGGCCACCGATTGAGCGTCATGCGTGCCAGTCTTCGTCGTTGATCGCACGTGCGCTGCGCGCGGCATGCATCGTGGAGGCAGGAATGGCGGCCGTAGGGCGCGAAAGACACCAGCAGCAACGAGGCAATTGCAACCAGGCAGGCAATCCGACCAGCAACAGCAGCAGTCCGTTGCCGTCCATGCAGCAACATCGGCAGCATCGAGCCAACCCCGCCTCAGCACAGCCAGCAGCACCGCCGCATTGATCCGTATCACGGCCTGGTCCACCCGCACATGCCACCGTGTGTTCAAGTCCACCGGCAGCAATGCCATCCTTGCAGGAGGTCACCATGTACAAACGTATTCTCATCGCCATCGATGCATCCGAACTGTCGCATCGAGGCCTGTTTCAAGGGTTGGAGCTGGCCAAGGCCACCGGCGCCAAGGTCGATATCGTCACCGTGTCCGAGCCGTGGGCGATGGGCATGTACGATGCGATGGGCTGGAGCGTGGGCTACGAGGCCAGCCCGGAGTACCGCAAGGAACGAGAAGCGGCGGCCGAAAAGATCCTGCGCCCCGCGCTGGAACTGGCCGCGGCAGCCAACATCAAGGCGACCCCGCGGCATGTACTGGACCGCTTCGCGGCCGAAGGCATCGTGCAGACCGCCGAGGAATGCAAGAGCGACCTGATCATCATGACCTCGCATGGCCGCCGTGGCATGCGGCGCATGCTGCTTGGCAGCCAGACGGTGGAAGTGCTGACCCACAGCACGATCCCGGTGCTGGTGATCCGCTGATCGCCGATGCGAGGCTGTCGATCGTGAGCTACACCGGCGACCCCCGCGTTGTTTCACCTGGGAGCGCACCCGGGCCCGACGCGGGGTGCCGAGAATGTCGCATCGCGCCTGGGGTACCGCTACCTCGCGTCCATGCTCTGCTTTGAGCCCGCGGCAGACAGGACAGGAGCGCGATGGGCGCGTAGCCCGATCCATGCATCTTCGTAGGAGCACGCACGCGCGCGACGGGTGTCACCGGCCTGCCCGTTGCGCGTGCAGGCCTGCTCCCGAGAAGCACCCAGCTGGCGCTCAGGCGTCCAGCGGCTCCAGCCGCGCCGAGGCGTTCTGCGCCGGTCGTGCCAGGCGGCGTAACGCTTCGGTATGCACCAGCGGCGCGCTATAGGTTGCCGGCACGCCACTGCGTAATGCGCTGGGCGCTGGTTGCGGCACGTCCTGGCTCAGCTCGCGCATGAAACGCCACATCGGCATGTAGTGGCCGCGGCGCGGTGGCGGTGCATGCGGTTTGGCGCGGCACTGGCGGCGCCACTGCATCGGCGGCATGCCGAAGCGCTGCTGGAAGGCGCGCTGGAACTGCCGCTCGGAGGCAAACCCCATTTCGTACAGCAGCCAGGTCAGGCTGCAGTCCGGATAGGCCTGCAGATAGCGATGCGCGGTGCATAGCCGCTGCTCGCGGATGTAGCTGGCCACGCCGCCACGCGACTGGAACAGCCGGTACAGCGAGGCGCGCGAGAGCGCGAACGCCTGTTGCAACGAGTCGGTGCCAAGCTCCGCCTCGCCGATGTGCTGCTCGATGTAAGCCAGCAGATCGATCATCAACGGCGTCTGCGCGTCCATGGTGGCGCACGCCTGCGGAACGATGGCGCTGTAGTAACTGATGCTCATGCGGTGCTGCCTGCGGCCCACTCCCCGGGGCCTGTCCCTGGATCAACCGAAAAAAGCAGCGGCAACCCATCACGCGCCTTTCACGAAGTCCGCAACGCATCACGCATCGGTGCGATTGAGACGATTTGTCGGGTGGGCGTTTGGCGCCATTCCTAGACTCGCCGCAGCGCTGAGAAAGCGTCATCGCACGGCCTGCCGCTTCGGTCCGCGTGGTGCGCGGCAGTTGCGGGATGGCCCGCAGCACCGGCGTCGCACGCAGGCTGCAGGCCATCCGCCGGGCCGGCGACATCCAAGCCACAAGGCAGCGCCCGTGCCGAGCACGGTGGCGCAACGGGCAAGCTCAATCGGAGATCAGGCATGGCCAGCAGTCAGAAGTTCATCGCCCGCAACAGGGCGCCACGCGTGCAGATCGAATACGACGTGGAAGTCTACGGCGCGCAGAAGAAAGTGCAGATTCCGTTCGTGATGGGCGTGATGTCGGACCTGTCCGGCGCCAATGCCGGCGAGCTGCCCTCGCTGGACGAGCGCAAGGCGCTGGAGATCGATGTCGACAACTTCGACAGCCGGCTGCAGTCGATGCGCCCGCGTGCGCAGTTCAAGGTCCCCAACACCCTCACCGGCGAAGGCGAGCTGGCGGTGGACATCACCTTCGAGAGCATGGACGACTTCTCGCCGGCCGCCATCGCACGCAAGGTCGCACCGCTGGCCAAGTTGCTGGAAGCGCGCACCCAGCTGGCCAACCTGGACACCTACATGGATGGCAAGGCCGGTGCCGAGCAGCTGATTGCCAATGCCATCCGCGACCCGGCCTTGCTGCAGTCGCTGGTGTCGGCGGCCAAGCCCGCCTCCGAGCCGGAAGGAGCCTGACGCCATGTCCGCTACCGAAGCCGCACTGGCCAGCAGCAGTACCGAAACAACCGAGCAGGGCGATTTTGCCGCGCTGCTCAATCGCGAGTTCCGCCCCAAGAGCGAGCGCGCCAAGGAAGAAGTGGAATCGGCGGTGCGCACGCTGGCCGAGCAGGTGCTCGCGCGCAGCGACGTGGTCGGCGAGGACGTGTCGCAGACCATCAAGGCCTATGTCGCCGAGATCGACCGCACGCTGACCGAGCAGCTCAACCAGATCCTGCATCACGCCGATCTGCAGCAGCTGGAAGGCGCCTGGCGCGGCCTGCACTACCTGGTCAACAACACCGAGACCGACCAGCAGCTCAAGATCCGCGTGCTCAACATCAGCAAGAAGGAACTGGGCAAGGTACTCAAGCGCTACAAGGGCACCGCCTGGGATCAGAGCCCGATCTTCAAGAAGGTCTACGAGCAGGAATACGGCCAGCTCGGTGGCGAACCGTATGGCTGCCTGGTCGGCGATTACTACTTCGACCAGAGCCCGCCGGATGTGGAGCTGCTCAATGGCATCGCGCAGGTGGCCGCAGCCGCGCACGCACCGTTCATTGCCGCGGCCGCACCCAAGTTGATGGGCATGGACAACTGGAACGAACTGTCCAACCCACGCGATCTGGCCAAGATCTTCTCCACGCCCGATTACGCCGCGTGGCGCTCGCTGCGTGAGTCGGAAGATTCCAAGTACATCGGCCTTGCGATGCCGCGCACGCTCTCGCGCCTGCCGTACGGCGCAGCTACCAGCCCGGTGGACGAGTTCGACTTCGAGGAAGACACCGCCGGCGCCGATTCGGGCAAGTACACCTGGCAGAATGCGGCCTATGCGATGGCGGTGAACATCAACCGCTCGTTCAAGCAGTACGGCTGGTGCTCACGCATTCGCGGCATCGAATCCGGCGGTGCAGTGGAAGGGTTGCCCACGCATACATTCCCCACCGACGACGGTGGCGTGGACATGAAGTGCCCCACCGAAGTGGCGATCACCGACCGCCGCTCCGCCGAGCTGGACAAGATGGGCCTGATGCCGCTGGTGCATCGCAAGAACTCGGACATGGCCGCCTTCATCAGCGCACAGTCCTTGAACAAGCCCGACGAATACGACGACCCGGATGCCACCGCCAATGCCGCACTGGGCGCACGCCTGCCGTACATGTTCGCGTGCTGCCGGTTTGCGCATTACCTCAAGTGCATCGTGCGCGACAAGATCGGCTCGTTCTCCGATCGCGAGCAGATGCAGAGCTGGCTGACACGCTGGGTGACGCAATACATCGATGGCGACCCGTCCAACTCCAGCGAAGAAACCAAGGCGCGCAAGCCGCTGGCCGCGGCCGAAGTGGTGGTGGAGGAAGTGGAAGGCGCACCGGGCTATTACAGCTCCAAGTTCTTCCTCAAGCCGCATTACCAGCTGGAAGGCCTGACCGTGTCGCTGCGCCTGGTCTCGCGCCTGCCCTCGGCCGCCAAGGCCTGATCCGACGCATTCGCGTCACGGGCACAACGCCACTGCGCGTTGCGCCACCCCTGTGTTGTCACTTTCATTGAAGGAGCAGTTCCATGGCGTTCGACATGCACATCAAGTTCGGCAGCGGCAAGGTCAAGATCGAAGGCGCGTCCAACCACAAGAAGCACAAGGGCGAGATTCCGATTCTGGCGTGGTCCTGGGGTGCGAGCAATTCCGGCGACCTGCACACCGGTGGCGGCTCGGCCAGCGGCGGCAAGGCGCATATCCAGGACATTTCCATCACCAAGTACGTGGACGGCTGCTCCAACGCGCTGCTGGATGCAGTGTGCACCGGTGCACGCGTGGAAAACGCCTGGCTGTACGTCACCAATGCCACCGGCGAGCAGAGCGACTTCCTCACGCTGGAATTGAGCGAAGGCGTGCTGATCACCTCGCTGTCCACCGGCGGGTCCGGTGGCGAAGACCGGCTGACCGAAAACGTGACGCTGCACTTCGGCAAGTTCAAGTACGGCTTCCAGCCGCAGGACGACAAGGGCGCGGCGCAGGGCGGGGCGAAGGAATTCACCTACGACATCCAGGGCGTGGCCAAGGCATAAGGCGCCAAGCACACCGCGTGCGCGATCGCCCGATCGCAGACGGCGGAGCGGATGGGAGATCGGCATGCACCACGCGTCCATGCCGGCTGCATCGCGCCGCCTGCGGTTCCCCGGCAACCGCGCGCGTGGGTGTGCTGCTGCACGCGGTGCCTGCAATGCAATGACCGGCGGTGTCCACAGCGACACCGCCCCCTTCTTCGATGAGGACATGCGCGATGGATGCCACCGCACACAGCCTGCTTGCCCGTGGTGAGCCGGCGCAGGCCTTGCAGCAGCTGGTACAGCAGGTACGCCGGCAACCGGCCGATGCGGCGCAGCGCGTGTTCCTGTTCCAGCTGCTGGCCGTGCTGGGCCAGTGGTCGCGCGCGGCGGATCAACTGCGCGCCTGCGGCGAGCTGGATGGCACCACCCAGCCGTTGGTGCAGACGTATCTCACCGTGCTGCAGGGCGAGCAGACACGTGCCCAGGTGTTCGCCGGCACCCAATTGCCGCACGTGATCGGCGAGCCGGCCGAGTGGCTGGCCCTGCATCTGCAGGCGCTGCGCCTGTCTGCGCAAGGCCATGGCGCGCAGGCGAATGCGCTGCGTGCGCAAGCCTTCGAGCTGGCACCGGCAAGCGCGGGCGTGCTCGATGGCGAGCGCTTCGAATGGCTGTCCGATGCCGATGCCCGCTTCGGGCCCTGCATCGAACTGATACTCGACACTGGCTATGCGTGGGCGCCGCTGCAGCAGATCCATCAGTTGCGCTTCGAAGCGCCGGTGGACCTGCGCGATACCGTGTGGGCACCGGTGAGCGTGTTATGGCGCAATGGCGGGCAGGCGTTTGCGTACATGCCGGTGCGGTATCCCGGTAGCGAACACCTCGATACCGGCGAGCTGCAGCTGGCGCGCCGTACCGAATGGACCGAAGGTGCGCAGGGCGAGATCGGCCTGGGCCAGCGCATGTGGAGTACCGAGTCGCGCGAGGTGGCGTTGCTGGACGTGCGCCACCTGCAGTTGGATCTGGGCTGAGCCACCATGGCCGAGCTCACCACCACCGAACGCCTGCAGCCCTCGCTGCTGGACCGGCTGACCGACACCGTGCCCAGCCAGCGCGAAGAGAGCCGCGAGCAACGCGTGATCTCGGCCACGCGCCTGCGCGAATGCGTGATCCGCGATCTGTCGTGGCTGTTGAATGCGGTGAACCTGGAGACCAGCCATCCGCTGGGTGCATATCCGCAGGTGCAGCGCTCGGTGCTCAACTTCGGTATCCCGGATCTGGCCGGTGTGGCAGTGACCGGTATCGATGCGGCCGCGCTACAACAACGCATTCGCGAGGCGATCCTGGCGTTCGAGCCACGGCTGATTGCCGACACGCTGCGCGTCAGCGTGCATGCCGATGCCACGCGCATGGACCGGCGCTCGCTGCTGTTCACCATCGAATCGGAGATGTGGGCGCAGCCGTTGCCGTTGAACCTGTACCTGAAGACAGCGCTGGACCTGGAAACCGGCCGGCTCGATGTCGTCGAAGGGCATGGCTGAGATGGACCCGCGCCTGCTCCCCTACTACAGCCGCGAACTGCAGCATGTGCGCGACATGGGCGCGGAGTTTGCGCGCGAGTATCCCAAGATCGCCGGGCGGCTGGGGCTGGATGCGTTCGAATGCGCCGACCCGTACGTGGAGCGCCTGCTCGAAGGCTTCGCATTCCTGGCTGCGCGCGTGCAGCTCAAGCTGGACGCGCAATACCCGGTATTCACCCAGCACCTGCTGGAAATGGTCTACCCGCATTACCTGGCGCCGCTGCCGTCGATGGCGGTGGTGCAGCTGCAGCCGGACCTCAAGGACAGCGGCCTGGCCGCAGGCGTCAGCGTGCCGCGTCACAGCGCCCTGCGCAGCCTGATCGGCGCCGGCGAACGCACCGCCTGCGAGTTCCGCACCGCGCATGCGGTGACCTTGTGGCCGTTGCATCTGGCCGAAGCCAAGTATCTGGAATCGCCGGCCGCCCTGGCCGCTGCCGGTGTCGCGTTGCCGGCCGGGCGCGTGGTGCGTGCCGGCGTGCGGCTGCGCTTGGAGCTGGTAGGCGGTGCGCAGGTACAAGCGCTGGCGCTGGACCGACTGCCGCTGTTTCTGGCCGGCGCCGACGGCTTGCCCAAGCGTCTGTACGAACAGCTGCATGCCGACACCGCCGCGGTGGTGGTGCGTGGCAGCGATGCCAGTGGCGGCACGCTGGAGATGACGCTGGGCGCCGATGCAGTGCAGATGCGCGGCTTTGCCGACGACGATGCCTTGATTCCCTACGACGGCCGTTCGTTCAGTGGCTACCGGCTGCTGCAGGAATATTTCGCCTGCCCCGAGCGCTTTCTGTTCGCCGAACTTGCCGGCCTGCGCGCACCGTTGCGGCGGCTGCACGGCAGCAGTTTCGAGGTGGTGGTGTTGCTGCAACGCAGCCTGCCCAGTCTGGCTGCGGCGGTCGGCGCCGAACACTTCAAGCTGTTCTGCACTCCGGCGATCAACCTGTTCCCACGCCGCGCCGACCGCATCCATCTGCAGCCAGGCGCGCATGAATATCATGTATTGGCCGACCGCACCCGGCCGATGGATTTCGAGATCCATCACCTGGGCGAGGTGGAAGGCTTCGGCGACCGCCAGGAGCCGGAGCAGCGCTTCACCCCGTTCTATGGCGGCGACGCACGCAGCTGGCATGCACGGCACGGCGCGTTCTACAGCATGCGCCGCGAGCCGCGGATGCTGTCTGCGCGGCAGCGCCGGGACGGAGCGCGTTCCAGTTACGTGGGCAGCGAGGTCTTCGTCAGTCTGGTCGATGCCAATGACCAGGCGCAGGCCAGCAGCCTGCGCCAACTCGGCCTGCAGCTGTGGTGCACGAATCGCGACCTACCGCTGCATATGCCGGTGGGCAAGGGCGCAAGCGACTTCACCATGGACAGCGGCGTGCCGGTGCGCGGCGTGCGCTGCGTAGCCGGGCCGACCAAACCGCGTCCGGCGTTGTCCGACGGGCAGACCGCATGGCGCCTGCTCAGCCAGTTGCAGCTCAATTACCTGTCGTTGTTCGAAGACGGCCCCAATGGCGCGGCCGCGCTGCGCGAGATCCTCACGCTGTATTGCGACCCGTTCGATGCGTCTGCGCAACGCCAGATCGAAGGCATCAAGCACGTGACCGGCACGCCGATCGTGCGGCGCATTCCGGTGCCCGGCCCGATCACCTTCGGTCGCGGCCTGGAGATCACCCTCACCTGCGAAGACGCGGCGTTCGAAGGTACCGGCGCCTTCCTGCTGGCCTCGGTGCTGCGGCACTTCTTTGCGCGCTATGTCTCGGTGAATTCCTTCACCGAAACCGTGCTGCGCACCACCGAACGCAACGAGGTGGCCCGATGGCCAGCCCAGCCCGGCACGCGCCCGCGCCTGTGAGCGCAGCGGCTGCCGCGCTGGCACAGGCGCTGCAGACCCGGCCACAGGATTTCAGCCCGTTCGCCGCCTTGCGCGCGATCGAGCGCTGCCATCCGCAGCATCCTCGCCTGGGCGAATCCGCCCGCGCCGTGGACGATGCGGTGCGCCTGCGCCACACGCCCTCGTTGGCGTTCGCACCGCATGCACTGGACCGCTACACGCCAGCAAAAGACCAGCAGCCCGCTGCGTTGTATGGGGTGTTTCTGGGTCTGTTCGGTCCCAACGCGCCATTGCCGTTGCACCTGACCGAATACGCCATCGAGCGTGCGCAGCAGGCCAAGGACGGCACCTTTGCCGCGTTTGCCGATGTATTCCATCACCGCATGCTCAGCCTGTTCTACCGTACGTGGGCGCAGGCGCAGCCCACCGTGCAGGCCGAGCGCGCTGCCTGCGATCAGTTCCGCGGCTGGCTGGATGCCCTGGTCGGTATCGCCAGCCCGCACCTGCGTGAGCGCGATGCATTGCCGGACGATGCGCGTCGTTACTACGCCGGTCGCCTGGGCGCAGCCACGCGCACGCCCGAGGGCCTGCGTGCGCTGCTGCAGCAGTTGTTCGAGTGGCCGGTGCAGGTGCAGGAATTCATCGCCGAATGGATGCGGCTGCCTGCCGACGCGCAGCTGCGGCTGGGCCTGGGCCCGCGCAATGCGCAGCTCGGCGTGGACAGCGTGGTCGGTGCACAGGTGCGCGGCGCGCAACAGCGCGTGCGCATCCGGCTGGGGCCATTGCCACGCATCGCGTTTCAACGCTTCCTGCCGGGCGGCCAGGCGCTGCGCCAGCTCACCGCCGCGGTGCGCAGCTATCTGGGCGACGAGTTTGGCTGGGAGCTGCAGCTATTGCTCAAGGCCGACCAGGTGCCCACCCCGCAGCTGGCGCGCAACAGCCGGCTTGGCCTGGACACCTGGATCGGCCGCCGCGCCTGGAGCATCGCCGACGCCGACGAGGTCCTGCTGCGCCCATCGGGTTGACGCGCACCGCTCTCACTTTCGCACACACGCAACGTACCGACTTCGAAGGACGCATCATGGCCGAGATCTCCCGCAGTGCCCTGTTCGGCAAGCTCAACCCGCTGGCGTATCGCGGCATCGAAAGCGCTACCGTGTTCTGCAAGCTGCGCGGCAACCCGTACGTGGAGCTGGTGCACTGGCTGCATCAGTTGCTGCAGCTGCAGGACTCGGACCTGCACCGCATCATCAAGCACTTCCAGCTCAATCCGTCCACGCTGGCGCGCGATGTCACCGCCGCGCTGGATGGCCTGCCGCGCGGCTCCACCGCCGTCACCGATCTGTCGGCCAATGTCGAAGAAGCGGTGGAGCGCGGCTGGGTGTATGCCTCGCTCAGCTTTGGGCAGGCGCAGGTGCGCACCGGCTATCTGATGGTCGGCATCCTGAGCGTGCGTGGGCTGCGTCATGCGCTGCTGGCGATTTCAAAGGAGTTCGACAAGCTCAAGCCCGAGATACTCAACGAGCACTTTGCGCAGATCGTGGCCGGCTCGCCGGAAGAGGGTTTGCTGCCCAGCGATGGTTTCTCACTGGGCCAGACGGCTGCACCGGGCGAGGCCAGCGGCGCCATCGCGCCTGCCGCAATGGGCAAGCAGGAAGCGCTGAAGAAATTCACCACCGACCTCACCGCACAGGCGCGCGAGGGCAAGCTCGACCCGATCATCGGCCGTGACGACGAGATCCGCCAGGTGGTGGACATCCTGATGCGGCGCCGCCAGAACAACCCGATCCTGGTCGGCGAAGCCGGCGTGGGCAAGACCGCGGTGGTGGAAGGCTTCGCACAGCGCATCGCCCGCGGTGATGTGCCACCCGCATTGAAGGACGTGCAACTGCGCACGCTGGATGTGGGCCTGCTGCAGGCCGGCGCCAGCATGAAGGGCGAGTTCGAGCAGCGCCTGCGCGCGGTGATCGACGAGGTGCAGGCCAGCCCCAAACCCATCATCCTGTTCGTGGATGAAACCCATACCCTGGTCGGCGCCGGCGGCGCGGCCGGCACCGGCGATGCCGCCAACCTGCTCAAGCCGGCGCTGGCGCGCGGCACCCTGCGCACGGTGGGGGCGACCACATTTGCCGAATACAAGAAGTACATTGAAAAAGATCCCGCACTGACCCGCCGTTTCCAGGCCGTGCAGGTGGACGAGCCGGACGAGGCCAAGGCGGTGCGCATGATGCGCGGCGTCGCCTCGATGATGGAACGGCACCACAGTGTGCAGATCCTGGACGAGGCGCTGGAAGCGGCCGTCAAGCTCAGCCACCGCTATATCCCCGCCCGCCAGCTGCCGGACAAGTCGGTGAGCCTGCTCGACACCGCCTGCGCGCGCGTGGCGGTCAGCCTGCACGCTACGCCTGCGGAAGTGGACGACAGCCGCCGCCGCATCGAAGCGCTGGACACCGAACACGCCATCATCGAGCGCGAGCGTGCGATCGGCATCGTAGTAGAGGAGCGTGCTGCTGCGTGTGCTGGCTTGCTGTATGGCGAACGCAGCCGGCTGCGTGATCTTGAGCAACGCTGGGTTGCCGAGAAGGCATTGGTAGATGAGCTGCTATCGCTGCGTGCACAGCTGCGTAGCGGCAATGCACCGGTGGAAGGCACGGGCAGTGCGTTGGAAGCAGAGGTCGAGGCCGACACCGATGCCGCGCATGCGGCGTCTGGCGACACCGCCGTGCTCGAAGCGCCAGTAAGCGTGGACCGCGACACGCTGCTCGCGCGCCTGCAGCTGGTACAGGCGGAACTAGCGGCAATGCAGGGCGAATCGCCCTTGATCCTGCCCACGGTCGACTACCAGGCGGTGGCCGCCGTGGTCGCCGACTGGACCGGCATCCCGGTCGGACGCATGGCGCGCAACGAGATCGACACCGTACTGCGCCTGCCCGAACTACTGGCCAAGCGCGTGATCGGCCAGGACCACGCCATGGAGATGATCGCCAAGCGCATCCAGACCAGCCGCGCCGGCCTGGACAACCCTGATAAACCGATCGGCGTATTCCTGCTCGCCGGCACCTCCGGCGTGGGCAAGACAGAAACCGCGCTCGCCCTGGCCGAAACGCTGTACGGCGGCGAGCAGAACCTGATCACCATCAACATGAGCGAGTACCAGGAGGCGCACGCCGTCTCCTCGCTCAAGGGCGCACCACCGGGCTATGTGGGCTACGGCGAAGGCGGCGTGCTGACCGAAGCCGTGCGACGCAAACCGTATTCGGTGGTGCTGCTGGACGAAGTGGAGAAGGCCCACCCCGACGTGCACGAACTGTTCTTCCAGGTCTTCGACAAGGGCTGGATGGAAGACGGCGAAGGCCGCCGCATCGACTTCCGCAACACCTTGATCATCCTCACCAGCAATGCCGGCACCGACCTCATCGCCAGCTTGTGCAAGGACCCGGAACTGATGCCGGACCCCGAGGGCATGGCCAAGGCCATTCGCGAGCCGTTGTTGAAGGTCTTTCCGCCGGCGCTGCTCGGGCGCCTGGTGGCGATTCCGTATTACCCGCTGAGCAACGCCATGCTCGGGCAGATCGTGCGGCTGCAGTTGAACCGCATCAAGAAGCGGATCGAGGAGCGCTACAGGATCCCGTTCGAGTATGACGACTCGGTTGTTGAGCTGGTGGTGAGCCGGTGTACCGAGAGCGAGTCGGGCGGGCGGATGATTGATGCGATTTTGACCAATTCGATGTTGCCGGAGATCAGTCGGGAACTTTTGGCCAAGATAATCGAAGGCCAACAGGTGCGGAAGGTCGGTGTCGGGGCGGGGGAAGGCCACTTCTCCTACGCATTCTCCAGAGTGTAGAAGGACCAATATCATGTCGGAAATGTCCATCGGAGAGCTAAACTCTGGAACAATTTCGAAATTCATAGAAGACAAGTTTGGCGTTCCATCAGTGGAAAGCAAGAAGTATGCGAAGATCGCCGCCTATCTGTCCGACAAGAACAAGTTCTGCGAACACCTGGGCAAGGTCGACTCATGGCTTTCTGAGATATTCGCTAAAGCAAATGAAGCGGGAGCATTCGCGAATTCGCCACAAGGGTTCAATTATCACGACACAGCGAAGGGGTACAACATCACCAGTCGCCTCCTTAACGCAGCGGCCAACAGCGTTGGCTGGGGAACAGGCATAAATCTGGTGCTGTCGGGCTTCACCCATCAGCCGGACTTCGTGAATTTCGTCAAGAAAAAGTTAATGTGGAAGGACATGGTGGCTAGCGCCCATGGTGAGTTCACGCACTCGATCCAGTGGCTGATCGTTTACTCGTTCATGCACGAAGAAGCGCCGATGCTCTACGCCGGTGCTTGCGACTACAAAGGACTGGAAGGGGAGTGGAAGGACAAGTATCTGTGGGACTTCCTCGTCGATTGCTTCCCCCCCGCGCCGGACACCAACGTCAATTGGACAACCAGCGTGCAGTCCAACAGTGGTCGTTCTCCCACAATCGCCAATGCATGGATACAGGAAGCTAATGGTTTCATGGGGCAGAGACTCAAAGAGCGCTATGGCCGCAGGAGATGGGCTCCGCCAGCGTATACAGGCGGCACCCAGACCGTTGAGCACTCACATCAAAAGCACTTGGCGGAAAGCGGAATCGGTGGTGGCTACAAGAAAGAAGGTCTTACTTCCGAGAACGTCAGGGTCGAGCGGAAGTTCTTTGACGGAAAAAACAACTATCGGGGGCTGGTCACGACCTACAACGGAAAACCGAAGACGCCGGATGACCAGAAGGAAAAGAAGACCGGAATCATATTCGAGCGTGGTGACAGCCAGCTGATTCCCAATTCGGCCCTTATGGTCGCGGTGAGCCAGTGTCCGTTCCCAGGATAGCGAGTCTGAATAATAGGGGATGGCTCAGAACAAACTGCATTCGTCGAGCATGCACGCTGATCAGCTGCTTTGAACTGGGTGTATGTAGTTGCGGTGACGCAACGATCAGCCAAGGATCGCGCTCACATGATGCTGCTTTCAGGCTGATGAAGCACGTGGGCAACGGGGGCGGGCAACGGGTCAGGTTAACTTTATCCGCGAACGTGATTTTACGAGGAGCAAGCCAATGCAACCATCCGCTCGCCTGACCGACCTTAACAAAGCGTGTGGAGTTAATTAGGTCGCATGAAAAAGTGCTGCTTTGTGGACTTGATATGCGACCTGTGGGCCCAGCAGCTGAATGCCGTGAACGGCAATGGTTTGACTAACATTTGTGTATCCGGTGCGACCCCGCTATTTCATTCAATTCTAGGATCTAATCACGAAACACGAGGTGATTTATGGTTGACTTGGTATGTAGCGTCTGCAAAAAGACTGCCTTGGGATTGGTAACGAAGCCGGTGAATCCATCGGACCAGCGCCATCGTAAATGCATCGGTGCAACGGTGGTCGCTCAGCAGAGCGTGGTTGTTCAGAAGTCCGCGCTTGCCGCAGAGGGACGGGAAAAAGCGACGGCGCGCAAGGCCCTGACTGGCCGCGATCACCAAGGAAATCATGACAGCCTAACCAAACCGGAAGTGCGCGGAGGTCCCAAGGGCGACCGGCACGATCACGGACGTCGTCAGAATGGCTCGGCTGGACAAAACTGAAAAGCTTTAAATATTCGTCCCGGGTAACGGGGTCAGGTTCACTTGTCCGGGACGAACTGGGTCAGGGCCACTTTAGAAGTCAACCTGACTTCGTCTCCACGACCCGGTTACCACAGCTATATCGAGCCTCCTCCGGGCACCTTCGGAATCGCCAACGAGGAGCATGGCCGCGGGCGGTGAACCGGTTGGCCGCGCCTGCGCGCCACGCCGACGCAAGGGTGCATGGGCGGTCAGAGACCACATTTCACTAGGGAGAGTGCCGATGGGAAGGTTGTTGCGCAGTAAAGCAAAGGTCGACTATGCGGCTGTGACCGGCAGATACGACCGGTATTCGTTTATCTCACCCAAGAAGCCCAAGCGACCGAAGATCATCCGCATCAACGCGGCTAACGGGCGGGCCAATGCGGCGCCCCCGCTAACGTCGTGGCCGCCGCACGGCATGCATCGCGACGTCGTCTACCACGACGATCTGAACAACGCCATCGGTTGGGGCGTCAGGGCCAACAACGAGATTTTTCTGCCGTTCGCTTGGCTGGACATCCATTCCGGTGCGATCTGGCAAGGCCTGGAGCAGGAGGTCGCTGGCCTGGGAGCCGACGCACAGGCTTGCCAGCACTTCGATGCGATCGCGCAGGACATGCGCGCACTGCTGGCCAATACGCGCATCACCGAATGCGTCGGCGAGGCCGCCGCAGCGACCTGCGTCCTGGAGCGTCACCCCGGCGGCAACATGATCTGGGGCTACCATCTGCACTCGGGCACCGGCATTGACCAGATCTGGGAGTATCCACAGGGCGGTGGCGTTTCTCATTTCCTTATCGTGGAGGCAAAGGGCCCAGGCGCGGGGTTGAACTTTTCACTCTTCGTGCCACCGGGCTACAGCCAGATGGAGGAAGGCTGGATCGCTAACCATCTCTACAGCATGAACCAAAACGGGCACGCAGCGGGACAGAGGATCGTGGCGGCGATGGGAATGCAGTTCGTCAATGCGCATCCGAACTACATGGGTGCTAGTAAGAGCTACTTCGGGCTGTCTCCGGCCAGCCCGCACAAAAATTCAGCATCGCGCGTCTATGGGATAGTCGTGACCGCGCAGTGGCGTGCCGATGGCCGATTGGGCTATTCCGCGTCGCAACTCACGCAGTACTTCACGTAATACGCTGTCCCGACGGTCGCAATAATGGGGCCAAGGGGTAACGGGGTCAGGTTAACTTATCGGTCGACAACAGCGACTTGCGGTGCCGACGAGCCGCTCAATGCCCGCAAAGAGATGCGTCTACGGCCGCTGTGCTTGCGCGTCGGCGGAAACTGCAGTTCTTTGCACTTCCATCGCCGGATGGAGTTGTCTCCGGCGCAACAAAGAGTGCATGCGACATTGGTCAGCGAGCACCGTGCGTCCGCTCGGCGCTGCCATTGGCAAGGTGCCGGTTTTGTGGCGGTGCAAGTCGGTCGGTAACAAGCCGCCAGGCGCGCTTTACCCATCTTCGTCACCGAAGAACGGAGCGCGCTGCTCGAAGAGACAACGCTTCGTTCTCTGCGATCGGTAAGCTATACCGTTTGGGGGAGAGATAGATGAAACGAAGTCTTGCGGTGGTGATGTGCGTGCTGGCGCTGCCGGCTGCGGCGCAGTCGGCCTATAAATGCAGCGATGCAAAGCTGGGGACGGTTTACCAGTCCACGCCGTGCGCCGACGGCGCCGAGCAGAAGCGCTGGAACAAGCAAGCCGGGCCAGCCCCGACCGCAACGGCTGCGGCGACGCAGGCAGGCCCGAACACGGCGTCTGCCACGGGCCAGGAGTCAAACCTGGGCTTACGCCTGATCAGTTACGAGCGCCAGCCGAGCCCGGAGGCGTGTACGCGCGCCACCCATGTGCGCGACAGCGCACGCGCCGATACTACGATGCGTCGCGATCCGGATTTCATGCAGGCTGTCGAGCGAGCGGTCGTGCAGGCCTGTCGCTAGACAGCGCGTTTCAAGTTGAGTATCTGCAATCAAGGCATGCCAAGGAAGATCGATGCAAGAACGTGAAGGAGCTTCGGCAAGATGGGGCGAGTTGTTGCTCGTGGTGACGATTGCCTTCGGGCTGTCGATCTGGTCCAGCCTTTCGGCAGTTGCGCGCGACGTCGTGGAGCCGGTCTTCTCCGACGCGAGCCTGTGGGGCATGGTGTTCTACGAACTGCTCGTTCTGGCGATCTTGTTGCCAGTGCTGTGGTTCCGCGGCTGGAGGTCGCAGTCGCTGGGGTTGCAGTGGCAGCTGCGCGACCTGGCGGCGGGGTTCGGCTTGCTGGCGGTGTGCTTATTGGTCACCTATCCACTGACGCTGTTGAACTGGAGCTCGGGGAGCAACACGAATCCATTCGATGCAATGGTCGCCGGGCGGCTGTCGATCACGGCCGTGCTGGCGATCTCGCTGATCAATCCGATCTTCGAAGAAGTATTCGTGTGCGGTTACGTGATCCGCGCCTTGGAGCCGCGGCATGGCCGGGCGTTCGCGGTGAATGTAAGCGTGGCAATCCGCACCTCGTATCACCTATACCAGGGTCCGATTGGCGCCATCAGCATCTTGATGCTCGGGCTGATCCTGGGTTGGTGGGTGGCCCGGCGAGGTCGACTGTGGCCGGCGATCCTGGCGCATGGCGCGCTGGATCTGCTGGGGTTGATGGTCTACACCTGACTGGCCTGGCGTCGCCGCGATGTCGCACACTTGCCGCTTGGTCGAACATAGGACGAGGCGATGGCACGGCGATATGGATGGTGCGGGATGCTGCTGGGGTTGGTGGCCTTCGGCGCGGTGGCGGCTGGTCCGACGCCCGGCGAATACAGCACCAAGCACGGCTGGGGCAGCCTGCAGGTCAGCGACAAGGGTGGGGCGCGCCACTTCGAGATTCTCGCCATGGGCGCCAACGGCCACAGCTGTTCGCTGGAGGGCGCGCTGCAAGGCGACAAAGCAGAAGTGAGCGATGCCAGCGACGCGCCCTGCAAACTGTCGTTCAAGCCGATGGCCGGTGGCTTCAGCATCGCTGCACTCACCCCAGATAGCTGTCGCGACTATTGCGGCATGCGCGCGGGTTTCGAAGGCGACTATCTGCGGTTGCCGGCCGGCTGCACCTTAGCGGCCAGCAGCCGACGGCGCGAGGCGTACCTGCGCGACTATCGCGGCAAGCGCTATGCCGAAGCACTCGCCGGCATGCAGGCGTTCGCGGGCGAGTGCGGCGCGTTCGTCAACTGGCTCGATCGCGACCGTTTCGCCAACGACCGCGCGCTCACCCTGTTGCGCTTGAACCGTCCGCAGTAGTGCCTGACGGCGCTGGATCAGACCATGGCTGGTCGCAGTCACGACGAGACCTCGTTCCAGGCGGAACTGGACAAGAACAGCACGATGCTTCCGCCCAGCGACCGGGATGCGTATCTGCCCATCGCCAGGTCCACCTGGTTCAATCGCAAGCTCTGCGAGGCGGCCAAGCGCTGAGCGTGAGTGGCCCGTGTCGCAGCGCGCCGGCAAGCAGTGGCGTATCGCCTGCGGAAGGCCACGCGACTTCCAGCCGTTTGCGTGTCTGCGTCCAACGACGTTTCCTGTGGAGTGATCAGGGCCTCTTGGATGCTTGAGCAAAGTATCGATGGATCGACTTGCACTATGTGTCAGGGCGGCAATCAAGCAGGGCTCGCGCCGGCTTGAGCTGGATGTGTCATGACACGCCAGGGACACACCATTCGGAGCCGACAAGGACAGGCCTCGCAGGAGGTGCGATACGGCACGCCCGCTACGCCTGCACCGAGTGCAGATCGGTGCCACGGCGTCGGCTTCATTGCACTGCGCACCACTTGGCTCACCGAGGCTGCGGCTGCGAGCTGGACAGGCGCTGTTTGAACAAGGCGCAGATCGCGCAACAATGCCCGCATGCACAGACTCCTGCTCGCCCTGATCTGCATGCTTGCCTCCCTCACCACCACTGCCGCGTCCGCTCCGGAGCGGATGCTGATCTTCAGCAAGACCGCCGGGTTCCGTCACGAGTCGATTCCGACGGCGGTGGCGACCTTGCGCCAGCTGGCGGCAGAGCAGGGCATGGCGGCCGATCACAGCGAGGACGCGGATGTCTTCACTGCCGACAACCTGGCGCGCTACCGCGTGGTGGCGTTCGCCAGCACCACCGGGGAGATTCTTGCGCCGGCGCAGCAGCAGGCGTTCGAAGGATTCGTTCGTCACGGTGGCGGCTTCCTGGGCGTGCATTCGGCTGCCGATACCGGCTACCAGTGGCCCTGGTACGGGCAGCTGGTCGGGGCCTGGTTCAAGGGGCATCCGCCGGGGCTGCAGTCCACGCGTGTGCAGCCTGAGCGCGATGGGCAGGCGGTCGGCGAGAGCTGGTCGATCACCGATGAGATCTACAACTACCGGCGCAACCCGCGCGGGCAGGTGCAGGTGATCGCCACGGTGGACGAGCGGCTGTATGCCGGCGGCACGATGGGTGCCGACCATCCCATCGCCTGGTGCCATGCCTTCGACGGCGGACGGGCCTGGTACACCGGGCTGGGCCACGATGCGGCGGTGTATGCGAATGCGCAGTTCCTGGCCCAGCTGCGGCAGGGCCTGCGCTATGCGGCCGGGCGTGAGCTTGGCTGCTAGGTGCGTGGGCCGGATGCGGCGGGTGCGCTGATCAAAGGGGATCGGTAACGCTTTGACCATGACGGTTTAGCTGGCTGCAAACGCCGCCGCCGGCCGGTCGCCGCGTCCCAGCCAGCCAGGAGCGGCTACCAAACCGTAGCGCGCGGTCGTCAGGTGACTGCGGGCGGCGCGGAGGAACCGGCGTGTCCGCGCGGTACATGCCGCACCGAGCACCGGCCGCGCCCGGCTGGCGGTGAGCGCAGTCGTTCTGCGGGCTGCTCTTAACCGTTACGTCTCGCCTGTTCCGCTTGCTCGCCAATGCGGGATACTGCGCATCCACGCAGGCGAGAGGGACCTCGATGTCCGAGCTGCCGATCACCGAGTTGTTGCAGGCCTGGCAGCGCGACGAGCCCGGGGCGGGCGATGCATTGGCGCGGCAGGTCTATGAGGTGCTGCGGGCCACCGCCTTGCGCGAGCTGCGGCGCGACGGACGCGCCGGGTTGCAGGCCACCGAGCTGGTGCATGAAGCCTGGCTGCGGCTGGAACAAGGCCAGCAGGCGTTCCGCTCGCGCACCCACTTCTATGCGGTGGCGGCGCTGCAGATGCGGCATCTGCTGGTGGACCTGGCGCGCCAGCAGGCCAGCGCCAAGCGGATGGGGCAGGCGGTGACGCTGACCATCAGCCTGTCCGATGGCGCGGCGCGACCGGAGGCGTTGATGCTGGTGGCCGATGCCTTCGACAAGCTGGCGCAGGTGGATGAGCGCAAGGCCCGCGCGTTCGCGCTGACCGAACTGGTGGGTTTCAGCGTGGCCGAAGCGGCCGAACAGCTGGAGGTGTCGGTGCCCACGCTGGAGCGCGACCTGCGCTTTGCGCGGGTCTGGCTGGCGGCACAGCTGTGAGCGTGGCCGCCACCACCTGGCAACGGCTGGAGGCCTTGTTCCACCAGGCCTGCGGGTTGCCGCCAGCAGAGCGCGAGGCCTTCGCGCGCGCGCAGGCAGGCGAGGATGCCGTGTTGCGCGATGAATTGCTGGCGATGCTGGCGGTTGAATCGCAGGCCACCTTGCGGATACGCGCACCGTTGAAGCAGGCCGTGGCCGCCTTGCACGCACCGCTGCCGGAACTGCCGGCGGGCACGCGCTTCGGCGCGTGGGCGATCGACCGCCTGCTCGGTGCCGGCGGCATGGGTCAGGTGTACCTGGGCCACCGTGCCGATGGTGCCTACGAGCGCGAGGTGGCGATCAAGCTGATGGCTGCCGACGCGCTGGATGCGCAGGGCCGGGCCTTGTTCGAATTCGAATGCCGGTTGCTGGCGCAGATGGTGCACCCGGCCATCGCGCAGATCCACGACGTGGGCACCGACGCCCAAGGCCGGCCATACCTGGTGATGGAGTACCTGCGCGGCGAGCCCATCACCTGGTGGTGCGACCAACACCGGCTGTCGTTGCACGCACGCGTGCTGCTGATGCTGCGGGTGAGCGAGGCGGTGCAGCATGCACACCAGAAGGGCGTGATCCATCGCGATCTCAAGCCCAGCAATGTGCTGGTCAGCGACATCGACGGGCGGCCGATGCCGGGGGTGATCGATTTCGGCATCGCCATCGATGCGGCCAACCCGGGGCTGACCTCGGCGCATGGCCGCGGCACGCCCGGCTACATGAGCCCGGAGCAGGCGCGCGGCGCGCAGGAGGTGGACGCACGCAGCGACATCTATGCGCTGGGCGCGATGTTCTACGAATTGAGTTGCGGGCTGGCGCCGGTGGCCGGCAGCGACGGCGTGCCGCTGCCGCCTTCGCAACGGGTGGCGGCGGTGCCGGCCGATGCGCGCGCACGCATCTGCGCGGCGCGTGCCACCAGGCCTGCGCAGTTGCTGCAGCAGCTGCGCGATGGCCTGGATGCGATCGTGCTGCGTGCCCTGGCGCCCGAGCCGGGCGCGCGCTATGCCTCGGTATCGGCGCTGCTGGACGATCTGCACCGCTGGCTCGACGGCTACCCGCCGCGCGCCCTGCAGGCCGGCCGCTGGCTGCGGCTGTGCAAGTTCATCCAACGCCATCGCAGCGGTGCGCTGGCCGCCGGGCTGGTGGCCGTGGCCTCGATCGGCGGCGTGGGCGCCACGCTGTGGTCGCTGCAGCAGGCCGCGCGCGATGCGCAACGCGCCCGCGTCACCGGCGATTTCATGAGTTCGGTGCTGTCCAGCGTGGACCCGGGCGTGGCGCAGGATCTGGACAAGACCTTGATGCTGCGCGTGCTGGAGCAGGCCTCGCAGCGCGCCGCACGCGAGCTGGCCGGCCAGCCCGATGCGCGCACCGATGTCGAACTGACACTGGGCCGTACCCTGATTGCGCTGGCCAAGTATCCGCAGGCGGTGGAGCACCTGCGCACCGCGCAGCGGCTGGCGCGGGAAAGCGCGGGCGAGGGCAGCCTGCCGGCGCTGAAGGCCACCTCCATGCTGGGCCAGGCGCTGCGCGGCGCCGGCCAGCGCGAAGAAGCCGCGCAGCTGCTGCGCCAGGGCATTGCGCAAGCGCAGCGCGGCGATGCGCAACAGCAGACCATGGGCAACGACATGCGCGGGTGGCTGGCCTGGACGCTGCGCGACCAGGGCCGCATCGCCGAGGCCATGAGCGAAAGCCGGCATGCCTACGTGGCGGCGCTGGCCAACCCTGCCACGGGTGCGGACCAGCGCATCAACGCCGGCAACGTCTACGCCGCGATGCTGGCCGAGGTCGGGCAGCTGGCACCGGCGATCGCCCTGCAGCGCGCCCTGTTGCGCGACCGCATCGCCCTGGACGGGGCCGAGCATCCGTTTGTCCTGTCGATGCGCAACAGCCTGTCGGTGTATCTGCTGATGCAGCGCGATTTCGCTGGCGCAGAGGCCGAGCTGGCGCCGCTGCTGCAGATCCACCGCAAGCTCTATGGCGACAACACCGCCGACACGCTGATGGTGGAAGGCAACCTGGCCGGTGCATTGCGGCAGCAGGGCAAGGTGGCCGACGCCGGTCCGCATTACCGGGCGGCGTTGCAGCGCGCGCGCGCGGTGTTCGGCGAAGACGCGCCCGAGACGATCGCCTTCCGCAGCAACCACGCGTTCTGGTTGCTGGATGCCGGGCAGGCGGCGCAATCGCTGGCCGAACAGCGCGCCGCACTGACGGCCTCGCTGCGGGTATTGGGCCGTGCGCATCCGCAGACAGCCGAGATCCTGCGCGGCATGTCCGAAGCCGAGCGCACCCTGGGCCAGACAGCGGACGCACGCGCGCATGCGCAGCAGGCGGTGCAGATCCTTACCGGCATCTTCGGCAACGCCGAGGAGCCCCTGCGCGCCGCGCGCCAGACCCTGGCGCAGGTGCAACCGGCAACGCCGACGCCCGCCGACACCGACGCAGCCAGTACCTCGGTGGTGGCGCAGCGCTGAGACGAATTGTCGGGTGGGCGGTGCGCGCGCGCGCCACAGTGGACTACACCGATTGCATCGAAGCGTTGCCATGCAGCCCGCCGCGCGCCTGACCGACCTGCACGTCTGCCCGATGGTGACCGGGGTGGTGCCGCACGTGGGCGGCCCCATCCTCGGCCCCGGTGCGCCCACGGTGCTGATCGGCGGCCTGCCTGCCGCGCGCATCGGCGATGCGGCGGTGTGCGTCGGCCCGCCGGACAGCATCGTGGCCGGTGCGCCCACCGTGTTGATCGCCGGCCAGCCGGCCGCTCGCCTGGGCGACAGCACCGCGCATGGCGGGGTGATCACCCTGGGCTGTTTCACCGTGCTGATCGGCTGAGCGCGGACGGCCGCGTGGCGATGCTTGCTGCACGTTCCCGGCGTGCGTGGAAACCACAGCCGCGATGCTGCGGCCGCATAGCGCCCGCAACAGGCGCAACGCCGGCGCGCATTACGTGCTGACCGGTCACAACGCGTCATCGTCGAACACGCATCCGCGCCGCAGTACTCCTTCGTCATCTTGCCGCCCCTTTGGAGAGCCCCGATGCAAACCGCCACCCGCCTGCAGCCGGAGACCTTGCAACACGCCATCGATGCGCACCGCAGCGGCCAGTTCGATCGCGCCGCGCAGTTGTACAGGCAGGTACTGGATGCACAGCCTGCGCACGTGGGCGCACAGCATTTCCACGGTGTGCTGCTGCATCAGCGCGGGCACAGCGCCGCGGCCGTGGCCTCGATCACCCAGGCGCTGGCGCTGGATCCCGCCCAGCCGGATGCCTGCAACAACCTGGGCAATATCCACCGCGAATGCGGACGCCTGAGCGATGCCGAACAGTGCTATCGCCGCGCGCTGACGCTGGCGCCTGCCCATGCCGATGCACTGGCCAATCTGGCCGCGGTGCTGGAAGCGCAGCGGCGCCCCGAAGAAGCCTTCGTCACCTACGCGGCGCTGTTGCATACCTATCCGGAGTCGGCACAGGCGCACTATTTGATGGGGTTGTTCCTGCGCAACAACGCGCAGGCCGCCGAGCACCTGCAGCAGTCGGTGGAGTGCCTGCAGCAGGCCTGCACCCTGGCACCGGAGCATCTGCCGGCGCGCGAGGCGCTGGGTACCGGGCTCTATCTGCTGGGCGAGCACGTGCAGGCGCAGGCGGTCTACCGCGCGTGGCTGGCGCGCGAGCCGGGCAATGCGGTGGCCGCGCACATGCTCGCGGCCTGCGGTGGCGCCGCTGCCCCGCCACGTGCCGGGGACAGCTATGTGCGCGAGCTGTTCGATGGCTTTGCCGACAGCTTCGACGAACAACTGCTGCACAACCTGGACTACCGCGCGCCGCAGCGCCTGACCGAGGCGCTGGCGGCATGCCTGCCCGCGCCGGGCGCCGCGTTGAGCATCCTGGATGCCGGCTGCGGCACCGGGCTGTGCGCGCCCTTGCTGCGGCCATATGCGCACCAGTTGGTGGGTGTGGACCTGTCGCCGGGCATGCTGGCCAAGGCGCATCAGCGCGGCGGCTACGATGCACTGGAGGTGGCCGAGCTCACCGCCTACCTGCAGGCGACGCCTGCCCGCTGGGACGTGGTGGCCTGCGCAGACACGCTGGTGTACTTCGGCGCGCTGCAACCGGTGCTGGCAGCGGCGGCCGCCGCCTTGCGGCCTGGCGGCGTGCTTGGCTTCACCGTCGAGGCGCTGGACGCAGACGGCGATCGGGTCGACCTGGATGCCAGCGGCCGCTATCAGCACAGCCATGCGCATGTGGCGGCCGCCCTGCACAGCGCCGGCCTGCAGCCGGTGGCGATCACGCTGGATGTGCTGCGCAGCGAGCGTGGCCAGCCCGTGCACGGATGGGTCGTGACGGCGCGCACGCCTGCGCAGCGCTGAGACGAAATGTCGGCTTTGCCCGCTGCCTGCATGGGAGCATCGCCCTGGCAGTGATGGCCCGTGACCGGCACGCAGCGGTGCGCGCAGGCCGGCGATTGCGCACTGCCGGCCGGCGCACCCCGCGTTGCCTACCCACCTGTGGATGCTTCGATGCCGCGCACCATCACGCTGCACTCCGACCTTGGCGAGCGCCTGCGGCTGCACCGCATGCAGGCGCACGAGGCCTTGGGGCAGCTGTTTGACTACCGGATCGACGCCCTGTGCACGGACGCGCAGCCCAACCTGGGTGCATTGCTCGCCACGCCGGTGGCCGTCCAACTGGCCGACGACAATGGCGAGCAACGCTGGTACCACGGCATCGTGGCCAGCTGCGCGCAGGCTGGCGTCACCGTCGTCGATGCGATCGCCTACACGGTGCTGGAGCTGCACCTGGTGCCGCGGCCCTGGCTGCTCACCCAGCGGCGCGATTGCCGCATCTACCAGGACCTGAGCGTGCCGGAGATCGTATCCAGCGTGCTGGGCGAGATCGGCTACAGCGATGTGCAGCAGCAACTGAGCACGCAGTACCCCAAGCGCACCTACTGCGTGCAATACCGCGAAGACGATTTCAGCTTCATCAGCCGGCTGCTGGAGCAGGAAGGCATCTATTACTACTTCACCCATGGCCGCAGTGCGCACACGATGGTGTTGTGCGACGCGCTGGGCGCGCATGCGCAGCGCAATGGCGTGGACAGCCTGCCGTACGTGCCGCCGGAGCTGGAAGACCGGCGCATCCTGCGTTCGGTGGTGAGCCGCTGGCGCAACGCCCGCGCGCTGCATTCCACCCAGCATGCGGTCACCGACTACGACCCGCAGCAACCACGCGCCTCGCTGGCGGCCGAGTTCGATGCCAGCGGCGCCGGCCTGCACCCGGTGGATGGCCTGGCCGCGTTCGATTACCCCGGCCCGCATGCGCTGCAGGCCGATGGCAGCCGCTATGCGCAGGTCCGCACCGAGGCGCACAACGTGCAACGCGCCAGCCACCAGGCCACCACCAATGCCTGCGGGCTGATGGTGGGGGCGTTGTTCACTTTGCACAGCCATCCGCGCAGCGAGCTCAATCAGGAGTATCTGGTGCTCTCGGCACAGACCACGCTGGCAGCGCCCGGGCATGCCGACGCGCCACCGTTTTCCAGCACCGTGCAGGTGATGGAAAGCCGGCTGCCGTTTCGCAGCGTGGCGCGCACGCCCACGCCCAGCATCGCCGGCCTGCAGACCGCGGTGGTCACCGGCGACACCGACGAAGACATCGTGGTGGACGCGCACGGCCGTGTGCAGGTCACCTTTCACTGGTCCGGCTCCGCACGCGCGCATGGCGCACCGTCGTGCTGGGTGCGGGTGGCCTCGATGTGGGCGGGCAAGGGCTGGGGCGCGATGAGCCTGCCGCGGGTGGGGCAGGAGGTGGTGGTGAGCTTCCTGGAAGGCGACCCTGACCGCCCGCTGATCGTGGGCAGCGTCTACAACGCCGATCACGCGCTGCCGTTCGCGCTGCCGGACAACAAGACCCAAAGCGGCGTGCGCAGCCGCAGCCTGCTTGGCGGCAGCGCGGATTTCAACGAGCTGCGCTTCGACGACAAGGCCGGCGCGGAGGAGGTCTACCTGCGCGCACAGCGCGACCTGTGCGAAGCGGTGCAGCACGACCATACCGCCACGGTGGACAACGATCAGGTGCTCACGGTCAAGCACGACCGCAAGGCGCGCATCGACAACAACGACAGCGTGGATGTCGGCAAGAAACTGCTGCTGCAGGCCGGCGAGGAGATCGAACTGGTCACCGGCAGTGCGCGGCTGGTGATGAAGCAAAACGGCGACATCGTGCTCAGCGGCGTCAAGATCCTCGTCGATGCCACGTCCGAAGCCAAGACCACCTCCACCGCCATCAAGCTGATCGCCAATGCGCAGCTGCAGGCCAAATCGCCGGCCACCGAAGTGGCCGGCGATGGCACGCTGAAATTGTCGTCCGGCGGCATGCTCAGCGCCGAAGCCGGCGCCTCGGCCACGCTCAAGGGCCCGCTGGTCAGCATCAAGGCCGATGCCCTGGTGCAGGTCGGCGGCGGCCTGATCATGATCGGATGAGCGCGCCCATGCTCTCGCTGGCGCAGGCGTGCGCGGATATGCAGGTCTCCGCACCGGCGCGTGCGCAGCTGGCAGCGTCCATGGCGCCGCAGGCGGCGGTGCGCGCCCTGCTGGCGCATGGCCACGACGAGGATGCGATCAAGCTGCTCGCGCGTCTGCTACCCAAGCGCTACGCGGTGGCCTGGCTATGCCAGTGCGTGCGCGGCGAAGCGCTGGACGAGGAAGACCGCGCCGGTGCCGCGCTGGCGGAAAAGTGGGTGCGCGACCCCAGCGAAACGCATCGCCGCGCCGCGCAGGCGTTTGCGCATGCCGGTGGCTACGTGTCCCTGGGTGCGTGGCTGGCGGCGGCGGTGGCCTGGTCCGGTGGCAGCCTGGCGCCGCCCCAGCAGAGCACCGCGGTCCCGCCGGCCGAGCACCTGACCGCACGGGCGGTGGCGGCGGCCATCACCTTGCTCGCCGCGCGCCAGCCTGCCGCACTGGCTGCGCGTCGCAGCGGGTATGCCGCGCATGCGTTGGAGTTGCTCACCAGTGTGTGCGCGCCATGAGATCGCTTGTTGGTCATTGCAGCAAAGCGAACGATCCGGTGTGCGCAATGTTCTCCAGCCACTACAACAGCGTGAAATCTGGGTTGTCGTGGGGCTTGGGCGCCATGATTGCATTGGCTGCAGGGCAGTGGGTCTGTGGTTGGGTTGCAGGGCCGTTGCCCGCCCACCGGCGCGGGACACGCCGTGAATCCTTCCTTGGAGGCTCTGGCGCGGTATTCATGCCGCTCAAGGTCCCGCGCCGGTGGGCGGGCAAGGGCCATTGGAGATGGTCGGCGTGTCTGGTTTGCAATAAAACAGCCAGCCGACTGTCTGGTGCGGTGTCCTTGCCGCTTGCGGCATGGATGCCGCCAACGAGCCCCCATGGACGGGTTAACGGCGTGTCCCGCGAGCGGTGAGGGCACCGCGCACTCGACCAACGCGGTTTGGGACTATCAAGGTGACCCCAAGGCGGCTAACAAAAAGCCACTGCGCAGCCGCTCGCTACCTTCTGTCAGCCGCACCACGTTTTTTTCTGAAGATCGATCATCATTTGCAGGAGCCCGTGTCGTGTCCAGTTCGCAGTTGATCCTCACCGTTGGCGGCGCGCATGCCGCACAGTTCGGACCCAATGCGCAGAAGCGGTTCGCCGGCACTGGCGGCAGCATTGGGCGCTCGGACGAGAGCGACTGGGTGCTGGCGGCACCGGGCGTGTCGCGCACGCATGCGGTGGTGCGTTTTCTCAACGGCATGTACTTCATCGAGGACCGCAGCACCAACGGCATGTCGCTCAATGGTGCGGCCTTGACCCGCGCCGACCCGTGCGCCCTGAGCGATGGCGACCGCCTGCAGCTGGACAGCTTCGAGATCCAGGTGCAGGTGCAACCGGTGGCTGTCGCAGCCGAGGCGACACCGGCCTTCGCCCCGCTGCTGGAGGCCATGGACGACCGTACCCAGGTGGCGCCGCCGCCCTCGCCGCTGCGCGCTGCACCGCCCGAGAGCCCATTGGATCTGCTGGATTTCGGTGCACCCTCGGCGCAGCGCCCGGCCACCGACGACTCCCTGGAAGGCTTGCTCTCAGGCAGCGCGCCGCGCGAGCTGGACCCCTTGCGCCTGCTCGACCCCATACCCGCCCCGGCGCCCAGCGTGGTACCCGGCGCGTGGAATCACAGCAGCGCCAGCCACGACCACTTCCGCCCGCCCGCCAGCGGCGACGCACGCGCCACCCTGCCGGAAAACTGGGACATGACCCTCGGCGACTTCGCACCTGCCGCCTCCACGGCAGCGCAGGCAGTGCAGGCCGCTCCCGCTGCAGTCTCTGCGGCCCAGCCAACGCCTGGCAACGCGCCCGCCGCAACGCTGCAGCCGCCAACGGAGCTGGATCGCATCTTCGCCATCGTGGTGGATGGGGTGATGGACGTGCTGCGCGCACGCGCGCAGATCAAGAACACCTTCCGCCTGCCGGTCACGGTGATCCAGCGGTCGGAGAACAACCCGCTCAAGTTCGCCGCCACCCCCGAGGACGCCCTGCAGAAATTGCTGGCCCCGCCCAGCCCCGCGTTCCTGTCCGGCGTGCCGGCATTCGAGGATGCCTTCGACGATATCCGCTGCCACCAGATGGCGATGCTGGCCGGCATGCGCGCGGCCTTCGACGCGATGCTGTTCCACTTCAGCCCGGACCGGCTGGAACAGGAGGCCGACGCCGGCGGCAAGCGTTTGAGCTTCGGCGGCAAGGGGCGCTATTGGGAGCGCTATCGCGACAACTTCGAACAGCTGCGCGGCGATCCGGACGACTGCTTCCGTCGCCTGTTCGGCGACGAGTTCGCCCGCGCCTACGAGGCGCAGCTGGCACGGCTGAAGTCGGCACGGCGCCAGCCTGCGGCGCGCGAATCGCAGGGATGACACGGCCACGCTGCGACCGCAGCGGCGCAGGGCTTGGAGCGGCTACCAGACCGTAGCGAGCGGTCGTCAGGTGGGCGGCGGACCGCGCGGAGGAAGCGCAGTGCAGGAGCGGCACATGCCGATTCCGAGCACCGGCCCGCAATAGTCTTGCTGGCTGCTCTCAGTCAGGCAGCTGCTTGACGAACTCGATGAACGCCCGCAGCGCCGGCGGGGTGAGACTGCGGTTGGGGTAATACAGATAGGGGCCGGGGAAGGGCTGCCACCAGGGGCGCAGCACCGGTTCGAGCGCGCCCGATGCCAGGTGCGGCGCAAGCCATTGCTCGAACAGGTAAATGACCCCGTTTCCGGCGATTGCCGATTGGATCGCAAGGTCGAGGCCCCCGCCGATCTCCACCAGCAGTTGCCCACGCGGAAGGATGGTGACGATCTCCCCCTTGCGTTCGAACTCCCACTCGGCAATCGCGCCGCTAGGAAACCGCCCACGGATGCAATCGTGGTCGATCAGCTCGCGCGGGTGGGTGGGCCGGCCACGCCGATCCAGGTAGCCGGCAGATGCCGCCGTTGCGCTGCGTTGCACACGCGGGCCGATCGGGATCGCCACCATGTCCTGCTGCAGCCGCTCGCCGTAGCGGATTCCCGCATCGCATCCGGCGGCGATCACGTCGACGAAGCTCTCTTCGGTCAGCACTTCGACGGTGATGTCCGGATAGGCCGCCAGGAACGGCGGCAGGATGCGCGGCAACACCAGCCGTGCCGCACTGACCGGCACGTTGAGGCGCAGCGTTCCGGCCGGCGTGTCGCGAAACGCGCTCACCACGTCCTTGGAGCCCTCCAGCTCGAGCAATGCCGGCTCGATGCGGGCCAGCAGCGCCTTGCCCGCATCGGTCAGCACTACGCTGCGCGTGGTGCGGTTGAACAGGCGTACGCCCAGCCAGGCCTCCATGCGCTTGATCGCATCGCTCACGTTGGATGCGCTCTGGCCCGCGCTCCTGGCCGCTTCCCGAAACCCGCCGGCGCGCGCGACCCGCACGAACGCCTCCATGTCGCCCAGGCGATTGCTCATTGTTCGGAAATCCGTACGGCCCGTTCGATTTGTGCCGGATTGTTGCACAGAGGTCGCAGCCGTAGATTGCGGCAGCACTACCGAAGTGAAGCGTTTCCAGCCGCAGGCGCCGCGTAACACAGCGTGTCCCCGATGCGCGTGCGCCCTTCCGCAGCGGCCGCTTCAACCCGATCGCAGACGCCGCTCCGCCTACCAACCCAAGGACATCTCATGACCGACACTCGACTCGGTGGCACCTTCACCCTGCCCGGCACCACCCTGCAGCTCAGGCGCATGGGCTACGGCACCATGCAATTGCCCGGTCCCCACGTGTGGGGACCGCCGCGCGACAAGGCCGGCGCGCTGGCGGTCCTGCGCCAGGCCGTCGCACTGGGCGCCAACCATATCGACACCGCCGAGTTCTATGGCCCGCATGTCTCCAATGCGCTCATTCGCGAAGCGCTGCATCCTTACCGCGACGATGTGGTGATCGTCACCAAGATCGGCATCGGCCGCGGCAGCGACGGTTCCTGGCATAGCGATCTGTCGCCGGACAGCCTCCGGCAGCAGGTGCACGCCAACCTGACGAGCCTGAGTCTGGAGGCGCTGGATGTGGTCAACCTGCGGCTGGGCGCGCTGGCCGGCACCGACGACAGCGCGATCGCCGAGCCGGTGGCCTGCCTGGCCGAGTTGCAGCGCGAAGGCCTGGTGCGCCATATCGGCTTGAGCAACGTGACGGCGCGACAGCTGGAGCAGGCGCAGTCGCTGGCCAGGATCGTGTGCGTGCAAAACCACTACAACCTGGTCAAGCGCGACGACGACGCCTTCATCGACGCGCTCGCCCAGCACGGCATCGCCTATGTGCCGTTCTTCCCGCTCGGCGGTTTTTCGCCGTTGCAGTCGGACGTACTCTCCGACGTCGCCAGCGCGGTGGGCGCTACGCCGCGGCAGGTGGCGCTGGCGTGGTTGCTGCAGCGCTCGCCCAACCTGCTGGTAATCGCCGGCACATCCTCGCCGGCGCATCTGGCCGAGAATTTTGCCGCCTGCGATCTGGAGTTGTCCGCAGACCAGCTTGCAACGCTGGATGGGATCGCTGCTCAGGCCCGCTCGGGTCACGACGCTCACCAATGATCCCACTCGGCTAGCGGTTGCAGTCACTGGAAGACGAGCGCGCCATCCATGCCGGGTGGCGCGCATCGCCCACGCCTGGGGATGTGCCCATCCCGACGATCGCAGGGCAGTGCGGGCCGATAACGGCGGCCGGGAGATCGGCACGCGTTCCAGCTCAGCGCGAAGACATCGCGACGATCGCGATGCTGCTGCATCAGCCGCATCGCACACCTCTGCATTACCGCGCTCGCGTTCTTCAATTGCTTGGCGATGAGCGCAACTTCCTTGTGCAGCGAATGCTTGCCGGCCTGACCCAGGTCGACGTCCAGCGTGCCGTCGCGTGTTGCCAGGTGCGGCAGCTTGCCAGCAGTCCTGCAGATCAGCGCTGCGAGCCAGCCACGGCACCATCCGCTCCGAGCGCCCATGCGATGCCATTGCGTGGGCGTTTTACCTTTGCGAAAGACGCCCCTGGTGTGCATCCAACTGGATGCCGCGCGGCATTCGCCGCTTCGGTTTCGCACCGATCCTCTCCACTTGCATGTAGCGCTCGCGACATCGGCAAGCGCCAGTTCGTCGCAGCACTGGGGGCGGCATCGGCGAGTGTGGTGACGCGCCACCGCGCACAGGTCCTGTGTTGGCGCAGGGCCTCCACATGCGCGATCCACCAGCAGCGGCGCTGCGCCACCAACGCCGTTTGGCAGCGATATTCCGCCGCCTGGAGGCTGAGACATTCTGTCGGGTTGGGTGCTTGGCTGCGGCGCAAGATCCGTCCATCAGCTCGGCCCATCGGCACGCGTGCCGGAGCGGACATGCACTGCCAGCGACAGCGTGGCGGGGCGCCAAGGCCTTACGCGGCGGCCGTCTTTCTCACCGCAGGTGGATCATGCACAACAACAAGGTCGTGTGGAGCGAGGGGTTGTTTCTACGCCCGCAGCATCTGCAGCAGCAGGAACGCTATCTGGAGCGCTATGTCGATCTGCGTGCGGCGCGGCTGCGGCCGCATGCCTGGGGCGTGAGCGAACTGGAATGGGAAACCGATCTGCTGGCAGTGGGCAAGCTGGGGCTGCGCCGTGCGCGCGGGGTGTTTGCCGATGGCACGCCATTCGCGATGCCGGGCGACGATCCGCTGCCGGTGGCCATGGAAGTGGAGCCCAATTGCCGCGACCAGATCGTCTATCTCACCCTGCCGCTGAAGGTGCCGGCGCAGCCGGAGCTGGGGCGCCCGGAATCGCCGGCCGATCAGCTGTTCCGCTACCGCGTGCGCGAGACCGAAAGCGGCGATGCCTCCGGCAGCACCTCCGAGGCCGTGCTGATGGAAGTCGGCGGCCTGAGCACGCGGCTGCTGCCGCAATCGCAACCACTGGAAGGGCTGGACCGCATCGCGGTGGCGCGCATCATCGAAACGCGCGCCGATCGCCAGGTGGTGCTGGACCCGCACTTCATTCCCAGCGCGATGGTGTGCCAGGCCGCGCCGCGGCTGACCACCTTCCTGACCGAACTGCTCGGGCTGCTGCACCAGCGCGGCGAAGCCCTGGCCGCGCGAGTGACCCTCACCGATCGCGGCGGCGCGGCCGATATCGCCGATTTCCTGCTGCTGCAGCTGGTCAACCGTTGGCAACCGCAGATCGCGCACTGGGCCGCCGCACCGCTGGCGCATCCGGAAGACCTGTTCCGCGCCTTGCTGGCGCTGGCCGGCGAATTGAGCACCTTCACCGCGCCCGGCAAGCGCCCGCCGGCATCGCCGGTGTACCGCCATGAGGCGCAGCAGGACAGCTTCGAGCCGCTGATCGGCGCATTGCGCAGCAGCCTGAGCGCGGTACTCGAACAGACCGCCACGCCGTTGCCGATGCAGGCGCGCAAGTTCGGCGTGTGGGTGGCGATGGTGCCGGACCCCACGCTGCTGGACAGCGCCGCCTTCGTGCTGGCCGCTAAGGCGCAGATGCCCAGCGAAGAATTGCGCCGGCTGCTGCCGGCGCACGCCAAGATCGGCCCGGTGGAGCAGATCCGCGATCTGGTCAACCTGCAGTTGCCGGGCATCGTGGCCAACCCGATGCCGGTGGCGCCGCGGCAGATTCCCTACCACGCCGGATACCTGTACTTCGAGTTCGACAAGAGCGCGGCGCTATGGCGCAGCTTGAAGACCTCCGGCGGCATCGCGTTCCACTTCGGTAGTGAGTTCGCCGGGCTGGAGTTGCAACTGTGGGCGATCCGGAGCTGAGCGCATGAGCCGTCCACTGACCCAACTGGATCCGATCGCTGCTGCGCCGTTGCCGTCAGAAGCCGCTGCCGCCGATGACACCGACATCAGCGAACTGCTGGGGCGCAGCGTCAACCCGCTGGTGCAGGCGGCCACGCCCTTGCTGCTGCTTGCGGTGCAGTTGCGCCACAGCGCGCAGTTGCCGGAGGTGGCGCGCCTGCGCGAGCAGGCGATGGCGCAGATCCGCCGCTTCGAACAGCGCGCCCACCAGGGCGGCGCGCCGGTGGAAGCGGTCACCGCCGCGCGCTACGTGTTGTGCGCATTGCTCGACGAGGCGGTGCTCAACGCGCCGTGGGGCGAGCGCAGCGGCTGGTCGCAGAAAACGCTGCTGGTGGTCTTCCACAGCGAGTCGTATGGCGGGGCCAAGTTCTTCCAGATCCTGGAGCGGTTGTGCGCCGACGTGCGCCGGCATCTGGACCTGATCGAGCTGATGTACCTGTGCCTGGCGCTGGGCTTTGCAGGCCGTTACCAGATCGAGGCCGGCGGCCTGGCCCGCCTGGGCGAGATCCAGGACGATCTGTATCGGCGCATCCGCGCCGAGCGCGGCGCCGCCCCGGACAGCCTGGCGCCGCGCTGGCGCGGCGTGGAAGATCGCCGGCGGCTGGGCCGCTTCCTGCCGCTGTGGGCCGCCGCGCTATTGGGGCTGAGCGTGCTGGTGGTGGCCTTCGTGTGGTTCCAGACACGCCTGAGCACCCTGGCTGCGCCGATCAGTGCGCAGGCCGCGCAGTGGGGGCTGGCGCCGGCCATGCCACCGGATGCCAGCCCGTTGCCGCCACCGCCGCTGCGGCTCAAGCAGCTGCTGGCCGCGCACGAACGTGCCGGGGTGTTGCAGGTGGACGAGCAGCCCGATGGCCAGACCCGCGTGCGCCTGAGCAGCGCGGCGATGTTCGCCTCCGGCGGCGTGGACGTGGAGCCGGATCGGCGCGGCCTGATCGCGCAGGTCGCCGCGGCGATCGATCAATTGCCGGGGCGGGTGATCGTGGTCGGGCATACCGACGACGTGCCGGTGCGCTCGCTGCGCTTTGCCGACAACTACGCCTTGTCGGCGGCGCGTGCGCAGGCGGTGGCGCAGTTGCTGCGCGCGCAGCTGGCCACGCCGGGGCGGGTGGAGGCGCTGGGTGCGGGCGATTCGCAACCGCTGGCACGGCCGCCGCAATTGCCGGCCAATCGCGCGCGCAACCGTCGCGTGGACATCCTGTTTCAGCCGGGGGAATGACGATGAAGACGCTGTTGTCCACGCTGAGCGCCACCGTGGTGGTGAGCGTGCTGGCACTGAGCCTGCTCGCGGTGCTGTTGTGGGTGGGCGGGCCGTATGTGGCGATCGGCGGCTGGAGCCCGCTGGCCGGCGTGGCCGCGCGCGTAGTGGCCATCGTACTGGTGATCGCGCTGTGGGTCGGCGTGCTGGCCTTGCGCCGCTGGCAGGCGCAGCGGCGGGCGGCGCGGCTGTCCAGCGCCCTGGCCGCGCCCGGCCGCGACGACGACCGCGAGCTGCGCAGCGGCCAGGAGCGCGCGCAGTTGCAGGCACGCTTCCAACAGGCCATTGCGCTGCTGCGCAAGCGCCGTGGCGGCGATCTGTACAGCTTGCCGTGGTACGCGCTGATCGGCCCGCCCGGCTCGGGCAAGAGCACCTTGCTGCAGCATTCCGGGCTGCAGTTTCCGTTGGCCGCGCGCATGGGCGATGCCGCGCTGCGCGGGGTGGGCGGCACCCGCGATTGCGAATGGTGGTTCACCGACGAAGCGGTGTTCCTGGACACCGCCGGCCGCTACACCACCCAGGATTCGGACCAGGCGGTGGATGCCGGGGCCTGGCGCGATTTCCTGCGCCTGCTGCGCCGGCATCGCCCGCGCCGGCCGCTCAACGGCGTGCTGGTGACCATGAGCATGTCCGACCTGCTGCTGCTCGACGATGGCGAGCGCGACACCCACATGCAGGCGATTCGCCGTCGCCTGGACGAACTGGCCGAGCACCTGCAGGCGAGCGTGCCGGTGTATCTGATCTTCACCAAGTGCGATCTGATCGGCGGCTTCGGCGAGTTCTTCGACGATCTGAGCCCTGCCCAGCGCAGCCAGGTATGGGGCATGACGTTCGCGCTGGCGCAGACTTTGGAAGGCCAGGCGGCGCGCCATTTCGCCGACGAATTCAACCTGCTGCAGCAGCAGCTGAGCGCACGCCTGTTCGAGCGCCTGAACCTGGAACGCGACCGCCTGCGGCGCGCGGCGATCCTGGCGTTTCCGCAGCAGCTGGCCGCACTGGGCGAGCGCGCGCGGCAGTTCGTCGAAGGCAGTTTCGCCGGCAATGCCTACGGGCCGGCACCGTTGTTGCGCGGCGTGTATTTCACCTCCGGCACCCAGGAAGGCACGCCGATCGATCGCATGATGAGCGCGGTGGCGCGCACCTTCGGCGTGGACGATGCGCGCGTGCATGCGCCGGGCGCGCAGCGCCGCACCTTCTTCGTCGAACGGCTGTTGCGCGAGGTGGTGTTGCGCGAATCCGGCCTGGCCAACACGCCGCCATCGCGGCAGCGTCGCATGGCCTGGCTGCAGGCGGCCGGCTATGCCGGCGTGGGCGTGCTGAGCGCTGCGCTCCTGGCCGGGTTGAGCGCCAGTTACCTGGGCAACCGCGCCTATCTGGCGCAGGTGCAGCAGGCGCTGGATGCACGCCCGGCGGTGCCCGATCCCAATGCCGCCACCCGCATGCCCGAGTATGTGACGCGCACGCTGCAGCAGGCCGCCGCCACCCAATCGGTGGTGCAGGTGGCACAGCAGTATCGCGATGGCGTGCCGTGGTCGCTGCGGATGGGCCTGTACCAGGGCACAGCGCTCGGCGATGCGCTGCACGCCGGCTACCTGCGCCAGCTCAATGCCACGCTGCTGCCGGCACTGGCGGTGCGCTTTCGCGATGGCCTGGTCGACAACGCACAGGCGCCGCAGGCGCTGTACTACACGCTCAAGGGCTATCTGATGCTGGGCCAGCCGCAGCACCTGGATCCGGCCCAGCTCGGCGCGCTGGCGGCGATCGAGGCCGGCAAGCTGTTTCCGCGCGATCCGGCGCAGCAGCAGGCGCTGGGCACGCAGCTGCAGGCCTTGCTGGACTCACCGGCGCGCGTACGCGCGCTGTCGCTGGATGGGCAGCGCATCGCGCAGGCGCAGGCCAGCCTGCAGGCAGCCGATCTGTCCACGTTGATCTACGGCAACCTGCTGCTCACGCCGCCGCCCGGCACGCCGCTGCGGCTGGACAAATCGCTGGGCCTGCTCGCCGACACCTTCGTGCGTCGCAGCGGCACGCCGTTGTCCGCGCCGGTGCCGGCGCTGTACACCCAACCGGTGTTCGCGGCCCTGCAGCGCGAGGGCATCGGCCAGGCGGTGGAGCGCTTCGGGCGCGACGACTGGGTGTTCGGCGGCGCACCGCTGGATGCCACCGCCCGCGCTGCGCTGGCGCGCCAGGTCGGCCAGCGCTACGAGGCCGACTACATCCGCTACTGGGATGGATTGCTGGCCGATCTGCAAGTGCGCCCGGCCGCCGACCTGGCCACCGCCAGCGCCACCGCCGCCAAGCTGGCCGGCCCCAGTTCGCCGCTGCGGCTGCTGCTGGGCGTGGTCGGCGACCACACCCAGGCGATGGACCGCGCACCGCCGCCGGACGCGGCCCAGCGTGCCGCCGCTGCGGTGGCCGGCAAGGCCGCCGCCACCGCCGGCAGTGCGGCGGCCAAGCTGCCGGGCGGGGCAGCGATGCGCGCCGCGCTGGCGACCCCGCCTGATCCTGCGGGCGCTACCGCACCTGCGCCGGGGGCGGCGATCAGCGAGCACTTTCTGGCCCTCAACGCACTGGCGGCCGGCGCGCCCGGCAGCACGCCGCTGGACCAGCTGCTGCGCGTGCTCGATCAACTCGGCAAGCAGTTGCTGGTGGTCTCGCAAGGCGGGGGCGACGCCGCGGCGGCCAATGCGCAACTGGCGCTGGCGCGGCAGGAAATGGCGCAGCTGCCGCCGCCGGTGACCGGTTGGCTGCAGAGCCTGGCCGGCAGCAGCGCCACCTTGATGACCCAGGGCGCGCGCGCGGCGCTGGATGCACAGGTGCGCCAGTCGGTGGGCGAGGTGTGCAGCGAGTTCGTGCGCGGCCGCTACCCGTTCGACCCGGCCGCGCAGGTGGAGATTCCGCTGCAGAATTTCGGCGAGCTGTTCGGTAGCGGTGGGCGCCTGGATGCGCTGTACACCGGCACCGTGCAGGCGCTGCTGGACACCCAGGCGCCGCATTGGCGCTGGAAGGATGGCCCCGACGCGGTGGTGGGCGCGCCCGGCCTGCCGGCACAACTGCAACTGGCCCAGCGCATCCGGCAGAAGTATTTCCGCGGCGGGCCGGCCCCGCAGGTGGGCTTCACCGTGCTGGCACCCACGCTGGGCGAAGGCGTTGCCCGGCTCACGCTCGATATCGACGGCCAGCGCTACGACTACCAGCCCGGTGCGGCGCAGAGCATGCCGATGACCTGGCCCGGCCCGGTGCCGGGGCATGTCTCGATCGCTGCCTTCGGCGCCGACGGCGTGGCGCTTGGCAAGCTCGATTACCAGGGCGACTGGGCGCTGTTTCGCGCGCTGCAGGACGGGCACTTGGAAAATTCCTCCGACCTGCGTTTCGTCGCCAGTTTCGCGCTCGGCGGCCACGACGTGCAGGTGCCGCTGCGCGCGGGCAACCTGCGGCATCCGTTTCTGGACAGCGACGTCCAGCGCTTTGCGTGCGGCGGATGAGCATGCCGGCCACCGAACAGCTCGGCTTCTACGGCAAGTTGCCCGGTGTGGGCGACTTCGTGCAGCGGCGCCTGCCGCCCGGCTTCGTGCAGCCCTGGGATGCGCATTTTGCCGCCTGCCTGGAGGCGGTTCGCCAGCCGCTCGGCGAACGCTGGCCCGCCGCCTACCGCGGCAGTGGCGTGCGTGCGTTCGCGCTGGGGCCGGGCGTGTGCGGGCCGCAGGCCTGGGCCGGGGTGTTCGGCCCGGGCGAAGACCGGGTGGGGCGCTGTTTCCCGCTGGTCCTGGCGATGCCGCGGGCGCATGCGTGCCTGCCGGCGCCGGCCTGGTTCGGCGCGTTGGCTGCCTGTCTGGGCCGCGCCTTGCGCGCACGCACCGACGCGGCCGGTTTCGACACCGCCGTCGGCGCGCTGGTGGTCCCCGCATCGCCGTCCACGGCGCCGGCACCGCCGCACGGCCAGTCGCTGTGGTGGCGGCCGGGCGGCACTGCGCATGCACTGAGCGGCCTGCCCGCGGCCGAGCGCTATCTGGAGTGGCTGCTGGCCGAACAGGACATCACCGAGGTGACCCGATGAGCGCGCCGTATCGGTCGGCCGGGCATACCGAAACCGGCAAGGTGCGCCGCCTCAACGAAGACGCGCTGCTGCTGCGCGAGGACGCCGGCCTGTGGGTGGTGGCCGATGGCCTGGGCGGCCACAGCGCCGGCGATTACGCCAGCCAGCTGCTGGTGCAGCGGCTGGGCGCCCTGGTGCGCCCGCCGGACCTGTGCGACTTCCTGGATGCCATCGACGACACCCTGGCGCAGATCAACACCGAGCTGCTGCAGGCCGCACGCCAGCGTCGCGTGGACATGATCGCCACCACCGTGGTGGTGCTGGTGCACGACCCGGATTTCATGCTGTGCGGCTGGGTTGGCGATAGCCGTATCTACGCCCGCCACGCCGGCCCGCTGCGCCAGCTCACCCGCGATCACGTGCATGGCGTGCGCGAAGACGTCACCCAGTTCGGCAGCGCCCAGGCCGCCGCTGCCGCCGCCGGCGTGCTCACCCGTGCGGTGGGCGCGCAGGAACCGTTGTTCGTCGACTGGGTGCTCGCCCCCAGCCTGCCCGGCACGCAGTTCGTGCTGTGCAGCGACGGCATCAACAAGGAAATCCCCGACCCGGAGCTGGATGCCGAAAGCCACCGCTTCGGCGATCCACGCGCGCTGCTGGCGCGGTTATTCGAACTGGCGATGGGCAGGGCGGCACGCGACAACGTCACCGCCGTGGTCGTCAGCCTGCAGGAGTGAACGCATGCACCAAGACACTGCCACAGTGACCGAACTGGTCACCGCCATGCGCCGCGGCGCGCTGGACCTGGAGGCCGTGCTGGCCGCGCTGGGCAGGCGCGCGGCGATGCCGGAAGCCGAATACCGCGATGGCGTGGAAACGCTGTGGCAACTGCAGCGCCAGCAGCTGCTGGACGATGCCACCGTCACCACCCTGGTCAGCCGGCTGGAGGCCTTGCGCAATGCCGCTCCCACCTCCGCAGCGCCGCCAGCGACACCGTCCACGGCCACGTCCACCGCCACGCCGATCGACGACGACGCCACCGTGGTGATGCCGCGCCGCGATGCCGTGCACGTGACCTACGACGACATCACCCGCGTGCAACCGGCGCAGCCGCTGCCCGGCGAGGCGCCCAGCCTCACCAGCCTGGGGCTGGGCACGCAGACCGGCCTGGGCACCCAGACCGGAACAGGCACCGGCACCGGCACGGCCGGCACCGCCAGCCTGTCCGGCTGGCAGCAACTGGCCGATGCGGCCGGCGGCGATCACGCCAGCGTCGGCAGCCTGCTCAAGGGCCGCTTCCTGCTGGAGCGCGAACTCGGCCGCGGCGGCATGGGCGTGGTGTATCTGGCGCGCGACGAGCGCAAGGTGGAAGCGCGCGACCGCGACCCATGGCTGGCGGTGAAGGTGCTCAGCGACGAATTCCGCCGCCATCCCGACGCGCTGGTGGCGCTGCAGCGCGAAGCGCGCCGCTCGCAGAAGCTGGCGCACGACAACATCGTGCGCGTGTACGACTTCGACAAGGACCGCACCCTGGTCTTCATGACCATGGAGTACATCGACGGCTGCGATCTCAAAACGCTGATCCGCGAGCAGGCCTATAACGGCATGCCGCTCAGGCAGGCCTGGCCGTTGATCGAGGGCATGGGCCGCGCACTGATCCGCGCGCACGCGGCCGGCGTGGTGCATTCGGATTTCAAGCCCGGCAATGTCATGGTCACCCGCGAGAACGTGGCCAAGGTGTTCGACTTCGGCATCGCGCGCGCCGGCAAACACGCCGCCGACGTCGCCGGCGAGCAGACCGTGTTCGATGCCGCCACGCTCGGTGCGTTGACGCCCGCGTATGCCAGCCTGGAGATGATCCGCGGCCAGGCACCGACGCCGGCCGACGATCTGTACGCGCTGGGCTGCGTGTGTTTCGAACTGCTCACCGGCAGGCACCCGTTCGACAAGCTCAGTGCCGAAGTCGCGCTGCGCGAAGGCCGCCGCCCGCCGCCGGTGCCCGGCCTGACCCGGCGCCAGTACGCCACGCTGTGCGCGGCGGTGGCGTTCCCGGCGGCGCATCGCTTGAAGCGGGTGGAGCAGTTGCTCGATGGCCTGCGCCAGGTGCCGCTGCGCGAACGCGCGCTGCCCTTGCTCGGTTACGGCGCCGCTGCGCTGGCGGTCGTAGGCACGGGCGGCTGGGGCATCCACCGCTATCTGCATCAGCAGCATCTGGCCGAGGTGATCGCGCGCTTCGGCGCGCAGGACCCGCAGCGTTATCGCGACGAAACCCAGGCCATGCAGGCGCTGTCCAGCCTGGAGCCGGACGACCGCCGCCGCCTGCTCACCGACCGCAGCGACCTGATCGAGGATTTCCTGCTGCGTCGCCTGGATGCGCTGTGGAATCCGGGCAACGGCCGCGACGACTATCGCGGCGCATTGCAGGTCTTTGCGCTGCGCGACCGGCTGCGGCTGTACTCGCCGTCGCTGGACGCGCGCCGCCAGACCATGGAACGCGAGAAGAACGAACGCCTCAATGCGCTGGACACCGCGCTCAATCGCCAGCTCGATACCGGGTTGCTGTTCCGCAGCCAGCCCGACAACGCATTGGCTACGCTGGACCAGGTGCGCCGCATCGATCCGCAGAGCAGCCTGCTGCGCCACTCGGCGCTGGAAGTGCGGCTGGACGAGGCCATCGCGCAGGCAGTGGCTGCCGGACAACTGGCCACCGCACGCAACCAGATCGACCAGGCCCGCGCCGCCTTCCCGGACTCGCTACGCCTGCAGCTGCGCAGCGCCGAGGTACAGGTGGCCGAGCAGCAGGCCCGCCGCGCTCCACGCACCGCCACGCCGCTGGACGCCGCCGGCGCACGCCAGGCGCTGGCCACCGCCCTGGCGCAACCCGGCAGCGACCCGGCCTGGCGCGAACGCGTGACCGCCGCGCTGGCCGCGCTGCCGCCGGCCGAGCGCAGCACCCAGGGCGCCGCCGTCGCCGAGGCCATCGCTGGCGCGGTGGCCGCACAGTCCGATCCGGCGCAACTGGCCGGCGCGCAGGCGCTGGTGGCCTTCGGCCTGGGCCTGGCCCCGCAGTCGGGTGCCTTGCTGGCCCAGCGCACGCGTCTTGAGACCCTGGAGCAGCAACTGCAACAGGCGCTGGCACGCGAAAGCGCCGAGGCCGAACTGGCCGGGCGGGTGGAATCGCTGCGGCGTGCCGCGGCCGCCAACGACCTGGGCAAGACCACCGATGCGCTGGCGCGTATCCGCAGCCTGCAGCCGGACCACCCGCTGCTGCGCAGCGAAGGCCCGCAGTTGCTGGCCCAGGTGTACCGCAACACCGCCGACGACGCCTTCGCCAAGGGCCGCTATGCCCAGGCGGCCGAGTTGCTGGTCCAGGCCCAGCAACGGCTGGGCCAGCGCGCCGAGCTGCGCCAGGCGCAGGAACGCTATGCGGTGGTCGCCGCCGTGATGGCCGCCGGCGACCTGCCCGCCGCCCAGCGTCGGGCATTGGGCCAGCGCCTGCAGGCGCTGTATCGCAGCGATGCCACTGCCATGGCGCAGCTGGAAGCGCAGATGAAGGCGGCCGGGCAACTGCCCGACGGCACGCTGTCGGCCCGCCTGCAACGCGCACCCGCCAGCGATGCGCCGGCCCCGGACAGCGTGCCGACCGGCAGCCTCGGCAGCCCCGGCGAAGCGGCAGCACCGGCCGCCACCGCCAGGCCAGCACGGGGCAGATCCGCCGCCAGGCCAGCCGCCGCCACAGCGCCGGCCGGCCTGGATGAGGAGGCCAGCCTGCCGCCGGTGCCCACCGGGCCCGACCCCTGCGGCGGCGCCGGCCTGCCCGGGCGCGGCGCGGCCTGCTTCGACACCTTGGGCGACACCCGCGGACCGATGCTGGTGGTGGTGCCCGGGCTCAATGGCGGCCAGCCGTATGCCTTGTCGCGCGGCGAGGTGGCGGTGGCCGACTTCAACCTGTTCTGCCAGGCCACCGGCCGCTGCACCGCGCAGGCCGCCAGCACCCCCGAGCTGGCGCGCGCGCCGGTGCGCAACATCAGCCTGAGCCAGGCCCGTGCCTACCTGCGCTGGCTGACTATCGGCAGCGGCGGCTGGCGCTACCGCCTGCCCAGCGATGCCGAATGGCTGCATGCCGCGCAGGCGGGGGCCAACTGGCGGCAGGCCGAAGACAGCAACTGCGTGCCGCCCAATGCCAATGCCGCCGACGCGGTGCGCGCGCCGGTGTCCGCACGCGGGCGCGATGCCAATCCCTGGGGCCTGATCAACCTCACCGGCAATGTCTGGGAATGGGTGTCCAGCGGCGCCGGCGTGCAGGCGCGCGGTGGCAGCTTCGCCAGCTACTGGTCCGATTGCACCGTGCAGGCCAGCCGCAGCGACAACGGCTCGGCGCAGCCGGACGTGGGCTTTCGCGTGCTGCGTGAACTGCCATGAGCCACGACGGCACCCCGCCGCATCCGGCCAACGCGCAGCTGCAGGCCCTGGCCCAGGCCCATCAGCACGGCCAGCTCGACCGCGCGCAATACCGCGCGCGCCGCCGCAGCGTGCTGGAGGCCGCACGCCAGGCCCAGGGCGCCACCTTGCGCAACACCCAGCCGCCGCCGGGTCAGCGCTCCAGCCCGCCGCCGCAACCTAAGGGATTCAGCCAACGGCACGGGCGCACCTGGGCAATTGTTGTAACAGTGACTTTCGTCGCACTTATATTGCTAACATTGCATAAATGTACGTCGGGGTTCGACCGACGTTCAGTCAGGGGCGAGCGCAACCACACCGAACGTCATGCGGGTCTGCACTCGGCCGCATGCGCTGCCGGGCCCGTCGGGCATGCGCGACAACGGATGTTTTTAGGGGTAAGTGACGTATGCGTATGACCTGTCTAGCCGCGGCGCTGTCCGCGTGCCTGCTGCTGGCCGTTCCGGCGTGGGCGCAGGCCCAGGATGGCTCTGCAGCTCCCGACGGAGCCGCCTTGCCGGCCATGAAGGACCGGGGCGATGCCGCAGCGACCCTGCCGGTGCGCGGCTTCCGCGTGCGCGATGTCGGCAACTATCCCGACGCCGGCATCGACCCGGCGCGCATCCAGGCCGTGGCCGATGCCGCCTTCGCCACGCTGGCGCAGGGCCAGCCGGAAGTGGCGTTGCGCTTCGACCAGCTGCAGGCCGTGGCCGATACCATCACTCAGGCCTATCGCAGCGCCGGCTTCATCGTCAGCACCGCCTACCTGCCGGCGCAGACCCCGGGCGCGGACCGCATCATCGAGATCCGCATGCTCGAAGGGCGCATCGGCCAGATCACCGTGCAGGGCGCGGCGCGCTACCGCGGCAACGCGCTGTCGGCGCCGCTGCGCCAGTTGCAGGGCCGCCCGCTGCGCAAGCAGGACGTGGACACCGCGCTGCTGTATGCGCGCGACCTGCCCGGCGTCTCGCTGTCCTCGGTGCTGCAGCCCGGCCAGAACGCCGGCGAGACCGACGTGGTGCTGGTCGCCAGCGAAGCCGCACGCCCGTACGTGATCAGCCTGGGCGGCAACAACTACGGCACCGAACTCACCGGCCGTTATCGCGCGCAGGCCGGCATCACCTGGAACAGCCCGCTCGGCCTGGGCGACGTGTTCGCCGCCAACTACGCCTATTCGCTGTCGCCGCGGCAGAGCCAGATCGGCGCGCTCTCGTACGCCTTGCCGGTCGGCCAGGTGTCGGGCCTGAGCGCGGTGATCGGCGCCAGTCGCAGCGAACTGGAAGTGCGCAACGGCGTGTTCGCCCGACTTGGGCTCAAGGGTCCCACCGCGGTGATGTATGCCGGTGCGGACTGGAAGTTCATCAACCAGGATCTGCTGCAGCTGCAGGGTTCGGCGCGCTACCTGCGCGAGACCTCGCGGCTGGAGGCGGCCGGCACCCGCCTGTCGGATCAATCCTTCGACGTGGCCGAGCTGGGCGCCTCGTTGCGGCGCACCGATCTGCGCTGGCGCGGCGTGGACCTGCTGCAGCTCAGCGTGCGCCAGGCCCTGCGCGATGGCTCGGCCGACCCGGACCTGGTCACCCCCGATCGCGACAGCCATTTCACCCTGGCGCGGCTGTCCTACACCCGACTGCAATATCTCACCCGCACCCAGCGGCTGTATTTCAAATTCAGCGGCCAATACAGCGACGACACCCTGGCGCCGCTGGAGCAGTTCGCCGTGGGCGGGCCGGATAGCGTGCGCGCCTATCCGGTATCCGACGCACTGGGCGATCGCGGGTATTACACCGCGTTGGAATACCACATCGATGCGCCGGGCTTTGCCGATGTCGCCTCGCCGTTCAACGGCCGCCCGTGGCGCGAGCTGCTGGAGCTGGACGTGTTCGCCGACCACGCCCGCGTGTATGCGGCCAACGGCGTGGCCGCGCCGGCGAGCTTCGACGCCGCCGGTGTGGGCTTCACCTTCCGCCTGCCGCAGTACGCCAACTTCGAATGGCGCCTCACCGCCGCCCTGCCGACCGGGAGCCGCAACGCCTCCGATGGTCGCGACGACGCCCGCATCTACACGCGTTTCGGCTTCACTTTCTGAGGGATCTGCGCATGCACGCCAACCATACCGCCGTCACCGCTGCAGGCCGTTCCTCCCGTACGTTGCCGCCACGCGCGCCGCTGGCGCTTGCGCTGGCCGCCGCGCTCACGCTCAGCGCGCCGGCCACCGCGCAGGTCGCCAGCACCCAGCTGCCCACCAGCGGCAGCATCGCCGGCGGCACCGGCACCATCCAGGCGCCCAGCGGCGCTACCCAGGTCATCACCCAGACCTCGAACCGGATGGCGCTGACCTGGTCGTCCTTCGACGTCGGCTCGGCGGCCACGGTGCGCTTCGATCAGCCTTCCAGCAGCGCGGCGGTACTCAACCTGATCGGTGGCAGCTCGGCCAGCCAGATCTTCGGCAACCTCAGCGCCAACGGCCAGGTGTTCCTGATCAACAGCCGCGGCGTGCTGTTCGGCAATACCGCGCAGGTCAATGTCGGCGGACTGGTGGCCAGCAGCCTGAGCACCAGCGCGGCGAACTTCATGAGTAGTAACGACGCGCTCGATGCCGGCGGTTCCACCGCCTCGATCATCAACAGCGGCACCATCACCGCGGCGGCAGGCTCGGTCAACCTGATCGGCGGCCAGGTGGTCAACGACGGCACCGTCACCGCCACCGCGGGCAACATCACGCTGGCAGGCGCCGACCGTGTCACGCTCAATTTCGAAGCCGGCGGTTTCGGTGTCATCATCACCCGCGCATTGCAATCGCAGCTCGCCACGCTGGCAGTGCAGAACACCGGCAGCCTGATCGCACCCGGCAACACCATCAGCTTGCAGGCAAGCGCCGCCAGTGGGGTGTTCAGTCAATTGATCAACAACAGCGGCATCATCAGCGCCGCCTCGCTGTCGTCGGCCGGTTCCGACGGCAGTGTCTCGTTGGTCGCCAATGGCGCCACCGGTACGGCCATCGGTGGCAGCGGCAGCATCAATGCCGACACCGGCTCCATCGGCTACAGCGCCGGCTCGGGCGGTATCGAACAGACCGGCGCCCTGACTGCCGGTGATCTCAGCGCCACGGCCGGCAGGGACCTGCTGCTCACCGGCAGCAACCAGATCGCCGGCATCCGCGCCACGGTGGGCGGCAACCTCAGCGTGACCAACGCACGCAGCCTCGGCCAGGCCAGCGCACTCGAGGTGAACGGAACCAGCACCTTCGCGCTGGGCAGCAACGCACTCACGCTGGACAATGCGGGCAACAACTTTACCGGCGCGGTGAATGTCACCGCCGGTACCACCCGCATCGATGACGGCAATGCGCTGACGCTGGGCACGCTCAACACCGGCAACCTCACCGCCACCAGCAATGGCGCGCTCAATCTGGGCAGTGGGAGCGTGGGCGGTACGCTGACGGCAGTCAGCAATAACGGCGCGATCATCCAGTCCACCGGCAGCGGCCTAACCGTCACCGGTACCAGCAACCTGCAGGCGGGCACCGGCGCGATCACGCTGACTACCGGCAGTAACGACTTCCAGCAGGCGGTCACGCTTGGCGGTGCTGCCATCGCCATCACCGACAGCAATGCATTGACGTTGGGCACGTTGTCCACCGGCAACCTCACCGCCACCAGCACCGGCGCATTGAACCTGGGCAGCGGCACGGTGACCGGCACGTTGGCGGCCAGCAGCAATAATGGCGCGATCACCCAGTCCACCGTCAGCGGTCTGAGCGTGACCGGCACCAGCAACCTGCAGGCGGGCATCGGCGCGATTACGCTGACCACCGGCAGCAACGACTTCCAGCAGGCGGTCACGCTTGGTGGCGGTGCCACCAGCATCACCGATGCCAATGCGCTGACGCTGGGCACCCTGTCCACCGGCAACCTCACCGCCAACAGCACTGGCGCACTGAACCTGGGCAGCGGCACGGTGAATGGCAACCTGACCGCCACCAGCAACAACGGCGCGATCACCCAGTCCACCGTCAGCGGTCTGACCGTCACCGGCATTGGCGATGTGCAGGCCGGCACCGGCGCGATCACGCTGACCACCGGCAGTAACGACTTCCAGCAGGCGGTCACGCTTGGCGGCGGTGCCACCAGCATCACCGATGCCAATGCACTGACGCTGGGCACCCTGTCCACCGGCAATCTCACCGCCACCAGCACCGGCGCATTGAACCTGGGCAGCGGCACGGTGACCGGCACGTTGGCGGCCAGCAGCAATAACGGCGCGATCAGCCAGTCCATCGTCAGCGGGCTGAGCGTGACCGGCACCAGCAACCTGCAGGCGGGCACCGGTGCGATCACGCTGACCACCGGCAGTAACGACTTCCAGCAGGCGCTCACGCTTGGCGGCGGCGCCACCAGCATCACCGATGGCAATGCGTTGACGCTGGGGACGCTGTCCACCGGCAACCTCACCGCCACCAGCACCGGCGCATTGAATCTGGGGAGCGGCACAGTGGGCGGGGCGCTGACGGCAGTCAGCAATAACGGCGCGATTGGCCAGACCGGCCCGTTGAACGTCACCGGCGCCGGCACCATCAACGCGGGCAGCGGCGCCATCGTGCTCAACAACAACAGCAACGATTTCGCCGGCGGCCTCGGCCTCACCGGCGGCAGCGTCAATGTGTACGACCGCAACAATCTCAGCATCACCGCGTTGACCAGCGGCCCCAACGGCGCGGTGGAGCTGTTCTCCAATGCCACCCTCAGCCTGTCTCCTTTCGCGATCGACACCGGCACCGCCTTGCTGTACCTGGCCTCCAACGGCGGTGCCCTGAGCACGGCCGGCAGCTTGCGTGGCGGCACCGTGAGCCTGCGCGCGCGCGACGGCATCGGCATCGGTCACGACGTCGATGCTGCGTCGCTGATCCTCACCACCGGCAATGCCGCGGTGAACCAGACCGCGGGCAGCGTGGTGGTGGCCACCACCACCACCGCCAACACGGGTAGCGGCGCGGTCACCCTGAGCGGGGCCGGCAACAATTTTTCCGGCCTGCTCACTCTCTCCGCCGGCAACGTGCAACTCAACGATGTCGACGGATTGTCCCTGGGAACGGTGAACACCGGTGCGCTGACCGTCAACAGCAACGGCGCCCTGAACCTGGGCAGAGGCACCATCAACGGTGCGTTGATTGCCAACAGCGGCAGTGGGGCAATCACCCAGACCAATGCGCTGACCGTGACCGGAGCCAGCACGCTGAATGCCGGCAGCGGCACCATCACGCTGGACAACGCCGGCAACGATTTCCAGGCGGCTGTCAGCCTCACCGGCAACGGCATCACCCTGCGCGACGCCAACGCCCTGACCCTGGGCGCGCTGACCGCCACCGGTAACGCTGCCACCCAGGTACTGGCCGGCGGAACACTCACCCTGCCCACGCAGGCGATCGACACCGGCACCGGTGACCTCAGCCTCACGTCGCTCGGCGGTGCGCTGACCACCGCGGGCACGCTGGCAGGCAACAATGTGGCGCTGCGCGCCAGCGGCGCCCTGAACCTGGCGCACGCGATCCAGGCGCGCGGCACGCTCGGGCTGATCAGCGACACGGCGGCGATCACCCAGACCGCCGGCCTGCTCGATGCGACCGGGGCGACCACCGCCACGGCGGCGGCAGGCGCCGGTGCGATCACCTTGAACGCCACCAACAACGACTTCCAGGGTGCGCTGTCGCTCACCGGCAGCACGGTGCTGATCAACGACCGCAACGCGCTCAACCTCGGCAGCCTCGGCACCAGTGCACTCACCGTCGCCAGCCACGGCAACCTGGACCTGGGGCAGGGAACCATTGGTGGCACCCTGACCGCGTCCAGCAACGGCGGCACGATCGGACAGAGCGGCGCGCTGACGCTGACCGGTGCGGCGACGCTGGACGCGGGCAGCGGCGCCATTGCGCTGGGCAACAGCGATAACGATTTCCAGGACGCGCTGGCGCTGACCGGCACCGGCATCTCGGTGCGCGACCGCAACGCGCTGCGCATCGGCGCACTGACCGCCGGAGCCGGCGGCGATGTCGCCCTCACTGCCGGTGGCGGACTGTCGCTGCCCGTGCAGGCGATCGACATCGGCAGCGGCAATCTGAGCCTGACCGCAGACGGCGGGTTGCTCGGCACCACCGGCGAGCTGCGCGCCAACCAGATCCGTCTGCACGGTGGCAGCGGGTTGAACCTGGCGCATGACATCACCGCCGCCAACAGCCTGACCCTGACCACCAACAACGCGGCCATCACCCAGACCGCCGGGGCGATCACCGCCGGCGCGCTTGCTACGGTCGATGCCGGCACCGGTGCCATTGCGCTGGAAGGCAGCAGCAACGACTTCGTGGCACAACTGACACTGACCGGCACCGGCATCACCGTCTACGACGCCAACGACCTGTCCATCGCCTCGCTGAGCAGCGGCAGCAACAGCCCGGTCACGCTGACCGCAGGCCGCGCGCTCAGCCTGCCGATGCAGGCGATCGATACCGGCAGTGCGGATCTTCGCCTGAGCTCGGAGAGCGGCACCTTGCTGACCAACGGCGCGCTGAGCGGGCGCAATGTCAGCCTTAATGCCGGCGCCGGCATGGTGCTGCGGCACGACGTCAACACCAGCGGCAACCTGCGGCTGACCACCGACAACGCCTTGATCGCCCAGCAGAGCGGCAAGGCCGATGTCGACGGCACTACCCAGATCGTCGCCGGCAGCGGCGACGTATCGCTGACCAGCCAATCCAATGTCTTCAGCGACACGGTATCGGTCAGCGGTGACCAGGTACAGATCGATGCGCTCGGTGCGTTGCGCTTCGGCAGCTTCGCCACCACCACACTGACCGCGCGCAGCGGCGGCGCCTTGAACCTGGGGCAGGGCAGCACTACCGGCACGCTGATCGCCCGCAGCGGCAGCGGCGGCATCACCCAGACCGGTGCAGTGACCGCCGGTGGCGCAGCCACTGTGGATGCCGGCAGCGCTACGATCGCGCTGAACAATGCGAACAACGATTTCCAGGGCGCGGTTGGCCTGGCTGGCAACGGCATCGCCCTGACCGATCGCAACACCTTGTCGGTGTCATCGATCACCGGCAACAGCACCGGCGACATTGCGCTCACTGCGCAAACGCTCAACCTCCCGGCATCGGCAATCTCCGCCGGCACCGGTACGCTCAGCCTGACCGCTACCGGCAGCGCCTTCAGCACGGGTGGCAACCTCAGCGGCGGCAACGTCGTGCTCGACGCACGCGACGGACTGACCTTGGCCAACGACATCAGCGCCAACAACGCCCTGACCCTGCGCACCACCAATGCCGCGATCAACCAGACTGCCGGGCAACTCCTGGTTGGCGGTGCCACCAACGCGAACGCCGGCACCGCCGCCATTGCACTGACCGGCAACAACGACTTCCAGAATGCAGTGACGCTGACCGGCGGCGCAGTGCAGATCAACGACCGTAATGCGCTAACACTGAGTGTGCTCAACACCGGCGCACTCACCGTCACCAGCAACGGCGCACTGAATCTGGGCCAGGGCACCGTCAACGGCGCACTGATCGCCAACAGCAGCAACGGCGCCATCACCCAGACCGGCGCACTCGACATCTCCGGCACCAGCACTCTCAACGCCGGCGGCAGCGCCATCACGCTGAATAACGCCAACAACGATTTCCAGGGCGCGGTCGGCCTGGCCGGCAACGGCATCACCGTCAGCGACACCAACACGCTGTCGGTGTCGTCGATCAGCGGTAACACCAGCGGCAATATCGCGTTGACCGCCCAAACGCTCAACCTCCCGGCATCGGCAATCTCCGCCGGCACCGGCACGCTCAGCCTGACCGCTACCGGCAGCGCCTTCAGCACAGGCGGTAACCTCAGCGGCGGCAACGTCGTGCTCGATGCACGCGACGGCTTGACGCTCGCGCACGACATCAACGCCGGCAACCTGACCCTGCGCACCACCAATGCGGCGATCAACCAGACCGCCGGCCAACTCGCGATTAGCGGTACCACCGGTGCAAACGCCGGCGCCGCCGCCATTGCACTGACCGGCAACAACGACTTCCAGAATGCAGTGACGCTGACCGGCGGCGCAGTACAGATCAACGACCGTAATGCGCTGACACTGAGCGCTCTCAATACCGGCGCACTCACCGTCACCAGCAACGGCGCACTGAATCTGGGCCAGGGCACGGTGAACGGCGTACTGGTCGCCAACAGCACCGGTGGCGCCATCACCCAGACCGGCGCACTCAACATCTCCGGCACCAGCACTCTCAACGCTGGCACCGGTGCAATCACGCTGAGTAACGCCAACAACGATTTTCAGGGCGCGGTCGGCCTGACCGGCAACGGCATCACCGTCAGCGACACCAACACGCTGTCGGTCTCGTCGATCAGCGGTAACACCAGCGGCAATATCGCGTTGACCGCCCAAACGCTCAACCTGCCGGCATCGGCGATCTCTGCTGGAACCGGCACCCTCAGCCTGACCGCCATCGGCAGCGCCTTCAGCACGGGCGGTACGCTCAGCGGCGGCAACGTCGTGCTCGATGCACGCGACGGCTTGACGCTCGCGCACGACATCAACGCCGGCAACCTGACCTTGCGCACCACCAATGCCGCGATCAACCAGACCGGCGGACAGCTCACCGCAGGCGGTGCCACCAACGCGAACGCCGGCACGGCGGCCATCGCATTGACCGGCAACAACGATTTCCAGAGCGCGGTGACGCTGACCGGCGGCGCAGTGCAGATCAACGACCGTAATGCGCTGACACTGAGCGCGCTCAACACCGGCGCACTCACCGTCACCAGCAACGGCGCACTGAACCTCGGCCAGGGCATGGTCAACGGCGCACTGGTTGCCAACAGCAGCAACGGCGCCATCACCCAGGCTGGCGCACTCGACATCAACGGCACCAGCACGCTCAACGCCGGCAGCAGCGCAATCACGCTGAATAACGCCAACAACGATTTCGCCGGTGCAGTGAGCGTGGCGGGATCCGGCATTGCGCTGGTAGACCGCAACGACCTGCAGGTCGTGTCCCTGCAGAGCGGCGGCAACGCCTCGGTCTTGCTGGATGCCGGCGGCGCCTTGCAGCTGCCCGCCAGTGCGATCGATGTCGGTACCGGTGCGCTGAGCCTCACTGCGCGCGGCAGCGCGCTGACCACTACGCACGCCTTGCGCGGCGGCGATGTGCAGCTCAGCGGCGCCAACGGGATTGCGTTGGGCGAGGGCATCAGCGCCAGCGGCACGTTGAGCCTGCGCAGCACCAACGCCGCCATTACCCAGACTGCGGGCACGTTGCAGGTGGCCGGCAACAGCGTGGTGGACGCCGGCAGCGGCGCGATCACGCTAAACGCGGCGGGCAACGATTTCCAGGGGTCGCTCGCGCTGACCGGCGGCGCCACGCGGGTGCGCGATACCAATGCGCTCAGCCTGGATGCACTCGACACCGGCGCCTTGACCGTCGCCAGCAATGGCGCATTGAACCTGGGCTTTGGCCTGGTCAATGGCGATCTGGATGCTGCCAGCAACGGCGGTGCGGTGACCCAGACCGGTGCGTTGACCGTGACCGGCGCCACCCGCATCAACAGCGCCGGCGCGACCATCGCGCTGGCCGATGCCGGCAACGATTTCCAGTCGGCCCTCAGCCTGAGCGGTGGCGATACCCGTGTGCGCGATCGCAACGGGCTGACGCTGGACACGCTGGACGTGGGAGCGTTGGACGTTGCCAGCGGTGCCGGCCTGAACCTGGGCCAGGGCCGTATCGGCGGCACGTTGGTGGCGCGCAGTGGCGGTAACGGGATCGGCAGCAACGGCGGGCCGACCGCGCAGGCGGTGGTGCGCCCGACCGCCACCGGCGCCGACATCACCCAGCAGGGCGCGTTGACCATCGTCGGCAACAGCGTGCTCGACGCCGGCACCGCCGCCATCGTGCTCACCGATGCCGGCAACGATTTCCAGGGCAGCGTGCAGGCCAGTGGCGGCAGTATCGCCCTGGCCGATCGCAACGACCTGGCTGCCGCCGCGCAAACCAGCGGTGCGGTGAACCTGCAGGCCGGCGGCCAGCTGTCCAGCAGTGGCGCGATCAGCGGCAGCAGCGTAACGCTGGGCAGCGGCGGTGCCACGCTGCTCGCACACGACATCACCAGTGCCGGCACGCTCAGCCTGCGTAGCGGTGGTGCGATCACCCAGCGTGCCGGCAGCCTGCGCGCAGCGCAACTCAGCGGCAGTGCCGCCGGTGCGGCCACGCTGACCGGCGCCGGCAATGCCATCGGTACGCTGGGCGATTTCAGTGCGCAGGGCCTGGACGTGTTCAGCGCCACCACGCTGCAGGTCAGCGGGCGCGTGGATGGCGGCAGCCTGCTGCGGTTGGGCAGCGGCGGCGGCCTAGTGCTGGACGGACAGCTCAACGGCGCCACCACCTGGTTGCAGGCCGCGGCCGGTATCCGCCAGCGCGCCGGCAGCACGCTCAGCGCCAACCTGCTCGGCGGCACTGCCGGCGGGCCGGTGGCGCTGGGCGATACCGGCAGCTTCATCGACAACCGCGTGGTGCGCCTGGGCGATTTCACCGCCAGCAACGGCTTCAGCCTGACCAATGCCGGCGACCTCACCCTGGTGCTGTCCAACGGCAGCATCTACAGCGTGGATGCCGGCAACGCCGCGCTGTCGCTGTCGGTGCGCGGCGATCTGCTGCAGGAAGGACGCGCCACGCTGCGCGATGGCACCGGCAGCTTCTCGGCCACCGGGCGCATCGGTACCCAGCAGGATCCGATCTACCTGATCGGGACCGGCACCCAGACCATCGGATTCGTCGGCGCGCCGCCTGCCTATTTCAATGCCACCACCGCCGGTGGCGGCCTGCTGGACCTGAGCGGCGGCTCCAGCTTCAACGTGCCGGCCTCCGCCTTCGCCGGCCGCGCGCAGAGTTCGGCCAGCCGCACCATCGCCTTTGTCGATCTGTCCGCGTCGGGCACCCCGTACCGTGCGTTCGGCCTGGTTCGCCCGGGGCTGCGCCTGCCCGACGACCAGCAGCCGGCCTGCGATGCCGGCGATCCGGACGCGGTCTGCACGCCCCAGTGATCGCCCCGCCGCCGCCTCGCCGCGGCGGCATCCCCGACGGAGCCCATGCCATGCACGACGACAGCACCCTGCAGACCCTGCTCGCACCGGTCAGCGACGACGCGCCGGCCGGCCCGGACCTGGAGTACGACCCGGACTTCCTGCGCCTGGAACGCGACTCGGCCATCCGTGCCGAGCGCAGCCTGGGCGATGCCGTCATCGCCGCCGAGGAACCCGATTGGGACAAGGTGCAGGCGCTGGCGCTGGAATTGAGCCGGCGCAGCCGCGACCTGCGCGTGGCCAGCCGGCTCGGCGCCGCCTGGCTGCGCCTGCGCGGGCTGCCCGGATGGGCCGACACACTGGCGCTGATCCACGGCCTGCTGGAGCAGCATTGGGACAGCGTGCACCCGCAGCTGGATGCCGACGACGACAACGACCCCACCGCGCGCGTCAACGCCCTGGTCGGCCTGAGCGACCCCATGGGCCTGCTCGGCGCGTTGCGCACCACCGCCTTCGTGCAGTCGCCGCGGCTGGGCCGTTTCAGCCTGCGCGACCTGCGCGTGGCCAACGGCAGCATCAAGCTCCCCGACGGCCAAAGCGGCCCCAGCCTGACCGAGATCGAAGCCTGCTGCCTGGATTGCGCGCCCGAGACCCTGGCCGCCTCCGCCCAGGCCATCACCGAGGCGCTGGCGCGCGCGCGCGCGATCGACGCCCTGCTGACCGAACGCCTGGGCACCGCCGCGCCGGACCTGCGCCCGCTGCTGGCCGACCTGCGCGAACTGGAGCGCTTCGTGCTGCCGCATTGGCAGGCCCGCGATGGTGGCGCCACCACCGCCGCAACCCCGGAGGCCGATGCGACGCCGGCAGGCGAGGGCAGCGAGGTGGCGCACGGCAGCAGCGCCCGCCCGCCCGGCGCCATTGCCGGCCCGGACGATGTGCTGCGCCGCCTGGACGAGATCTGCGCCTACTACGCGCGCTGCGAGCCTTCCAGCCCGGTCCCCATGCTGCTGCGCCGCGCGCAGCGCCTGGTGGGCTGCGACTTCCTGGCCTTGATGAAGGAACTGGCCCCGGCCGGCATCGACGACCTGCAACGCGTCACCGGCCCGCTGGACAACGGCTGAGCCTTGCGCCCAGGCCAACCGACAGCCGCGTGGCAAGCAGCGGGACGAGCCGACCGACGGACCTTGGGCTGCGTGACCCACGGCAGGCGTGCCTGCACGCGCAGCGCAGGCCGCGATGGCCCCGCTGTCGCGGCTTCTTAGCCGATTGCCCAATCCCGCGGGCAATCGCACCGCATCAGGTCGGCGCACCGCCACCAGAGGCACGCAAGCCCCAGCGGTTGCCAATCCCCAATCCCGGATCCCGAATCACCAGCTATACAGCTGCCAATACACCTTGTTGACCTTGTCCTTCTCCGCGTCGGTGTGCCCATCGTGGTCGCGGTCGTACAGGAAATACGGCGCGCCGCGTGCCGGCGTGACCCGCACCATTTCCAGCTGACCGTTGACGCGGTATTCGTCCACCTTGTCGCCATTGCCCATGGTCTTGCTGGTGACATCGGCACCGGCCGGGATGCCGTCGCCGGCAGTGCCGCCGGAGGTGGTCGCACAGCCGCTAAGCAGCAACAGCGGCAGCAAAAAAAGACATGCTCTCTTCATCGTGATGGTCCGTGTGAGGTCGCCGCCGAGTATGCGCCGGCCGGATGTGGCGTGGGCGTGCAGCGTAGAATCGGGCCATGAGCAGATTAGTCCTGATCGACGGGTCCAGTTACCTGTATCGCGCGTTCCACGCGCTTCCGCCGCTGACCAATGCCCAGGGCGAGCCCACTGGCGCTTTGTTCGGCGTGGTCAACATGTTGCGCGCCACCTTGAAGGAGCGCCCGGCCTACGTCGCGTTCGTGGTGGATGCGCCCGGCAAGACATTCCGTGATGACTTGTATGCCGACTACAAGGCCAACCGCCCGTCGATGCCCGACGACCTGCGCGCGCAGGTGCAGCCGATGTGCGACATCGTGCATGCGCTGGGCATCGACATCCTGCGCATCGACGGCGTGGAGGCCGACGATGTGATCGGCACGCTGGCGCTGCAGGGCGCCGCCGACGGCCTGAGCGTCACCATCTCCACCGGCGACAAGGACTTCGCCCAGCTGGTGCGCCCGGGCGTGGAGCTGGTCAACACCATGAGCGGCAGCCGCATGGATTCGGACGCGGCGGTGATCGCCAAGTTCGGCGTGCGCCCCGACCAGATCGTGGACCTGCTGGCGCTGATGGGCGATGCCATCGACAACGTGCCCGGTGTGGAAAAGTGCGGCCCCAAGACCGCCGCCAAATGGCTGGCCGAATACGACTCGCTCGACGGCGTGATCGCCAACGCCGACAGGATCAAGGGCAAGATCGGCGACAACCTGCGCGCCGCCTTGCCGCGGCTGCCGCTCAACCGCGAACTGGTCACCATCAAGACCGACGTGGTGCTGGCCAGCGGCCCGCGCGCACTGGAGCTGCGCGAGCCCAATACCGAGGCGCTGGCCGCGCTGTATGCCCGCTACGGCTTCAGCCAGGCGCTGCGCGAACTCGGTGGCGCCGCTGCCGCTGGCGTGCAGACCGAAGCGATGGCGGTGGCCCGCACCGAACCCGGCCGCGCCCGCGGTACCGGCTTCGTCTCCGGCCCGGCCAGCGCGCCGGTGGAGATCGATCCGGCACTGGCCGCGCCTGGCCAGTACGAGACCATCCTGACCCAGCAACAGCTGGACAGCTGGATCGCGCGCCTGCGTGCGGCCGGGCAGTTCGCCTTCGATACCGAAACCGACAGCCTGGACGCGCTGCAGGCCAACCTGATCGGGCTCAGCGTCGCCGCCGAGCCCGGCCAGGCCGCCTACCTGCCGTTCGGCCACGACTTCCCCGGCGCCCCGGCCCAGCTCGATCGCAGCCAGGCACTGGCGCAGCTGGCACCGCTGCTCACCGACCCGGCCGTGCGCAAGCTCGGCCAGCACGGCAAGTACGACCTGCACGTGATGCGCCGGCATGGCGTGGAGCTGGCCGGCTACGCCGACGACACCTTGCTGGAGAGCTTCGTGCTCAACTCCGGCAGCGCCCGCCACGACATGGACAGCCTGGCCAAGCGCTACCTGGGCTACGACACCGTCAAGTACGAAGACATCTGCGGCAAGGGCGCCAAGCAGATCCCCTTCGCCCACGTCAGCCTGGAAGACGCCACCCGCTACGCGGCCGAAGACGCCGACATCACCCTGCGCCTGCACCAGGTGCTGGGCAAGCGCCTGGCCGACGAGCCCAGCCTGGAGCGCGTCTACCGCGAGATCGAGATGCCGCTGGTGAGCGTGCTGGCGCGCATCGAGGCCAATGGCGTGTGCGTGGATGCGGCCGAACTGCGCCGCCAGAGCGCGGACCTGTCCAAGCGCATGCTCGCCGCCCAGCAGAAGGCCACCGAGCTGGCCGGGCGCAGCTTCAACCTGGATTCGCCCAAGCAGCTGCAAGCGCTGCTGTTCGACGAACTCAAGCTGCCGGCGGTGGTCAAGACGCCCAAGGGCCAGCCCTCGACCAACGAGGAGGCGCTGGAAGCCATCGCCGACCAGCACGAACTGCCGCGGGTGATCCTGGAGTACCGTGGCCTGGCCAAGCTGCGCAGCACCTACACCGACAAACTGCCGGAGATGATCCACCCGCAGTCCGGGCGCGTGCACACCAGCTACCACCAGGCCGGCGCCGCCACCGGGCGGTTGTCTTCATCCGATCCCAACCTGCAGAACATCCCGATCCGCACCGAGGACGGCCGCCGCATCCGCCGCGCCTTCGTCGCCCCGCCCGGGCGCAAGCTGATCGCCTGCGACTATTCGCAGATCGAGCTGCGCATCATGGCCCACCTGTCCGGCGACCCAGGGCTGGTGGGCGCGTTCGAGTCCGGTGCCGACGTGCACCGCGCCACCGCCGCGGAAGTCTTCGGCCGCACCATCGACACCGTCAGCGGGGATGAGCGCCGCGCCGCCAAGGCGATCAACTTCGGCCTGATGTACGGCATGAGCGCCTTCGGCCTGGCCCGCCAGCTCGGCATCGGCCGTGGCGAAGCGCAGGACTACATCGCGCTGTACTTCAGCCGCTATCCGGGCGTGCGCGACTTCATGGAAATCACGCGCCAGCAGGCGCGCGACACCGGCTACGTGGAAACCGTGTTCGGCCGCCGGCTGTATCTGGACTTCATCAACGCCGGCAGCCAGGGCCAGCGCGCCGGTGCCGAGCGCGCCGCCATCAACGCACCGATGCAGGGCACCGCAGCGGACATCATCAAGCGTGCGATGGTCCGCGTGGATGGCTGGATCGCCGGCCACGCACAACGCGCGAAGATGATCCTGCAAGTGCACGATGAGTTGGTGTTCGAAGCAGACATCGATTTCGTCGACACGCTGCTGGCCGAAGTCACCACGCGCATGGCCGCCGCCGCCGAGTTGCGCGTGCCGCTGGTGGTGGATTCGGGCATTGGCGATAACTGGGACCAGGCGCACTGACGCGGCGATATGCGCTGATATGCTGAATGCGCAGACCAGCCATACAACACTCAAACATAATCCGAATCGGGCTGGTTTGAGGGAATGAATAATCGCTAAATTCTACATTTTTTTAACAGTCATCTTCACGATCCATCAATGTAGAAAATGGTGTTATATCCCTCGACGGGCGCAACGCCTGTCGGTAGATCTCTCCCATCCCCTGGAGCAGATCTCGGAGCGGAAACTCCTCCCCAAGTTTCCGTTCCCTGGCCCCGCCGACCTCCCCCTGGTCTGCGGGGCTTTTTATTTTCCGGGCGCTTCAGCAACATCCGCCCATTGCGCGACGCAGCATGGCGCTGCCGAATGCGAAGCGGCGAAGATTAATCACAAATTTAAATAGGCGCGATTAATTCAATCAATCAACACAGCGTTTCATTTTCCCAATTCAGGTTTAACTGAAAGGAATACGAAAGCAATGGATCGCGATCGATGCCGCGTGCCGGGACGCGAGCCGATACCGGCAGCGACCAGGTGCCGGACCGATCGCATCGCGGCAATGGATTGAGCGCCTTGCCGCGATGCGGGCGATCAACCCAGCCAGTCGCGCGGAACCAGATAGTCCAGCAAGCGTGCCTCGGCGCTACCGGGCTCGGCGCTGTAGCCGTATTCCCAGCGCACCCGCGGCGGCAGGCTCATCAGGATGCTCTCGGCGCGCCCGCCGCTCTGCAGCCCGAACAGGGTACCGCGGTCGTAGACCAGGTTGAATTCCACGTAGCGCCCGCGCCGGTACAGCTGGAACTCGCGCTCGCGCTCGCCGAACGCGGTGTCCTTGCGGCGCTGCACGAGCGGCATGTAGGCATCCAGGAAGCCATTGCCCACTGCCTGCTGATACGCAAAGTCGCGCTCGAAGTCCTGGCCCAGGTCGTCGAAGAACAGCCCGCCCACGCCGCGGGTTTCGTTGCGGTGGCGCAGGAAGAAGTATTCGTCGCACCAACGCTTGTGCGCGGCATAGCGCCCTTCGCCGAACGGGGCGCACAGCGTCTGCGCGGTGCGGTGCCAGTGCTGCACGTCCTCGTCTACCGGGTAGAACGGGGTCAGGTCGAAGCCGCCGCCGAACCAGGCCGCGACCACCTCGCCATCGCGTTCGGCGCGGAAGTAGCGCACGTTCATGTGCGTGGTCGGCACGTGCGGATTGTGCGGGTGGAACACCAGCGATACGCCGCAGGCGCGCCAGGTGGCACCGGCCAGCTCGGGCCGGTGCGCACTGGCCGAGGGCGGCAAGCGGGTGCCGGAGACGTCCGAAAAGCCGATGCCGGCCTGTTCGAACACTGCGCCATCGCGCAGGATGCGGGTGCGCCCGCCGCCACCTTCCTCGCGCTGCCACAGGTCTTCGGAGAAGCGCGCCCGTCCATCGGCGGCTTCCACCGCGGCGCAGATACGGTCCTGCAGGTCGGTCAGATAATCGCGTACACGGTCGAATTCGTTCATGGCCCAATTCTAAGCGGTGCATCGCGGCCGGTGCGCCCACCCAAACGCGCCAGTTTGTCGCAGGGCGATGTGGCGGGTTGATGCTTGGCCGAAGAGCGGAAGAGCGGAAGAGCAACTGATCTGCAGGTTGGCTGCAGGGCCCTTGCCCGCCTACCATCGCAGGACACGCTGCAAGTACGTCCATGTAAGCTCCGTGGCGGCATCCATGCCGCCAAGGGTCCCGCGACGGTGGGCGGGCAAGGACCAGTCGAATTGGTCGGTCTGCATGGCTCAACAGCGACCAGCAAGCTGCGACGCGGTGAGGGCGCCGCGCCCTCGACCAGACCTGAAGATAACAAAGCGATCGCGATACGCACGATGCAGTCGTCGCTACCTGATGGCGCAATACTGGCAGATCAGGCCGAGAGCGGATCATCAGCGCCTTTGCTGCAGGGCCCGGTCTGCGCCCAGGCGCGAGACGCTGAATGTCGAAGACGTCATGCCCTGACCGTCGTTGGCAAGGACATTCGCGGCCGGTGACCGGTGCGCTGCTGCAGCCACTACGCCTGGGAAAACTCCGCGCGAACGGATGGCGTGCACAGCCGCCATGCCACTGCTGCGTGTACGCAGCCGATTGCCACGACGCCCAGGCCGGTGAGGATGAACGCCATCTGCCGGGTTGCCTGCAAACGTGCCTGCATCTGTGGCCATTCCGGGCTCTGCAGCACATCGGCGGGTAGTAACGTCTGCACGCCGTCGAACAACGGTCCGATCAACGCCAGCCCGCCGAAATTGAGCAGGCCGGTCACCACGAGCACCACCACGAAACCGACTCTTGCCCATTCGCGCCGTTGCAGCAGCGCCCAGCTCAACCACGCGAAGGCGGCCGACAGCACCACGCCGGCAACAGAGAGCGACAGCGCATGGTCGATCAGCCATTGCCAGGAGCGCGGCAGGGTGATGCCTTCGGGCAGCCCCAGCGATGCTGCATCCGGCGTCAGCGCGATCAGCACGATCTGCAACAGGTTGGCCAGCGCACTCACCACGCCCAGCAACAACGACACCCATGCCAGCGGCGAGACGAATCCGCCGTGCGGCTGCGGTGCTACGCGCCGTGTCGCGTTCATTGCAGGGATGCGATATGCGCAGCGACCGCAGCCTGCCCCGGCGGGTCCAGCGCAGGCTGCAGCTGTGCGTACCAGCCGGGCAGGGCATCGGCCGGCAGGCACTGGCGCAGCAGCGGGGTGCTGCGCTCGAGAAAAACCTCCAGGAACGGCAGGCCACGCACATACAGGAAATGACTGTCGGTGATCGACATGCCTGCATATGCCTCGCGCAGCCACTCCAGATGCGGGAGGGCATGCGCACCATGGCCGGCGCGGGTCAGCGCGGTCAGGAAGCTGGTGCGCGCGGTGGCCGGGGAGGTCGCCCGTTCCTGCGCATTGAGATCGTCGAAGGTCAGCAGCCACTGCTCGCCGCGCGCAATCTCGTTGCACATCACCGCGGTGGTGGCCAGCTGCAACGCGTTGTGCGCGGTGGGCTCCAGTTCGTACAGCGCCAGCCAGTACGGATAGGCCTCGCGGTAGCGGTCCAGTGCGCTCAGCGACAACGCGCACAGCCGCTGTGCGTCGGCCCCTGCCTGCAACTGCGCCTGCGCCGCGTCGTAGGCGCCAACGTGATCGCCTCGCTGGAATGCGGCCAGCGCAGGCTGCAGGGCCGGATCGATGTCGACCGCCTGCGCTGGGTCTTCCTCGCCAGCGGCGGGTGTCACGGTGGGCTCGGTGCGCGGCGCCTGCGCCGCAGCGGTCTTGCGCCCAAACAAACGGTCCCACAGGCCCATCGCATCTCCTCATGTGCGCCAGCGTCGTTGGTCATCGCCACCACGCCGGCGGCGCAGCGGGCATGCGGCAGGCCGGTACAGCGGTGCGCGAACGCAGCATTGCTATGCCGATCCTGACGCCAAGCTTAGAGCGGCTAACAAAATGTAGCGAGCGGTCGTCAGATGGGTGCGGACGGCGCGGAGGAACCGCAGTGTACGAGTGGTACATGCCGATTCCGAGCACCGACCGCGCCCGCCTGGCGGCCGCGCAGTAGTTTTGCTAGCTGCTCTTAGAGCCAATGGCGTACCGGCAGGTGAGCGCACAGCAACGCGGCATCCGCTTGCACGGCGCCCGCGGCCGGCCCGTGTCTGCGCGCGGGCCACGTTGCCAGGGCAAACGACGGCGGTGCTGGTCGAAGCGGTTCGCAACCTGCGTGGCCTGCACGGCAGGCGCAGTTTCCTGCGTGCAAGGCCACAGCCGCAGACGCGAGGGCCGGTTCTCCGAGCGCCCGCTGCGTCCATCTTGCGACGGGTGCAGCAGCCGCTCAGCGCTGCGGTTTCACCTGTTCGTTGAACAACTTGAGGATGCGCTTGTACTCGTCCAGCCACGCATCGGCGCGGGTGAAGCCGTGACGTTCCAGTGGATACGGCGCTACCTGCCAGTTGTCCTTGTGCAGCTCGATCAGCCTCTGCGTCATGTCCACCGAGTCCTTGAAGAACACGTTGTCGTCGATCATGCCGTGGGCGATCAGCAGATGGTCCTGCAGCCCGTCGGCATAGTTGATCGGCGAGGAGGTCTGGTAGGCCTGCGGATCGAGCTCGGGCGTGTTGAGGATGTTGGAGGTGTACTCGTGGTTGTACTGCATCCAGTCGCCGACCGGACGCAGTGCCGCGCCTGCCTTGAACGTGCCGGGGCTGCGGAACAGCGCCATGTAGGTCATGAAACCGCCGTAGGAACCGCCATAGATGCCGGCGCGGCTGCGATCGCCCTGCTTGGTGGCCACCAGCCAGTCCAGGCCGTCCAGGTAGTCTTCCAGCTCCGGGTGGCCCATGTTGCGGTAGATCGCCGTGCGCCAGTCGCGGCCGTAGCCTTCGGAGGCGCGGTAGTCCAGATCCAGCACGATATAGCCTTGCTGCACCAGCAGGTTGTGGAACATCTGCTCGCGAAAATACGGCGTATAGCGTTGCGACACGTTCTGCAGGTAGCCGGCGCCGTGCACGAACATCACCACCGGATACTGCTTGCCTGGCTCGGGCGTCTGCGGGCCGTAGTACTTGCCCCAGACCGTGCCGGCGCCATGCTTGGACGGCACCTGCACGTACTGCGGTGCGATCCACGACTGCGCCTTGAATGCGGGCGTGCGCGTATCGGTGAGCACCTTGGCCTGGCCCCCGGCGGCCGGCACCACCGCCAGCTGCGGTGGCAGATACGCACCGGAGTAACGCACCAACAGCTGCTGCCCGTTCGGCGAGAGGCTGAAGTCTTCCACGCCATTGAAGGCGGTCACTTCGGTGAGCTGATCGGTGCGCAGGTCGAGCTTGCACACCTCGTAATCGCCCGGCCATTTTTGGTTGCACAGGAAGTACATGCCGCTGCCGTCGGCATCAGCCACCGGCTTGGAGACCTCCCACTTGCCGCGTGTGCGCTGGCGCGGCTTGCCGTTGCCTTCGATCGTGTACAGCTGCGAATAGCCGGATTCTTCGGACAGCAGCCATAGCGTGCGGTTGTCGGGCAGCCAGCCGAAATCGTTGAAGTCCCAATTGATCCAGGCGCCATCGCTCAGGCGGTGGCGCGGCTGCAGCTTGGCCGCGTCCAGATCCACGCTGGCGATCCAGCGGTCCTTGTTGTCGGTGGCGCGGAGCTCCACCGCCACGTTGCGGCCGTCGTCGCTCCAGTGCACCGCCGGACCGCTGCCATCGCCATCGCTTTCCACCCGCACCGCGCGGTTACCCTTGAGCGCATCGCGCTTGGCGGCCTTGCGCAGGCTTGCCAGCGGATCGGTGGCGATGCCCGGCAGCGCGTCGAAGGACAGTTGCCGCGCGCTGCCGGCGGTGACATCCACCAGCCACAGCGTGTGCGCGACCGGCGCATTGCGGCCCACGCGGGTACGCACTTCCTGGAATTCCTCGTAACCGGATTCGGTGACGTACTTGGGCATCTTGCCGGCCTGGCCCTCTTCGGCATTCTTGGCCTGGGTGACCACCAGCAGATGGCGGCCGTTCGGCGACAAGGCGCTGTCGACGATCTCCACTTCATCGCCCAGGTACACCGGCGCGGCGGCGCGGGTGGCATCGGCACGGCGCCAGGCATCTTCCTGGGTGCGCAGCGCATCGCGTTGTTCGCGGTCGCGCCGCAGCGTCGCCAGGGTGGCCAGTTGCTGCTCGCGCAACGTATCGGCCTTGGGCGCGGCATTGGGGTCGCGCTCGGCCTTGACCACGGCGACCTGCGCGGTGCCGCCGTCGGCGCGCCAGTGGTACCAGTTGTTGCCTGCACGCCAGATCGCACCGCCATCGCTGGCGAACTGCGGGCGCGATTCGATCTCGTTGCTGCGGGTCAGCTGGGTGAGCGCGCCCGAGCGCAGATCGCGCAGGAAGATGTCGCCGTTGCGCGCGAACAGCATGCGCTGGCGGGTAGCGTCGTAGCTGGGGTTGGCTGCATCCAGGCCGGCACGCGCGCTATCGGCGACGCGTTCGGCGGCGGCGCTCTCGACGCCCTGCCGATAGGTGTCGCGTACCGGGCTGCCGTTGCGCTTGAGCAGGTATTGCACCTGTTTGCCGTCCCACTGCCACCATGCCTGCTCGACCGACGGCCCGATCCAGTCCGGATCGGCCATCACCTGTTCGATGGCGAGCGGTGCGGCAGATTGCGCATGCGCGGTGGCGGCCAGCAGCAGGAGGGTCAATGGCAACAGTCTGGGCATCGGAGACAACTGGGCGCAACGGAGAGCGGGCAAGCCTAGCAGTTCGCCCGCGCCAGGGGCTTGGGCCACAGGTCATGCGTGGGATACGTCGGCGGCGACATGCGGCGAAATCACGAGGCGAGCGCGACTATTGCGCGCGGTCGCCGCGGTAGGCAGTGCGGTGGGTGCGTCACACGATGCCGCCATGTGGCCTGCATCCGGGAGACGGGCTGCGCCAGAGTGACCGCTTCCGGTGGCGTACACGCCCCGCGCAACGAGCCCTGCGATGTCTGGCGGCAGCCCTGGGACCTGCGTTGGCAATGACGCCGACGCTGCGATGCGAAAGCGCTGGCGCATCGACACCAACATCCATCGACACTAAACGCCAATCCCCAATCCCCAATCCCCAATCCCCAATCCCCAATCCCCAATCCCCAATCCCTGCATGGCATGCGCTGCCGGGCGGCGTGCGCCAGTGCGCCCGGTCCTGCGCGCCACCACCGTCCTGGGCTTGGCTATCGCTCGCCTGGCCGCGATGGTTGCAGCGTAGCGTTGCCGCAGCAGCGACCGGGAAGCTCCCGACTTGCCAGCGGCCCGGGTGGCGGCCAAGCTAGCGCGCTTTTGCGATTGTCGATGCACATGCCCAGCCCGTCTGCTTCTGCTGTTTCCCACCCCATGGCCGTCGGCGCGCCCGGCCGGCCGCTGGCGTGGCGCGCGGGGCAGTCGGTCGATCTGGCAACCTTCATCGCGCACGTGCACGGTCTGGCACAGCAATTGCCCGAGGGGCGTCATGCGGTGAACCTGTGCGAAGACCGCTACCGGTTCATGGTGGCCTTCTATGCCTGCGCGTTGCGCGGGCAGGTGTCGCTGCTGCCGTCCTCGCGCGCGCCGGCCGTGGTTGGCGAAGTGCAGGCGCGGCATGCCGATGCCTATTGCCTGGGCGATCTGGCGCTGGAGCTGGCGCCGCCACGCTATTGGCAACTGCCCGCCGAGCTGCCGCAGGCCGACGGCCCGATACCGCAGCTGGCCGACGACGCCCTGGTGGCGATCGGTTTCACCTCCGGCAGCACCGGCAGCCCGCAGCCCAATCCCAAGACCTGGGGCAGCTTCCTGACCAGTACCCGGCAGGATCTGGTCGCGCTGCAAAGCCTGTGGGCGCACACCGACGCGGTGCCGCACGTGGTGGCCACGGTGCCGCCGCAGCACATGTACGGCATGGAGTTGTCGGTGCTGTTGCCGATGGTGACCACCCTGGCGGTGCACGCCGGGAGGCCGTTCTTTCCGGACGACGTGGCACGCGCCTTGTCCGAGGTTCCGGAGCCGCGGGTACTGGTGACCACGCCCGTGCATCTGCGCGCGCTGGTCGAATCGGGCGTGGTGTTGCCGCCGCTGGTGGGCATCGTTTCGGCCACTGCACCGCTGGCGCAGGAGATCGCCGCGGCAGCCGAAGCGCGCTTTGGCGGGCAAGTTCGCGAGATGTTCGGCTCCACCGAAACCTGCGTGTTCGCGGTGCGTCGCACTGCGCTGGAAGCGGCCTGGACACCGCTGCCCGGCGTGCGCCTGGAAACCCAGGGCGCCGGCACCCTGGTCCATGCGCCGCATCTGGCGACGCCGGTGTTGCTGGCCGACATGATGGACGTTGCACAAGACGGCCGCTTCCAGGTGCGTGGACGCCAGGCCGATCTGCTGGAAATCGCCGGCAAGCGTGCCTCGCTGGCCGATCTCACCCGCCGCCTGCTCGCCATCCCCGGCGTGGTCGACGGCATCATGGTGCAACTGGCACCCGAATCCGGGCAGGCCGTCGGCCGCATTGCCGCCCTGGTGGTCGCCCCGACCCTGGACGAGGCGCAGATCCTCGCCGGCCTGCGCGCCAGCGTGGATCCGGTCTTCCTGCCACGCCGCCTGCGCAAGCTCGCAGTGCTGCCACGCAACGAAACCGGCAAGCTGCCGCGTGATCTGGTGCTGGGCCTGCTCAACGGCTGAGCGATACCAGGCAGGCTGCTCGGTGTGGGTGTCGAGAGGATGCTCAAGATGAAAAAGCGACGTTTGGCAGCTGCACTCGCACTCGCAGGCTGTCTGGGAGGTTTGGGCGTAGTTCTGTTTGAAGCAACCAATAGGAACGACACTGCTAGATCAACGGCCGTATCAACATCCTTGCCTGTGAAGCAGCCAGCGCCCGTCCAGCTCGATGTGAGTGCAACGCCGCTACCGCCGCTTGGCACGCCCTTGCGCGCCATCTTTGTTGATTTACGCCGCCGTGCCGACATGGGTGATCCTCGTGCTGCTTGCCGATTGGCGGCGGAATCCCAACGTTGCGAGAACCTTTACGAGCAAGCTGCCTCATACGATGAGCAAATGTGGCAGCTGGATCGGGCGCGACGCACCGCAAGCGTGGCGGAGCAGCATGCTGTGGCTGCACGAGAGGCTTCGCTGAAGGCGATTGGCGATAGCCTGCTGGGCGCGCTAGAACAGTGCGAGGGCGCTCCTCGACTTTCGCCCGCAGAGCGCATAGCCCTGTGGCGGCAGGGGGCCTTGGCGGGACAGACGGCGGCCCTGGCAAACTACTCGGTGGGCAACGCCTTCAAATTTCGCGATCTACTGGAAGCAGTGCCAGAACTGGCGCGTTACCGTCGTGAGGCGGAAAGCATGGCATTACAAGCCTCTGCGAACGGAGATTTGAGGACATCCCTTGTTCTGGCTGCAGCATATTCGCCTCGCCGCGATAGCGGCACTCGCATTTTTCTGGCGCAAGTCGTAAAACCGGATGTTGCGCGCTCACTTGCGCTCTACCGGCGCGCAGGAGAACTGCTACCCGCCAAGTCTCCCGCGCAGACACGCGTCGTGATTGACGACAACATCGCTTGGCTCCAGCAGCACGCGAGCCCTGCTGATTTGACGCGTGCCGATGCCCTGGTCATGCAATGGGCGCGTGAGTGGTCATCCACGGTAGTCAATGCACCGAGGGAACTTGTCGTGGAGGCTGACGGCGGTGTTGCCAGCGTGGGACCAGCACGATGTAGCCAATAGCTACCCATGCACCCCATCGATCTCCACCGCCAGCTCGTCGCGGCAGATCACCGCGTGCAGCAGCAGGCGCGGGACCGCATCGCCGAAACGTGCGTCCAGTGCCTGGGCGACCCTGGGTAGATCCTCCTGCTCACGCACATACACCTTCAGCCGGGTGCCAGCGCCGAACTGCGCGGGCAGTGCCGGCGCATGCGCACGAGCGGCACCGAGCAGCGCATCGAAATTGGCGAAGGTTTCTTCCAGTTGCGCCAGCAATTGGCCGGTATGCATCGAGGCATGACCGACCACCGCGGCGGTGCCCGAGAGCAACAACGGCATGTCGCTGCCGGCCGGTGGCAGCATGGCGCGCGCAAAGCTCGGCGGCTGCGGGCCGTACTGGCGCGGGTAGTGGTAGGCGCTGACCTGGCGCGGATTTTCCAGCGGAGTGCCCGCATCGGTGGCGGCCAGCCAGTAGATCTGGATGATACGTTCGGCGTCGCAACGGCCCACCGCGGTCGCGGCCGGCAGCTGTGCGGTATCGAACGCGCCCAGGCCGCGTGCGCGGCCCACGCAGAACTGGCGATAGCGCTCGCGGTCGCCGCTGCCCAGGGTGATCGCATCTAGGTAGTTCCAGATGCGCAGCAGGCGCGGCGTATCGCTGCGGCCGACGAAGGCGGTGATCTCGGCATAGGCCTTGGCGGCGGCATGTTCGATATCGACGTCCTGCTCGTCGATCTCGATCACCCCGAATTGCAGGCGGCCGTCGCTGGCCCAGGCGATGTTGCCATCGCGACCGCTGCGCACCGGTGCATCGGTGCGCCACACTTCCAGCACATCGGCCTGGTACGGCTGCAGCGGCACGCGCAGGTAGCGCGGGTCGAGCAGGCGTGGCGCCGCTGCGCCGAAGCCGAAGACTGCCAGCACCTGCGGATCGGTCAGCAGCGCGGCCGGGTCGGTCCGGTCGACGTAATCGACCTGCAGGCGGGGATGGCGCAGTGGCTGGGCGGTGTGGGCCGGGGAAGCGGTCATTGACTGTCTCGTTGCAGGGTGTCGCCGTCGAAACCGAGCCTGGCCTGGCGGCGACGCAGGCGCCACGAGTGCCAGGCACGCGGCAGCATCGACAGCGTGGTGAGTGCGTAGATGGCGCGGAACGCACGCAGGCGCAGGCGGACCTTGGGGCTGTCGAACACATCGCCAGCCAGCATCGCCACCACCGCCTGCTCCAGCTGCCAGGTGTTCTGCGGCTGCGCGAACAGGGTGCGCATGGTCGGCGAGGTGAAGCGGTAGATGAACCACTTGAACTCGTCGATGCCGCGGTTGAGCTCACGCTGCAGGCTGCGCTGCAGCCTGGCTTCGTGCTGCGGCGCGCGCAGCGCCGCGTCCACCATGGCTGCGCCGCGCTCGGCGCTGTGCATGGCCAGGAACACGCCGGAGGAGAACATCGGGTCGACGAAGGTATAGGCATCGCCCAGCATCAGCCAGCGCGGCCCGGCCATGCGTGTGCATTCGTAGGCGTAGTTGCCGGTGGCGTGCACCGGCGCCACCCGTTCGGCACCGGCCATGCGCGCGGTGACCTCGGGGTTGAGCGCCAGCGTGCGCATCAAAAACCCCTCGCTGTCGCCCTTGCGGGTCTTCATGTACTCGGGGTAGCAGACCGCTCCCACGCTCATGATGTCGTCGGGCAGCGGAATCAGCCACATCCAGCCATGCGCGTGCCGGTAGATGCTGATGTTGCCGGCATCCTCGCCCGGTCGCCGGGAAACCCCGCGGAAATGGCTGAAGAGTGCTGCGGACTGGTGCTTGGCATTGGCGCGTTTGAGCTTGAGCCGGTTGCCCAGGAAGGTATCGCGGCCACTGGCATCGAGCAGGTACCGCGGACGGAATTGCTGGATCCGGCCGTCGGCGGTGCGCGCCTGCAGCAGCGGTTGCTCCCCGTCCAGGTCCACCTGTTCGACGGTGACCTGCTCGCGCGCATCCACGCCTGCTGCGCGCGCGCGCTTGAACAGCACCTCGTCGAACTGCGCGCGCGGCACCTGGAAGGCGAAGTCGGCCTTGGCGTCGAGCGCGTGGGAGAAGCGAAAGGTGTTGTAGCCGCCGGCGTCGTTGGGAAAGTCCGCGCCGCGCTTGAGCACGCCGATGCTGCGTACCTGGTCCAGCACGCCCAGGCGCTCGAGGATCGGCATGTTCATCGGCAGCAACGATTCGCCGATATGGAAGCGCGGATGCTGCGCCTTCTCCAGCAGTGTCACCGCCCAGCCGAGCTCGGCAAGCAGGATTGCCGCCGCACAGCCAGCCGGTCCGCCGCCAACGATCACTACGTCCGGACACTCCGGTCCGGGGGCCGGCCCGGCTGCCGGCGTGGCGGTCGGGATGGGGCGAACAACGGTGGAAGTCATCCTGGAACGAACCTGCAGCGGGCGAGCGTCATGCAGTCATGATAGCCTGTCCGGCGGCCCGGGCATCTGTCTGGCTGCCGAGACCACGCATGACGACCACCGCAAGGACAGGGCGATCGGCAGATGCGCCGCGGGCCGGGCGCTCGGCGCGACAGGTACGACACCGTACACTGCCGGCTCGATGTGCCGCCTGCCACCATCGCTGCTCGCGTGCTGTCGATTGCCTGTTCCGACGCCTGCCCGACCCTTACCCTGGAACCTCTGGATGTCCTCGCAAACCGCTGCCGAACGTGAACTGGCCGAACTCCTGGTCGAAAGCCTGAACCTGGAAGACGTCCAACCCGCCGACATCGATCCGGAGGCGCCGCTGTTCAACACCGGCCTGGGGCTGGACTCGATCGATGCGCTGGAACTGGCGCTGGCGATCAGCAAGCGCTACGGCTTCCAGCTGCGCTCGGACAACGACGAGAACCGTCGCATCTTCGCGTCGCTGCGCGCACTGTCGGCGCATGTCCAAGCCAACAAGACCGTCTGAGGTTCCGGCCGCTGCGGCCAGCGAGCCGCCGCCGTGGGTGCTGGGCGTGGGCGTGCTGCTGGCGGTGGCGTACTCGCCGCTGGCGCACTGGGCCAACGCCAGCCATCGCCCCGAACTGGCCGTCATCGCCGGCGCCACGTTGGTGCTGATGGTGTTGATCGAACCGTTGGTGGCGCGGCGGCCGTGGGCCTGGGGTCTGGGCTTGCTGATCCTGGCCGGCCTGGGCGCGTTGTGGCACTCGCCGTACGCCATGCTGCTGCTGGCCGCGCCGCCGGTGGTGTTCACCGGTTGGGTGGCGTGGTTTTTCGGGCGCAGCCTGCGACGCGGGCGCACGCCGCTGATCACCCGTATCGTCGAAGGCCTGTACCGGCAGGCCGGCATGCCGATCACGCCCGACCAGTACCGCTATACGCGCAGGCTCACCCTGGCCTGGGCGCTGCTGCTGTGCGGCTTGACCCTGGTCAACCTGGTGCTGGGCCTGTGCGCCGAACCCAGCGGCGTGCTGGCGCAACTGGGCCATGCCTCGCCATTGCCGATCAGCGATGCGCGCGCCTCGTTGTTCGCCAATGTGCTGGTGTACGGCGTGGTTGGCGGGTTCTTCGTGGGGGAATATCTCTTGCGCGGCCGCTGGTTTCCGCAGCGGCCCTATCGTAATCTGCCCGACTTCATGCGGCAGATGGCGCGGCTCGGGCCGGCGTTCTGGCGCGATTTGCTACGCTGAGGGCGTGGCCCAAGGGCACCGACGTACGTGCGCAGTTTCGGGGACAAGACAAAAATGCCGTTGGCAAGGATGCCGTCGCGCCTGGCGTGGGCTGTGTTCAACCTGTTGCAATTGGCGTTCACGCTGGTGTTCACCGCCGGCGGCATCGTCTATGCGCTGGCGTTGCTGGCGCTGACCCGCGACGCCGACCGCTTGCTGCGCATGGGCGCCTGGATGTGGGCGCCGGTGCTGTTTCGCGGCGCGGGCGCCAGGGTGATCGTGGAAGGCCGCGAGCGGGTCGACTGGTCGAAGAATTACCTGTTCGTCAGCAACCACCAGTCGATCATCGACATCTGCGCGCTGTTCCATGCGTTGCCGGTGCCGCTGCGGTTCCTGCTCAAGGAAGAAATGCTCAAGGTGCCGTTCGTGAACTGGTATGCGCGCGCCACCGGCATGCTGTTCCTGGATCGCGACAGCCGCAGGGCCGGGGCGCTGGTGCGGCGGCAGGCTGCCGCGCTGTTGCGCGAGGGCAAACAGTTGTGTCTGTTTCCCGAAGGCACGCGCAGCCGCACTGGCGCATTATTGCCATTCAAGGCCGGGCTAGTGCAGGCCGCTATCGATGCTGGCGTGCAGGTGGTTCCTGTGGCGCTGGATGGCTGCGGCAAGGTGCTGCCGGTGGATGGTGTGTTCAGGGTGCGTCCCGGCATCATCCGCGTGCGCATCGGCGAGCCGATCGCGGTGACCGGGCCGGATGCGCCGGATCGCCAGCAACTGACCGAGCAGGCACACAAGGCCGTGGCTGCAATGCTTCAACCCAGGATCTGAGTTTCGCGCTTATGGATTTCGTCGTACCGCATGATCATCCCTGCCTGCCCGGACATTTTCCGGGTCGCCCCGTGGTGCCCGGCGTGGTCGTGCTCGACCACGTGCTGCAGGCCGTGGAGGCGCTGCATGGCCCGCGTGCGGCGGCCCGGCTGCCGCAGGTGAAGTTCGTGCAGCCGCTGCTGCCGGGCCAGACCGCGTCGGTCACGCTGGAAGGCGACGGCCCGCGCTGGCGCTTTCGCGTGCAGCGTGCCGACCAGGTGCTGGTCAGTGGCGAACTGGTGGCGGAGGCGATGGCATGAGCAATCATTGGAAACAGCGTCCCGAAGGCGGCGGGCGTTTCGCGCTTTGGTTGATCCGCGGCATCGCCCGCCACGCCGGGCGCGCGGTGGGACGCGCGCTGCTGTACCCGATCACGCTGTACTTCCTGCTGGTGCGTGCGCCCGAACGCGCCGCCTCGCGGACCTACCTGGCGCGGGTGCTGGGCCGGGAGGCGACGCTGCGCGACGTGGCCCGGCACATCCACACCTTCGCCTCCACCATCCTGGACCGGGTGTACATGCTGTGCGGGCAGATGCAGCGCTTCCGCGTGGACATCACCGGCCTGGACCAACTGCATACGCAGATGGATCGCGGCCGCGGCGTGCTGATCTTCGGTTCGCACCTGGGCAGTTTCGACGCGCTGCGCGTGCTGGCCACCGAGCGCCCGGACGTGCAGGTCAAGGTGGTGCTGGACAAGGCGCACAACCGCGCCATGACCGACCTGCTGGGCGCGCTCAATCCGCAGCTGGCCGCCAATATCATCGATGCCGGGATGGACGCGACCTCGATCGTCATGGCGATCAAGGAGGCCACCGACGCCGGTGCGCTGGTGGCGCTGTTGATCGATCGCCCGCGCGAAGGCGACCCGGCGCTGCCGGCGATGTTCCTCGGCCGCAACGCGATGTTCCCGACCTCGCCGTGGCTGATCGCCGCCGCGCTCAAGGTGCCGGTGGTGCTGGCGTTCGGCCTGTATCGCGGTGGCAACCATTACGAGCTGGCCTTCGAGACCTTCAGCGAAGGCCTGGATCTGCCGCGTCGCCAGCGCGCCCCGGTGCTGGCGGTACTCATGCGCGATTACGCTGCCAGGCTGGAACATTACACGCGCTACGCGCCGTACAACTGGTTCAACTTCTACGATTTCTGGAACACCCATCATGCCGATGCGCCGCACCCTGCCGTGGATGCTGATACTGCTGTTCAGCGCCGCACCGCTATGCGCCGCACCGCCTGAGACGCTGGATGTCGGCCAGGTGCTGCAGCGCCTGGCGCGCCCGGCCCCGGTCAGCACCGAGTTCGTCGAACTGCGCGGCTCGGCGCTGCTGAAGACGCCGCTGCGCGTGCAGGGCCATTACCGCCGCCCGGATGCGCAGACCTTGGTGCGCGAGGTCAGCGCGCCGTATCACGAGACCACCACCTTGCAGGGCGCCGAGGGCGTGCTGGAACGCGAGGGCAAGCCGCCGCGTCGCTTCTCGTTGAGCCGCGTGCCCGAGCTGGCCGGGCTGAAATCCGGCTTCGGCGCGTTGCTGGCCGGCGATCGCGCGCTGCTGGAACAGCAGTATCGCGTCAGTGGGCAGGGCCAGCCGCAGGCCTGGCAGCTGACGCTGCAGCCCAGGGACGCCGCAATGGCCAAGCAGGTGCGCGAATTGCGTTTGTATGGCCGCAATGATGAGTTGCGCTGTATCGAAAGCGTCCCCGCCAAGGGCGACGTGCAGCGCACGCTGCTGGCCGGTGCGGCCCGCGCGGCGGCCAGCGTGACCGATGCCGCGGCGCTGACCACGCTCTGCCACGGTCCGGGCGCGTGACCGCGCGCGCGATGGTTGCCTTGGTCGGCCCCAGAACCATCTCGACAATCGTCACCGGAGAGCGCACGTTGCCGACGACGCCCATTGCCGCGTGCGCGGCCGGTGCACGTCCCGCGGGAATGACGGGGCGTGTCCATGGCGTTTGAGCTGACCGCAAACCGACGCATCGGCCTGGCATTGCTGTGGCTGGCCTTGCTGGCGGCCGCTGGATTCTGGTTGAGCGAAACGCTCAAGGTGTCCGGCGATCTGCGCAAATTCATGCCCGCCCCGCGCACGCCGGCACAGAAACTGTTGATCGAGGAACTGGGCGAAGGCCCGGGTTCGCGGCTGCTGTTGATCGCGCTGTCCAACAGCGACCCGGTCACCTTGGCCGAGCAGTCGCAGCAACTGCACAAAGCGCTGTCCGCCCAACCGGACCTGTTCGAACTGGTCGGCAATGGCGGCAACGCAGGGCTGGAGGCGATCCCGGAACGCTTGCTGCCCTACCGCTACCTGCTCAGCGACAGCTTCGACACGACGCGGCTGGACGCATCGACGCTGGAAGTGGCCCTGCAGGCGCGCGTGCAGGACCTGGGCTCGCCGGCGGCAGCGCTGGTGGAGCCGCTGCTGCCGCGCGACCCCACGCTGGAAGTGCTGCACCTGGCCGAGACCCTGCAGCCGGCGGCCGCACCGCAGCTGCGCCACGAGGTGTGGTTCGATCGTGCCGGCAGCTCGGCCCTGCTGGTGGCGCAGACGCGTGCGGCCGGTTTCGATCCCACCGGGCAGCAGCTGGCCTACGACGCGGTGCAGGCGGCGTTCGCCAAGGCTGCGCAAGGCAGCACCACGCGGATGACGCTCACCGGCCCGGGGGCGTTTGCGGTGGAAATCACCGCACGCACGCAGGGCGAATCGCAGTGGATCGGCACGCTCGATACGGTGGGCCTGGTGCTGCTGCTGCTGGTCGCCTACCGCAGCTGGAAGATCCCGGTACTGGGCGTGTTGCCGCTGGCGAGCGCGGGCCTGGCCGGGCTGGCTGCGGTCGCCCTGCTGTTCGACGGAGTACATGGCATCACCATCGCCTTTGGCTTCACCTTGATCGGGGTGGTGCAGGATTACCCGATCCACCTGTTCAGCCATCAACGCCCCGGGTTGGACCCACGCGACAACGCACGGCATCTCTGGCCGACGCTGGCCACCGGCGTGGTGTCCACCTGCATCGCGTATGTGACCTTCCTGTTCTCCGGGGTGGACGGCCTGCGCCAGCTGGCGGTGTTCACCATCGCCGGCCTGGCCACCGCTGCCGTCAGTACGCGCTGGCTGCTGCCGGCGTTGATCGATCCGGCTGCGCGCGACTATGCCGATTCGCGGCTGCTGGCCACGTTGTGGCGTGGCATCGCGCGGCTGCCGCGGCCACGCATCAGCCTGGCGGTGATGGCGGTGATCGGCATCGCGGTGATCGCGTTGGCGCCCGGCCAGTTCTGGCAGAACGATCTCTCCAAGCTCACCCCGGTGCCGCCGAAGGCACTGGCCCAGGACACCCATCTGCGCCAGGAACTGGGTGCGCCGGACGTGCGCTACGTGCTCGCACTGCCTGCGGCCAGCGACGAAGCCGCGCTGCAGGCCAGCGAGCAGTTGCGGCCGCGCCTGGATGCACTGGTGCGCGATGGCGCGCTGACCGGCTACGACATGGCCGCGCGTTACCTGCCCAGTGCCGCGACCCAAAGGGCACGCCAGGCGGCGTTGCCCGATGCCGCGCAGGCGCGCGCCATGGTCGAGCAGGCGGTCGCGACCACGCCATTGCGCAGCGATGCGTTTGCGCCCTTCCTGCAGGATCTGGACACGGCCAGGCATGCCGCGCCGCTGCTGCCCAGGGATCTGGCCGGCTCGCCGCTGGCCACCTCGGTCGGCGGGCTCCTGCTGGGCCGCGGCGATCGCAGCACCGCGCTGGTGTCGTTGACCGGCCTGCGCGACCCGGCCGTGCTGGCAGCGGCGGTGCAGGGCAGTGGTGCGCAGCTGCTGGACCTCAAGGACGCCTCCGAATCGCTGGTGGCGGCCTACCGTACGCGCGTGCTCGGCGCGTTGGTGTTGGCCGCGGTGTTGCTGGCGGTGACGGTAGCGATCGCGCTGCGCAGCCCGCGCCGCATCGTGCGCGTGCTGCTGCCGATGGCGCTGACCACGGTGTTGATCCTGGCCATCCTGCGCGGCACCGGTGTGGAGCTCAATCTGTTCCACCTGATCGCGCTGATCCTGGCTGCCGGGCTTGGTCTGGACTACGCGCTGTTCTTCGATCATGCCGGCGACGACCACGCCGACCAGCTGCGCACCCTGCATGCCCTGATCGTGTGCAGCCTGATGACGCTGCTGGTGTTCGCGCTGCTGGCCGCCTCCAGCATTCCGGTCTTGCGCGCGATCGGCAGCACGGTGGCGCTGGGGGTGTTGTTCAATTTCATTCTGGCCTTGCTGGTATCGCGCCAGCCGGCGCTGGAACGCATGGCCAACGGAGAGCCGCATGCAGGGACGTGACGCGATTGCCGCCTTGATTCCGCACCAGGGCGCGATGTGCCTGTGGGAAGAGGTGGTGGAGTGGGATGCGCAGCGCATCGTGCTGCGTAGCCACGCGCACCGCGACCAGACGCATCCGTTGCGCGCCGCCGGGCGCCTGCGCGCGCTGCATCTGTGCGAATACGGGGCGCAGGCGATGGCCGTGCATGGCGGCCTGCTGGGTCGCGCCTCGGGCAAGCCGGTGCGTCCGGGCATGCTGGTGGCGCTGCGTGGTGTGGAGCTGCACGTGGCCTATCTGGAGCAGCTGCCCGAGGCGATCACCTGCCAGGCCCAAGTGCTGATGCAGGGCGAGGACAGCCAGCAATACAGCTTCCGCCTGAGCCACGGCGAGCAACTGCTGGCCGAAGGCCGCGCCACGGTGATGCTGGGCGCGGCGCAGGCGTGATCCCACGCCTCATGCGTGGAGCCGTGCAGTGCACGGATGCTGGCTTACAGTCGGCATCCACGCGCAATGGGCTCTGCACGCACGTCTACATGGACCTGGTGTGTTGCCACTTGGCGTCGTGTTGATGCGAGGGTGCAACGCAGAGGTTGCGCTCAATGGTCAGACCTCCGGCATCCCAAACAGAACGACACGCTTGACCGGAACGACGTGGGCAGGGCCTGCATGTCGCAGCAGGACGCTGTTGCAGGAGTGACTGCGTCGTCAGACGCGCGGCGCGCTCCAGGATGTGGCAAGGCTGTTCCGGCGGCAGCGGCGAATCGCTAGGATGATGGGCTCGCCGCTGCCGTTTGCGGCTTTCATCGAGGCATCCATGAGCACATCCCTTCCACAGCGTCGTGCGCTGGTCACCGGCGGCAGCGGCGATCTTGGCGGCGCCATCTGCCGTCAGCTGGCGGCGCAGGGGCGGCATGTGATCGTGCATGCCAACCGCAACCTGGCGCGCGCCGAAGAGGTGGTGGCCGCGATCGTCGCCGACGGTGGCAGCGCAGAAGCGGTGGCCTTCGACGTGGCCGACGCGCAGGCCGCAACGGCCGCGCTGGAGACCCTGCTGGACGGCGGCCCGATCCAGATCGTGGTCAATAACGCCGGCATCCACGACGATGCGCCGATGGCGGGCATGAACGCTACGCAGTGGCACCGGGTCATCGATGTGTCGCTGCATGGCTTCTTCAATGTCACCCAGCCCTTGCTGCTGCCGATGGCACGCACGCGCTGGGGTCGCATCGTCAGCGTGTCGTCGGTGGCGGCGGTGCTGGGCAATCGCGGGCAGACCAACTACGCCGCAGCCAAAGCGGCGCTGCACGGTGCCAGCAAGTCGCTGGCGCGCGAGATGGCCAGCCGCGGTATTGCGGTAAATGTCGTGGCGCCGGGCGTGATCGAAGGCGAGATGGTCGGCGAGAGCTTCGCTCCGGACGTCATCAAGCAACTGGTGCCGGCCGGACGCGTGGGCAAGCCCGAGGAAGTGGCCGCGCTGGTGGCGTTTCTATGCTCCGAGCCCGCCGGTTACATCAATGGCCAGGTCATCGGCATCAATGGCGGGATGGGCTGAATATTTGTTGTATGCTCATAATAAATTTAGAGGCGATGTTAAATGTTGACGCGGCTTGAAGTGAATTGTTTCAAAAATCTCCTGGGATTTTCTGTAAATTTTGGGCCTTTCAATTGCATCGCAGGGCTGAATGGAGTTGGTAAGTCGAACATATTCGACTCTATAAAATTTCTTTCTTTGCTGGCGGATAAGTCAATTGTTGAGGCAGCTCTAGAGGTTAGAGAGTCTGATTCTACGGATCCGCTCGATATTTTCTGGACGAATGGTGATTTTAGGTCGGAACGCTTATCGCTTGCCGTAGAAATGATAGTTCCCGTCGATGTGGTTGATGACTTTGGGCGACGCGCGAAAGCAACTTCGACTTTTCTGCGCTATGAGGTTGAGCTTGCGCGAGACGATGAAGAACGAGAGTCGGGCTCCCTCGGGTTGCATTTAGTCAAAGAGACTTTGATTCATATCAACAAGGGCGAAGCGGTTGATCGCCTGAGGTTTCCCATGAGTGTGACTAGATTTAGAGAAAATATCGTAATAAATAAAAGAAAAGGTGCTGGTTTTATTTCCACTCATAAGGATCAGGATGGGATTGTCGAAATACATCTTCATCAAGATGGCGGCAGTAGTGGGCAACCTCAAAAATTTCCTGCAAAAAATGCGCCTAAAACCGTGGTTTCTAATACAAATAGTGGAGTTTGGCCAACTATCCTGGCCGCTAGGCGTGAGATGCAGTCTTGGCGCTTCCTTTCACTAGAACCAAGTGCAATGCGTCGTTCGAATAAAATACATGAAGAGGGTATGGTGAGCTCTGGCGGTGGAAGGCTGGGAGCCTCGCTCTATAAACTGCATAGGAAAGATGCCTCTGTTTATACTCGCGTTGCTAGCCGCTTGTCAGAAATAGTCCCTACCTCTGATATAAGAGTGGATGTGGATCAAGTTCGCCAACTTCTCACTGTTGAGGTTAAAGAGCGAAGCGGTGCATTTTTGCCGGCACGTGCCTTATCCGACGGAACTTTGAGATTTCTCGCACTTTCGATTATTGCGGAAGATCCTGACTTTAATGGTGTCTTATGCTTTGAGGAGCCCGAAAATGGAATTCATCCAGCGCGAGTCGGCGCAATGCTGGAATTGCTGAAAGAATTGTCTGTAGATCCTCATGAGGAAATATCAGAATCAAATTCAATGAGGCAAATTATAGTTGCAACTCATTCACCGGTCCTTGTTTCATTAGAAGAGCCGAACGACCTAATTTTTGCAGACGTGGTTAAGGTGAAAGGTCCTAATGGAATGCCTGCAACTACTATTAGATGCAAGTCTTTGCGTGAAAGTTGGCGTTTTTCAGATATTGAAAGTAATGGTGTAGACCGAGCTTCGATTATTTCATATCTTGAGCTTCCTCCAGACCGCCAGATATCACTCGATCTTAAGGTGGCTCGCACGGAAGTGATTCCATGAAGATTAGCTTTATTCTCACTGGAGAAGGGTCATCTGATTTAAATTTGGTGGATCACATTGAGACATTGCTAATCAGAGTCGGATTTGTAGAGGCAAGTGGAACTTCTTTTGATCCGTCTAGATTGCCGGTTCATGTCGGACATTCAGTCAAAGAAAAATTGGAATTTGTCCGTGAATTGTACCCTTCTGCGGACGTGGTTTTCGTTCATCGTGATGCAGACGCTCAAGGATTGGCCGCTAGGCGACAAGAAATTCATGATGCATGTGCTGGGATTTACGATCCGGTAAACGTGATCCCGGTTGTTCCTGTCAAAATGTTGGAGACTTGGCTTCTAGTTGATAGCCAAGCTATCAGAAGGGTTGCAGGGAAAGCAGGTTGCCAACCGATTGAGTGTGTTCCGGCTTTGCGAGATTTGGAGCGTGTTCGTGACAGTAAAAACTTATTGTTGAACGCTCTTTGTGAGTGCAGTGAATTGCAAGGGGCGAAACTTAAGAAATTTAAAAAACTCTTTGGGCAAATGCGGGCACGCCTAATCTCTGCAATAGACGCGGAGGGCCCCATCTGCGAACTCCCTTCGTATATGCAGCTTAGAAGTGATTTGGAGCTTTTGTATCAGCGAATGGCTTGATCTGACTAACATCATGGCTACGCCGCGTCGGCGTACCACGTGGCGGTCAGGATCGCCTCGCCATTGGCATCGGCCGTCAGCGCGTCCAGGCCGTGGTCGGGCAGGTCGGGGTGGCGCTGGCGGGCCTGCTGCAGGATCTCGCGCGCCAGCACCGCCATCTGCGCCACGTTGCCGTGGATGCGTGCGGCGAAGGCGTCATCGTCGAGGGTGTCGTTCAAGGCGCCATTGAGTTGGTTAAACCAGCCGATCAAATACTGGTCCAGCAGGCGTCCATCGCCGCCGACGATGCCCTGTTCGGTGTTGCGCACGCCCCAGTCATGCAACACGCGTTGCATGGCCAGGTTCATGTCGCGCGCATGGAAAAAATCCGCCTTCATGCGCGCCAGCAGGCTCAGGTCGGCGATGCGCCCGGAGCAGAACAGCGGCGCCAGCAGCGACCAGTAATAGGTGTAATCCCAGATCACCTTGACCGGCATGACCTGCTCGTCGCCGAACAAGGCGTATTGATCCTGGTACAGGGTCAGGGTGTTTTCGTAGAACGAGAAATACAGCTGCTGGTACAGCTCCGCATACGGGCTGAGCGACTTGCCGGCGCGGTCGCGGCCGATCAGCTCGCAGATGTAGGTGTTGGAGATGCCGATGAAGTCGCTACCCGGCGAGTAGAACGGGTCCAGGAACAGGCCTGCCTCGCCGGTGAGCGCCCAGCGCTGCGCGGAGAACACCTGCTTACAGCCATAGGAGAACTTGCGCAGGAACAGGAAGTCCTGCAGCCGGTAGTGCGCGCTGTCGAGCGTGGCGGCCACCTGCGGTTGATGCAGGCGCAGCCAGTCCATGGCTTTTTCGTGGGTGTTCATCGTCTCCAGCGGATGCATCGCGGCATCGCAGACGATGCCCAGCGAATGCGCGCCCGAGGACAGCGGGATCAGCCAGAACCAGTAGCCCGGCCCGCACATGTGGTTGGTCGAGCGCCAGCGGTCCGGCGGGGTGCAGCGCTGCAGCCAGTTGCTGTCCTGCGACCAGCCGTTGGGGTCGATCAGGCCTTCCACGCGCCACCACACCGCGTTGGCGTTGTGCGCGTTGTCCTGGGCCAGGCCGAGCTTGCGCTTGAGCAGGCCGGCGCGGCCGCTGGCGTCCACCACCCAGTGCGCCTGCAGGGTGCCTGGGGCGCCTGCGCACTCGTAACGCACCGCATGGTCGGTGTCGTCTTCGGCCAGGTCCACGCCCTTGACGGTGCAGCCATCGATGAAGGCGATGCCCTGCGCGCGGGCGCGTTCGCCAAGGAAGTTTTCGAAGCGGCCGCGGTCGATCTGCCACGACGGCGTCGGCAGGATCTGGCTGACGCCCAGTTCCGTGCAGCGGTCGATGTCGGCGCGCTTGTCGGAGAAGAAGAAACGGAACCCGAACTTGCGGATCTGTTCGGTCTCCAGATGCTCGCGCAGGCCCAGCACCTGGGCGAAATAGTGCGCGCCGATCTCCACCGTGGATTCGCCCACCTTGAAGGCGGCCTCGCGCACCGGATGGGCGCGCCGTTCCAGCACCGTGATGGCCAGCGCAGGGTCGCGCTGCTTCAGTTGCAGGGCCAGGCTCAGGCCGGCCAGGCCACCACCGGTAATGACGACATCGGCACGCGCTGCATTCATGGGGAGTGGTTGCTCTTGGTGACCGCGGGCACAGTAGCAAATTCGCCATCGACATCGTCAACGATCACCGGGTTGGCACGCACGCGGCGATATTCGCGCCAGACATGGCCATACGCCCAGACCTGCCTGACCACATGCGAGGTGATGTTCCACAGGTCGCGCACCAGGCGGAAATGGCTCTTGCGGAAGGTGCCGTGCGCACCGCCGGCATAGCGGGTCTCGATCGGCACCGCCACCACCCGCGCGCCGGCCTGGCGCGCGGCCGAGATCAGCAGCTGCGCTTCGAACACGAAGCCTTCGCCGGGCACGTTCGGCAGGGTGAACACCGCCGCCGGATACAGCCGTTGGCCGCTCTGGCTATCCACCAGCTGGAAACCGCAGCCCCAGGCAATGCCCCAGTCGCCGAAATCGTTGCCGATGCGGCGGATGGTAGGCTGGGTGGCGCGCTTGCGCATGCGCGCGCCGATGATCACGCTGCCGGGATGGCGGTTGGCTGCGGCCAGCAGGCGCGGGAAATCGGCGGCCTTGTGCTGGCCATCGCCGTCCATGGTCATCACCGCGCGCATGCCCAGCTGCTGGGCCTTGGCGAAGCCGCTGCGCAGGGCGGCGCCCTTGCCCATGCGTTGCGAGTGGCGGATTACCGTCACCGGCAGGTCGGCGATGCAATCGGCGGTGCCATCGTCGGAGCCGTCGTCGATCACGATCACCTGCGGGCAGTACTGCAATGCATCGGTCACCACTTCGCGGATACGCAGCGATTCGTTCAAGGCCGGCACCAGGATCGCGGTGTCCTGCGGCGTCAGCGGCATGCGGCTCACGGCAGGATCTCCACGCGCAGGACGCGCCCCGGGCCGGCCTGCAAGGCCACGCTGTCGCCGCGGCCGGCCAGCAGTTCGAACAAGGGCAGCATCGGCGCCATCGCATTGCCGGACACCTGCTGCGCCAGCGGGCCATCGCCCGGCGACGGGCTGCCATCGTCCAGCCGCGCACGCAGCTGCCGCTTGCCTGCCTGGCCGGCGCTGCCGAGCACCAGCGCGCCACCGAGCAGGCCCTGGCTGGGCGAGACCCGGCCCAGCGGCCCGACCGAGCGCGCATCGTAGCCGGCCAGCAGCACTGTCTCCACGCCGGCGGCGAGCTGCACCAAGGCCTCCAGCAGCCCCTGCGCGAAGCTGGCATCGGAGGCGCTGATGGCCGTGGCCGGCGTCATCGCACCGGCGCCAATGGTCCAGTACCCGGCCGCGGCGTTGTGCACCGAGTTGTGGAACTTGGTCGGCGAGATCGCCAGCGGGTCGCTGGCCAGGGTGGTGCACATGTAGTCGGTGATGGCCAGGTCGCCATGGGTGGAGGTGAACACCGACGGCAGGCTGGCCGGGTCGCGGCCGGCGGCGGCGCAGGCGGCCAGCGCCGCTTCCAGCGACACCGCCACCGTATCCGGCGCGCGGCGGCGCTCGTTGGCGGCCAGCAGCTGCGGCGCCGGGCGTGCCGGGGTCTCCTGCAACGCGGCACCGTGCACGAAGCCGCGTGCGGCTTCCCAGCTGGGCAGGCCCTGGGTCCAGAAGCCGATCCCTTCGATACTGGCAGCGAGCATCAGCGGGCCCGCCCGAACAGCAGCGAGCAGTTGTTGCCGCCAAAGCCGAAGGAATTGTTCATGGCGTAGTCGATCCGGGTATGGGCGTTGTCGAAGCGGATCTGCGGGCCGCAGGCGGGGTCGGGCACTTCGCTGTTGAGCGTGCCCGGCAACAGGCCGTCGCGCAGCGCCAGCAGCGCGATCACCGATTCCACGATGCCGGCCGCGCCCAGGGTGTGGCCGGTCCAGGCCTTGGTCGAGCTGGCGTGCAGGGTGTCGGGGAAGATCGCCGCCACCGCGGCCGCTTCCACGCTGTCGTTGGCCGGGGTGGCGGTGCCGTGCAGGTTCAGATAGCCCACCGCGGCCGGCTCCAGGCCGGCGCGTTGCAGTGCGCCGCGCATCGCCAGCTGCGCGCCCAGGCCCTGCGGGTGCGGGGCCGACATATGGTGGGCATCGCTGGATTCGCCATAGCCATACAGCCACAGCGCCGCGTCCGGTGCGGCGGCGGTGCGTTCGACCAGCGCAAAGCCGCCGGCCTCGCCCAGGCTCAGGCCCACGCGCCGCGCATCGAACGGCTGGCACGGCTCGGGCGCCACCACCTGCAGCGAGTTGAAGCCGAACAGCACGCTGCCGCACAAGGTGTCCACGCCGCCGACCAGGGCCGCATCGATCACCCCGGCCTCGATCAGCCGCGCCGCCTGCGCGAACACCTTGGCACTGGACGAGCAGGCGGTGGCCACGGTCACGCTGGGGCCGCGCAGGCCGGTGGCGTGCTGCACGAAGTCGCCCAGCGAATGCGGGGTGTGCACGATCGGGCGTTCCAGATCCGGCGGGAAGCGCGCGCCGTCGGCGTCTTCGACCAGCCGCGTATAGGCCTCTTCGCTGGCACCGATGCTGGAGGTGGAGGTGCCGATGATCACCGCCACGCGCTCGGCGCCGTAGCGCTGCGCGGCCGCCTGCGCCGCGTCCAGCAGGCCGTCCTGCTGCAGCGCCAGCCAGGCCAGGCGGTTGTTGCGGCAGTCCCAGCCCTGCAGCGCGGCGGGCAGGACCACCTCTTCCACGCCGTCGACGCGGCCGATCCAGCACGGCAGCGGTTGTGGCCCGAAATCGTTGCGGCGCAGGCCGCTGCGGCGCGCCTGCAATGCGGCGGCCTGGGCGGCGAGCCCGGCGCCGAGCGCGGTGGTGGAGGTGTAGGCGGTGACGGCGACCGGGGCCATCGGGGACGGATGCTGCGCTTGGCTCACGGTGATCTGGCTGGCAAGAAGTGCTTGCAGTATATCGGTGGCGTGCGCCCGTCCCATCGATGGCGCAACTGAACGTGGCGGTCATGTCGCTGACGCGGCTGGGATTTTTCGTATCGGCCGCGCTTTCGCCATGGCCGCAATTGGGACACAATCCTGCGACCCACCGCTCTTCGAGCGCGATCACGCGCGCATGCACGCCTACGTCTATAAAAGCCAACGCAAGCAGGACACCTTCGTCTATCTCGCCACGCGTGACGACTTCGCCGGTCTTCCTGCTGCCGTGCACGCGCAGTTGGCGCCGTTCGCCTTCGTGCTGGAGGTGGCACTGACGCCGGAGCGCCGGCTCGCGCAGGCCGACGCGGCCACGGTGCGCGAGGCGCTGGGCAAGCACGGTTTCTACCTGCAACTGCCCAAGACCGTGGTGCTGGCGGGCGAGTGCGACCATGACTGATCCGCAGCGTGCTGCACGCCTGCGCGCCGCCGCGCTGGCGGCGGTGGCCGGCGTGGCGTTGTCCCTGCTCGGCGGCCTGGGCGGCGCCATTGCCGCGCTGGGCCTGTGGCTGGCCCAGCCTGCCTTTGCGCTGGCGGTGTCGTGGGCGCGCGGCACGCGGGCGCTGCCGTCGCAGCCGCGCGCCATCGCGCAGGCCTTGCCGCCGTTGCTGGCGATCTGGGGCGTGGGGCTGCTGGCCCTGGCTGCCCTGATCAGCTGGCCGCTGACTGCGCTGCGCGACAGCGGCAGTCTGGCCGCCGCGCTGGCGCTGAGCGTGGCGATCAGTGCCGCCTTGCTGGGCCTGTGGCGGACCTGGCCGCTGTGGGGCGAAGTGGAACGTGACGGCGGCGCGCTGGCGCCACGCTGGCACGCGCTGGCCACGCAGGAACTGCATGCCTGGCGCGGGTTGCTGGCGGCTGCACTGGTGCTGGCGATGTGCACGCTGTGCGTGACCCTGGCCTGGCCGGGCGGCGTGTCCGGCGGGCTGCGCTGGGGCCTGGCGATCGCCGCCTGCGTGGCCTTGCCGGCCGCCCACCTGCTGTTGCAGCGCACTGCCGCGCCATCGCGCAGTGCGGCACCGGCCGCCCCGCAGGCAGCCGACTTCTTCAATGAGGCGGCCGCCGCGCCGCGCCCGCTGGAGCCGGTGGCGCAGCATCAGTTGGTACCCGAATTGTTCGAGGCGGCACGCAGCGGGCGGGTGGACCGCGCGCTGCAGTTGCTCGAGGCCGGTGCCGACCCGCAGGCGCTGCCGCTGCCGGAATGGCGCGACCAGCGCAGCCTGCCGGCACTGGCGGCGGTGCTGCCGGACCTGCGTCTGTTGCGCGAATTGATCGTGCGCCGTGTCGACGTCAACCAGCCGCATCGCGGCATGACCCCGCTGCTGGCCGCCACCCGCGACAGCTGGCATGGCCGCCCGGATGCGGTGATGACCCTGCTGGCCAACGGTGCCGATCCGCGCGCCAGCGACAACGACGGCAACACCCCGCTGCATCACGCCGTGCGCAGCTCCGATCCTGGCGTGGCCGCGCTGCTGCGCGATGCCGCCGCAGAACTCGATGCGCTCAACAACGACGGTCATTCGCCGCTGGCGATGGCCTGCCAGGTCGGCAACTGGCGGCTGGCGAAATTCCTGCTGGAGCGCGGCGCGCAGTCCGAGCCGGAGGGCGGCGCGCCGGTCCTGCTGGCCGCGGCCGGTACCGAAGAAGACGACCCGGCCGGCGTGCAGCTGCTGCTCAAGCACAAGGCGCGCGTGGATGCGCGCGACCGCCAGCGCCGCAGCGCCCTGCACGAAGCCGCGCTGGCCGGTCATGGCGACATCGTCGAAGCGCTGCTGTCGGCCGGCGCCAACCTGGAGGCACGCGATCTGCTCGGCCGCACCCCGTGGCTGGATGCCGCCCGCCAGGCGCGCAGTGCGGTGCTCGAACGGCTGCTCGCGCGCAAGGCCGACGTGCTGGCCATCGATGGCGAAGGACGCAACGCGGTGATGCTGGCCTGTGCGGCCGATAGCGTCTCGCCCGCACTCATTCGCCGCCTGCTCGAATTGCAGGTGCCGGCCGATGCGGCCGACGTGCACGGCCGCCGCGCGGTGGATGTGGCCGCCGAAGCCGGGCGCTGGGCCATCGTGCAATTGCTCGACCCTGCCTACCCGTTGCCGGCCGCGGTCAGCGATGCCCCGGGCGATACCCCCGGCGTTGCCGCATTGCCCGATCGCCCGCCGCTGGTGCTGCTGCGCGAGGGCCTGCAGCTCGGCCAGCGCGACAGCCTGGGTGCGCTGGCCAGGCTGTGCGGGCCGGAAGAACTGGGCGGCCTGCTGCACGATGCGCATGTGGCCCTGAATGCCGAGGCAGTGGACTGGCTGCTGCGCCATGGCGCCGATGCCGAGGTGCGCGATGCCTGCGGCGACGTGCCGATGTTCGCGTTGCTCTCGCGTGGCCTGGAGGCGGTGCCGGCCCTGCAGGTGCTGCTGCGCCATGGCGTCTCGCCGGCCGGTGCCGGCGGCCTGACCCGGCTGCTCAGCGCCTGCGTGCAGCACGATGCCGCCTCGCGCGGGCTGGAGCAGTTCGCGCTGGAATTGCTCGAGCGCGGCGCCGACCCGTTCGCGCCCTCGGCCGCGGGCGACCCGCCGTTGTCGCTGGCGGTGCGGCTGGGCTGGTTGCGCCTGCAGCAGTGGTTGCTGGAACACGGCGTGGACCGCGAGGCCCGCGACAGCCACGGCATGACCGCACTGCATCTGGCCACTGCGCTGGGCCGCGAGGCGGCGCTGAAATTGCTGGTCAAGCAGGGCGCCTCGCCGGATGCGCGGGCCGCCGACGGGCAGACGCCGCTGGGCGTGGCGCTGTCGATCGGGCGTCGCGATCTGGCCGACTGGCTGGACTGGCGGATCTGGCCGCTGCCGCGCCGCGCGCTGCGCGAGGCGGACGTGCCGGCGGCTGCGATGACCGGCGACACCGATGCGGTGCGCCGCCTGATTGCGCTCGGCCTCGCCGTCGATGCGGTCGATGCGCAGGGCTGCACCGCGCTGCTGCGCGCGGCCGGCGGCGGCCATCTGGGCGTGGTGGCGCACCTGCTGAGCCGTGGCGCCGATCTGCAGCGCGCTGCCAACAGCGGCGCGACGCCGTTGTCGGCGGCGGTGAGCATGCGCCAGACCGAGATCGTGGCCGCCCTGCTGCAGGCCGGCGCGCAGATCGAGCACCGCCTGCCGGGCGGGGTCACCGTGCTGATGCTGGCCTGTGCGCTGGGCCTGCCGGACATCGTGGCGCGCCTGCTCACCGCCGCCGCCGACGTGCATGCCACCGACAACCAGGGACTGGCGCCGTTGCACTGCGCCGCCCTGTACGGCTTCACCGCGCGCGATACCACCCGCCTGCTGGCCTTGCTGGACACGCTGCTGCTGGCCGGCGCCGATCCCGAGCATCTGGCCGGCGGCCGGGTCAGCCCGCTGCTGTTGCTGCTGGGCGCGCGTGCCGAACCGGGCACCGCCTGCGACGAGAAGGTAGTGCTGGCCGGGGTCGAGCGCCTGCTCGACGAAGACGTCTCGCTGGAGGTTGCCGATCAACGCGGCTTCGGGCCGCTGCACCTGGCCGCCCTGCATGGCCTGCCGCTGCTGGTGCAGCGCCTGCTGCGCGCCGGCGCCGATGCCGAGCGCCGCGATGCGCTCAACCGCACCCCGCGCGAGATCGCCATCATGCGCGGCTTCATCGATGTGGCCGGCCAGTTCGAACCGGCGCTGCCGGGCGTCTCGTCGATGGCGCGCTTCCTGCGCGAGGGCCGCTGAGCCTGCGCGGCGGCCAACCGCTGCGGGTGCTGTTCGTGTGCAGCCGCAACCGCCTGCGCAGCCCCACCGCCGAGCGCGTGTTCGCCGACTGGCCCGGCGTGCAGGCGCAGTCGGCCGGGCTGGCCGCCGATGCGCAAGTGCAGGTCACCCCGGAGCTGTTGCAGGAGGCAGAGGTGGTGCTGGTCATGGAACGGCGCCATCTGCAGCTGCTGCGCAAGCGCTTCGCCGCGCATTTGCGCCACTGCCGGGTGGTCTGCCTGCAGATCCCCGACGACTACGCCTACATGGACCCGGCACTGGTTCGCCGGCTGGAACACACGGTGCCACCGCTGCTGCGGTTGCCGGCCCGCTCGTAACCTGATCCCGACACCGCGCGTGCAAGACTGCCGGCTCTTTCGCAGGAAGGAAGCGCCCGCACGATGAGCGTTCGTATCGAAGACCACGCCATGCTGGGCAACTGCCACAGCGCGGCCCTGGTGGACCACCGTGGCACCGTCGACTGGCTATGTCTGCCACGCTTCGATTCCGATGCGGTCTTCGCCGCGTTGCTGGGCGACGAACAACACGGGCAATGGGCCATGGCGCCGGCAGCCGATTACAGTAGCGAGCGCGCCTACGAAGACGACAGCCTGGTGCTGTGCACGCGGTTGATCACCGACACCGGCACGGTGGAACTGATCGACTTCATGGCCGCCAACGAAGATGGCGAGCTGCACCAGCACCTGGTGCGCATCGTGCGCTGCGTGCAGGGCGAAGTGCCCATGCACATGCGGCTGACCTTCCGTTTCAACTACGGCCGCACCGTGCCGTGGGTGACCCGCATCGATGGCGGCATCCGCGCCATCGCCGGCCCCGATCAGCTCGCGCTGCGCTCGCCGCAGGAACTGCATGGCCAGGACCTGGGCACCGAAGCCGACTTCACCCTGCGCGATGGCGAGAGCACCTGGTTCGTGCTCAGCCATGGCGCCTCGCATCTGCCCACGCCACCGCCGATCGATCCGGAACAGGCGCGCCAACGCACCACCGCGTTCTGGCACGGCTGGGCGCGCCGCTGCACCGACGTGGGGCCGTGGACCCAGCAGGTACGCCGCTCGCTGGTGGTGCTCAAGGGCCTGAGCTATCTGCCCACCGGCGGCATCGTCGCCGCGCCCACCGCCTCGCTGCCCGAGCACCTGGGCGGCACCCGCAACTGGGATTACCGCTATTGCTGGCTGCGCGATTCGGTGTTCACGCTGATCGCCCTGTTGCAGGCCGGCTATCGTGACGAGGCGGCGTCGTTTCGCGACTGGGTGCAACGCACCATCGCCGGGTCGCCGGACCAGTTGCAGGCGCTGTACGGCATCGGTGGCGAGCGCCGGCTGCAGGAATGGGAAGCGCACTGGCTACCGGGCTATGAAAAATCCGGCCCGGTGCGCATCGGCAACGGCGCAGTGGACCAGTTCCAACTCGATGTCTATGGCGAGCTGATCGGTGCGTTCCATTACGCCCGCGAAAAAGGCGTGGCGCTGCCGTCTGACGACGATGGGTCGTCGGCCGCATTGCTGGAAAACATCCTCGACACGCTCGAGGATCTGTGGCGTCAACCGGACGAAGGCATCTGGGAGATCCGCGACGAGCGCCGCCACTTCGTGCATTCCAAGGTGATGGCGTGGCTGGCGTTCGATTGCGGCACGCGCGACGGCATCACCAACGCCGATGCGGCCAAGCGCGCGCGCTGGGGCGCGATCGCCGAGGAAATCCGCGCCGAAGTGCTGGAAAGAGGCGTGCACCCGGATGGTCACTTCGTGCAGAGCTATGGCTCGGACCGGCTGGACGCGGCGCTGCTGTTGATTCCCATCGTCGGCTTCCTGCCGCCGGAGGACCCACGCATTGCCGCCACTGCCGATGCGATCGCGCGCGAGCTGACCATCGATGGCCTGGTCGAACGCTACCGCGCCGACGACAGCGCCGACGGCCTGCCGGCCGGCGAAGGCACCTTTCTGGCCTGCAGTTTCTGGCTGGTGGAAAACTATGCATTGATCGGGCGCACCGACGAAGCGCGCGCGTTGCTCGAACGATTGCTCGCGCTCTGCAACGACGTGGGCCTGCTCGCAGAAGAGTACGACCCACGCGCAAAACGCATGCTTGGCAACTTCCCCCAAGGGTATTCCCACGTGGCCCTGGTCAATGCGGCATTGCGCCTGCATGGACGCATGGGCGAAAAGGAAACGCATCCATGAACGAGCAACAGACCACGCCGCCCTGCATCATCGTGGTGTTCGGCGCCCGCGGCGACCTGACCCGGCGGCTGGTGATGCCGGCGCTGTACAACCTGCGCCGCTCCGGCGCGCTGGGCGATGACTTCACCATCGTCGGCATGGACCATGGCGACATCAGCGAGCGCGCCTGGCGCACCAACATGGGCAAGGCGATGACGCAGTTGCTGAGCAGCCGCGATGCCGAATTCCAGACCGATGCCTTCGACACCGCCACCTGGGAGTGGTTGCGCGAACGCATGCATTACGTGCGCGGCGACTTCACCGACCTGGGCGCCTACCAGGCGCTGGGCGGTGTGCTGGACAAGCTGCACAAGCGTTACGGCACCCAGGGCAATGTGCTGTTCTACCTGGCCACCGCTGCGCGCTTCTTCGAACCGGTCCTGCTCAACCTGGGCGAGGCCGGTCTGGTCAAGCAGCGCGAGGGAGAGGGCTGGCGCCGCGTCATCGTGGAAAAACCCTTCGGCCACGACCTGCCCAGCGCCATCGCGCTCAATGCCACCGTGGCCAAGGTGCTGCACGAGGACCAGGTGTTCCGCATCGACCATTTCCTGGGCAAGGAAACCGTGCAGAACATCCTGGCATTCCGCTTCGCCAATGGCCTGTTCGAGCCGGTGTGGAACCGCGACCGCATCGACCACGTGCAGATCACCGCCGCCGAGACCATCGGCGTGGAAGGGCGTGGACGTTTCTACGATCCCACCGGTTGTCTGCGCGACATGGTGCCCAATCATCTGTTCCAGCTGCTGGCGATGATCGCGATGGAACCGCCGGCCGCATTCACCACCGAGGCGATGCACCGCCGCCGCGCCGAGGTGATCGAAGCGGTGCGCCCGATCAAGCCGGAAGATGTGGTGCGTGGCCAGTACGCCTCCGGCGCGGTCAATCGCACCGCAGTGCCCGGCTATCGCGAAGAGGACACCGTGCCGGAGGACTCGGACACCGAAACCTATGTGGCGATGAAACTGCAGGTCGACACCTGGCGCTGGGCCGGCGTGCCGTTCTACCTGCGCACCGGAAAGCGCCTGCGTGAACGCACTACCGAGATCGCCATCCGCTTCAAGCCGGCACCGCTGGCCCCCTTCCGCAGCACCGAAGTGGGCGGTTACGGCCCGGACTGGCTGGTGCTGCACATCCAGCCCGACGAAGGCATCTCGCTGCAGTTCGACGTCAAGCGCCCCGGCGCACAGGTGGCATTGGCGCCGGTCCGCATGGACTTCCGTTACCGCGATTGGTTCCCCAAGGAATACACCGTGGGCTACGAGCGCCTGCTGCAGGACTGCATGAACGGCGAAGCCGGCCTGTTCCAGGACGCGGCAATGGTCGAAGGCGCCTGGCGCATCGTGCAGCCGATCCTGGACGCCTGGAAGCAACCGGCCAGCGACTTCCCCAACTACGCCGCCGGCAGCGCCGGCCCCTCGGCCGCCGATGCGCTGCTGGCCATGAACGGCGGCCACGCCTGGCGCGCGCTCACCCCAGGCCGCAGGCCGCCACCGCGCCGGGCGCCGGAGGTGCGTGCGGGTGCTGCAGCGCCGGTGAAGAAGGCCAGCAAGAAGGCAGCCAAGAAAGCGACCAGGACGGGTAGCGCGTCCAAGGCAACCAACGCGTCAACCAAGCGAGCGTCGGCGGCTGCTAGCACGCCTGCGCAAGCGGCAGCCTCGAGCACGTCGGCAAAGAAGACCGCGACCAAGCGTGCAAGCAAGCGCGTGGCAAAAGCACCAAGGACCACCAGCAACGCAGCAGGTGGCAAGGCCGCAGCGACGAAGTCGTCGGCCCGCACCACACGCAAGCCACGCAGCTGAGCGACAGAAACGCCGCCGCCGGGCGGCGGTTGTGTACGCAGACAGCGTGCAATGAATTGCAGTCATGCAATACAAGCGCCCTCGTAGGAGCGCGCCCGAGCGCGACGGGCATTACCGGACGGGCATTACCGGTAAAGCCTCATCGCGCTCAGGCGCGCTCCTACGTCATGCGATGTGCCGGCTCAACGCTCGTGCGTGGTGGTGGGTGCCGGCTCGGCATCCACGTCGGCCTTGACGTCGGCTTCGAACAGGTTCATCAGGTCGGCGCGGGCGTCGCGCGAGGTCTGGATCACCTTGGCCTCGTCGTCGTAGACCAGGTGCTGGCGGCGCAGCAGGTCTTCGTCGTGCTGGCGGAAGCGTTTGACGTGTTCGCGCGCGTCGGCCTCGCCGAGTCCCAGCGAGGTCAATACCCGCCCGCTCAGTTCCAGGCTGGAGGCAAAGACCTCACGGAACGGTTCTGCGCCCAGGTCCATCAGTTTCCAGGCGTGCTGGCGGTTGCGCGCGCGCGCCAGCACGGTGGCCTGCGGGTACAGGCGGCGGATCAGCCGCACGGTCTTGATGTTGGTATCCGGGTCGTCCACTGCGATCACGAACACCTTGATGCGGTCGGCGCCGGCGGCGCGCAGCAGCTCGGGGCGGGTGGGGTCGCCGTAATACAGCTGGCTGCCGAAGCGACGCAGGTCTTCCACGGTATCGGGGTTGTGTTCCAGCGCCACGAACGGCACGTGCCGCGCGGTGAGCAGGCGCGCGACCACCTGGCCGAAACGGCCCATGCCGGCCACCAGCACCTTGGGCGTCTGCGTGTCGATGGTGTCGAACGGGCGTTCGGGCTTGGGTTCGCGCAAGCGCAGGGGCCCATTGAGGATGCGTTGCATGCCGAGCAGCAGCAGCGGCGTCAGCGCCATCGAGACACCGACGATGGCCACCAGGCGGTCGTGATTGGCGGCCTCCAGCAGGCCGACGCGGTCGGCCTCGTTGAACACCACGAACGCGAACTCGCCGCCCAGCCACAGCACGCTGCCCAGCATCAGGCTGCTGCGTAGCGGCAGCTTGGCCACGCTGCCGATGCCGACCAGCAGCGAGAACTTCACCACCAGCAGGATCGCTACGCCGGCGGCGATCACTCCCGGCTCGGCGACCACGCGATTGAGGTCGATGCCCATGCCTACCGAGATGAAGAACAGGCCCAGCAGCAGGCCTTCGAATGGCTCGATCTGCGATTCCAGTTCGTGGCGGAATTCCGAATCGGCCAGCAGCACGCCGGCGATGAAGGCACCCAGGCTGGCGCTCAGGCCGGCTTCCTGCATGATCCACGCAGTGCCCAGCACCACCAGCAGCGCGCTGGCAGTGAACACTTCGGGCATGCGCGTGCGCGCCACCACGTTGAACAGATGGCGCAGCACCAAGCGCCCGCACACGATCACCAATGCCAGCGCCGCCATCGCCCTGGCCACGTCCTGCCATTCCAGGGTGGCGTTCTTGCTGCCGCCCAGCAGCGGAATGGCCGCCAGCAGCGGGATGGCGATCAGGTCCTGGAACAGCAGGATGGCGAAGGCCAGCCGGCCATAGTCGCTGTTCAGCGCCTTGCGTTCGGCCAGCAACTGCAGGCCCACCGCGGTGGACGACAACGCCAGTGCCACGCCGACGATCAGCGCGCTCTTCCAGCCCAGTTGGCCCAGCATCAACAAGCCGCCCAGGATCACCGCGGTCACCAGTACCTGGCTGGCACCGGCACCGAATACCGAATGCCGCATCACCTTCAGCCGGGCTGGCGAGAGTTCCAGGCCGATCACGAACAGCAGCATCACCACACCGATCTCGGCCGCGCCGCTGATGCGTTCGGCATCCTGCACCACGCCCACGCCGTCGGGTCCAAGCACCACGCCGGCGACCAGGTAGGCCAGCACCGCGCCCAGGCCGAAGCGCTTGAACACCGGCACCGCCACGATCGCCGCCAGCATCAGGACCAAGGCCAGTTCGAGGCCGCCGCTATGCATGTCGCACTCTCCGTTGAGGTGCGTATTATGCCGCGCAGGGCGACCGGCCGGCTTGCACGCCTGTGCCGCCGGCGCGCGGCGGCAGGCATGCAACGCGCCTGGTGTGCGAGGTCGATGCGTGGCGGTGGCAGGGCCGGCCAGCACATGCCAGCGGCAACCGGAAGGGTCTGCCAGCGCCGCGATGAACGCGACGCGTCCGGGCCGGGCTCAGCGGCTCTTGAGCAGGAAGCGACGGTCCAGTGGCTGCAGCGGACGCGCGTTGAACGGATACACCCGCTCGAATGCGTCGATCTGTTCCCTGGACACCTGCACCGGTTGACTCAATACCACCCAGTCCACCGTTTCGCTGCAGGGCGGGGTGGTCAGCGAGCCCTCGTAGCGATAGAAGCTGCGTGCAGTGCCGGGCGGCAGAAAATCGCTGGCACGCACGGAAGCGTCGGCCACCTTCCGGGTCTGATCGGTGCCGGCCGGCATCGCATCGAGCACGCGCTGGAAGGCCGGATTGGCGGTGCCGGTCTCGAAGAAGATCGCCAGCACGCCGAGCGTTCCATCCGGGCCCTGGTGCACGAGATGCGCTTCCATCGGAAAACGCCGGCCGTTCAACAGGTGTTCGCTCGGATGATGGAAATGCAGCTGCAACGCGTCGTACTGCTTGCCGCCGACCAGCATCTTGCCGCCGTCATGCAGATCCAGCTGGATGGAATGGCCGGTATTGCGCACCACCAGCGGCACTGCGGTGTAGTCCAGGCGCAGGCTGCCCAGGGAGGCGTCGATCGCATCCTTCAGATCGATGGGGCTGTTCTGCTGCCCATTGCCGCACAACGCGTTTTCCTTGGCCAGCTCTGCCCAGTGCTCGGCACCTCCCGGCCCGGTATAGCCCCATTCGTGGCCCTGGTGCGGAGCGGTTTCGTGCGCATGCACCGGCGTAGCATCCGGCAGTGCGGTCTGCGCCATCCCCAGCGTGCCCCAGCCAGCGGCCACGCACAGGCACAGCGGGCTAACGCGGTGTAACAACACGGACTTGAAAGAGGGCATGGCGGGTTCCTGGCAAGCGAAGCAGCGGCGGGGACGGATGGCCGATGTCGTCCCGCAACGCTGCGCGAGATCGACCCTGCCGGGAAGCGAACTGTAGCGCCTGTGCGGCGGCAAGGTGGCGGTTTGCGACAGCCGGTTGGCTGCAGCCGATCAGCGCGCGCGTCTGCCTGCCCGGGGCAGCGGCAGCCGATGGCAAGGCGGCTGCACTCCGCGCGCTGCATGCGCTGGACCGGTCGCTCGCCGCACCGCCGCGACGCCTGTGCGTGGGGCAAGGTGTGTCCAGGCCAAACGTCGTCGACCGATCGACATGCGTGCGGCGACGCCTGCCGCACCTTGCCGAGGTCGGCTGCCATACGCTCACTGAAGCCAGCCGCACGCGAGGCATTGACCAAGCCATCGCAGGCGCGCAGACTGCGCCGCGCTCCCGCCCGGATCACCGGTCGGTGCGCACCTTTTGGAGCCCATACCCATGTCCAGCGACAGTCACCCTAGATCCGAGTCGATGACCTGGTTGGCGCGCGCCTGAGGCTTTGAGGTTCGCCGACCGTCATCGACGACGGTCGTCACCAGGCGAACCACCATGTACGAGCAAACCCTGCGCCTTGCCCAAGGCGTCGATGCACTGACCGCACCCCTGGCCGAGCTCAACACGGCCGATGCGGTGGAATATCTCAACACCCTCGACCGCGAAGACGCCGCGCAGGTAATGGCCGCGTTGCCGACGCCGCGTGCGGTGAAGTTGCTGGAACAACCGGAGCTGCGCGATGCCAGCGCGCTGGTGGCGCTGCTGCCGGCCGAACAGGCCGCCTCGCTGCTCGGGCAGATGGCCGACGACCGCGCCACCGACATCTTCCACGGCCTGGACGCCGATCAGCGCCAGCCGCTGCTGTGGCTGCTCAGCGCCGAGGCGCGGCTGTCGATCCAGGCGCTGATGCGCTACCCGCCCAATACCGCCGGCGCGCTGATGACCACCGAGTTCGTGGCGGTGCCGGCCGACTGGACGGTGGGGCGCACCCTGCAGCACATCCGCGAAGTGGAGCGCAGCCGCGAAACCGTCTACGCGATCTATCTGCTCGACCCGCAGACCCGCGTGCTGCAGCAGGTGGTGACCATGCGCCGGCTCATCACCGGCGCTGCGGATGCGCCGATCCTGGAGGTGGCGCAGGTCAATCCGCCGATCACCGTGGACCCGGCGCTGGACCAGGAAGAAGTGGCGCGGCTGATCCGCCGCCACGACCTGCTGGCGATCCCGGTGGTGGATCGGCACGGGCATGTGCTGGGCATCGTCACCGTGGACGATGTGCTGGATGCGTTGATCGCCGAATCCACCGAAGACGTGCACAAGTTCGGCGGCATGGAAGCGCTGGACAAGCCCTACATGCACATCGGCTTCGGCCAGATGATCAAGAAGCGTGCGGGCTGGTTGAGCGTGCTGTTCCTGGGCGAAATGCTCACCGCCAGCGCCATGCAGCACTTCGAGGACGAGCTGTCCAAGGCGGTGGTGCTCACCTTGTTCATTCCGTTGATCATGAGCTCCGGCGGCAACTCCGGTTCGCAGGCCACATCCTTGTTGATCCGCTCGCTGGCGTTGCGCGAGCTGCGCCTGCGCGACTGGTGGAAGGTGGCGCTGCGCGAACTGCCCACCGGCATCACCCTGGGCGCGATCCTGGGCGTGCTGGCGATCGTGCGCATCGCGATCTGGCAGAACGCCGGGCTGTACGACTACGGTCCGCACTGGCAGATGGTGGCGCTGACCATCGGTGCGGCCCTGATCGGCATCGTCACCTTCGGCTCCTTGTCCGGCTCGATGCTGCCGTTCGTGCTGCAACGCCTGGGCTTCGACCCGGCCAGCGCCTCGGCGCCGTTCGTGGCCACCTTGGTGGACGTCACCGGGCTGGTGATCTACTTCAGCATCGCTGCGGCGATCCTCAGCGGTACGCTGTTGTAGCGTCACGCCGAGCAGGCGAGCGGGCGCGCAACCAGCGACGCGCTGCAATGCCATCGCCGCGGCAGCGACTGCCGCGGTGTCGCATGCCGCCAGGCACTCCATGCGAAGCCGTCGCCGCTGCGCGCCATCGCTTGCTACGCGAAAGGTGCCGCGGGACCAGTCCATGCGTTTCGCGATACATCCTGCAGTGATGCGCGGCCTGCCGTGCATCACTGCGCACTGGCGATTGCGCGTCAGAAGTTCACGTACAGCGCTGCGCGTAGATTTCGACCCGGTTCGCTGTAGCGGCCGATGCCATCGTCGGTGGCATAGCCATACAGGTAGAAATCGCCGCGGGTGACGTTGCGAATGCGCGCCCACTGGTAATAGCGTTCGTCGAACAGGTTGTATACGCCGAGGTTGACGCGCACATGCGCGTTGAAGCGGTAGCTGCCGAACAGATCGACCACGCTGTAGGCATCGCTGAGGAACGGCTCGGCAGGCGCGCCGAAGATGTCGTTCTCCACGTTGACGTCCTTGGCCTTCTTGGCCAGCGCATGGGTGATGTTGGCGGTGACGCGCAGCCGCTCGTCCACGCCCTGCCAGCTCAGTCCGAGTACCCCGCGATCGGGATTGATGCTGTCCAGCGGGCGGCCATCTTCCAGCTCGCCCTGGTTGTGGGTCCAGGCCGCGCGCAGCAGCCAGGCCTCGCCGAGCTTGAACTGCGCATCCAGTTCGACGCCCTTGACCTCGACCTGGCCGACATTGAGCAAGGTGGTGTAGGCGTAGCCATTGCGCGCGGTGCACACGCCGCGGGTACAGGTCTGGTAGCGCGTGCCGGCGTTGGCGGTCACGGTGTCGCTCTGGATGAAGTCGTCATAGCGGTCGCGGAAGACCGACAGGCCCACGCGCGCCCAGTCGCTTTCCCAACGCCAGCCCAGTTCCAGGTTGAGGCTGCGCTCTGCCTCCAGCGCGGGGTTGGCGGCGACGGTCGGCACGTTGACGGTGGTGCCGGTGGCGACCTCGGTCAGCGCGGTGATGCTGGTCGGTGCATACATCTCGGCAGTGGTCGGCGCCCGGAAGCCGCGCCCGGCCTGGAACCACAGCGTCTGCTGCGGGGTGACGGCGTAGCTGATGCCGGCCTGCCATGTGGGCGAAGCGAACGTCACCTCGCGCACCGTGCCGGTGGCATCGAGGAAGGTGGACGACAGCGTCGGTGCGTAGCGATAGCGGTCGTAGCGCGCACCCAGGGTGAGTTGCAGGCGATCCTCGAGCAGGCCGATGCGATCGCGCAGGTACACGCTCCAGGTGTCGGCATCTGTCTTGGGCACCTGCGCCGGGTCGACGGTGGCGGTGTCCAGGGCGCCGGCGTTGTTCCAGCGGTAGTCGATCGCGCTGAAATCGATGCTGCGGCGCTGCCAGGCCGCCCCGTACAGCAGCGATTGCGACCAGCCGTCGCCGTGCAGCTGCTTGTCGAAATCCACGGCGATGCGGTCCAGGGTCTGCTCGGTGCCGCGGTCTTCGGCGCGGCGGCACGGCAGCGCCACCGTGCAGCGCGTGGTGGCGGTAGTGGCCGGGGTGCTCGAGGTGCCGCTCTGGGTGAGGATGCGGGTGGTGCCGCGGCTGTCGGTCTGCTGGCGATCCAGCTGCGCCTCCAGGGTGTCGAACAAGGCGTTGTCGGCCTTCCAGAGGTAGCGCAGGCCGTAGCGGTCGCGGTCGTTGCTGTCCTCGCCGATGCGTTCGGCATAACTTGGCGCGCTGACACGGCTCAGGTTGTCGACCCGGTTCTGCGAGCGGTTGCGTTCGTAGACCACGCCGAAGCGGTGCTGTGCGTTCGGCACCACGTCGAGTTTGGCCAGCACGTTGTCGCTTTCGCTGTCGATCGGGTCGGGCGTGCGCCGCGCGCTGCCGGTGTCGATGGCGGTGCTGGAATACCAGCCCTGCGATTCATGGCCGTCGCGGTGGGTGTAGGTCAGCATGGACTCGACGATGCCGGTGCGATTGGCGACGGTGACGTTGCCCAGCAACTGGTCGTTATGACCGGTGTAGCCGGTCTTCAGCCCGACATAGGTGTCGTTGCCCTGTGCCTTGAGATAGTCGTAGGGGTCCTTGGTGGTGAACACCACTGCGCCGCCGAGCGCACCGCTGCCGGCGCTGATCGAGTCGGCGCCCTTGACGATGTCCACGCGCTTGAGCGAATCCACGTCCACGCCGCCGCGGCCGGCGCGGAAGAACTCGTAATCGCGCGCGGTCTCCACGCCTTCGGCCATCGACAGGCCGTCGATGGTCATCGCCACCCGGTCGCCTTCCAGGCCGCGGATATTGAAGCCGTTCTCGCCGAAGCGGCCCATGTCGGCGATGCTCACGCCGGGGATGTAGCGCACCAGGTCCTCCATGCTTTCGGCCTGTTCCTGCTGCAGCTGCGCAGTGTCCAGGGTGGTGACGTTCTGGTTGCTGGAAGCACGCTTGTCGCGCGCGGCTTTCACTTCGACCGGGTCGAAGGTGGTGGCGTCGGCGGGCGCCGGTTCGGCATGCAGCGGGAAGGCCAGGCCAGTGGCGATCGCCAGGGCCAGCAGGGTCGGTGTCGAAGTCATCGTGGGGTCCACAGTCAGGAAAAGGAAGGGGCGCGCAAGGCGCGGACCTGGCTGCGGGCGGCACGGGGCGGTCGCGTGGCTGGGTAGGGCCCGCCAGTGGCGGGCCAGGTGGCGCGGTGTTGATCCGCGCCGGAAGGAGCAGTTGGCCGGCTCGTCAGTCGGCCCGGGCCGGCGTAGAAGCCGGAGGGGCTGGCGCAGGCGCAGGCGGCAACGCCGCGTCGCTGGCATCGACCACCCCGTCGCGATTGCGGTCGACGCGCGCAAACGTGCGCAGGCCCGAGGCCTGGTATTCGGCGAAGGTCATGCGCGTGTCCTTGTCGGTGTCGAGCACGTTGAAGCGCACGTGCACCTGGCGATCGTCGGCCTGTTCGAGTGCGGTGAGGCGGCGGTTGAGGCGGTCCTCGAACTCGACGCGGTATTCGTCCATCGACAGCGCATCGTCGCGGTTTCCATCGGCGCCGGCGAACTGCGCCGCACGCAGGTCTGCGTATTCGCTACGGCCCACCTTGCCGTCGCCGTTTTCGTCGTACAGCGCGAGGAAGCCGTCGGCCGACTGGCTGTCGGGCATGCCCGGGCGGCCACCGGCGCGATCGAAGGCGACCGTCGGTGCGGTGCTCGACGCGTTGGCGGCGGCCGTCAGTGCAGCCTGTCCGCGCTCCCACTCCTGTACGCCGGCAAGGTCGAATTCGGTGCGCGAGACCTGCCCATCGCCATCGCTATCGAGGGCGGCGAAGCGTTGCCTGCCCTGCGCGGCGTGTGCGCGGCGTTCCTGGTGCAGCGCCTGCTGGCGGCGCTCGCGGAACTCGCCGACGTACTCGTCTTCATCGACCGTGCCGTCGTGGTTGCGGTCGGTGGCATCGAAGCGGGCCTTGCGGAAGGCCGCGAAATCGGCGGCGGTGATGCGGCCGTCGTGAGTGTCGTCGTGCTGAGCGATGAAGGCCTGCACATTGTTGCCGTGACCGCCGAGCAGCGGGCGTGGCTGGGATTGGGCGACAGCGACGGCAGGAAGCAGCAGCGCGCACAGACACGCGCCGGCCAGGGAGCCAGAGTTCATGGGTTGCCTCGTGAGGGAAGAAAAAAGTGCCGGGCCGTGGCATCGCTGCGGCAGGCCGGGGGCTGCCCGCAGACCGATGGTCGCGCCGGGCGGTTGCGTCCGCACCGGTGTGCGGACGCCGCAAGACACGCAACCGCCGCAGCGGTTGCGCAGCCCTACTGCTCCAGTACCTGGAAGGTGAGCGTGGTGCTGTTGCTGTACTCGCGCACCGGGGCGTCGGCCGGCGCGGGGGTGCGGTGGCGGGTCAGCGCCAGCCAGGTGCCGGCGTGATCCAGTTTCAACACTGCGCGGCCGGTGTCGTCGGTGGTCACGCTGAGCGTCTTCGGCTTGCGGTCGGAGGTCCACACCGCCTCGCTGATGTCCACGCTCTGCCTGGCCAGCGGCACGCCGTCGTACTGCACGGTGAAAACGAACGTCTCGCCCACGAACAGATCGTTGGGATGGGTGACCGGCACCAGTTCCAGGCCGCGGTGACGCGGCGCTAGTGCAGCGCGATCGGGCTTGCCGACGCTCAGATAGGTTTCGGCCAGGGTACGCGACTGGAAGCTGGCGATCAGCGTGGCGCCCTTGGGCATGGCCACCTTCGGGTCGCGCACGGTTTCGCGCTTGCCGTCCAGTTCCCAGGTGCGGAACTGCGCGCCCACGCGCAGGCCGCTGCTGAATCGATAGGTGCCTGGCTGCTTGCCCAGCGTGTGTTCGACGACGGTGCGGGTGTCGAGCACTTGCACCCGCGCCGGTGCGACATCGCGGCCATCGGGCCCGGCGATGCTGAAATGGCTCTGGTCGAAGGCGGCTTCGGGGACAAAGAAGGTCTCGGCGAAGGCCGCGTCCAGGGTGACCGTCTGACCGGGCTGCGGAGCGAAGGTATTGGGCGCCAGATAAGGCGTATGCGCGGAAGCGGAGGCGGCAAGCAGCAGCGCCGACAACGTCAGAAGTTTCATGGGGGGCCCTGTTCCGGATGGGTCGCTGGCGGAGGGGCGCGTGGCGGCGCGGAAGCTGGCTGACCACGCAATATTAAAGAAAACAAGAATCGTTCACAACGAAAGGGTGCGCTGCGTTGCTTCGAGCGCTGCCGGCGGGTCGAGACGTCAGCTCTGCCCGACGTGTACCGTAGCGCGATGGCTTCCGCGTCCCCCGCACGATGAGTACCTATCACCTGCAGCAGGTGTTTCGCCCCACTACCGTCGCGGTAGTGGGCGGCAGCCCGCGCGAGCGCTCGGCCGGGCGGGCGGTGGTGCGCAATCTGCGCGCGGCCGGCTTTCCCGGGCAGATCGGCTGGGTGAGCCCGCGCTACAGCGAGATCGATGGCGTGCGCACGGTGGCGCGGCTGACCGATCTGCCCTGGGTGCCCGACCTGGTGGTGATCACCGCACCGGCGCGCATCGTGCCGCGCATCGTCTCCATCGCCGCGCGGCGTGGGGTGGCGGCGGCAATCATCCTCACCGCGGGCCTGGGGCACGGCCCGGGTTCGCCGGCCGCGCGCATGGAGGCGGCTGCGCGCGCAAAAGGCCTGCGCATTCTCGGGCCGCACTGCCTGGGCGTGATCGCTCCGCATGCGCGGCTCAACGCCAGCATCGCCGCGCATTGCCCGCAGGCCGGCGATCTGGCGCTGATCTCCGAATCCAGCGCGATTGCTGCGGCGCTGGTGGAGTGGGGCGTGGCGCGTTCGGTGGGGTTTTCGGCGGTGGTGTCGCTGGGCGACACGCTGGACGTGGATTTCGGCGACCTGCTGGATTACTTCGCCACCGACTACCGCACCCGCGCGATCCTGCTGTATGTCGAACGCATCGGCGATGCGCGCAAGTTCATGTCGGCTGCGCGTGCGGCCGCACGCGCCAAGCCGGTGGTGGTGGTCAAGTCGGGGCGCCAGTTCCGCATCGATCCCAATGCCGACACCCACGCGCAGGCGCTGGCCGGCTCGGATGCGGTGTACGGCGCCGCGTTCGCGCGTGCCGGGTTGTTGCGGGTAGGTGCGTTGGACGAATTGTTTGCCGCCGCCGAAACGCTGGGCCGGCTGGGCAGTTTCCCGGGCCGGCGGCTGGCCATCCTGAGCAACGGCGGCGGGGTGGGGCAGCTGGCGGTGGACCAGCTGGTGCTGCGCGGCGGCACCCTGGCCGAGCTGTCGCCCAAGACGCTGGGGCGGCTGGATCAATCGCTTCCCGAAGGCTGGTCGCGCAGCAATCCGGTGGACATCATCGTCGATGCCGATGGCGCGCGCTATGCCGCGGCGATCGAAGCCCTGCTGGACGATCCGGAGAACGATGCGTTGCTGGTGGTCAACGTGCCCACCGCGTTCACCTCTTCGGCCGATGCGGCCAAGGCCTTGACCCGCGCGCTGGAGCAGCGCAACCGCTACCAGCGCGACAAACCGGTGTTTGCGGTGTGGCTGGGCCAGGACGATGCGGCCATTGCCGCGCTCAATGCCGCGCGCGTGCCCACCTATGCCACCGAATCGGACGCGGTGCGCGGCTTCACCCACCTGGTGCGCTACCGCGAGGCACAGGCGGCGTTGATGGAGACCCCGCCCAGCCTGCCGGAAGATTTCGTGGTGGATGCCGGCGTGGCGCGCACGCTCGTGGAAGAGGCACTGGCCGCCGGCCGGCGCTGGCTGGACCCGGTGGCCACCAACCGGTTGCTGAGCGCCTACGGTATCCCGGTGGTACCGCTGCAGGTGGCCGCCACCGCCAACGAGGCCGCGCTGCTGGCCGACCCATTATTGGCCGTCGGCCGCACGGTCACCTTGAAGGTGTTGTCCAGCGAGATCGCGCACAAGTCCGATGTGGACGGCGTGCGCCTGAACCTGTCCAGCGTGGCGGCGGTGCGCGAAGCGGCCACCGGCATCCTGGCGCGTGCGCGTGCCGCGCATCCTGCAGCGGCCATCGATGGGATCATCGTGCAGCCCACCGTGCTGCGACCCAAGGCGCGCGAACTGATCGCCGGCATCGCCGACGATCCGGTGTTCGGCCCGGCCATCGTGTTCGGGCGTGGCGGTACCGCGGTGGAAGTCATCAACGACCGCGAACTCGCTCTGCCGCCGCTGGATCTGCGCCTGGCCCACGAGCTGATCGGCCGCACCCGCGTCTCGCGCATCCTCAAGGCCTACCGCGACGTGCCGGCCGCCGACGAGCGCGCGGTGGCGCTGGTGCTGGTCAAGCTGGCGCAGCTGGCCGCCGATATCCCGGAAATCACCGAGCTGGACATCAATCCGCTGCTGGCCGACCGCGATGGCGTGATTGCGCTGGACGCGCGCGTGGCGGTGGCGCCGGCGCGCAAGCTGCACAAGGGCCGCGGCCATCCGCGCTTTGCGATCTTTCCCTACCCGAAGGAATGGGAGCGCCAGATCGGCCTGGGCGATGGCACCCACGCACTGGTGCGCCCGGTGCGCCCGGAGGACGACGCGTTGTTTCGTGCGTTCTTTGCGCGCGTCACCGACGAAGACCTGCGGCTGCGCTTCTTCCAGTCGGTCAAGCATTTCAGCCACGAATTCATTGCGCGCCTGACCCAGCTCGACTACGCCCGCTCGATCGCGCTGGTGGCCATCGACCCAAGGACCGGCGACATGCTCGGCGCGGTACGCCTGCACGCCGATGCCGACTACGAACGCGGCGAGTACGGCATCCTGATCCGCTCCGACCTCAAGGGCCACGGCATCGGCTGGCAGCTGATGCGCATCATGATCGAGTACGCCCGCTGGCTGGGCCTGAAAGTAATCGAAGGCCAGGTGCTGCGCGAGAACCGCACCATGCTGGCGATGTGCCAGAGCCTGGGTTTCGGGGTGCGCCCGGATCCGGAGGATGCGAGCCTGATGGCGGTGACGCTGCCGGTGGACGGTTAGCGCGGCGGCACCGCTGCTGCACCGCCGCCTGGCGAGGGTAGCCCCAGGTGACGCGGGGCGGCGGCCGGCGGCTGCGGATGCGCACCATCGACGGTTCGCACGGCCTGCCTGCGCCACGGCGCCTGCTCACCGTCCGCGACCTTGCCCCGATCTGCTACCGCGGCATGGGACGTGGCAGGTGCCGAATCGGCAGGCAGCCCGCAGACCCAGCGCTTGCGTCCCATCATGCATCGCTGCCCGACCGGTGCCTGCCACGGCCCGGCAGCCCGCCACAACCGGCGCAAGCGCCCCGGGCCTTTGCTGGTGCTGGGCTGGGATTGGCCGTAGACTCTCGGCACAAGGAGCCTGCCTGCATCGGGTTCCGACTTCACGGATGATGTCATGTCGATGGCGATGACCGATCGGTGCCTTGCACCCTTGCAGTTGTGCGACGCCCCTGCGGGCGCGAGGTCATCCAATGGTGTATCGCTCCGCCAGATCCGGCCACTCCACCCTGGCCCACGATGACATGGGGACTCCTTGCTCTCTTTACTGGTCTGGCTCCAGCGCGCGCGCGTGTTGCCTGCGCCGCAGGAACGTGACTGTCGGTTTTCGTCTCAGCACTGTCGGGAGTTTCAATGTTTCGTGATTTCAGAATGTCGTTCGTCGTCACCGCGCTCTGTCTGGGTGTGGCGGCGTGGTGGGGGCACAATTCGAGCATGGGGATCTGGCAGGCCTTGTGGCTGTGCGCGGTGCTGAGCGTGCTCGAGGTCTCGCTGTCCTTCGACAATGCGGTGGTCAACGCCGGCGTGCTCAAGCACATGAGCGAATTCTGGCGGAAGCTGTTCCTGACCGTCGGCATCCTGATCGCGGTGTTCGGCATGCGCCTGGTGTTCCCGATCGTGATCGTGTCGGTGGCCACCGGCATGGGCCTGATGCCGGTGATCGACATGGCGCTGAACGAGCCGGACAAGTACAGCCAGGTGCTGACCGACCATTACCCCTCGATCGCGGCCTTCGGCGGCATGTTCCTGCTGCTGGTGTTCCTCAACTTCCTGTTCGATCGCGAGCGCGAGCTGCATTGGCTGGGCCCGGTGGAGCGCCTGGTCGGCAAGCTGGGCAAGGCCGATGCCATGTCCGTCATCGTCGCGGTGGCGGTGCTGCTGGGCACCAAGCTGTTCCTGCCGCAGGAGATCTTCCAGAGCGTGCTGTTCGCGGGCATGGGCGGCATCCTGCTGTACCTGCTGGTCGACAGCGTGGATGCGCTGTTCGAGTCCGAAGAGGACGAAGGTGGGGTCAATGTCGCCAAGCGCTCGGGCGTGGCCGCGTTCCTGTACCTGGAAGTGCTGGATGCCTCCTTCTCGTTCGACGGCGTGATCGGCGCGTTCGCCATCACCCGCGACGTGGTGATCATCATGCTGGGCCTGGCGATCGGCGCGATGTTCGTGCGCTCGATGACGGTCTACCTGGTGCACAAGGGCACGCTGGACGAATTCGTGTTCCTGGAGCACGGCGCGCATTACGCCATCGGCGTGCTGGCGATCATCATGCTCATCGGCACCGTGCACCACGTACCGGAAGTGTTGACCGGCCTGATCGGCGTGGCCTTCATCGCGGCATCGGTGTGGTCCTCGATTCGCTACCGCAAGCAGCACCCGGCCGGCGAAAGCGCCTGAGCCGGCCGCCGTTGCCTGCGTCCGGCAGGCAGCGGCGTTGCTGCATCCGGGCGGCGGCTGCCCTGCGGCATCGCTCGCGTGCGATGGCCATCCAGTCGCCGCCTGGCGTGGCCGCTGGCGCGCCGATCCGGTTCCTTCTTCCGCAGTTTCCCTCGACCAGGTGAGCTCATGCGTCGTTTGCCCGTCTATCTGCTTCTCGATACCTCCGGTTCCATGCGCGGCGAGCCGATCGCGGCGGTCAACGTTGGCCTGCGCGCCCTGGTGACCTCGTTGCGGCAGGATCCGTCGGCGTTGGAGAGCGTGCATATCTGTCTGATGACCTTCGATGCGGACGTGAAGACGATCCTGCCGCTGACCCCGTTGGACCAGCTGCAATTGCCCGAGATCACCACGCCGGAGTCCGGTCCCACCATGCTCGGAAAGGCCTTGCAGCACGTCTGCGAACGGGTGGACCTGGAAGTGCGTCGTTCCAGCGAAGACGCCAAAGGCGACTGGGCGCCGCTGCTGTTCGTGATGACCGATGGCAGCCCCACCGATCTGCAGGTGTTCGAGGAGCAGATCCCCGAACTGCGCAAGCGCAACTTCGCCAACATCATCGCCTGCGCGGCCGGCCCCAAGGCCAAGTCGACCTATCTGTCGATGTTCACCGCCAACGTGTTCGCGCTGGATACGCTGGACAGCGCCTCGTTCACCAGTTTCTTCAAGTGGGTGTCGGCGGCCGTCAGCGGCGGCAGCCGCAGCCAGGGCACGCCGGAAGGCACGGCGCTGCCGCCGCCGCCGAGCGAAATCCAGCTGGTGCTGTAACCCATCGCCATCACCGAGTGAGCCGCTGTCTTCGTCCAGGAGTCTGAGATGCGTCGCCTTCCGATCTATTTCCTGCTCGATGTCTCCGAGTCGATGATCGGGGAGAACCTGTATCGGCTGGAAGAAGGGCTGGCCCATATCGTGGCGACGCTGCGCACCGATCCGCACGCGCTGGAAACGGCCTGGATTTCCATCATCGCCTTTGCCGGGCAGGTGCGGCGGCTGTTGCCGCTGACCGAACTGACCAGCGTGGTGGTGCCCAGCCTGCCGGCGGGCGGCGGCACCTCGCTGGGCCGGGCGATGAACTACCTGATGGACGAGGTGGATGCCTCGGTGCACCGCAATAGTGCCGAGCGCAAGGGCGACTGGAAGCCGATCGCGTTCCTGATCACCGATGGCAAGCCCACCGACGATATCGCCCCGGCGCTGTCGCGCTGGCAGCAGCAGTATGCAAGGCGCGTGTCGCTGGTGGCGGTGTCGATCGGGCGCAATGCCGACCTGGGCGTGCTCAATCAGTTCACCGATGCCGACAAGGTACTGACCCTGGATGACAGCAGTGACGGCGCGTTCCAGCGCTTCATCGCCTGGGTCACGCAGTCGGTGCAGGCGCGCAGCCGCAGCGTGGGCGATGTGTCCAAGGAAGAGCAGCTGCCGGACGCGGATGTGTCGATCCTGAAGAAGCTCAACCTGGATAAACCACTCGAGCGCGTGGACGAGTCCAACGCGTATTTCGTCTCCAAGTGCCAGCGCAGCGAGTTGCCGTATATCTCGCGCTACGAGCCGATGCACCAATCCTTCGATGTCGGCAGCGCGCAGCTCAGTGCAACGACCTACCGGCTGGTGGGGTGCTATCCGGTCAGGAACGATTATTTCGAGATGTCCTCGGAAGCGCCGAACTTCGCCACGGTGGAGTCGGACCAGATCTTCGGCACGCCCAGTTGCCCGCACTGCGGCAACCGGATCGGATTTGCGATGTGTTCCTGCGGCAACACCTTCTGCGTTCCCGGCGAAGGGGAGCAGACCTGCCCGTGGTGCAAGCAGCGCGCCTACTTCGGCTGTTTTGCCGATGGAGAATCGGTGGAGATTTCGCGTGCGCGGGGCTGAGTGATGCCGCCACTGCCCCCACCGGCGCCGCCTGCGCAGGCGCAGGCCCACGCCGCCCTGGCCGAGTTGCTGGGCAGCTATCTGCGCCAGCACGGCGTTGTACCGGAGCCGGCCCGGCTCCGGCACCTGCTGCAGGAAGCGCCGGTGCTGGAATTGCTGCATTGGCTCGATGCCACCGCATCGCGCCTGGCGTCGCCGCTCGGCGAGGCATCGGCCTCCCCGCCGGAGCCGGGCGCTATGCCAGCCGCGACGGCGGCATCCATTGCACGCGACGCTTCAGCAATGGCGCCAACCGCATCCCGACCAGGCGATGTAGTTCCGGTGGAGTCATCAGCATCCAGTGCAGGCGACGTGGTACAGGTGGAGCCAGCGACATCCAGTCCAGGCGAGGCGGTACCGGTGGAGCCAACGACATCCGGCCCAGGCGACGCACTGCTGGAGGAGTCGCCGGCATCCAGTCCAGGCGAGGCGGCGAATGCGGAGCCAATGACATCCAATCCAGGCGACGCAACGCAGGCGGAGCCAGCAGCATCCGGCCCAGCCGATACGGTGCCGGTCTCTCCTTCAACATCGGGCAGCGCGGTCGAACATGCAGCGAGCACGGCATCCTCCGTTGCGACCGACGCGGCGCTGTTTGTAGCGCCTGCCTCGAGCGCGCCCGCAACGGCGCTGCGCTGGCGTTTTGCCAATGCCACCGCAGGGAGCGCGTATGTCGGGCAGACCGCGCCTGTCAGCGATCCGCAGCGTCCGGCGCAGTTGTACCGCCTGATCGCCGTGGAAGGGCTGCAGGGAAGCGGCCTGCGGTTCGATGCGGCCAGCGGCGTGCTCTCCGGCGTGCCCAGCGCAGCCACCGCAACCGGCGAAGAGATGCATTTTGCCGCAGGCTTCCTGCCGCTCGATGCGGCGGCCGACGCCCCGTTGCAGGCCGGCGTGGCCAGCCTGCTGGTCAATCCGGACCCGCGCGCGCTGTGGAAGCAACGCGAGCCCGATGCCGCCCTGGGCCTGCGCAAACCGCATACCGCAACGGCGCACGCGCGGATCGACGGTGCCTACGCGATCGCTGCCAGCGTGCGCGGGCGCTCGCATGCCAATACCGGCAGCTTCCGCGAAGACGACCTCGCCATTGCCACCGATCGCGACGCCCGCTGGCTGGTCTGCGCGGTGGCCGATGGCGCCGGATCGGCACCGCTGTCGCGACGCGGCTCGGAGTTGCTGACCCGGCACGTCGTCGCCACGCTGGCGGCGCATCTGGAGGGCGTCGAATTCTGGGCGCGCCAGCAGGGGCTGCAGTGGCAGCACCACGCCGACCTGCTGCCGCGGCTGCAACCGCGCTTGCTGGACGCGATGCAGGCCAGCCTGGCATCGGCCAGCCAGGCCTTGCTGGGCCACGCCAGCCTGCTTGGCGTCGACGAAGGTGCGCTGGCCTCGACCCTGATGCTGACGGCGGTGCGCCCCTGCGGCGCGCAGTCGCTGGTGCTGAGTTACTGGATCGGCGATGGCGCGGCGGCCACTTACGATGTCGACTCCGGCGCCCTGCAATTGCTGGGGCAGGCCGACGCCGGCGAGTACTCCGGGCAGACCCGGTTCTTTCTTTCCGGTGCATTGGCCGGCGATACGCCGGCGGCCGTGCAGGCGCGCATGCGCTGCGTGTGGCTGCCTGCCGGTGCCAGGGTGATCCTGATGAGCGATGGCGTGTCCGATCCCAAGTTCGGTACCGAGCGCGCCTTGCAGGATCCGGCGCACTGGCAGCGGTGGTGGCAGGCCGATATCGCGCCGCCGCTATCGGCCGTGCAGGACGTCGCGGCCCTGCCGCAGGCGTTGGTGGAGTATCTGGGCTTCTGGTACCCGGGCGAACACGACGATCGCACCTTGCTGATACTCCAGACCGAGTGCGCACCATGACCGCTGCCATCGTCCGCACCACGGCCCACGATGGCAGCACGGTCGAGTTCTACGATCAGCTGCGTGGCAGCGGCGGGTTGAAGGACTGCTATTTCAGCGTGGATGGCCGCTATGTGGTGCTGTTCTTCCGCCAGCCCCCCGATGCCAATGTGCGCGAGCGCATCGCCAATATCGTTGGGCGCTTTCGCGAGGGCATCTTCAACCAGGTGGGCGGCGAGTACTGGAGCGGCATGTTCTGCTGGCCGCAACGCACCCTGGAATGGAACGGCCGCTTCGGCCTGGTCGCGCCGATGTATGCGCGGCACTTCTTCTTCGAGCACGGCTCGCGCAACGGCGATGCGCTGCAGATCGCCGGGCGCGAGAAGGAAGGCAAATGGTTCGCCTCGGCCAACAACCGCAGCAAGTACCTGGATCCGCGCGAGCTGGGCAACTGGGCCAGCCATCTGCGTATCTGCTTGTTGATCGCGCGCGCGGTGCGCCGCCTGCACATGGCCGGCCTGGCGCATTCGGATCTGTCCTACAAGAACGTGCTGGTCGACCCGGTCGGCGGCAACGCCTGCATCATCGATATCGATGGACTGGTGGTGCCAGGAAAATATCCGCCGGATGTGGTGGGTACGCCGGACTTCATCGCGCCGGAGGTCGTGGCCACCGCCAGCCTGCCCAAGCACGATCCGCAGCGGCGCCTGCCGTCGATCCAGACCGACCTGCATGCGCTGGCCACGCTGATCTACATGTATCTGCTCTACCGCCATCCGCTGCGCGGCGGGAAGGTGCACGACGCCGATGCCACGCGCGACGAAGAACTGGCGATGGGCGAGCGCGCGCTGTTCGTGGAAGATCCGCACGATGCCTCCAACCGGGTGCGGCTGAGCGATGTGCGCAGCAGCGAACTGCCCTGGGCCGATGCCGCCACGCGCCCGTACACCCTGACCGGCCCCTACCTGGCACCGCTGTTCCTGCGCGCATTCACCACCGGCCTGCGCGATCCGCAGCAACGCCCGCAGGCCTCGGAATGGGAAGATGCGCTGGTACGCACGGTCGATTTGCTGCAGCCTTGCAGCAATGCCCGCTGCGAGCAGGGCTGGTACGTCTTCGACAATACCTCGCGGCCGCGTTGCCCGTTCTGCGCAACGCCGTATCCCAATGCGCTGCCGGTGCTGGACCTGTATTTCTCCACGCACACGCCGGGCCAGTTTCGCCCGGAAAACCATCGCCTGGTGGTCTACACCGGGCAGTCGTTGTTTCCCTGGCACGTCAATCGCCATGTCGCGCCCAACGAGAAGCTGGCCGTCGAGCAGCGGCGACGGGTGGGCTACTTCGTGTTGCACGAGGGCCATTGGTATCTGGTCAACGAGGCGATGCCCGAGCTCTACGACGCCACCGCCGGCGCCCTGGTGCCGATCGGTGAAAAAGTGGAGCTCAGCCAGGGACGGCAACTGCTGCTGTCGCGTGCGGAGGGCGGGCGTCTGGTCCATGTGCAACTGGTGCTGCCCGATGCAGGCAGCGGCGCCGTTGCGGTTGACTAGACCTGCAGGGCAGGTCACTCTTTCGACCTGCTGATCGCAGGCCGGTTGCGCCAATGCCGCCGTGCAGCGCAGATGGGCCAGGCCAGGGACAGGGGCAGTGACGACTCTACAGATCGGACAAAACATAGCCCTGGAGGGCGACCGCCTCGACGCACAGATCACGCTGACGGGTGTGCCTTCCGGCATGGAGTTGGATGTCAGTGCCTTCGTGCTGGGCGCCCAGGGCCAGGTCCTGGATGACGGCGCATTCGTGTTCTATGGGCAGCCCAGCTTTCAGGCCGGCGCGGTCACCGTCGATGCCAGGGCGCGGCGGGTCGGCATGCAGCTGTCGGCGTTGCCGGCGCAGGCCCAGCGGGTGGCTGTGGCGATCACCATCGATCAGGGCATGCGCCGGGCGCAGCGCTTCGGGCAGCTGCAGCAGCTGACGTTGGCCGTGACCGCCGGCAGCCAGAGCTGCAGCTTCGCCCCACCGCTGGTAGGCATGGCAGAGACCGCGTTGATCCTTGCCGAGGTCTACCGGCGCAACGGGCAGTGGAAGCTGCGCGCGGTGGGGCAGGGATTTACCGGCGGGCTCGGCCCGCTGGCCAGGCATTTTGGCGTGGAGGTGGATGACGATCCGGACGCGGCCACGGCCACGGCCGCGCCGCCGCCGCCACCCATCCCTGCCGTCCCGCCGCCGGTTCCTGCACCGCCGCCGCCGCCGCCTGCTGCTCCGCCACCGGCGCCGTCGGTCAACCTGTCCAAGATCGTGTTGGAAAAGTCCAAGCCGGTCGCGCTGGAGAAGGCCTCCGGCAAGTTCGGCGAGATCGTGGTCAACCTGCGCTGGAGTCGCGGTGGCGGGATGTTCTCGCGCGCCATCGATCTGGACCTGGGCGCCATGGTGGAACTGCAGGACGGCAACAAGACCGTCGTCCAGGCGCTCGGTGGGAATTTCGGCAGCCTGGTGCAGATGCCGTACGTCAAGCTGATGGACGACGATCGCAGCGGCAGCTCTGGCCAGGGCGAATTCCTGCACCTCAATGGCGACGAATGGGCGCGCATCAAGCGCGTGCTGATCTTCGCCTTCATCTACGAGGGCGTTCCCAACTGGTCCAATGCCAATGGCGTGGTGACCATCCGCACACCGGGCCAGCCCGAGCTGGAGGCGCGCCTGGACAGCCCCAACAATCGCGACGGTATGTGCGCCATCGCCATGCTGGAAAACAGCAACGGCGCCATTCGTGCAACCAAACAGGTGGACTATTTCACCGGGCACGACACCATGGACATGCGGTTCGGCTTTGGATTCGAGTGGAGAGCCGCTCGCAAATAGCCTGCGTGCCGTGTCTGGCGGGCGCTGCCATCGGCCTGCACACGATCAATTGCGTTTCCCGGGAGCCGCAAGGTTCCGATTCTTACCCCGCAACAATCTAAGGAGTGCAGTATGGGCGTCAGTCTTTCCAAGGGCGGTAATGTCAATCTCAGCAAGGAAGCACCTGGCCTGAGCGAGGTCGTCGTGGGTCTGGGTTGGGATCCGCGTGCCACCGACGGCAGCGAATTCGACCTGGATGCCAGCGCGTTCCTGCTCAAGCCGGACGGCAAGGTGCCGGACGACAGCAGCTTCATCTTCTACAACAACAAGACCTCCGCCGATGGCTCGGTCGTGCACCAGGGCGACAACCGGTCCGGCGCGGGCGACGGCGACGACGAGCAGATCGCGGTCTCGCTCAACGGCGTGCCGGCGGCGGTGGACAAGATCTCGTTCGCGGTGACCATCCACGAGGCCGAAGGCCGTCGCCAGTCGTTCGGCATGGTGGGCAACGCGTACATCCGCGTCGTCAACAAGGCCGACAACAAGGAACTGGCGCGCTACGACCTGACCGAAGACGGCTCCACCGAGACGGCGATGATCTTCGGCGAGCTGTACCGCAACGGTGCCGACTGGAAGTTCCGCGCCGTCGGCCAGGGCTTCAAGGGTGGCCTGGGCCCGCTGGCCGCCAACTACGGCGTCAACATCGGCTGATGCCGGCACGGCCGCTGCCTGTGCGCAGCGGCCATCGAGCGTGATCAACAGTGGCCGCCCGGATGCCCATTCGCGCGGCCACCTTCACACCGGGCCTGGCCCGGTGACGACTCAAGGAGAGTGTGGATGAGCGTTAGTTTGAGCAAGGGACAGCGGATCTCGCTGAGCAAGGAAGCCGGCACACAGTTGACCAAGGTGGTCATGGGGCTGGGGTGGGATGCCAAGAAGACCAAGGGCTTCTTCGGATTCGGCCAGCGCGACCAATCGATCGACCTGGACGCCTCGTGCCTGATGTTCAACGATGCCAATCAGCTGGTGGACCAGATCTGGTTCCAGCAATTGAATTCTCGCGACGGCAGCGTCCGGCACACCGGCGACAACCGCACCGGCGACGGCGATGGCGACGACGAGCAGATCGTCGTGCAGCTGGACAAGATTCCCACCGGCGTCAAGAGCCTGGTCTTCATCGTCAACAGCTTCACCGGCCAGAGTTTTGCGGAAATCGAAAACGCGTTCTGCCGGTTGGTCGATGCCAACGGCAACAAGGAAGTCGCACGCTACAACCTGTCGTGCCAGGGCAACCACACCGCCCAGCTGATGGCCAAGCTGTATCGCCACGACAACGACTGGAAGTTGCACGCCATCGGCGAATCCTGCTCCGGCCGCACGTTCCACGACATGCTGCCGGTCATCAACGGCCAGTTGTAATCGTTCAGGACGGTCGCCGCGTCTGCGGCGCCGTCCTTCCTGGAGCGGCGAACACTGCGTCGCGAGCGGTCGTGTGGGTGCGGACGGCGCACTCGGAGCCGGCGTGTATGCGTGGTCCATGCCGATTCCAAGTACCGACCGCGCCCGCCCTGGTGGTGAGCGCAGTCGTGTTGTCAGCTGTTCTTCGTCGGCGCCATGCGCGGGGCCGTAATCCATCTTTCGAGTATCCGTATGTCACTTCCCCACGCGCGCGTCTGGTTCAACCGGCACTACGCGACCATTGCCCGCATCATCGATCATCTGCGCGGCGAAGCCGAGCCGTTGCCGATCTGGACCTGCGTGTCGCATCGGCAGGAAAACTTCCGCGGTTTTGCCCGTGCCGACCATGCCTTGCTCGAACCGGCGGGCCTGAGCCCGGAGGCGTACCTGCAGTGGTGCTACCAGGTGGTGCAACAGCTGCAGATCACCCACCTGGTGCCCGGCTACGAGCAGAGCCTGCTGACCAGCCACCGCGCCGAGTTCGCGGCGCTGGGCTGCCAGATCGTGCACGCCGCGCCTGCGGACATCCTGCCCAACCTGCATCACAAGCAATGGGTGTACGCGGCGGTCGCCGGACTGGTGCCGCTGCCGGACTATCGTTACGTCACCACGCTGCAACAGGCGGTGGAGGCGATCGCGCAGCTGGGCGTCGATGGCGCGGTCTGCGTCAAGCCCACCGTGTCGGTGTACGGCAAGGGCTTCTATCGGCTGGTGGAGGGGATCGAGCCGAGTACCTATGCCTGCAGCGCGCAGGAATGGATCGGCCGGATGGAACGCCTGCCCGAGTTCGAACCGCATCTGGTCATGCGCTATCTGCCCGGCGTGGAGTACAGCGTGGACATCGCCGCGCGCGATGGCGACGTGCTGGCCTGCGTGGTGCGCCAGAAGGATCCCAACAGCAAGGTGCAGCAGCTGTCCATGCGCGCGGACCTGGTTGGCTATGCCACGGCGATGGTGAAGCGCTTCGGCGCCAACGGGCTGATCAACGTGCAGTTCAAGGACGACATCGATGGCGCGCCGATGTTGCTGGAGATCAATCCGCGTGCGGCCGGCGGGATCGGCATGAGCTGCATGTCCGGGATCAATCTTCCGCATGTGGCGTATCGCGCCTGCATCTTTCCCGAGTTGCCGGTACAGATTCCGACACCGCGGCTGGGCATTCGCGTCACCGAGATCTCGCTGGCGGTTGAGTTGCCGGACGCGCAGCCCTTGCCTGGCACGGTGATGCCGCAGGTTGCGGTCGACGCATGAGCACGCTGCAGGTGAGCTTGCCCACCGGCACCTTGTACTGTGCCGGGCAACCGGGCAATACGCGCGCGCTGACCGATCTTTGCGGCTTCGGCGCGCGGCGCAATCCCAAGCGCGGCTTCGTGTTCGTCTCCAAGGTGCTGGGCAAGCACTGGCCCGCTTCCCCGGCGACGATGGCGCAGCTGCAGGCGGAGCTGGCGGCGCAGATTCCGCTGCCGGCCGGTGAGATGGTCCTGTTCGTGGCGATGGCCGAAACCGCCACCGGTCTGGGCCACGGCGTGTTCGAAGCGTTCCTGCAACGCGACGGCAGCCAGGCGCTGTTGCTGCAGACCACGCGCTATCCGCTCGACGGCGCGCAGGTACTGCGCTTCGAGGAAGAACACAGCCATGCCACCCAGCAGTTTCTCTATCTGCCCGAAGCGCCCGCGCTGCGCGCAGCGCTGGAGCGGGTGAGCACGGTGGTGATGGTGGATGACGAGGCGACCTCGGGCCGGACCTTCTTGAACCTGGCGATCGCCCTGCGCAGCGTCTGCCCGCGCCTGCGAGCGCTGTACCCGGTGGTGCTGACCGATTTTTCCGAAGGCCGGGTACAGGCGCTGCTGTCGGCGCTGCCGGGCATCGACGAGGTGGCGCCGCTGTCGCTGTGGTCGGGCACGCACCGCTTCGAGCGTGACCCGGCTGCCGCGCTGGTGCCTGCCCCGGTGGCCTACGCCCCGGTGGCCTGTCGCCGCCAGCATGTGTCTGCCTTTACCGCACGGCTGGGGCTTGCCGCTGCCATCGCGCTACCCGATGCGCTGGTGCAGGCCTGCCACGCGGCGCTGGATGGCCGGCCGGTGCTGGTGATCGGCACCGGCGAATGCATGTATCCGGCACAACGGCTGGCGCAGGCGCTGGAATCGCTGGGTCATGCGGTGGCGGTGCAATCGACCACACGTTCGCCGCTGATGCAGGCCGGCGCCATCGAAGACATCGCCCTGGTGGAAGACGTCTATGGCGAGGGAATCCCCAATTACCTGTACAACCTGACGCGCTCGGCCGGTGCGGTGCGGGTGGTGGTGCACGAAAGTCGCGAGCGCGCGTGCGTGGACCGGTTGCTGCAGCAGCTGCAGGCGATCGAAGTGGATCTTGCGCAGCAGCGGGTCAGCACGCCGATGCAGGCGGTGGCCTAGATGTATCAGGTGGCCCTGGTCGATCTGGACGACACCTTGTTCTCGTCGCTGCGCAAGCAAAAAGATGCGCAGGCGCTGCAGCCGGCGGCGTTGTCGGTCGATGGTGGCGTGGTGAGCTATACCTCGCCGCGTCAGCGCGCGTTCGCGCAGTGGTTACAACGCGCCGACCTGGTGGTCCCGGTGACGGCACGCACCCTCGACACCTTCGCGCGCGTGCTGCTGCGCTTCGACGGGCCGGCGATCGTGGCCCATGGTGCCACCATCGTCGATGCGCAGCGGCAGGTCGATCCGGTGTGGGCGGCCACGGTGCACGCCCGCATGCAGACCGAGTTACCGGCGTTACAGCAACTGCAGCAGGCCTTGTCGGCCCAGTTCGGCGCCGCGCTGGAGGTCAGCATCGCCGGCGCACCGCAACAGCCGGCCTATCTGGTGGCGCGCGAGCCATCGCGCGACGAACAGGTGGTGCGAAGGATTTCCGATGAGGTCATCGCGCCGTGGGTGGCGCAGCATCCCGGCTATACCCATCACGTCAACGGCCGCAATCTGGCGGTGCTGCCGCCGTGCGTGGACAAGCGGCTGGCGGTGGCCTACCTGCTGGAATCGCTGCGCCGCCAGCATGGCGAGCTGTTCGTGGTCGGTGCCGGCGACAGCATCACCGACCTGCCGTTCCTGTCGCTGTGCGATGTGGCGATCCTGCCCACCGGCTCGCAGGCCTGGGCGCAGCTGCGCACGCACGCGCACGAGCCCTGCGCATGACCTTGGCCGGATTCTCGGGCAGTTATGCGCCCGGCGATGTGACTTTTCTGCTGACGCAGATCCAGGTCGCGCCGATGCAGGATCTGCAGGAAAAAGAGCGCCTGATCCAGGCCGGCCACGCGCATTATTCGGAAATGCTGACGCCGGAGCAGGCGCCCGCCCCGGAGTACCTGGCCTTGTTCCGCAGCGCGGTGGCACGCCACATGCCCACGATGGCGCGCGACCTGCTGCAGTTGGCAGGCGTGCTGCGGCAGCGGCATGCGCGGCCGGTGCTAGTATCGCTGGCGCGCGCCGGCACCCCGGTCGGGGTAGCCTTGCGGCAGGTGTTGGCCAGCCGCTGGGGCATGGACGTGCCGCATTATTCGATCTCGATCCTGCGTGGTCGCGGCATCGACACCGTGGCGCTGGCGCACCTGTGCGCGCAGTACGATCCGGCATCGCTGGTCTTTGTCGATGGCTGGACCGGCAAGGGCGCGATCACCGCCGAGCTGCGCGCCTCGGTTGCCGCGTTCAACGATGCGCATGGCACCCAGGTCTCGCCGGATCTGTTCGTGCTGGTGGATCTGGCCGGCTGCAGCGCCGGGCATGGCTCGGTCGAGGACTACCTGATTCCGTCGGCCATCCTCAATGCGACCGTCTCGGGTCTGGTCAGCCGCACCGTGCTCAATGCCAGCATCGCCTCCGACCAGTTCCACGGCTGCGTGTTCTACCAGGACCTGCGTACGGCCGACATGTCGCAATGGTTCGTGGCGCAATTGCGGCAGGCGGCCGCAGCGCTGCCCGCGCCCACGCATGCCGACCCGCATGCCCAGCGCAGCCAGCGTGCCGCCGCCGCGCAGCGGTGCAGCGACAGCCTGCAGCAGTTGCGCGACGCATTCGCGGTGCGCGATACCCATTGCCTGAAAGTGGGCATCGGCGAGACCACCCGGGCGATGCTGCGCCGCGCGCCGCGTGCGCTGTGCCTGCAGCGGCCCGACGATGCCGATACCGCTCATCTGCGGTGGCTGGCGCAGACCCGCGGTATTGACGTACACATTCTCTCCAGCCTGCCATTGAAGGCAGCTGCGGTCATCAAGGATCTATGCCATGTCTGACGCCTATCGGTTGGGTGCCTCGCTGTATGTGCCCGCGACCAACGACAATCTTTCCGAGGTCCTTTCCGGGCGCCAGTTCCCGCAGGCGCGCTCGCTGATCGCCTGCACCGAGGACGCGGTGTCTTCCACCGACCTGCCGCATGCGATGAGCCATATCCGGCGCACCCTGCCGACCCTGCCACCGCGATCGCACGGCCCGCTGCGCTTCATCCGCCCGCGCAACGCCGAGGTGCTGGGGCAGCTGCTGGCCATGCACGACATCGACCGCGTGCACGGCTTCGTGCTGCCCAAGATCGATACCGACACGCTGGCCGCCTACGAGCGGCAGCTGGCCGACCACGACTTCTGCATCATGCCCACCCTGGAAACGCCGCAGGCGCTGGACCCGCTGGGCCAGCGCGAGATCCGCGCCTGCCTGCAGGGCAGCCCGCTGAGCTCGCGGGTGCTGGCGGTGCGTATCGGCGGCAACGACCTGCTGAGCATGCTGGCGATGAAGCGGGTGCGCGGCACCACCATCTACGACACCCCGGTGGGCCTGGTCATCCAGCAGCTGGTGCTGGCGTTCCGCCCGTACGGGTTCCAGCTCACCGCGCCGGTCTACGACTTCTTCGACGACCCGCAGACCCTGCGGCGCGAGCTGGCCATCGACACCGCGATGGGGCTGGTCGGCAAGACCGCCATCCATCCGATGCAGATCCCGGTGATCGAGGAGGGGCTGCGGGTCAGCGACGAAGACCTGCGTGCCGCGCGCGAAGTGCTCGGCGCCACCACGGCGGTGTTCAAGTCCAATGGCGGCATGGTCGAGAAGGCCGTCCACACGCGCTGGGCGCAGGCCATCATCGCCCGGCAGGCGATCGTGGCGCTCTGAGGGGCGCCGCTGGCTAAAGGGCAGCCGCTGGCGTTCTGGCCGGCGGTGGGATGGCCATGGCCGCGCGTCGGGGCGACAGGTGCCCGATCCTGATCACGATTGCCGCTCGTGGGTGGCGCAAGGCGATCAGATCCACCTCATGGGTCGCCTGCCGCGTGGGCACGACGATGCGCCTCGCCTGACGGCGTGCCGCCGACCCTGCCATGCATCGGGGATCTTTCCGGGTGTGCCGCCGGCTGGCACACACCTGGGGGCACTGCTGGCCGGCTGGCGCTCCGCCTCTTCGCCCCGCGGCGCGCGCGCGCCGTAGAGACGCCGCAAGTGCGCCGCCTGGCCAACGGATGCCAAAAAGCAGGTGCGTGCCCAGCAGCAAAAAGCGTGATCGATACCACTGTTGGCGTGGACGCGAGGTGAGCGCGTCATCGGGTTGGGGAGCCTCCCGACTTGACCTGCGCAGTCGGATTCGTCCCGCGACCGGCGCGTACGACCGCTCGTCCGAGCAGCCCTTTGTGGCGCAAGGCCTGCAGCCGTTCTGGCACATTTGGTGTTGACCCCCCGGTGACACCCCACTATCTTGGGGTTCGGTGGTGACCGCCCCCCAAGCGGCACACAACGGACGTGGGGAAATGCGCAAACCCTTGCCTTGCCCACGGCATCGTCTCTTCAGGACCTGAACGCGCAGCGGCATGCTGCGAGCGTGGCCAGGCGGACGATGGCAGCGTGTCCCCACCGACCACCGCGCGACAGCACACCGCGTGGTGGCGGCCGTGGTGTTTTCCGAAAAGATCGGTAGGTGATGTCGATGCCGCCGCAGGCCATGGCCTGCGTGTCTGGCGTCCTGTCCCACCAGCCTTGTCGGCAGGCGCTCACGGCCGAAACCCGTCCCCGAGCGGGTTCGTGTGCCTACGCATGGAGGACGCATGACCACCAACGACACCCTTTCCGCGATCGCCGCAGGTACCGCAACACCGACCAGCGTTCCGAGCAGCGCTCCCGCCAGTGTGGTTGCGCCCGCCTGCGGTGCGCCGGAAATGACCGACCCGTCGGATATCGTGCCGCCTCCCCGCCAAGCCATTGCAATGCACGCACAGACCATCGAAGAACAAAACGTCTCCACCTGGATCACCAAGGAAGCGGGCAACCGCAGGATTCCGTTCGAGCCGCAGCGCCTGGAGCGCGCCATCGACCAGATCCATGCCGAATTCCCGCAGCTGGACGTGGCCGACTACAAGCGCTCGGTGTTCGGGTTCGTCGAGCGCAAGGACAGCGTCAACGCCGACGACCTGGTCGACCACCTGATCCGCGAGGCCGAGGCCCGCGTCGATCTGACCACCCCGGAGTGGGAGCACTTCGCTGCGCGCCTGTACCTGCGCCGCCTGTACAAGCGTGCCAGCCGCAACCGCTTCTACGACGCCAGCCAGAAGTACGGCTCGTTCGTGGGCCTGCAGGAGAGCCTGGCCGACCGCAATGTCTATTCCAACGACATCCTGCGCCGTTATTCCAAGGACGAACTGATCGAAGCCGGCCAGATGATCGAGCCCGAGCGCGACAAGCTGTTCGCCTATAACGGCCTGTACCTGCTGGCCACCCGCTACCTGGCCACCGACAGCTCGCGCGGCGTGTTCGAACTGCCGCAGGAGCGCTGGCTGACGATTGCGCTGTACCTGATGCAGGACGAGATCGGCACCGGCAAGGGCAGCCGCGAGCGCCGCATGCAGCTGGTGGGCGAGGCCTACTGGGCGCTGTCCAACCTGTACATGACCGTGGCCACCCCGACCCTGGCCAATGCCGGCAAGGTCGGCGGGCAGCTTTCGAGTTGCTTCATCGACACCGTCGACGACAGCCTGCAGGGCATCTACGACTCCAACACCGACGTGGCGCGCGTGTCCAAGCACGGCGGCGGCGTGGGCGCCTACCTGGGCTATGTGCGTTCGTCGGGCTCGGCGATCCGCGGCGTGTCCAATTCCTCCGGCGGCGTGGTGCCGTGGATCAAGCAGCTCAACAACACCGCCGTGTCGGTGGACCAGCTGGGCCAGCGCAAGGGCGCCATCGCCGTCTATCTGGACATCTTCCACCGCGACATCGAAGCGTTCCTGGATCTGCGCCTGAACAACGGCGACCAGCGCCTGCGCGCGCACGACGTGTTCACCTCGGTGTGCATCCCGGACCTGTTCATGGAAGCGGTCGAGCGTCGCGGCGACTGGTACCTGTTCGATCCGCACGAGGTGAAGCGGATCAAGGGCTGGTACCTGCAGGACTTCTACGACGAGAAGAAGGGCGATGCCAACGGCAGCTTCCGTCGCAAGTACGAGGAAGTCGTCGCCGACGAGCGCATCACGCGCAAGACCGTCAAGGCGATCGAGATCTTCAAGCGCATCATGGTCAGCCAGCTGGAGACCGGCAATCCGTTCATGTTCTATCGCGATGAGGTCAATCGCAAGAACCCGAACAAGCACGAGGGCATGGTCTATTCGTCCAACCTGTGCACCGAGATCCTGCAGAACATGAGCCCCACGCGGATGATGCAGGAGATCATCAGCGGCAATCAGATCGTCACCACCAAGAAGGCCGGCGATTTCGTGGTGTGCAACCTGTCCTCGATCAACCTGGGTCGTGCGATCACCGTGCAGGCCGACCAGGCCGATCTGCTGGGCGCCGACGTGCTGGAGCGCTTGATCCCGATCCAGGTGCGCATGCTCGACAACGTGATCGATCTGAACCAGCTTCCCGTGCCGCAGGCCACCATCACCAACCAGAAGTACCGGGCGATTGGTCTTGGCACCTTCGGTTGGCATCACCTGCTGGCGCAGAAGAGCATCCACTGGAATGCCAAGGAAGCGGAGGACTACAGCGACGAGCTGTACGAGCGCATCAACTACCTGACCATCCAGGCGAGCATGGAGCTGGCCAAGGAAAAGGGCACCTACAGCGTGTTCCGCGGCAGCGACTGGCACAACGGCGAGTACTTCCGTGCGCGCGACTACAACAGCCCGCAGTGGCTGGAGCTGTCGGCGCAGGTGGCGGTCAACGGCGTGCGCAATGCCTGGATGCTGGCGGTGGCGCCGAACATGAGCACCGCGCAGATCGCCGGTTCCACCGCGTCGATCGACCCGATCTACAGCGCGTTCTACTACGAAGAGAAGAAGGACTTCCGTCGCCCGGTCGCCGCGCCCGGCCTGTCGCTGGAGACCTGGCCGTACTACGAGAAGGGCGCCTACAAGGTCGACCAGTTCGCCAGCGTGCGCCAGAACGCGCGTCGCCAGCGTCACGTGGACCAGTCGATCAGCTTCAACTTCTACGTGCCCAGCACCATCCGTGCGAGCACGTTGCTGGACCTGCACATGACCGCCTGGCGCGAAGGTTTGAAGACCACGTACTACGTGCGTTCCAACGATATCGACATCAGTGAGTGCGAGTGGTGCAGTAGCTAAAGCGCATTCGCGCTTTCGCTTCCACGGTTCGCTGCGCGAACCGTGGACCCTGCTTCATCAGCTCCCACACCCCGCGCCTTCGGCGCGCCCCCTGACTCAGGGGGCTTTGCTCCAGCAGGTATAGCGTCGTCATTGGCGCAATGAAATTTCGAGAAAGAACATGGCCCTGTCCGCAACACCGCTCGACCGCATCAAGATCCTTGAGCCGCGCAACCCGAACCGTTCGACCGGCATCATCAACGGTCAGACCTCCGGCATCCTCAACTGGAACGATATCCCGTACCCGTCGTTCTACCGGGCCTACAAGGAGCTGTCGACCAACTTCTGGATCCCCGACGAGGTGGACATGAAGGGCGACGCGCGCCAGTACCACGAGCTGTCGGCGCGCGAGAAGAACGCCTACGATTCGATCATCGGTTTGCTGGCCACGCTGGACTCGCCGCAGACACGTTTCATCTACAACGTGGCCGAATACATCACCGACCCGGCCGCGCATGCCAATGCCGCCATCATCGGCCAGCAGGAAGTGATCCATAACGAGAGCTACAGCTACGTGCTGGCCTCGATCACCGGCCTGGCCGACCAGAACCGCGTGTTCGAGATCGCGCGCACCCACCCGACCATCATCAAGCGCAATGCGCCGATCATGGGCGCCTACGAAGACTTCATGCGCGAGAAGACGGCCGAAACGCTGATCCGCTCGCTGATCCAGTCCTCGATCCTGGAAGGCATCAACTTCTATTCCGGCTTTGCGTATTTCTACAATCTGGTGCGCCAGAACCGCATGACCGGTACCGGCAAGATCATCAGCTTCATCAACCGCGACGAGCTGGCCCACTCCAAGTTCATCAGCGAGCTGATTCGCGCCATCATCGGCGAGAACCAGGCGCTGCAGGGCGACGAGCTCACCGATTACGTGCACAAGGCCTTCGAACACGCGATCGACCTGGAAACCCAGTGGACCGCCGAAGTGCTGGACGGCATCGACGGCATCGACGTGGACGAGATGATCCGCTACGTGAAGTACCGCGCCAACAAGATGGCCGGCATGCTCGGCATCGAGAAGCTGTACGAAGGCGCCAACGACAACGTGATGCCGTGGATCAAGGCCTACGCCGACAACTTCACCGAGACCAAGACCGATTTCTTCGAGATGCGGAATGCCTCGTACAAGAAGACCAATTCGGATAACGGCTTCGACGATCTGTGAGTAGCCGGGAGTCGGGAGTCGGGATTCGTTGAAGCGCCGGGATTAGGCATTCGAGATTTGGGATTTGTCTCAGTAGCACTGCGCTAAGACAACTCGATTGACGACTTTCAATGACGTACCAGTTGCCGCTTTCGCGAATCCCTAATCCCGACTCCCCAATCTCCGCCACATGAATATCCTGCTCGCCCTGGCATCGTTGAGCGGCAACACGCGTGATGTGGCGCGCAGTGTCGCGCGCCAGTGCGAAGCGGCCGGGCATGTGGTGACCTGGGTGGAAACCGACATGCAGCGGTTGGAACAGGTGCCGCATGCGCCGGGGCAGTACCAGCTGGTGCTGCTCGGCAGCTGGACCGATAACGGCGGGCGTACGCCGGCAGAGATGAAGCGTTTCATCGTCGAATTGGTCGACACGCTGGGCAAGCCGCCGCGCGTTGCCGTGTTCGGCACCGGGGAAACCCAGTGGGGCGAAGAGTATTTCTGCGGTGCGGTGCATCGTATGGCGCGCTTCTTCGACAGCCCGTTTCCCCGTTTGACCATCGAACAGATGCCCCACGGCCAGCGCGATGCGCAGGCCATCGCCGCCTGGACCGACACGGTCCTGGCCCAATGCAAGAACGATCCCAATGCAGACCATTACCGTCACGTCGCCTGAGCACTACACCCAGACCCTGGCTGCGCATCCGCGCGCGCTGGTGGACTTCTACAAGGACAACTGCCCAGGCTGCCGCATGCTCGACATGTCGCTGGACAAGTTCGCCAACAGCGAGGCCGCCAACGGCGTGGCCTTGTTGAAGGTCAAGCTGGAAGTGGTGGGCGAAGAGTTTTTCCGTGCGCTGGGCCTGCGGCAGACGCCGACCCTGGCGTTGTTCAAGGACGGCGCCGAAGTGACGCGTCTGCCGGGCTTCCAGTCGCCGGCGCAGGTCGAAGCGGCGGTCCGCAGCGGGCTGTGATGGACTCGGCCGCCGGCCCGACAGGCAACGGCCAGCGATGAACCCGGTCGTCTCGGTGGTGGCCTGGAGCTTCCTGATCGCCGGGCTGGGCATGTTGGGCGGTGCGGCACTGTTGCCGGATCAGGCGCGCTGGATCCTGTTGTTGCTGGGGGTGGTGTTTGGTGGCGTGGGAGGCGGCATCCTCGGCTATCGCGGATGGCATGCGCGCCGCGCCGCCTGGTTGCGCCAACATGGCACGGTGCTGGAGGCGACCTTCGTGTGCGTGGAACGCAATGCGTCCCTGCAGGTCAACGGCGTGCACCCGTTCCGTATCCTTGCCCATCGTCACGACCGCACGCACAACAGCTTGGCCGAGTATCGCAGCGACAATCTGTGGACGGATCCGCAGCCGTTTCTGGCCGATGGGCAGCCACTGCGCGTGTTCGTCGATCCGCAGCGACCGGCGCGTTATCACATGGACCTGAGTTTCCTGCCGACGCTGCGCAACTGATCGGCCGGCTTTCCTTCCTTCTTCCGGTGCCGCCCTGATGACCAACTCCACCCCCGTCGCACCGACCGAAGCCCGCATGGCCGAGATCGTGTTTCCCAACCACACCAATCACCTGGGCACCCTGTTCGGCGGACAGGCGCTGGCGTGGATGGACAAGGCCGCGTTCCTGGCCGCCTCGCGCTATGCGCGCCGCACCGTGGTGACGGCGCGTTCGGACCAGGTGGATTTCAAGCTGCCGATCCGCCAGGGCCAGATGGTGGAAACCATCGCGCGCGTGGTATCGGTGGGGCGCAGCTCGATCAAGGTGGAAGTGGAGCTGATCGCCGAAGACCTGCTCAGTGGCGCACGCGAGCTGTGCACGCGCGGGCAGTTTGTGATGATCGCGCTCGATGCCGATGGCAAGCCGACCGCAGTGCCGCCGTTACCGGCAGCCGTCTAGGAGCAGCCAGCAAACCGACTGCGCTCACCGCCAAGTGGGCGCGGCCGGTGCCCGGAATCCACATGTACCACTCGTACACTGCGGTTCCGAGCGCGCCGTCCACGCCCGCCTGACGACTGCTCGCTATGGTCTTTCAGCCGCGCTTAGTTGATTTTGCCCACTCCGGCATTCGCGCGTACGGTGCTCGCGGTGCTGGACGCCGAAGCAGGTATCACCAGCGACGCGCTGACCGCGCCGAACGCTGCCAGGGCTTGTTCGTCCAGCGGCCGGTACTTGCTGCCACTGGCGATCTGGTCGTTGGCCACGCATTCCCGACCGAGGTATTGCACGCAGAGGTCGTTACGCGGATCGCTCATGCCGGCGAAGGGTGCAAACGTGTAACCGGGGCCTGGACTGTGCGGATACTGATAGACCGGCAGGCTCACCTTGCTGAAGTAATTGCCTTCCAGCAGCAGTAACGCGGTCGAGGTCAACGGCATCGCGGCGCCCTCCCTGGAGAGGTCTTCGAAATAATTGTTCACCATCTGCGCCAGCACCGAGGCGTTGTTCAGGCCGCCGGCATGCGGTCCACGACCGGAGGTGTGATGCACATAATTGCGTGCGACGGTGATGGTGTCGTGCGCGCCCAGGAACAACCACAGCCAGTAATGCCGATTGTCGCAAGTGGAGGAGGTGGCGGTGCGTCCATCGAATTCGTTGTTGGACAGGGTCACGTGCGAGGCGCTGCCGTAGCCGGTCACCACCATTTGTCGGCCGATGCGCGCAAAGCGGTTGTGGTCCACCCAGACCCCGTCCGCATCGTCGATTGCGAGCGCATCGCCGCCCCAGACCACGCCTGGATTGATGTCGGAAATGGTGATGTTCTGGATGATGACGTTGCTGTTGCCGCCGCCCACGCGTAACCCGCGTCCGGTGATGGCGCCATCGCTGCCCAGACCGATCAGGGTCTTGTTGGAGCCGATCTGCAGGGGCGTGCGTCCAGCGGTATCGAAACTGACCTGCGCCGCGGTGCGGCCCGCGCAATAGTTGGCGACGTTCAGGCCTAGCTGGCTGGTGCCGGTGCTGCAGGTGGTGGCCACGCACCCGGTCGTGGTCGTGGTGGGAGACCCGTTGTTGATCTGCGAGCCGGTGAAGTCGAAGGTTCTGTCCAGCACGATCACCCGCGGGGTGGTGTCAGTGCACTGGTTTGCTTCGAAGCTGCTGCAAAGCGCTTGCTGCAGTTCCAGCAGAGAGCCGGGTCTGACAGCGGGGGCATCACCGCCACCTGTGACGCCGGCGGCGAAACCATCTGGGGTACCGACTGCTTGAGCGCAGGCCTGGTTGGCAAACACAGCTGCCGCCAACGCTAGTGCCGATAGAGCACAACGGAAGGAATGAGAGAGCATGGAGGGCTTCAATGAGAATCCTGCGCCGGAGATGTCCGGGCAAGGATCGATAAGTGGAAGAGGTGTTATGTTCTAGTGATGACCACAGTAACAAGCGGACTCTAGCATCAAAGTGTGATTTGTTTTGCATTGCGCAGGTTGCTGCAAGCAATGCAAATCGCTCGAAGCAACTTGATCTGCAGGGTGTTTCGCTATATGCGACAGAGATGCGTAATCGCGCACATCCTTTGACCGCAGTGCAGGCCTTGGCCGAGGGTCTTGCATCATGTACGCGACCGCCGCCTGCGCAGGTAAGGCCTGCGTCCTACTCCTGCACTTCGCGGTCTTCGCGCTTGGTTTCTTCCATCGATTCGGGTTCGAGTTCTTCGGCGCTGCGATTGAGTTTGACGAACACGCCCCAGGCGATCAGCAGCAGCGCTGCGCACGAGCCCACCGCGGCCGCGTAGGGCAGTTTGGCCGGGTCGGCGTGCATCAGCTCGAAGATCGACACCAGCGTCTCGATCGCCAGCGCAATCACGATCACCACGAAGAAGCGCGAGAGGTAACGGCGTACGCGAGTGGGGCCGCTGACCTTGACGTCGCGCAGGATCTCTTCTTCGAAGATGGTCTGGCCCAACTCCAGCGTCACCAGCGCCACCGTCAGCAGTCCGACCGCTTCCAGCACCACGTTGAAGCGGTCGCGCACCACCATGTCGCCGCCTGGCGTGAAGCCATGCCACAGCTCCAACCCGGCCATCGTGACCAAGCCCGCCGCGCACAGCACGAAGAAGGCCAGGATCACGAAGTGACCGGCACGGAACAGGTGGCTGAGCAGCTTCATGGCAGGCGCGAGGTGTAAGGGATGCAGAGCATCGTGTGCGTTGCGTCGTGGCGGTGCGAAGGCTGCGCCAGGCAAAGGCGCCCTCATCCGGCGCTTTGCGCCACCTTCTCCCGCTAGCGGGAGAAGGGATCTGCGGGGAGCACGTGGCGGAGTGGCAAGAAGGTCGCTGTGGCGGCGCGAAGGCGCCCTCATCCGGTGCTTCGCACCACCTTCTCCCGCGCGCGGGAGAAGGGATTTGCTGCTTCTTCCCCCGCCTGAGGGAGAAGGAATCGGCCGCTTTCTTCCCCCGCTTGCGGGGGAAGGTGCCCGAAGGGCGGATGGGGGCAGTGCATGCGCACGGCCGCCCACAACCCCATCAGCTATGCCGCAGCACCTGGTACGCCTGCAGATGCACATTGGCGGCCATCAGCGGAACGCGCCCTCATCCGGCGCTTGCGCCACCTTCTCCCGCTAGCGGGAGAAGGGACCCGCTGCTTCTTCCCCCGCCCGAGGGAGAAGGGATCGGCCGCTTTCTTCCCCCGCCTGCGGGGGAAGGTGCCCGAAGGGCGGATGGGGGCAGTGCATGCGCATGGCCGCCCACAATCCCATCAGCTATGCCGCAGCACCTGGTACGCCTGCAGATGCACATTGGCGGCCATCAGCAGCGGTGCATTGCGTCCGGTCTCGCGCACGCGCGCCAGCATGTCGCCGACGATCTGCGCCGCCTCCACGTCCTGGCCGGCTTCCAGGTCGCGCAGCATCGAAGCCTTGAGCGGCGAATCCACCTGCAGCAGCGTCTGCAGCGCCTTCGCACGCGCGGCCTCCGCAATCGGTTGGCCGGCCGCATCGGCGGCCCACAGGCATTCGTTGTACAGGCCATTGATCAGGGCGCGGCCATCATCGGTGGCCACGATCGCCCCGACCGGCGCGCGCATCAGACAGGTGGCCGCAGCCAGCGCGGTGAGGAAGCTGTACTTGTTCCATTGCTCCTGCGCGATCTGTGCGCTGGCCACGTGGTCGATCCCGGCCTGCGTGCAGGCCGCGGCGAAGGCCTGCACCCGCGCCGACTCCGCACTGCCATCGCGCTCGCCGAAGGTGATCGCCGCCGGCTTGCCCAGGTGCACGATCTCGCCGTGCTCGCCCTTGGTCGCGCTGATGAAGCACAGCCCGCCCAGCACACGCGCCGCGCCAAAGCGCGCATCCAGGGCCGCGTAGTGGCGCAGGCCGTTGAGGATGGGCAGCACCGTGGTGTGCTCGCCCACCGCCGGCGCGATCGCCTCGATGGCGCTGTCCAGGTCGTAGGCCTTGCAACTGAGGATCACCAGGTCGAAGGGCTGCCTCTCCACCAGCGCCGGCAGGCCTTGCGCAGTGACGTGTGCGACCGGCACGTCCGCATCGCCCAGCGGGCTGCGGATGCGCAGGCCATCGGCCTGCAACTGCACCGCACGCGCATCGCGTACCAGGAAGGTGACGTCCACGCCGGCCTGCGCCAGGCGGCCGCCGAAATAACCGCCGGTTCCGCCGGCGCCTAGGATCAACATGCGCATGGCCATCAGCTCCGCAAGCCCACGCCACGCCGCAGCAGCCACAGCGCCAGCGCGCTGAGCACCGCGACAAAGCCCAGCATCAGCGCATAGGCCACCCAGATCGGCACGTCCGAGCTGCCGAGCAGGCCGTAGCGGAAGGCGTTGACCATGTAGAAGATCGGATTGGCATGCGTGGCCGCCTCGGCCCAGCCGGGCAGCAATTTGACCGAATAGAACACGCCGCCCAGGTAGGTCAGCGGGGTCAGGATGAAGGTGGGCACGATCGCCACGTCATCGAACTTCTTGGCGTAGACCGCGTTGACGAAGCCGGCCAGCGAGAAGATGGTCGCGCCCAGCAGCACCGTGGTCAGCGTGACCAGCGGGTGCGGGATGCGCACCGGGGTGAAGAACATCGCAATGATCAGCACGATGGCCCCCACCATCACGCCGCGCAGCACCGCGCCGGCCACATAGCCCCACAGGATCACCCAGTTGGGCATCGGGCTGACCAGCAGTTCTTCCACATGGCGGCCGAACTTGGCGCCGAAGAAGCTCGAGGAGATGTTGCCGTAGCTGTTCTGGATCACGCTCATCATCACCAGGCCCGGCACGATGAACTGCATGTAGCTGTAGCCGCCCATCTCGCCCACACGCGAGCCGATCAGCCCGCCGAAAATCAAAAAGTACAGCGTCATGGTGATGGCCGGCGGCACCAGGGTCTGACCCCAGATGCGCAGGATGCGCTGCACTTCGCGGCGCACGATGGTGCCCAGCGCGATCCAGTTGCGCTGGCGGGGTGTTGCGGGCGTGGCGGACATCGACGGCTCCGAGGGACTCATGGGTGACCTGCCGGACGCGCGGGCGCTACTGCAGCAGGGGCCGGGGCGGCGGGACTCTCGCCGGGCCCGGTCAGGCGAACGAACAATTCTTCCAGCCGGTTGCTCTTGGTGCGCATCGAGCGCACCCGGATGCCGGCATCGCCCAGCGCGGCGAACACGCGGTTGAGGTCCATCGCGCGCGGCATGTCCAGGTCCAGCGTGTGGCCGTCGATGGCGGTGAGCGTGGTGCCTTCGATCGCCGGCAGCCGGGCGGGCAGTTCACCGTCGATATCGAACAGGAAGCCTTCCACGTCGAGCTTGGCCAGCAGCTCGCGCATCGGACCCTGTGTGACGATCTGGCCGTGGTTGATGATGGCCAGGTTGCGGCACAGGTGCTCGGCTTCTTCCAGGTAATGGGTGGTCAGGATGATGGTGGTGCCGGCGGCGTTGATGTCCTTGAGCACGCGCCACATGTCGCGGCGGATCTCGATGTCCACGCCGGCAGTGGGTTCGTCCAGGATCAGCAGGCGCGGCTGGGTCATCATGGCGCGGGCGATCATCAGCCGCCGCTTCATGCCGCCGGACAGCGTGCGGCTCATCACCTGGGCCTTTTCCCACAGATGCGCGCGGCGCAGTTCCGCTTCGGCCAGCGCCTCGGCCTCGCTGCGCGGCATGCCGTAGAAACCGGCGTAGTTGACCAGGATGTCGAAGGGTTTTTCGAACAGGTTGAAGTTGATTTCCTGCGGCACCAGGCCGATCAGCCGCATCGCCTCGCTGCGATGGGCGACCAGGTCGGTGCCGAACACGTGCACCTGCCCACCGGACAGATTCACCAGCGAGCTGATGATGCCGATCAGGGTCGATTTGCCGGCGCCGTTGGGGCCGAGCAGGGCGAAGAAATCGCCCGGGGCCACGTCCAGCGACACGCCCTTGAGCGCCTGGGTGCCGTTGTCGTAGGTCTTGCGCAGGTCGCACACGCGCAGGGCGGGCGTGCCGGGAGATGGGGAGTTCAAGCAGGATCCTTCGCGCCAGGGTCACGGCGCAGCGAGTTGCAGCCCGTTATTATAGAAGCCCGTGGGGGCTTGCCCCGATCACAGACTGTCCCAAATACGTTCGTGCCCGTTCAATTCCCTCTCAAGCTTGTCGACCGGCGCATGCTTGCGCCCACCGTGGCCCACTGCCAGTTCGTGCGTGATGACGGACAGCCGCTGGATTTCCAGCCCGGGCAGTTCATCCAGATCAATTTCGCCGCTGCCGACGGCACGCCGACCAAGCGCAGCTATTCGCTGGCGACCATCCACGACCACGCGCTGGGGCCTGGCGAGGCGGTGGACATCGCGGTGAGCTTCGTGCCCGGCGGCTCGGCCACGGCGCTGTTCGAAGGCCTGGAGATTGGCGACCAGCTGCAGGCCAGCGGGCCGTATGGCCGCTTCTGCCTGCAGGCCGGCGACCACAACCGGCGCTATCTGCTGATCGCCACCGGTACTGGCGTCACCCCATACCGCTCGATGCTGCCGTTGCTGGCCGAGGCAATCGCCAGCCGCGGCGTGCAGGTGGTGTTGCTGCAGGGCGCGCGCACCCCGGCCGAGCTGCTGTACGGCGAGGATTTCCGCGCGTTTGCCGATGCGCACCCACAGTTCCGCTATGTGCCGTGCTTCTCGCGCCAGTTGCCGGCCCAGCCGCATGCCGATGTGCGCCACGGCTATGTGCAACAGCAGTTGGCCGAGTTCGCGCCGGCGGCCGATGGCGATATCGCCTACCTGTGCGGCAACCCGGACATGGTGGACACCTGTGCCGAGGCGTTGAAGGCCGCCGGCCTGCCCAATGCACAGATCCGTCGCGAAAAATACGTCAGCTCGGCGCCGCCCAAGACCTGAGCAGGCGGAAGGCGCCGTGCGATAACCTCGGGCCTCCATGTGCAGGTGCTGCCTGCCAGGCGGTGGGCGGCCACGCTGTCGCTGCGCTACACCCGTGCTGCAGGGCGCTGCACTTCCACCGTGATGTGCACCAGTTCTTCGTGGATCTGCAAGGCGGTGCGCACCGCGTCTGCGTCGAGCTGCCCCTGGCTTACCAGGCTCACGACGCAGGCATAGCGGTCGCTGCCGACGCGCCAGACATGCAGGTCGGCGATGGCGATGGAGTGCGGGAACTCGGCGATGACCTGCCTGATGTCCGCCACGACCGGCGCATCCATTTCCGCATCCAGTAGCACGCGGCCGGTACTGCGCAGCAGCCCCCAGGCCCACACGGTGACCAACACCGCGCCGATCATGCCCATGAGCGGATCCAGCCAGGTCACGCCCCAGTACATGCCGGCAACCAGGGCCACGATGGCCAGCAGCGAGGTCGCGGCATCGGCCACCACGTGCAGGTACGCGGCCCGCAGATTGAGATCGCTGTGCGCATCGTGGCGGTGACCATGACCATGACCATGACCATGACCATGACTATGACCATGACCATGACCATGACCATGACCATGAGGTCCGTGGGTGTGCGCATGCCCGTGGCTGTCACGTCCGTGCGCGTGGCCATGCCCATGCCCATGCGAGTCGCGTAGCCACCATGCGCATACCAGGTTCACCAACAGGCCGATCACCGCAATGACAGTGGCTTCCTGATACTGGACGGGCTTAGGTGTGAACAGCCGCTCCACCGACTGGAATGCCATCAGCCCGGCCACGCCCAATAGCAGCAGCGCGCTGGTATAGCCGCCCAGCACTTCCACCTTCCAGGTGCCGAAGGTGAAGCGCGCATCGGTGGCATGCCGGCGCGCAAAGCGGTAAGCAAACAAGGCCAGGCCCAGTGCCAGCGCGTGCGAGCTCATGTGCCAGCCATCGGCAAGCAGCGCCATGGAGTTGAGGGTCCAGCCGCCGACGATCTCCACCACCATCATTCCCACGGTCAGGATGACGGCCTTGCGGGTACTGCGTTCGGCAAGCGGGTTGGCGCTGGCAAAGCGGTGCGACTGCGCGCAATGAGGCAAGGCCTGGGGAATCGACATCGGCAGGGGCTCTGGCTAGGATACCCCGGTAGGGTATCTCAGATACCCCCATGGGGTATATGGCGATGGCACATCTGAATCACGACAAATCCCGGCTGCTGGCGCGCGTGCGCAGGATCCGGGGGCAGGTGGAAGGTCTGGAAAAGGCGCTGGTACAGGACGTGGACTGCACTGCGCTGCTGACCCAGGTCGCTGCTTTCCGCGGCGCGGCGCAGGGCTTGATGGTGGAACTGCTCAGCGAGCACCTGAAACATCACGTGGCCATGCCACAGGCGCTGGCCGACCGCGAGCTGGCCGTCGACGACATCGCGGCCATCCTCAAGACCTACCTGAAGTAGACCGCTGGGCGGGTGCGGGTGCGGGTGCTGGTGCCGCCTTGCGCCGCGACCTGTAGGTCAACGCGGGCTGGCTCACAGGACCACTGCACTGCCGCCAGGCGGGTGGCCTGTATGCGGAAGCCTCGGGGACGCCGCGTACATCCTGATACCGAGTGCGCTGCCCACCCCCGCCCGACGAGCGCGTGCGACGGGGTGTGAGCCGCTCAGACACGCGTGCCGGCTGAGCCACATGCCGCCGGCCACACCCACGGCATGACGGCGGCGGTTGCCTCGCTCAGCGTGGCTCCAACGTCACCAGCACCACATCGTTGCTGCGCATCGGCACGCTCACCTCAGCCACGCCATCGGCGCCCACCCGCACGCGCCTGTCCTGCTCGGGCGTGTCGCGTGTGGCCTGCTGCAGCTGCGCCAGCTGCCTCGGGGCCAACGCCTTGGGCATGCCCATATCGATGTATAGCGACAGCGGGTCGTTGCGCCGGTAGCCGGTCTTGCGCACCTGCAGGCGGTATTCGCCGGCCGGCACCTGGCTCATGCGCAGCCGCAGTGGTGCGCTGTCGGTAGCCGCCACCAGCCTGGTATAGAACGGCGTATTGCTCACCGTCTGTGCCGGCTGTTGCCAATCCCACACCAGCGCGGCGATGCGCTTTCCATCCACCGCGGCCAGCGCATGCGCGTCGGACAGCGGAATGGCGCGGCCCTGCAGCGCATTCAAGTACTTGTAGGCAAACCAGGCCGGCTTGCGGATGCCTTCGCGATTCATCAGCCCGAACCCACCATGGAACGGCGTGGGTGGCGGGCCCGGTTCCTCGAACAGATCGGTATAGGTCCAGTAGCTCATGCCCTGCACCAGGCCCTGTACCTGCTTGAGTTTGGTCAGGATGTAGGGCGCGCTGATGTAGCTGTCGTGGACGTAATCGCGTGGAGTGTAACTGGCGCTCCACTCGGTGAAGTACAGCGGCAGCTGCGGATACGGCGAGGCCTGGATCTGCGCATGCACGCGGCGGACATCGCCGACGATGGCCTCCGGCGATGCGGACAGCTTGACGTCCTGCTTGCCGTCCTCATCGAGAAAGCCGCCGTCCACGCCATAGGTATGGGTGGTGACGAAATCGATCGGCAGCTTGTTCTTCGCCACGAAGGCCAGCAGCTCCGGCACCCAGTCCGCACCGGCGGTGGACGGGCCGCCGACGCGCAGCTGCGGATCGATCGCCTTGATGGTGCGCGCGGTGTTCGCGTACAGATCGAAATACGCCTGCTGGTCGGCGTTCTCCCAGAAACCGGCAAGGTTGGGCTCGTTCCACACCTCGAAATACCACTGCCGCACTTCCTCGGCGCCGTAGCGCGCGCGGATGTGCTGGATGAAGGCAGTGATCAGCTGCGTCCACTTGGCCGGATCCGGATGCGAGGTGTTGCCCTTCCAGTAGAAGATCGTCTGCTCGGAGGTCTTCATCGCGTTCGGGGTGAAGCCCAGCTCGACGAACGGACGGATGCGCTTGGCCAGCAGCGCATCGTAGAGCTGGTCCAGCTTGGTCCAGTCGTACACCAGTTTGCCGTCGACCTCCTTGACGGTGCCGAGCGCATCGTGGAAGACGTCGTGGAAGCGGATGTAGCGAAAGCCCAGCTCCTGCACCGCGGGCACCAGATGCGCCTGGGTATCGGGGCGGATCAACGTGCCCGGGAAATCCGAGCCTACCGACAGATCATAGAAACGATCCACCGGCTTGTCGGCGCTGGAGAGATCCACATCGATCGTGCGCGGTGACGCGTCACGTGCCAGGGCCGGCCATGCCATGCCGCAGGCCAGTGTCATCGCAAGCAGGGTATTCAACCGCATCGTCTCTCCTGATAGTGGGTACAGCGCCAGGGCGGACTGCATGCGCCTGTAGCGCACACAAGCGCCGTGTGACTGCCGTTGCGAGGTGGTCAAGAGTAGCGGAATCGGCGCAGGTGCCGTCGCGCGCCGATGCGCGCTTGCGCACGGCAATCGACACGGTAGCGCCCGTTGACGGGCGCATTGCCGGCCTGGAAGGCAGGGCGAGTGCGGCACCGTCGATGGGGCACTGCCATGCGGCGCGTGCGCCGCGTCGGGCGTTGCGGGCTTGCTGCGCAGATTGGCCACGCAGTGCGGCGGCGTTACAGGATGCCGGCGTTACGCCCAATGGCTGCAATGCGCTGGAACGGATGTAAAGGATGCTTGACATGGGGCGCAGCGGCGCGCACTCTGCCTGTCAAGGGTGCTTGACAGGGAGTGTAGGGTGAACAACGACCGGAACCGATCGTCCGCACGCGCGCACTGGTGCAGCGCTGCGATGCGGCGGCCATGCATGGGCGCGGCCTTGCAACAGCCGGTCTTGCAGCACAGGGCGGGCAGTGCGTCGGGAGATGCATGGTGAACGCAAAAACGGTGGCGGTTCGTGCGCTGCAGGTCGTCAGCGTCGCGCTGATACTGCTCGGTGGTGTGCGGCGTTGGCTGCCGTGGCAGATGAGCGACTACACCCAGGGTCTGCTGATCGGCTGCGGCATCGGCGGTTTGCTGGTGGCCCTGATGCTGTACGTGGGGCGCGGCAGTCTGCGCGACAGCGCACCGCCTGCGCTGGTACGCCGCTACCGCAAGGAGTTTGCGCCACCGATGCTGGGCTATGTCGCGGTGATGCTGTGCTGGAGGCACTTGCTGGCCAGCGTGCAGACCAACGCGATGCGTGTGCTGATTGCACTGCTGCCCGCGCTGCTGTTGATGCTGGCGATCCGCGCGGTGGCGCGTTTCGTGCGCGATTCGGATGAAATGCAACGCCGCATCGAATTGGAGTCCATTGCCATTGCCGCCGGCCTGGTCAGCATGACCTATATGACGGCCGGTTTCCTGCAATCGGCGCAATTGATCGCGGTGCCGGCAGCGGCCGCGATGATCTGGGTGTTTCCGGCGCTGTGCATGACCTATGGGTTCACCAAGGCCATCAACGCGCGCCGCTATCAATGAACAGCCGCGTGCGTGCGTTGCGCGAGGCCAATGGCTGGTCGCAAGGCGAACTGGCCGAACAGCTGGGCGTCTCGCGGCAGACCATCAATGCGCTGGAAACCGGCAAGTACGATCCCAGCCTGCCATTGGCGTTCCGCATCGCGCGCCTGTTTGGCGAGCCGATCGAGCAGGTGTTTCTGTATGAAGAAGAGCAGTAGCTGCGGCGGTCACACACGGCCGGCAGCACCGTCACGGAACAGGCACTAGGAGAGCTGGAATGGGAAAACGACTCACGCTGGCCGCGGCAGTGCTGGCCGTGTTGCTGGCCGCCGGATGCCAGCGCACGCCGGCGCCGGCGGGCGGCAACACCGATGCATCCGCACCCGGCAGCAGGCAACCGCGCAGCGCAGCCACGCAGGCTGCCACCATCGCTGGCACCCGGTACGGCCGGCTGCAGTTCGTACCGTGCACGCTCAGCTCCGGCAGCGCTGCGGGAAACATCGAGGCGCAATGCGCGCAACTGCAGGTCGCGGAAAATCCCGCTGCACCGAAGGGGCGGCAGATCGCGCTGAAGATCGCCTGGCTGGAAAGCGATGCCGGTGGCGGCACGACGCAGGACCCGGTGTTCTTCATCGCCGGCGGGCCGGGGCAATCGGCCACCGAGGTTTCGGCCATCGCTGCGGCCGCGTTGCGTGAAGTGCGCAAGACGCGCGACATCTTCCTGGTCGATCAACGCGGCACCGGCGGTTCGCATCCATTGCGCTGCGACCATCCCGATGGCACGCCGCTGCAGGCGGAGATCTCCTCCGACCCGGAGGCGATGCTGGCCTACGTGCGCCAGTGCGCACTGGCGCTGAGCGCATATGCCGATCCACGCTACTACACCACCGCCGAGGCGATCGGCGATCTGGATGCGGTCAGGGCGGCCCTGGGCGTGCCGCAGATCGATCTGGTCGGGGTGTCCTACGGCACGCGCGTTGCGCAGCACTACGCCAGGCGCTATCCCGCGCACACGCGAGCGATCGTGCTCGATGGCGTGGCCCCCAGCGACCTGGTCATCAGTGGCGAGTTCGCACGGACCTTCGAAGATGCGCTCACGCTGCAGGCCGAGCAATGCCGCTCCAATCCGGCATGCCACGCGCGCTTTCCCACCGATGTGCGCGCGCAACTGCGGAGCATCATGGAGCGGCTGCGCAAGGAGTCGCCGGAGGTGGACTACCGCGATTTGCGGACCAACGCGGTCAAGCGCGATCGGGTGACGGCCGATGCGGTGATCGGCCTGGCGTTCATGTTCTCCTATGCGCCACAGAGCGCGGCATTGCTGCCGCTGGTGCTGGACGAAGCGGCCGCCGGGCGCTACGCGCCGCTGATGGCGCTGTCGCACATGGACATGCAGATCAACCAGCCGATGCAATGGTCGGTGGTGTGCGCCGAGGACGCGGATCGCTATCGGCCAAGCCCGGCGCACCAGGCGCTGTTGCTGGGCGAGGAAGTGCCGCGCAGCGTGTTTGCCGCCTGCCCGGTGTGGCCCACCGGCAAGCGCGCCGCCGACTTCACCGCGCCGCTGCGCTCGCAGGTGCCGGCGCTACTGCTGTCCGGTCAACTGGATCCGGTGACGCCGCCACGCTATGCCGAGGTGGTGCTCAAGGGCCTGCCGAACGGTCGGCATCTGGTGGCGCCCGGCCAGGGCCACAGCGTCATGGCCCTGGGCTGCATGCCCAAGCTGATGGCCCAGTTTCTGGAAAGCACCGACGCGCGCGCGCTGGACGCGCGCTGCGTGGCCGATCTTTCCGCCGTCCCCGCCTTCACCTCGTTCAACGGATGGGAACCATGAGCCGCATCGAGCACGCCACGGAGGCGCACGCATGATCGTCGTCGAGAATCTGCACAAGTCGTTCAAGACCAAGACCGGCGTGGTGAAGGCGGTCGACGGGGTCGGTTTCAGCGCAGCCGATGGCCAGATCACCGGACTGCTCGGGCCCAACGGTGCCGGCAAGACCACCACCTTGCGCATGCTGTACACGCTGATGTCGCCCGACCAGGGGCGCGTCACCGTCGATGGCGTGGATGCCGCGCTCGACCCGGTGACGGTACGCCGCGCGCTGGGCGTGCTGCCGGATGCGCGCGGCGTGTACAAGCGCCTGACCGCACGCGAGAACATCGCCTACTTCGGCGAGCTACACGGCATGAAGCGTGCGCAGATCGCGCAGCGCACGCAGCTGCTGGCCGGCGCGCTGGACATGGGCGATATCCTCGACCGCCAGACCGAAGGCTTCAGCCAGGGCCAGCGCACCAAGACCGCGATTGCGCGGGCGCTGGTGCACGACCCGCGCAACGTGATTCTGGACGAGCCCACCAACGGGCTGGACGTGATGACCACGCGTGCCATGCGTGGATTCCTGCAGCAACTGCGTGCCGAAGGACGCTGCGTGATCTTCTCCAGCCACATCATGCAGGAGGTGGCAGCGCTGTGCGATCGCATCGTCATCGTCGCCAAGGGCACGGTGGTGGCCTCCGGCAGCGCCGACGAACTGCGTGCGGCCACCGGGGAAGACAATCTCGAAGACGCCTTCGTCAAGGCGATCGGATCGGAAGAGGGACTGCACGCATGAGCAAGACATCCCCGATGGGCACCTTGTGGACGGTGCTGCGCAAGGAACTGCGCGATATCTCGCGCGACCGCCGCACGCTGGCGCTGGCCCTGCTGCTGTCGCCGTTGCTGTATCCGATCCTGATCCTCGGCATGGGCGCGTTGAGCGAAAGCCGCGTGCGTACCCAGATCGACAAGCCGCTGGACATTCCCACGCTCGGTCGCGAGCACGCTCCCAATCTGGTGCGTTTCCTGGCCGCGCAGGGGCTCAACGCCGTCGCGCCGCCGGCCGACATGACCGCGGCCATTCGCAACCAGGATGTGGATGTGGCGCTGCGCATCAGCGACAGCTATGCGCAGGACTGGCGCGAAGGGCGTCCGGCGCTGGTGGAGGTCATCAAGGACAGCACCCGCCGCGAGGCCGACGTGCCGAGCATGCGCCTGCAGGCGGCCTTGAGTGCCTACAGCCAGCAGGTGGGTGCACTGCGCCTGTTGGCGCGTGGCATCGACGCGCAGGTGGGCCGGCCGCTGGAGGTGGCCGCGCAGGACCTGGCCACCGCCGATGCCAAGCGCGGCCAGGTCATGGCGATGCTGTTGCCGGTGCTGCTGGTGATCACCTCGTTCCTGGGCGGCGCCTCGCTGATCCTGGACGCCACCGCCGGCGAGCGCGAACGCCAGTCGCTGGAGCCGTTGCTGGCCACGCCTGCGCCACGCGGCGCGATCGTCAGCGGCAAGATCGCCGCCGCCTGCGTGATCGGCATGGTATCGCTGCTGCTCACCTTGCTGGCATTCAAGCTCAGCGCGCAGTTGTCCAGCTCCAATCTGGGGCGCCAGCTCAATGTCGGCTTCGTGCCGATGCTGCAGATGCTGTTCATCCTGGTGCCGATGCTGTTCGTGGGGACCTCGTTGCTGACCTATCTGGCCGCAGCGGCCAAGAGCATGAAAGAGGCGCAGGCGCACATGACCTGGCTGCTGCTGCTGCCGATGCTGCCGGGCTATGCATTGATGGCGTATCCGCTGAAGACCCAGCTATGGCAGTTCGCGGTGCCGTTCCTGGCGCAGAACCAGATGCTGCTCAAGGTGATCCGCCACGAGACCATCGATGCGCAGACCTGGGCGGTGTATCTGCTGGCCGGCTTCGGCGTGGCCGCGTTGCTGTGGTACGCGGCGGTGCGCCGGTATCACCAGGAGCGCCTGGCGATTTCCGGGTGATGTGTCCTTCTCCCGCCGGGAGAAGGTGGCGCGCAGCGCCGAATGAGGGTACGGATTGCCAATACGAATGCACGGTGACGCATGGTGATGTTGAATGATTGAGCGTCCTTGCTGTCCGCTTAGATCGGCTAACAAAACGTAGCGAGCGGCCGCCAGGCGGGCGCGCAGTAGTTTTGCTAGCTGCTCTTGGTGCGTGACGTCCACTTGGTCGCCGTACCCTCACCCCAACCCCTCTCCCGCAGGAGAGGGGCTTTACTCCTTCTCCCCTCGGGAGAAGGTGCCCGAAGGGCGGATGAGGGTACGGATGGCCAATACGAATGCACGGTGACGCATGTTGATGTTGAATGATTGAACGTCCTTGTTGTCTGCTTAGTGCGTGACGTCCACTTGGTCGCCGTACCCTCACCCCAACCCCTCTCCCGCAGGAGAGGGGCTTTAATCCTTCTCCCTTCGGGAGAAGGTGCCCGAAGGGCGGATGAGGGTACGGATGGCCAGCCACCAAAAAGCCCGCATCGCTGCGGGCTTTTTGGTGAGCGCCTGGTTTTTGCCAGAAGTGCAGTGCATCAATTGTCAGCAACCATCAACCATCAACCATCAACAAACAACGCACCAACGCAGCCGCGTGCAGAGCCGCGCAATCGCCCAGCCACCCACTCAGCCACCTGGGTTGAACGACAACGTGCGGCGGGTGGTCACCGGTGCGGCCACCGGTTCGAAGCGCCAGCGCTTCACGGCGTTGAGCGCCTCTCGGTCGAACACGCGCGGCGGATTGGCCCGCAACACGCGCGAGGCGGTGATCGAGCCGTCGGTGCCGACGGTGATCTCCACCAGTACTTCGCCGGAGGTACCGGCGCGCAGTGCTTCGGGCGGGTAACGCGGTGCGGGGGTGCTGATCGGGCGCAGCGATTGCGCCGCCGGTGCAGCCGCGGCGGGCGCCGGCGTCGGGCGAGGCGCAGCGGCGGTCGGCGCGGCCGGTTCGGCCTGGCGCCTGGCCGCAGCCTGGCGCTCGGCTTCGGCCGCCTGCTGGCGGGCGGCTTCCTGCTGGGCGGCGATCTGCTGGGCAGCGGCGGCCTCGCGGGTCTGCTGTTCGGCCAGGCGCTTCTGCTCGGCGGCCTGCTTGGCCTTGTCCTCGACCAGCTTCTTGGCCTGCTCGGCATCCTGCTCGGAACGGCTGGCAGCGGTCTTCATGGCGGTGTCCAGGCCGCTCTTCAGGCGCGGCAGTGCCGGCGCCTTCGGGTCGACCTTTTCGATCAGCGCGATCAACCGCTGCGCCTCGGGGAATTCTTCACGGCTGATGCCCTGTTCGGCGGCGATCAGGGTGTACGGCAGCAGGTCAGTCAGCGCGCTGTTGACGGTGGCGTCCTGCGGCTGCTTCTCGCGCAGCGCCAGGTAGTACTCCACCGCGTTGTCGCCTGCCGGGGCGTACATGCGGTTGTCCTGCAGCGCCTTGGTGGCCGATTCGCGCAACTGGTCGGTGGCCATCGACTGCACCTGCGGCGACACCGCGGTGGCCGGCGTCGGCGCCTGTGCGGCTGGCGTGGTGCCGGCAGCTGGCGTGGTGGTGGCGGCCTTGTATTCCTGCTTGGAGCAGGCGGCCAGGCCAACCAGCAAAATGACCGGCGCGATCCGGCGTGCCATACGGCCCTGTGTCAGATCCAACATGCGTCCCCCTTACCCCGAGTGCGAAAGATAGCGTTGCGGCGAGCGCCGGCCATTGTTCCCGCAATGGACGGCAATGCCGCAATCTAGCATTGCTGGGGCGGTGTAAGCCAAGGGTTGCGCATGCCGGATGCGAAATTCATCGTGCCGGGCTCGCCAGTGCGGCGTCGGCCGGCACCCGGGCGGGCGGGTCGGGCAGCGGGGCGGCCGGGCAATGGTGGCGCAGAAAGTCCGCATGCGGCGGCAACCTGGCCACGGTGGCGTCCACGCGCTGGCGGATACCCTCCAGGAAGTGGCTCAGCTCCGCGTCGCCCATCAGGTCGGCCACCGGATGGTGCTGGCGCGGCGTGATGCCCTGGCCCAGCATCACCTGCACCCACGAATTCTCCGCAAACAATTCGTTGGCGCGATGGAACACCCGCCCGCTTTCGCGGAACAACGCGATCCGGTGGCGCAGCGAGTCGGGGATGTCCATGGCCGCGCAGTCGCGCCAGAACGGCGTGTCGCGGCGATCGGTGGCGTGGTAGTGCAGGATCACAAAATCGCGGATGTGGGCGATCTCGTCGGCGGCCTGGCGGTTGTATTCGGCGATGTCCACCGGGTGGATGACCTGCGGGAAGGTCTGCAGCAGGCGCACGATGCCGCGTTGGATCAGGTGGATGTTGGTGGATTCGATCGGCTCCAGGAAGCCGCTGGCCAGCCCCAGCGCCACGCAGTTCTTCTCCCACACGCGGTGGCGCTGGTTGGGGGTGAAGCGCAGCGCACGCGGCTCGGTCAGCGCGCGCCCCTGCAGGTTGCGCTCCAGTGCCGCGCGGGCGCTGTCCTGGTCGGTGTAGCGGCTGGAATAGACGATGCCGTTGCCCACCCGGTGCTGCAGCGGAATGCGCCACATCCAGCCGGCCTGGTCGGCGCGCGCGCGGGTGTAGGTCACGGGTGGGCCCACCGACTCGGTCTGCACCGCCAGCGCGCTGTCGGCGAATAGCCACTGCGACCAGTCCTCGCTGCCCACGCCCAGCGTCTTGCCGATCAGCAAGCCGGCAAAGCCGGTGCAGTCGACGAACAGGTCGCCGTCCACGCGGGTGCCGTCCTGCAATGTCAGTGCGGTGAGGAAGCCGCTCTCCGGGTCGGTCTCGACCTGGCCGATGCGCCCCTCGATGCGGCGCACGCCGAAGCCTTCGCTGAAGCGGCGTAGGAAGCGCGCGTACAGGCCGGCATCCAGATGGTAGGCATAGTTCATGCCGCCGCTGGGCAGGTGCGCAAAGCGCCCTTGCTGGGCGGCGCGCAGTTCCAGGCAGTAGTCGCCGAAGTCGCGCGCCACCCCGCGCTGCTGGCCCTTCAGCCAGAAGTGGTGGAAGCCTGCGCTCCAGTGATCGGTGCCGGTATGGCCGAAGGAGTGGATGTAGTGCCTGTCCACATCGCGCCAGTGCTCGAAGGCGATGCCGAGCTTGAAGGTGGCCTGGGTGGCGGCCATGAAGGCGGCCTCGTCGATCTCCAGCAGGCGATGGAAGGTGACCAGGCTGGGAATGGTGGCTTCGCCCACGCCCACGGTGCCGATTTCGTCCGATTCCACCAGGGTGATCTGCAGGTGACGCCCCAGCAGCTTGGACAGGGCGGCGGCGGCCATCCAGCCGGCGGTGCCGCCACCGGCGATGACCACGCGCCGCACCGGGCGCTTGCATGGGTCGGAAGCGGGGCTCGGGTCCATCGGCAGTCCTCAGCGATTCAAGCGTTGCAGCAGCCGCGCGCGCAGGGCGCGGGCACGGGTGTCGTCCATCGGCGCGAGCACCCCGCGTGCGGCCTCAGGCACGTGTGCGGCGGTGTGCGCATCCGGCTCGAACACGTAGTGGCGGAACACTTCCTGCCAGGTGGCGCGCTGCTCGGGCGGCAGGTCGCGCACGGTGAGCAGCGCCAGCATCAGCGCGTTCATCGGCGAATCCATGTAGGCCGGGCTCTGCCGCCACCAGAAATTCACCAGCACGTTGAAGCCGTCCAGCGCCTGGACGTGATGCCACCACATGCTGGGAATGAACAGCGCATCGCCCGGCTCCAGTTCGGCCACCACCGCGTGCTCCAGCGCCTGCGCGTAGCGCGGAAAGCGCTGCAGATCCGGCGCGGTGATGTCCACCAGGCTGATCGGCTGCCCGGCCGGGGTCAGGTCCAGCGGGCCGATGTAGAGATTGGCCAGCTGGTCCGGCGGAAACAGGGTGAAGCGGCGGCGCCCGGCCACCACGCAGGCCAGGTTGTCCGGCAGGTCCTGGTGGGCGGCGATGCGGGTGCGGTTGCCGATCCAGATGCTGCCCAGCGGCGCGGCCTGCGGCAGCGCGATCGGGTTGGCCTCGCGCAGGCCGGGCAGGTAGGTGTCCAGCGTGGTGGAGCCGACATAGATTGTCGGCGGCCGGGCGCTGTCCAGGTCGCGCAGCAGCGTGTCCAGCACCACGCCCAGCGGCACGCGCTCGGGGCGGAAATTGAAGCCGCTCAGCTCCGCGTTGTAGAAGAAGCGCCCGCCGATTTCCGGCGGCCCGACCTGCGCCACCACCGCCTCGCCGCGGTCGAAGCCGCGCAGGTAGGCGGCAGCGGCCTGCGCGGACTGCGCGCCGGCACGGGCCAGCGGCCAGTCGCGCACCAACCCGCGCAGCACCAGCGGCGTGGTCGAGCGCAGCAGCGCCGGATCCAGCTGCTGCGGATCCAGGCCATGGCGTTCGTCGATGGCGCGCGGCTCAGCCGGCATGGCGGCGGTTGAGGCGTTCGAGCAGGTGACGGAATTGCGCGACCGAGGCCACCGCCATGTACAGCGGTTCCAGGTCGCCGTGGCGGTGCAGGTCCAGCAACGCGGTCTTGCCGAGCCCGCGCAGGCGCTCCTCGTGCACGGTGTGCAGGCCGGCCAGGCGGCAGTCCAGGCCATTGTCCAGGGTGGCTTCGAACACGAACGGTTCCAGCAGTTCGTAACGCAGCAGGCGTTCGACGAAGGCATCGCTGGCCGCCATCCCATCGTGCAGCGTGCGCAGCAATTGGCTGATGTGATACAGGAAATCGGTGGTGCCGCCGTGTTCGCGGAACAGCAGTTCGCCGTCCTGGGTGCTCACGCGCGGGCTGTCCAGATCCACGTGCACCATCGGCCCTTCCGGTTGCTGGCCGATCAGGAACGGTTGGCGCTGGATCGCCAGCGGAATATACGGCGCATCCCAGCGCGCGCCGTCCAGGAACAGGTTTTCGCCAAGACGCAGGCCCAGCAAGGCCAGCGGCTGAAACCGCCCGCTGTCGCTGCGGTGGAACACGATTGGGTACTGCCCCTGCAGCTGGCGGAACTCCTGCGGAAAGGTCGCCGCCGACATCACGTCGTCGCCATAGGCGGCGCCACGGGCGGTGATCACGCGCAGATCGCGGTGATCGAGATTGTTCAACAGCACGGCATTGGTCATGGGGGTCGCTATATCACGCGGGGGCGCGTGGCCCATGCTTGGACATTTGCCCATCGCGCGGCAAGTGCCAAAGATGCCGCATCCGGCACTGCGAGAAGGGTTGCAGCAGCGTCCCGGCAGCGGTGCCGCCGGGACGCCTGGTACAGGCCTCAGATCACCAGAACTTGTAGCGCAGGCCCAGCATGTAGCGCGGGCCGGTCTGGGTGGCATACACGATCTGGTTCGGATGCCGGCCGTGCTGGCGCTGCACTTCGTCGGTGAGGTTGATCGCCTCCAGGCTCAGCGACAGGTTCTCGTTCCACTGGTAGCCGATGCTCAGGTCCAGCTGGCCATAGGCCTCGGTATAGACCGGGTTGGGCTGGCCACTGCCGTCGAAGCGCGCGGCCAGGAACTCGTCGCGCCAGTTGTAGGCCGCACGCACCTGCCACTTGTCCTTGTCGTAGAAGCCGACCACGTTGGCCGAATCGCTCAGGCCTTCCAACGCGAACTGCTCGCCGATCACCGCGTTGTCGTAGGTCAGCCCGGAGTCGACCATGGTGTAGTTGGCCGACACGCCGAAGCCGCTGGCGCCGAACATGTGCTGCAGGTTGAATTCCCAGCCGTCCAGCGATGCCGAGCGCTGGTTGGCCGGCGCGGTGATGGCGAAGTTGGCCACCGGGTCGCCGGGCTGCCCGCTGATCACGCCGGTGGCATTGCCGTTGGCATCGTCCGCGCCCCGCACCACACCCGGCGCGCCGCCGCGGTTACGGAAGATGTAGTTGCGGATACAGGTCAGGTCGGCCGAGGCGCAGCCATTGGCCAGCGCTTGGTTCCAGTACGCACCGCCGATCGGTGTGTTCAATCCCAGCGAGGTGTCGTTGCGCGTGGTCACGCCGATATAGTTGTCGATGTTCTTGCGGAAGAAGCCCACCGAGGCGTAGCTGGCATCGCTGTAGTACCACTCCAGCGACAGGTCGATGTTGTGCGAGAGCAGCGGCTTCAGGCCGGGGTTGCCCTCCTGGCCGGTGCCGCCCTCCAGACGCGCGATCTGGTTGAGCGTCTGCCCGCCCTGGATATCGCCCCAGCCCGGACGGCCGATGGTTTCACCGTAGCTGCCGCGCAGCACCAGGTCTTCGGTGAGCTTGAAGCTCAGGTCCAGGCTGGGCAGCCAGTATTCGTACTTGCCGCTGGCGCCGGAAAACGCCGAGTCGGCCAGGCGGATCGGCAACTCGTTGTTGGCGACCCAGTCGATGCCTACCGCCACCGGCACCAGCGCCTGCGCGTCCACCTTGGTTTCCTCGTAACGCACGCCGGCGGCCAGGCTGATCGGCACGCGCAGGTCGTCCCAGCTGTTGTTCCACTGCAGGTAGGCGTTCTTGGACTTTTCGGTGACGCGGCGGTCGGTGGTGAACACCGGCGAGATGCGGTACAGCGCGTCGTCGCCGGCGGCCTGCGCAGCGGCCTGGCGTGCACGCTCGAAATCGAACAGGAACAGCTGGTTGAACTGCGCCGGATTGCCGCTGCCATCGATCGCATCGAAATACTGCGCGAACGAGCTGGGAATCCACAGGTCGTCCGGATAATCGGCCGCGGTGCCGTTGCCGCCCCAGGTATCGCGCTGCACGTTGGAGAACGCCGAGCGGTTCTTGACCTCGGTGCTGCCGATACCGAACTTCAACTGCGAATAGTTCTCGAAGGTGAAGTCGCCGTTGACCTGCGCCTGGTCGATCTCCGACTTCATGTAGCTGTTGCGGAAGGCCGAGCCGGTGACCAGCGTACGCGAGGGATCCAGCGCAGTCAGGCCAAAGCCCAGCTGCTGCTGCAGCACCGGGAAATCCTTGCTGAAATCCACCACCGAGGTGCCGCGGTAGAAGCCGGACACGCCCAGCGAGTTGCTCGAGCCGTACGGGCTGTCTGCGCCGGCTTCGGCGGTGGAGCGGTGGATGTCGAAATTGAGCTTGAACTGATCGTTCACCGCCCAATCCACGTTGAAGCCCAGCGACTTGTTCTGGTTGCGCGTGGCCGCCTTGGAGCCGGCGGTGGCCAGGTCGCTGGTGGCCGGATCGACGATTTCCGAATAGGTGATCGGGCCGGCGACCGGCCCATTGGTCCAGGCGCTGGCCGACGGGCCATAGTTGAACCACACCGACATCTCGTTGCGCTGCTGCTGGATCTTGTTTTCCGAGTAGGTGTAATCCAGCGTGGTGGTGATGTTGTCCAGCGGCTTGTACTGCAGCACCAACTGACCGTTGGTGCGCTGGCGTTCGACGCCGACCACGCGGTAGTTGAGGTTCTGCGGCACCGAGTAGATATCGTTCGGGCCGGGGCGGTTGACGATGTTTTCCGAGCCCGGCGCGCCCGGCTGCGGGATGGTGCCGTAGGCGGTGGAATCGCCGCGGAACGAACGCCAGCCATTGGGCACGCCGACCTGGCTATAGCCGAAGTCGCGTTCCTGGTAGCTGCCGCTCAGCGACACGCCAAAGCGTCCATCGTCCGAGGTGGTGCTGAAGATGCCGGAGATTTCCGGCGTCAGCGAATCGCCCTGCAGGCGGCCGGGCAAATTCTCGTTGGAGGCATCGTGCACGCCCTTGAGGCCGACATTGGCATGCATGCCCGGGTTGTCCAGCGGGCGGGCCGTCTTGATATTGATGGTGGCACCGATGCCGCCGGTGGGTGTGCTGGAACGGCTGGTCTTGAACACCTCGATGCCGGAGATCGACTCCGACGCCAGGTTGGCGAAGTCGAACGCGCGCGAGTTGGAGGCATTGGATTCCTCGATGCTGGCGCCAGGCATCTGGCGACCGTTCAACAGCACCAGGTTGAAGTCGGGGCCGACGCCGCGCACGGTGACGCGCGAGCCTTCGCCCAACGAACGGTCGATCGACACGCCGCTGATGCGCTGCAGGGACTCGGCCAGGTTGGTATCGGGAAACTTGCCGATATCTTCGGCCACGATGCCGTCGACGATGCCCTGCGCGTCGCGCTTGACGTTCATCGACGAGGTGAGGCTGCCACGGATACCGCTGACCTGGACGGTGTCGAGGGTGGCAGGGTCGGCCTGGCTGGAGCCAGGGACGGTAGAGGCCGACTGCGGCGCCGGCGCGGTCTGCGCGGCCAGCGGAGTCGACAGGGCGAACAACAAGGCAGACGTCAAGCGCCGCGTGCGCGGCAGGGTGCGTAGCTCTCTCACGATGATTCCATCCCCAAGCAAAGAAGCCGGCCCCGAGCGGGACAGGCAAAGGTCAGTGGTGCAATCGCGCATTTGTTAGCGCGGGCTTAACAAAGTCAATTTGCACTGCAGCATCGGTCGCGAGCCAATCGCGTCACACATCGTTCCAGCACAGGCGTCGTTCAGCGCACGCGCGGGCAATCGCTTGCCCGTACCATCGGGCGTCGATGGCATGGCAGGGAGTCGGGATTGGTCATTCGGGATTGGCAGGCTTGTCGCGCTCGCGCGCATGCAATCTCCACCCCATTGCCGAATCCCGTCCCGAAGGGATCACCCCGACCGACAAGGCCAGGCGCAGGGTCGGCTTGGCCGCAGGCCAGCTTGCAAGCCGTTGACGCGTGGCGATGCAAGCTCATGGCGGCCGTGTCGTCCCAGCCGCGCATCACCCCCTCACGTACCGGAGCACGCATGATCGACCTGTATTACTGGCCCACCCCCAACGGCCATAAAGTCACCTTGTTCCTGGAAGAAGCCGGGCTGGACTACACCCTCAAGCCGGTGAACATCGGCAAGGGCGAGCAGTTCGAGCCGGCGTTTTTGCAGATTTCGCCCAACAACAAGATGCCGGCCATCGTCGACCATGCGCCGGCCGGCGGCGGCGCGCCGCAGAGCGTGTTCGAGTCCGGCGCGATCCTGCTGTATCTGGCCGAGAAGACCGGCCGCTTCCTGCCACGCGATGCGCGCGGTCGCATCGCCGCGCTGGAGTGGCTGTTCTGGCAAATGGGCGGGCTGGGTCCGATGACCGGCCAGATGGGTCACTTCAACGTCTACGCGCCGGAAAAGATCGCCTATGCCATCGACCGCTACAACGCCGAAGTGCGCCGCCTGCATGGCGTGCTGGACAAGCGTCTGGCCGATCATGCGTTCCTGGCCGGCAACGATTACGGCATTGCCGACATGGCCAGCTATCCCTGGCTGGAAGTCTATGGCGACCTCAAGCCCGACTTCGCAGCATTTCCCAATCTGCACCGCTGGCACGCCGCCATCGCCGCCCGCCCGGCCACCCAACGCGCATACGCGCTCAAAGAGCAGGTCAACCCCAACGCAGGCAAGCCGCTCAGCGACGAAGAGCGCAAGCACCTGTTCGGCAAGCGCTAAGGCAGCGTGGTAGGAGCGGTTGCGCAACCGTACACACGGGCAAAGCGGCTGCTGTTGCGACTGCACAGCAAGCAGCAACAGCAAGCAACAACAGCAAGCCGCAATAGCATCACCACTCGCAGTGTTGGCAGTAGTAGCGGCTAACGAGCGCAGTAACCGCATGCGACACACTCGCGGCGGCTCAAGCCCCTCTCCCTCCGGGAGAGGGGTTGGGGTGAGGGTACGCACGTAGCGCCAGACCTGCCGCGCCCTGCAATCTGCTACACATGAAATGCGCATGCAGCATCCGCAGCGCGCCCACTGCAACCAGCTCGCGTACGCTTCTATCGGCCCAAAGCAGAGCGACCCCAGCCCCGGTACACCCTGCATTACTCGCACACAACCACGCGTACAGCTCTGATCGCGCACACGCACCACCGCCACGCTTCTCAAACACGCCACGCGCCCGCATCCTGTGCGCTGTCTTCCGACAGGATCTTCAATGCGCGCCCTGTTCGCCGCCCTTGCCCTCATGCTCAGCACCGTTCCCATGGTCCACGCCGAAAAACTCACCCTGGAGGCCATCACCGGCCCGTTGCCGCTGTCCGGCCCGACGTTGATGAAGCCCAAGGTGGCCCCGGACGGCTCGCGCGTGAGCTTCCTGCGCGGCAAGGACAGCGACCGCAACCAGCTGGACCTGTGGGAATACGACATCGCCAGCGGCCAGACCCGGCTGCTGGTCGATTCCAAGGTGGTGCTGCCCGGCACCGAGACCTTGAGCGATGTCGAAAAGGCCCGGCGCGAACGCCAGCGCATCGCCGCCTACGCCGGCATCGTCGATTACCAATGGGCGCCGGATGCGCACGCGCTGCTGTTTCCGCTCGGCGGCGAGCTGTATCTGTACGACCTGCGCAAGACCGGCGCGGCGGCCGTGCGCCAGCTCACCCATGGCGAAGGTTTCGCCACCGACGCCAAGCTCTCGCCCAAGGGCGGCTTCGTCAGCTTCGTGCGCGAGCGCAACCTGTGGGTGATCGACCTGGCCAGCGGCAAGCAGCTGCAGCTCACCGGCGACGGCAGCGACACCATCGGCAATGGCGTGGCCGAATTCGTCGCCGACGAGGAAATGGACCGCCATACCGGCTACTGGTGGGCGCCGGACGATTCGGCGATCGCCTTCGCGCGCATCGACGAATCCCGCGTGCCGGTGCAAAAGCGCCCGGAGGTGTATGCCGACCACACCGAGGTGGTGGAGCAACGCTATCCGCAGGCCGGCCAGCCGAACGTGGCCGTGCAATTGGGTGTGATCGCCCCGCGCGCAGGCGCGAGGCCGCACTGGATCGACCTGGGCACGAACCCGGACATCTATCTGGCAAGGGTGGACTGGCGCGACCCACAGCGGTTGACGTTCCAGCGCCAGTCGCGCGATCAGAAAACCCTCGAGCTGATCGAAACCACGCTTGCCAGCGGCGCGCAGCGCACGCTCGTGACCGAAACCTCGCCTACCTGGGTGCCGCTGACCAACGACCTGCGGTTCCTCAAGGACGGCCGCTTCATCTGGAACTCCGAGCGTAGCGGTTACGAGCACCTGTATGTGGCATCGGAAGACGGGCGTATGCTGACCCCGCTGACCTCCGGCCCCTGGGTGGTCGATGCGCTGCTCGCCGTCGATGAGCAGGCCGGGCAGGTGTATTTTTCCGCCAGCAAGCAGTCGCCGACCCAGACCCACATCTACGCCGTGCCGCTGGGCGGCGGCGCGATACAACGGCGTTCTGCCATCCACGGCACGCATGCAGCCAGCTTCGCCGGCAATGCCAGCGTGTATGTCGACACCTGGTCCAATACCACCACCCCGCCGCAGATCGAGCTGTTTCGCGCCAATGGCGAAAAAATCGCCACTCTGTTGAAGAACGATCTGGACGACCCGCAGCATCCCTATGCCAGGTACCGCGACGCGCAGCGGCCGGTGGAGTTCGGCACGCTGACCGCCGCCGACGGCAAGACGCCATTGCAGTACCGCCTGACCAAGCCGGAGCAATTCGACCCGGCCAGGCGCTATCCGGTCATCGTCTATGTCTACGGCGGCCCCGCTGCACAGACCGTACTCGATGTCTGGCCCGGCCGTGGCGATGCCCTGTTCGACCAATACCTGGCCCAGCGCGGCTACGTGGTGTTCTCGCTGGATAACCGCGGCACCCCGCGGCGTGGCCGCGACTTCGGTGGTGCGCTGTACGCCAGGCAGGGCACGGTGGAAGTGGAGGACCAGCTGCAGGGCGTGGCCTGGCTCAAGCAGCAACCCTGGGTCGATGCCAAGCGCATCGGCGTGCAGGGCTGGTCCAATGGCGGCTACATGACGCTGATGCTGCTGGCAAAACACAGCGACGCCTATTCCTGCGGCGTGGCCGGCGCCCCGGTCACCGATTGGGGCCTGTACGACACGCACTACACCGAGCGCTACATGGACCTGCCGGCAGCCAATGCCGCCGGTTATCGCGATGCGCGTGTCGCCACCCACCTGGACGGCCTGCGCGCAAAGTTGCTGTTGATCCACGGCATGGCCGACGACAATGTGCTGTTCACCAATTCCACCGCGCTGATGAGCGAGCTGCAGCAGCGCGGCACCGCATTCGAGCTGATGACCTACCCCGGTGCGAAGCACGGCTTGTCCGGCAGCACGGCGCTGCACCGTTACAAGACCGCCGAAGCGTTCCTGGCGCGCTGCCTGATGCCGTGATGCTGGACGCGCGCCATGTGCAATCACTCGTCTCCATCGAACTAGCCAGTTCCGACCGCCTCGTGTAGCGGATTGCACTTCAGGCCTATCGCACGCCATCTCCGGCGTGCTCGATGGTGTTGCGATGCCGCCGCGGATGCTTCTGAATTTCCAATCGGCATGGAATGAAGGCGCGATTGGGTATTGGGCGATGAGAATAATGTCTGGCGACACCAAGCGTGGCGCTCTCACCTCAATTTTTATTAAAGCCGCCGGTCAAGCTCCGGGCTGTGCGATCACGTCGCCAGCAGGAAATTCAAACCGTCTGACAGGTTTCGGGGAATCGATGCGCCTGCGATTGATAGTGCATGATCTGCCTGCTCTCGCATTGTCGACCAATAATCGCTCGATATCTATCGAGCGATTATTGGTGCTCGACCAAGCACCTGGACCCAAATGCAACGCGCGAAATCAGTGGTCGAAAGGAACATTTTCAGGTCTTTGCTTGCCCTTCCATTGCCCCTGTTTTTTCGCATGAGGACAGATGCTCGTGTACTGGCCTACCGCAGTAACGGCTGTCTGGGTCCACACCTTGAAACAGACGTTGCCAACACAGCACGGACCGGTACTCGTCGGCCAGGGGCAATATCCGGGGACGGAGATCCAGGTGCCAGAGATCGGATCGATGGGTGTCCAGTTTTTGTCTTCGTCCTTACATCCTTGAGTGCAGAAAACAAAAGGATCGTTTTTTCGGCAAACCAGCTCCTGATAGACGCCCTGTCCAGCGGCGACAGGTACCTGCGTCAAAAGAAGAAGCGCAACCATCCCTATCCAGCGTTTCATGACAATTCCTTTCATGACAATTCCCTTGAGTGCATTGGGCCGAAGTATACAACCGGCCGACAGCCGGTGGTTCCATGACCCAGGCGACGAGTCGTCCCCGTTTCCATCCAAAGCACAGTTATCCGAATTCGCCAATGAAAGAGGGTGGAGGTCTCAACCGGCCGACAGCCGGCGCCGGCTGCCCGGCCGGCCGGCGCTCTGCCGGTTAGGCTCTTGTGGGACGCCATCTGCCAGCGTAGGGTCAGCCAACTCTTGGAACCAATCACCTCAATGAATGCTCTGTTCTTCGCCTTGTCCTTGGTGCTGGCGTTACCCACGGTCGCAGTGGCAAAGGAGTCGGCCAGGCCTACGCAGCCGGCGCCCCCCAGCCCGGCCTGGGTGCAGACCAGCAACGGCTATGCGCAGATCCTGCTCAACGCCCAGGCACCGTTCCAGCCCGAATACGCCAGCTTCTTCGGCGTGCCCGGCTATGACGATCAGGTCGTGGACCTGGGCCCGGACAACGCCGCGCGCTATCGCGATGCCATGCGCAAGGCACGTGCCGCCTTGCAGGCCAAGCTGGCCATCGAGCGCGATGCCAACGTGCGCCAGGACCTGCAGATCATGATCGGCGCGGCCGAGCAGAACATCGAAGGCAGCGAGCTCAACGAGCGTTATCTGCTGCCGTGGAGCGACGCCCCGGAGGCGGTCTTCAGTGGCCTCAATGGTCTGCTGTCCGACCAGACCGCGCCCGAGCGCCGTGCCAAGGCGCTGGATCGCCTCAAGCGTTACGTTGGCCTGGTGCCGGGCAGCACGCCCACCACCACGCTGGCACGCCAGCGCTACGAGGAAAAGCTGGGCAATGCCGCGCTGTTGCAGCCCACCCAGCGCGAAGTGGAGCAGGCGCTGGCCAATGTGGACACCTACGTTGCCGGTATCGGCGAGCTGTTTGCCAAGTACAAGATCGCCGGCGCCGAGGAGGCGCTCAAGGCCATGTCCACCCAGCTCAAGGACTACGCCAGCTGGACCCGCACCACCGTGCTGCCGAAGGCGCGTAAGGACACCCGTCTGCCGGAACCGCTGTACGCCTACCAACTCAAGCAGGTGGGCATCGATATCGCCCCGCAGCAGCTGATCCAGCGCGCGCAACTGGAGTTCATGGAGACCCGCTCGGCCATGCGCCAGCTGGCCCCGCTGGTGGCCAAGGCCAAGGGCGTGCAAGGCGATGACTACGTGCAGGTGATCCGCGCGCTCAAGGGCAACACCATCGCCGACGACCAGCTGGAAACCCACTACCGCGGCGTGATCGACCAGATCGACCCGATCATCCGCAAGCAGCGCATCGTCGATGTGCCCAACCGCCCGATGCAGATGCGCCTGGGCAGTGCGGCCGAGAGCGCTGCGCAACCGGCGCCGCACTTCCTGCCGGCACCGCTGATCGGCAATACCGGCCAGCAGGGCCAGTTCGTGCTGCCGCTGGGCAACCCGACCGCCGACGGCAGCAAAAAGGAGCAGTACGACGACTTCAACTTCGGCTCGGCCGCCTGGACGCTCAGCGCGCACGAAGGCCGCCCCGGTCACGAACTGCAATTCACCGCCATGGTCGAACGCGGCGTCTCGCTGGCGCGCAGCCTGTTCGCCTTCAACTCGGTCAACGTCGAAGGCTGGGCGCTGTATGCCGAAGCGGAAATGGTGCCGTACGAGCCGCTGGACGGCCAGCTGATCGCCCTGCAGTTCCGCCTGTTGCGCACCGCCCGCGCCATGCTCGACCCGATGCTCAACCTGGGCCTGATCGACCGCGAACGCGCGCGCCAGGTGCTGGAAGACGACGTTGGCCTCTCGCCGGCCATGACCCGCCAGGAACTGGACCGCTACACCGTCCGCGCCCCCGGCCAGGCCGGCAGCTACTTCTACGGCTACACCCGCATCCTCGAACTGCGCATGCGCACCGAACTGGCCCTGGGCAAGAAGTTCGACCGCCTGGCCTTCAACAACTTCCTGCTCGACCAGGGCCTGCTGCCGCCGGATCAACTGGCCAAGGCGGTGGAGACGCAGTTCATTCCGGCGCAGCAGCGCAAGCGCTGATTGGCGCACTGCGGTGCGTGGGTGCCGGGACCGGCACCTGTCATCCTCTTGGGGTGCGCGCCAGCCAGTGCATGGCGCGAGTTGCGAGTTGGCTCAATGTGCCGGAGCCGGCTCCGGCGCGCCAACGCAAATGCTGATCTGCACGCTGCTGTAGCAGGGCGCGAGGGTGCTAGGGTCGGCGCCCATCGCCTTCTTGGAGTGCGCGGAAGTCAGTGCATCGCGCCAGTTGCAGGTTGATTCAACGTGCTGGAGCCGGGGCCGGCTCCGGGCGTTGTTCTGCCCCCGCCGGCACCCAGATCGCCATGCCGGCTGCGCGCTTCTGCGTGGTGGGGATGCCGATGCCCAGGCCGCCGCCCACGCGTCCGCCGTAGCTGCCGCCGCCCACCGACAGGCCGCCGCCGGAACGTTCCGAGCCCACGCCGACGATCACCACGCCATTGGCGCCCAGCTTGGCCGCTTCGCGCTTGAGCCGCTGGACGGCCGCATCGGTCTGGCCCTGGGTGCCGAAGCCGGCGGCGCTGGTGGATTCGAGCTGGGCGATCTCCACCGAACCGACCGGGGCATGCGAGTACACCTGCACCTGGGCGGGATCGATCGGCGCGCGGGCCTGGCCCAGCATCACCTTGGAACTGCTGGCGCAGCCGGCCAGCAAGGCGGCAGTGGCCGCCACGATGGCGGTGTTCCTGATCAGCGAGCGCATGTACATGGTGGGATCCCCCGTGGGTGATGACAGCTGGGTGATGGCAGCGATGATCCGGCGCCTGGACTGAATCGCCCCGGACTTTCGCGCACCCTAGCCATGCCGGTGTGAGGCCGCCGCCAAGCCGCCATTGGTCACGGTGACCACCCGCCCACGGCGTGAGGACGGCCGCGCCGCTAAGCTCGTGTTTTCGTCGAGGCGGGGTGGCACGTGGGATTGATCAGTCTGTTGTGGGGCATCGTGGCGTTGCTGTGGATGGTCCTTGCCTTCATTCCGCTGTTGGGGTGGGGCAACTGGTTCCTGATTCCGTTCGCGGCCGTCGGTGCGCTGATCGCGGCGATCGCGCTGTTGTTCACCTCGGCCGGCAACCGCAGCCGGGCCAAGACCGGCCTGCTGCTCAATGGCCTGGTGATCGTGGTCGGGGTGATCCGGCTGAGCCTGGGCGGTGGGGTGATCTGAGGGGCGCATCCTGATGAGGTCCGGAGCGATCGGCGGGGCTGCGTTCATCTGCGCCGCACCTGACGGTGCGCACGCGCGCGACAGCAGACGCCGACGGTCATGCTGGACCGCTCCCGCGTCTGAACCAGCGTTGCTCCTGGCCGAGCCCAGCCGAAACCCACGACCTTCGATCATCGACCTGAGTCCGACGTTGCCGCAGGTGCGGCGCGCGGCCTGCCGACCCAATCGCGCGCTGCCGTTGCAGCGCTGCGACACTGCGTCGCAGCGCGTCCTGCGTGGGACGGCGGGCGTAAACTGATGCGCTGTCTAAAGGAGCCTCGCCGTGGCCCACCCGCACTATCGTCCCCGCCGCATGCGCCACGACGCGTTTTCGCGTCGGTTGATGCGCGAAAACACGCTGACCACCGATGACCTGATCTGGCCGGTGTTCGTGCATGAGCTGCCCGGCCGCGCGCCGATCGCCTCGATGCCGGGTGTGGAGCGCCTGTCGCTGGACGAACTGCTGCGCGAGGCGGAAAGCGCATTGACCCTGGGCATTCCGGTGATCGATCTGTTCCCGGTGATCGACCCGGCCGGCAAGAGCCTGGACGCGGCCGAAGCCTGGAATCCGGACGGCCTGGCGCAGCGCGCGGTGCGCGCGCTCAAATCCCGCTTCCCGGAGCTGGGCGTGATGACCGACGTGGCGCTGGATCCGTACACCACCCACGGCCAGGACGGGCTGATCGACGACAGGGGCTACGTGCTCAACGAGATCACCGTCGAGGCGCTGGTGAAGCAATCGTTGTCGCATGCGCAGGCCGGCGTGGACATCATTTCGCCATCGGACATGATGGACGGCCGTATCGGCGCGATCCGGCGCGCGCTCGATGCAGACGACCATCTCAACGTGCGCATCATGGCGTATTCGGCCAAGTACGCCTCGGCCTTCTACGGCCCGTTCCGCGATGCGGTGGGCAGCGCCGGCAATCTGGGCAAGGCCGACAAGACCACCTACCAGATGGATCCGGCCAACGGCGATGAAGCCCTGCGCGAGATCACGCTGGATCTGGAAGAAGGTGCGGACATGGTGATGGTCAAGCCGGGCATGCCATACCTGGATGTGGTGCGGCGGGTGAAGGATCAATTCCGCGTGCCGACGTTTGCGTATCAGGTCAGCGGCGAGTACGCGATGCTCAAGGCCGCTGCCGCAAATGGCTGGCTGGACGAGCGTCGTTGCGTGCTGGAAGCGCTGATGGCGTTCAAGCGCGCCGGCGCCGACGGTGTGCTGACCTATTTCGCCCCGCAGGTCGCGCGCTGGTTGCGCGAAGAAATGCGCTGATCCACGCGCAGCGCGATTGCGCGGTGTCGATGCAGCGGCTGGTTCGACGCGGCGGGCAGCGTCGGGGCGGCCGCCAGCGCACAGCGCACGCGATCTGGAACGCACGCTCCGGTTCCATCTGCCCAATTGTCGTACTTGTTGTCCGGGGCGCGACCATCGGCCGGTGTTGAGCATGCGCTCCGGCACCACGACATTGCCATGGAACGGCGTGGTTTCTGCTTGCTTTCGATCGAATGGCGGCACGCGTCGCTGGCGGCAGCCGCGCCGCATGAGACGCATTCTCATCTACAATGCCGTTACGTCATCCCATCCTGTGCCGTCTTGATCAAAACGCTGCTGTTTCAACTGCATTGGCTGCTGGGCATCACTGCGGGCCTGGTGCTGTCGGTGATGGGAGTCACCGGTGCGTTGATGTCCTTCGAGGACGAGATCGTGCGTCTGGCCAACCCGGCCATCGCGCAGCTGGCGCAGCGGCATGCCGCGGGCGAACAGGCATTGCCGCTAGACGTGCTGCTGCAGCGGCTAGGCCTGGCGCAGCACGCTCTCGGTACGGGACCGGCGGTCACGCGCATGTTGATCGACCCCACCGGCACGCGGCCGTCCAATGCTCGCCTGGCCGCCAAGGGCAGCGCACGGGTGTATTTCGACCCCTACACCGGGCAGCGCGTGGCGGCGCCGCAGCTCAGCGATGCATTCGCCTTCATCGAAGACCTGCACCGTCATCTCGCTGCCGGCAAGCGCGGCCAGGCGGTCACCGGTGCCTGCACGCTGATCCTGCTGTTCTTCTGCGCCTCGGGCCTGTACCTGCGCTGGCCGCGGCGCTGGTGGAGCCCGCGCACCTGGCTGGCGGTGGAATGGCGGCGGCAGGGGCGCAGCTTTCTGTGGAGCCTGCACGCGGTGTTCGGCACCTGGTGCCTGCTGGTCTATCTGCTGGTGGCGCTGACCGGGCTCACCTGGTCCTATCCCTGGTATCGCGATGGCATGGCGGCGTTGCTGGGTGCAGAACCGGCGCCGCACGCAGAACAGCGCTCGCAGGCCAAGGCCACGGTGGATTTCGCGCAGGTGCAGCGCACCCTCGGTAGCATTCCGGCCACCCGCCACGCGGCAGTGGACCTGCGCATTCCCACGCGCGCAGGGCAACCGTTGATCGCGCGGTTCCTGCCCAACGATCCCGATCACGACCGTGCCTTCGACACGCTGGAAATCGATCCCGCCAGCGGCGCCTTGCTGACACGCCGCGACTACGCGCAACTGGCGCGCGGGCAGCAGTGGATGGTCAGCATGTTTCCGTTGCATACCGGCAGTTTCTTCGGCCTGCCGGGACGCATCGTGGTGATGCTGGCCAGCCTGGGCATGTCGGTGTTCTTCGTCAGCGGCTGGATGCTGTACCTGGATCGGCGGCGCAAGAAGCGTGCGTTGCGTGCGGCGCGTGTGGTGCTGCAGAGCGCGCCGCCGGCCTCGCAGGCCGAGCCGTGGTTGATCGCCTTCGCCAGCCAGAGCGGTTTTGCCGAACGGCTGGCATGGCAGGCGGCCGGACATCTGCAGGCGGCCGGCCTGCCGGTGCAGGTGCGCCCGCTCGGCCAGGTCGATGCGCAGCAACTGCAGGCCACCCGGCATGCATTGTTCGTGATCAGCACCTTCGGCGATGGCGAGCCGCCGGATGCGGCGCGTGTCGTCGAGCGCGGGTTGCTGCGCCAGCGCATCGCACTGCCGCAGCTGGCCTATGCGGTGCTGGCGCTGGGCGATCGCCAGTACGCGCAGTTTTGCGGGTTTTCGCGGCGCATCGACCAATGGGTGCAGGCGCAGGGCGCGCGCGCGCTGTTCCCGGCGGTGGAAATGGACAACGCCGATCCGCAGGCGCTGGCGCAATGGCATGCGCAGCTGGAACAGATCGCCGGTACGCCGCTGACTGCAGTACCGCTGGCGCGGCCGCGGCGAACGCCCTGGGTGCTGGTTTCGCGCACGCATCTGAATCCGGGTAGCGCCGGCGCGCCGATCTGGCGCATCGATCTGCAGCCGCCAGCCGATGCGCAGTGGCAGGCCGGCGACATCCTGGAAGTGCAGCCCGCGCATGCCGACGCGCAGGTGCGTGCCTGCCTGGCGGCGTGGGGGTTGGCAGCGGAGGCGTCGGTGCACGTGGAGGCGCAGCTGCTGCCATTGCATCGCGCCGCCGCCGAGCGCGTGTTGCCCGACGTGCCGGCCAGCGGGCCCGCGGCGCGCCCGGACCCGCAGGCCTGGCTGGATGGCTGCGACTGGTTGCCCACTCGCGACTATTCGCTGGCCAGCGTGCCGGCCGATGGCCTGGCGACGGCGGTGGTGCGGTTGACCGCGGGTGCCGATGGCCGCCCGGGGCTGGGCTCGGGCTGGCTGATCCAGCACGCACCGATCGGTGCGCCGGTGCATGCGCGGCTACGCACCAATCCCGGCTTCCATCGGGTGGCGACCGCGCCGATGGTGTTGATCGGCAACGGAACCGGCATTGCGGGCCTGCGGGCCCTGTTGCGCGAGGCCGAACTGGCCGGCGTGCACGGGCACTGGCTGCTGTTCGGCGAACGCCAGGCCGCCCACGACCGGCTGTTTGCCGACGAACTGCAGGCATGGCAGGCCACTGGCCATCTGCAACAGCTGGACCAGGTGTTCTCGCGCGACCAGGCGCACAAGCGCTATGTGCAGCATCGCCTGCACGAGGCCGGAGACGCGTTGCGCCATTGGATCGATCGCGGCGCGGTGCTGTACGTCTGCGGCAGCCTGGACAGCATGGCGCGTGCGGTGGACGCCACGCTGCGCGAGATTCTGGGCCAGGCGCGGGTGGAATCGCTGACCGCCGCCGGTCGTTACCGGCGCGATGTTTATTGATCTCAGGCCACGGTTGGTGGTGGCTGCAGCAACGCGCGCTTCGAGTGCGGCGTGCGGCCACAGCGAATGCGATCTGCGTCTTTGATGCGAGCGGGAAACACCAGGCTGCGTGCTGCCGCAGCAGTACTGCGTGCGAAACAGCCTGGCTGTGAGCGCAGTGCCCATGCGCTGCGGAACAGGCTGTCGCCACGGAGCTGACGCCCGGCGCAGCGCATCGTCGGGTGCATGGCGCCTTCCAATGGCTGCGCGCTGGTTAGCGGGCGCAATGCCACCACGGGCTTGCCTGCCGACCACGGTCGTGTTGCGCCATGTTGCGCTTGCGCGCGGCGATGCTTGCCGGCGGCACCAACGGGTTGTGCGGCGCAGCGACGTGGCGCTGGCCCGCGCCGCCCAGGCTCCGGCCGTGTGGCGCCTGGTGCGCCATGCGGGTGCCGGCCGATGGCCGCACGCTCAGCGGCAGCTGGTCTCTCCATCCACCGTCGGTGCTTTCATCCGGTAGATGTCCAGTTGGCCGGCGCGTGGGGCACGCGCACTGCCGGTCACCAGCAGCTCGCCGGGCTTGGCCGCATCCACCACCGCGCCGAAGGTGCGTTCCTGCGGCCCGTTGAACGACAGCGGCAGCGGCTGGCCCGCACCATAGTGGCCGCCCTTGCAGGCCGCCAGCAGCAACTGGCTGGGGCCGCCGGCCGCGCCGCGTGCCCATACCAGACCGCGGCCATCGGCAAGCCAGGCCGCATCGGATTCGTCGGCAGCGGTGTTGATGTCGGCCAGGGGCGTGGGGGCGGTGAAGGCTTTCCCGTCCCAGCGCGCCACGAACAGATCCATGCCGCCGGCACCGCCATGCCCGTCGCTGGCGAACAGCAGGCGCGTACCGTCCAGCGACAGCGTCGGGGCGCGCTCGTTGCCCGCGCCGTTGATCGCCGCGCCCAGCGACTGCACCGCGCCGAGGTGGCCCTGTGCATCCACCGGCACCCGGTACAGATCGCCGCCGCCGGCGCCGCCAGGCCGCGACGAGGCGAACAACAGCCAGCGCCCATCGGCACTGAACGCCGGCGTGCTCTCGTCCCGGGCGGTGTTGATCGCCAGCGGTTGCGGGTCCTGCCAGCGCCCGCCACGCAGCTGGGCCTGCCACAGGTCCCAGCCGCCAGCCCCACCGGAGCGGTCGCTGGCCCATACGATGCGCTGCCCGTCCGGGCTGAGCGTGGCGCGTGCCTCGTTGGCCGGCGTTGAGACCACGCCCATGCCTTCGATGCCGAATTCGGCCAGTCCCGACGCAGACGGCGCGAAGAGTAAACTCGCCGCCAGCGCGGGCAGCGTCCATCGAACTTGCATGCGGTGTTCCTGCCTCATCTTGCGCACAGTCTAGTCAACCAGAGAGCGATTCATGCCCGTATCCCGTTATGCCGTGTTCGGTCACCCCGTTGCCCATTCGCTGTCGCCGGCCATCCATGCCGACTTCGGGAAGCAGACCGGCATCGCGCTGGACTACACCGCCATCGATGCGCCGCCGGAGGACTTCGCCGCAGCCTTGCAACGTTTCGCCGACGCAGGCGGCAAGGGCGCCAACGTCACCCTGCCGCTGAAGGAGGACGCCTACGCGCTGGCCAGCAGCCTGAGCGCGCGCGCGCGCCTGGCCGGGGCGGTCAATACCCTGGTACGCAACGATGGCCAGTGGCAGGGCGACAACACCGACGGCGCCGGCCTGGTACGCGATCTCACCGAACGCCACGGCCTGGATCTGCGCGGCCGCCGCGTGCTGCTGCTCGGCGCCGGCGGCGCCGCGCGCGGCGTGGCACCGGCGCTGCTGGAGGCCGGCATCACCGCAATGGTGGTGGTGAACCGCTCGCCCGAGCGCGCCGACGCCTTGTGCGACGCACTGGGCGAACCGGCGCGGGTGACTTCGCGCTATATCGAAGACCTGCGCGAGCTGGGCGACTTCGAGCTGATCGTCAATGCCACCGCCGCCGGACGCGACCGCGATGCCGGTGCCTTCGCATTGCCGCTGGGCCTGGTCAACAGCCTGACCGCCGCAGTCGACCTCAACTATGGCGAAACCGCCATCGCCTTCCTGGCCTGGGCGCGCGCGGCGCAGTGCCGCTACGCCATCGACGGGCTGGGCATGCTGGTGGAACAGGCGGCCGAAAGCTTCGCACTGTGGCATGGCGTGCGCCCGGACACGGACTCCGTGTATGCGGCGCTGCGCGCGCGTGAGGCGGTGCTGGTCAGCGCCGACTGAGCCGCCCGCCATGACGCTCACCGACATCCTGCTCAGCCTGATCACCAGCCTGCTGTCGCGGGTGCCGATGCTGATCGCCGTGCTGCTGGGCCTGGTGCTGCTGTGGCGCGCCCCGCAGGGCCAGCTGCGGCGGGGCGGGCTGCTCGGGCTGTGGCTGCTGCTGGGCTGCGTGCTGGCCGAGGTCGCGTTGCAGTCCATTCCCATGTTGTTGCTGGAGCAGGGCAATGTGCGCCAGATCGGCATGGTGATGGGCATCGGCCGCTTCGCGCTGACGGCGGTGCAGGCGCTGGGCATCGGTCTGCTGGTGTGGACCCTGGCGCGCAGCCTGCAGGGACCGGCGAAGGATGCCGGCCCGCGCGGGTGATCCCGCTGAAGGCCTTGGCGCTGGCCGTGGTGGGGCTGGTGTGTGCGGGGCAGGGGGCTGGACGCTGCTGCATCCGTAGCCGCTGACCACGGTCGATCGCGCCGGCAGGCCGTACGTGCGGTTTGCACCGACCGGCGTCGGCGTGGGCATGCCGCTGATGGGGGGCGCGATGCTCGCCATGGAGGCGCACTGTGGGCACGGCATGCGGGGCCGCGCTCCAGCCGCGGCGGCTGAAGGCAGTCACGCGGGTAGCAGGCAGGCAGCGGCACGCAGGCCGGGGCCGTTGTCTCCAGTGCGACGTGGCGCCGCATGGCGTGCATCGATGCGATCCGGCGTGTACGACCGGTGCCGGCTCTGCGCGGTCTACTGCGATACGACGCATCCTTCGGCAGGCAGCGCCCTGCCTTGTCACCCGCAAGGTCATTGCGTTCAGGCGCGTGGCGCGACGGTCGCAGGCGCTGCGCCGGTCCGTGCGAAAATGGCGCGATGAGTGATCTTGCCCCTCCGGCCGCGCCGTCTGCGCCCGTTCCCACCCAGCGCGTGCTGACCGACCCGATCAAGGCCGGTATCCGCGATGCCTACGCCAAGCTGCAGGCCAACACGCCCGGCTTTGCCACCCGCCGCGCGCAGAGCCAGATGATCGGTCTGGTCTCGCGTGCGCTGGCCACCTCCGGCGGCATCGGCATCGCCGAGGCGCCCACCGGCGTCGGCAAGAGCCTGGGCTACCTCACCGCCGGGGTGCCGATCGCGCTGGCCACCAAGAAGAAGCTGGTGATCAGCACCGGCACGGTGGCGTTGCAATCGCAGCTGGTGGAGCGCGACATCCCGGCCTTCCTCAAGGCCACCGGGCTGGAGGCCACCGTGGCGCTGGCCAAGGGCCGCACCCGCTACCTGTGCACCCGCAACGCCGCCGAGCTGGAAGGCGACACCAGCCAGAACGCCATGTTCGAAGACGAGCAGGCGCTGTACGACCGCCCGCTGAGCCCGGCCGATGCGGACCTGGCCAAGCGCCTGGCCAAGGCCTACGCCGCGCGCACCTGGAATGGCGATCTGGACGACGCCCCCGAACAGGTCTCGGTGCCGTTGCGCATGCGCATCACCACCCCGGCCTCCGGTTGCGCGGGGCGCCGCTGCAGCTACGCCGCGCAATGCCCGGTGCTCAAGGCACGCACCGACGTGCGCGAAGCGCAGATCGTGGTCACCAACCACGCCCTGCTGCTGTCCTCGCTGTCGCTGGGCGATGCCGAAAACGGCCAGCCGCTGATCGCCCCGCCAGCGGACATGCTGCTGGTGCTCGACGAAGGCCACCACATCGCCGGCGTGGCGATCGACCAGGGCGCGGCCAACCTGCCGCTGGACGACATGGCCCGGCGCACCGGCCGCATGCAGATCCTGATCGCGGCCGCGTACCGCGCGGTGGACAAGGACCGGATCGGCAACCTGTTGCCCAACGAGGCCATCGAAGTGGCCGCGCGCGTGTCCAAGTTGCTCAAGGCCTTCCATGCCGAGGTCGAACGCCTCTGGAAGCCCGAGCCCGGCGAGCGCGATCCCTTGTGGCGTGCGGCCAACGGCAAGTTGCCGCCGCAGTGGGGCCCGGCCATCGACGAGCTGGGCGAAGAAACCCGCGCGCTGTTCAATTGGGTGCACGCCGCGCACAGCGCCGTGGCCAAGGGCAAGCAGGACGATGCCGCACGCGAGCGCCTGCAGCGCAGCCTGGGGCTGGCGCTGGAAATGGCCGAGCAGCAACATAATCTGTGGAGCGGCTGGAGGCGCGAAGACAAGGAGGGCCAGCCGCCGATGGCACGCTGGATCACCCTCTCGCGCGATGGTGATCTGATCTGCCACTGCTCGCCGGTGTCGGCGGCGCAAGTGCTGCGCACGATGATCTGGAACGAGGTCGATTCGGTGGTGATGACCTCGGCCACGCTCACCGGCGGCGGCGATTTCCAATCTTTCGCCATCGACAACGGCTTGCCCGATCATGCCGAAATGGCCTCGCTGGCCTCCCCGTTCGACCTGCCCAATCAGGCCGAACTGATCGTGCCCAATTTCCCCGTCACTCCCGACGATCGCGAAGGCCATCCCAAGGAAGTGGCCAGGTATCTGGTGCGCGAACTGGATTGGACCGCCAAGGGCAGCATCGTGTTGTTCACCTCGCGCTGGAAGATGGAAAAGGTCGCCGACCTGATGCCGCTGGCGCAACGCAACCGCGTGCTGGTGCAAGGCGAGGGCAACAAGTCGCAGTTGATCGCCGAACATCTGCGCCGCATTGCCGCCGGCGAAGGCTCGGTGCTGTTCGGGCTCAATTCCTTCGGCGAAGGCCTGGACCTGCCGGGCGAGGCCTGCACCACCGTGGTCATCACCCAGGTGCCGTTCGCCGTGCCCACCGACCCACAGACCTCGACCTTGAGCGAATGGCTGGAAAGCCGCGGCCACAACGCCTTCAACCTGATCGCCATCCCGCATGCGCTGCGTACGCTCACCCAGTTCGCCGGCCGCCTGATCCGCAGCTCCAGCGACCACGGCCGCGTCATCATCCTCGACTCGCGCCTGCTCACCCGCCGCTACGGCAAGCGCATCATCGACGCCTTGCCGCCGTTCAAGCGGGTGATCGGCTGATCGATCCGCGCGCAGCGCGTTTGCGATCTTCCCGGAACAATTGGCCGATGCCGACCTGCGTGCGTGCCCGACGACGTATCAGCAGGTGGTGGAGCATCAGGCCGATCTGCGCGTGGTCTGCATGGGAGGAGAGTACTTTTGCATGAGGATGTGCCATTCCCTGCCGGGTGAAATCGACTACCGCGCTGTCCGGCACAAGGCAACCATGCAGTACAGCTGGGAACCGTTGTACCCCGGCTTGCAGGCAAAGCTCGATGTCCTGCGATCGACCCTGGGTGTGGATTTCTTCTGCGCGGATTTCGTGGTGCCCGTTGCCGGCGGCGAGCCGGTGTTCCTGGAACTCAATCCGGGTGGGCAGTTCCTGTTTCTGGACCACAAGGCGCCTGGGATGGAGATCGCCAGTAGATTCTGTTCCTTTCTGGTGTACGGTGAGACTGGTAGGTACCACGAGTTTCCGCGGCTGGCCGATACGCCTCTACGCAAGGGCGATGCGGAGATCGAGCGCCTTCCAGAGCCGGGAGTGATGCACTCATGAAAATCATGGTGGTGGCAATGTTGTTGTGGCAGATGGCCGTTCCAGGACAGGCCGGTACCGCTGGCGGCGATGCGCTGCACTCAGCGCACTCCTCCCTCAACGCCTCCTACCGTGAACAGCTGTTGGCCTTGGCCGCTGCCGATCAGCAGGCGCGCGAACGGGTCCGCGGTGCATTCACCCCTCAGCAACTGCAGGCAGACCAGGGGGCGGCAAGGGACATGGCAATGCGCCTGGTCGCTTCGCAACGCGAAAACCAGGCCGCGTTATCGACCTTGATCGATAAGTTCGGCTTTCCCGATAGTGCGCTGGTCGGCGAAGACGGTGCACATGCGGCGTTTCTGGTCGCGCAGCACTCGACGGACCGAGCGTTTCGCGATGGATTCCTGCAGAAGATGCAGCTGGCAGCACAACGCGGGGCCTACAGCTCAGCGGACCTGGCAATGTTCGTGGACCGTAATCTGGTCATGGCTGGAAAGCCGCAGCGCTACGGCACGCAACGCAAGGCCGATGGCAGCCTGTTCGAACTGGAAGCTGCCGACCAGTTGCATCAGCGCAGGGCAGAGGCCGGGTTGCCCGACGAATCGGCCAGTACTGGCGGGTTCTGAACCGCCGGCGCAGCGATCGCCAACGGCCAATGCATGCCAGTGAGTGCATGACGGGAGGGTCGACCGATCCTTGCTCTGGATGGAGGCCGGCTTCGCTGTGGTCTCGCTCGATGTCCGTGGCGTTGGCCGACCGGCCAACGCCGCGCCGACTCGTTCGGATAGGCAGCAGTCTGTTCTGCACTGCAATAAACCCGCAGGTTTCGCTACGTCCCCGCGATGGTGTCGCCGCGTTGCGCTGATCTCGAACGCCACGCTCAACGGCCGATCTGCCATACAGGCTGCTTTCCTGATGCGATGCATATCACGCAACGCAGTCATCATCATGTTCGCCTATCGTAGCGATCAGAACTAACGACTTCTCACGCTACCGCCCGCTGGCCATGATTCAGCTCCCTCAACACGAGCTGACGCCATGCGCCCTGGATCCCTCATGGTGCTAGCCCTGCTAGCCCCCACGCTGATCGCCCCACCGGTCTTAGCCCAATCCGTTCTGACCCGCGACAACGGCGCCAAGGTGGGCGACAACCAGAACTCGCAGACCGCCGGCGCCACCGGCCCGACCTTGCTGCAGGACGTGCAGCTGATCCAGAAGCTGCAGCGTTTCGATCGCGAACGCATCCCCGAGCGTGTGGTGCATGCGCGCGGAACCGGCGTCAGAGGCGAGTTCACCGCCACCGCCGATCTGTCCAACCTGACCAAGGCCAAGGTGTTCAGCGCCGGCGAGAAGACCCCGGTATTCGTGCGTTTTTCCTCGGTGGTGCACGGCAATCACTCGCCGGAGACACTGCGCGACCCGCATGGCTTCGCGACCAAGTTCTATACCAGCGAAGGCAACTGGGATCTGGTCGGTAACAACTTCCCCACCTTCTTCATCCGCGATGCGATCAAGTTCCCGGACATGGTGCACGCGTTCAAGCCGGATCCGCGCACCAATCTGGACGACGATTCGCGTCGTTTCGATTTCTTCTCGCACGTGCCCGAAGGCACCCGCACGCTGACCCTGCTGTACTCCAATGAAGGCACGCCCGCCGGCTACCGTTTCATGGACGGCAATGGCGTGCACGCCTACAAGCTGGTCAATGCGCAGGGCGAAGTGCACTACGTCAAGTTCCACTGGAAGACGTTGCAGGGCATCAAGAACCTCGATCCCAAGCAGGTCGCCGCGGTGCAGGCCAAGGACTACAGCCACCTGACCAATGACCTGGTCGGCGCAATCAAGAAGGGCGACTACCCGAAGTGGGATCTGTACGTGCAGGTGCTCAAGCCGGAGGACCTGGCCAAGTTCGACTTCGACCCGCTCGATGCCACCAAGATCTGGCCGGACGTGCCGGAGCAGAAGGTCGGCCAGATGGTGTTGAACAAGAACGTCGACAACTTCTTCCAGGAAACCGAGCAGGTCGCGATGGCGCCGGCCAACCTGGTGCCGGGCATCGAACCTTCGGAAGATCGCCTGCTGCAGGGCCGCATCTTCTCCTACGCCGATACCCAGCTGTATCGCGTGGGTACCAATGGCCTGAGCCTGCCGGTCAACCGCCCGCGCGTGGCCGTCAACAATGGCAACCAGGACGGCGAATTGAATCCCGGCCACACCACCAGCGGCGTGAACTACGAGCCGAGCCGGCTTGAGCCGCGTCCGCAGGACACCGCTGCGCGCTATAGCGAACTGCCGCTGTCGGGCACCACCCAGCAGGCCAAGATCACCCGCGAGCAGAACTTCAAGCAGGCCGGCGAGTTGTATCGCTCCTACAGCAAGAAGGACCGCGCAGACCTGGTGCAGAGCTTCGGCGAGTCGTTGGCCAACACCGACACCGAGAGCAAGCACATCATCCTGTCGTTCCTGTACAAGGCCGATCCGGAGTACGGCACCGGCGTCGCCCGCGTGGCCAAGGGCGACCTGGCCCGTGTCAAGCAGCTGGCCTCCAGCCTGCAGGACTGATCCACCCGACGGCATCGCGGCCTCCGCCGCGGTGCCGTCCTTCTTCAGGAGAGCGACATGCGCACGCTGATGTTGGTCTTGCTGAGCGCGCTCTGCGCGCCCGCCATGGCCGCCTCGCCGACGGCCGCGCCGGCGGCGGCACGCACCGCGGCAGCCAGCCCCGAACAGATCAAGCTGCAATTGCGCGAGTATTTCTTCGATGCTGCCCGCGAAGGCCGCCAGGACATGCTGGCCGAATTCATCCGCTCGCACTACGACCTCAATACCCGCGACGAGAAGGGCTATACCGCACTGATCCTGGCTGCCTACCACGGCCAGCGCCCGGCGGTGGAGCAGTTGCTCAGCGCCGGTGCCGACCCCTGCGCGCAGGACAAGCGTGGCAACACTGCCTTGATGGGCGCCATCTTCAAGGGCGAACTGGGCATCGCCAAGCGCCTGATGCAGGCCGATTGCGCGCCCGACCAGCGCAACAACGCCGGCCAGACTGCCGCCATGTATGCCGCGCTGTTCCAGCGCACCGACGTGCTCAAGGATCTGGCCGCCAAGGGCGCGGACCTCAGTCTCAAGGACGCGCAGGGCAACGACGTGACGAGGCTGCAGCGCGGCGAGTTCGCTACCGCCCCGGCACGCTGAGCGCGCACGACCGCGGCTTTCGCATCGGCCTGCGTGTCACGCGGGTGGCCCGCCTGTGCGGAGTGCCCGGCAGTGCTGCGCCGCATCTCCAGGATCGGCCGTCTTCCCGGATGTCATGCGCCACGCCTGGCAAGCGTGCTGCGCGCACCGATGCAGTGCTGCATCCCTGCAACGCGGCCAACGCGGCCAACGCGACGATGCACCAGTGGCGACAAGTGGCCAGGTCAGTTCTCCGCAGCGACCGGTGCATGCGCGCCGAATCAGCGAGGCTGCCGCTGGCGGCTTGCCGCGGCCAGCGCGCATGCCACCTTCGCAAGCACAGCAGGCCGGCGGGCATCCCGGCTTCAAGCGCCAGTGCCTCCTGTAGGTCGAATACGAGAAGCCGAAAGGAGCGGGGCCGCTCGCCGCGTCGTGCGCACCGGCGGCATCCACATGGCATCCAGAGGGTGCCTGCGGCGCAAAAACAGCAGGAGCTGCGGTGACCACGTCGGGTAGACGACAACGCGACGTCCACAGTGCGCGCCTGGAGATTTTGCAGTGCAGCATCGCCTGATTTACCGCTGTCGGTTTTCCGCCGCACCTGCGCTGGAACTCTGGCGGATGTGGTGATTGCGCCGCTCGCAAGTCGGGGCGTTTCCGACACGCCAGGCCTTGCGCGCCAAGGCTTTGACAGAAAACTGAGCGTGCGCTGACTTGTGTTGGATTGGCTGAAAAAAGGCGCAGAAAACGATTCAAGAACGGGCCGGGAATGCCGATGCTTCAGCCATCGCAGCTTGGAACCCCCGCCATGAAGATCGATCCCTCCATCCCTTTTCTGATGTCGCTGCTGGCCATGGTGCTGTGCACCGCCACCGCCGTCGTCGCGCTGGTGTTTGGCCAGGTGCATGTGCTGGCGACCTCGTGGAGCTTCTACGCGGTGATGGGGACTGCGCTGGTCGTCCTGGCTGCCTCCTACCACGCCCTCGGTAAGCCGCTGAGCGCCGAAGAGCGTGTGGGTTTCCGTAATCCGTAATCGCAGCAGCGTCCAGGTAGCGGGCGCGCAAAGCGCCTATCCGCGCACCGGACCAAAGGCGCCGCGCTCGTAACCGGTGATGCAACGCGTTCGCTCCGCATGGGCGAACGCCGCCAGACGCTTGCGCATCCTGCAGCGATGGCTCCCGATAGCGCGCGTACTTGGCGAGCGAGGGAAAGACAGCGCCAGGGCGATAGTGTTCGCCCTTTTCGAGGGCAGGAGGGAGCCGTGATGCTGGCCGTCGAAGCGCGCCACCGGCGGAATCCACAAGCGTGCGCCATGTTCGAATCGGGCCACTGAGACGGGTCGATCACATGACGCAGCGAACAGGTGATCGTGTGGCACCTCCGGCAGGCGGGGCGCCCCAGCGTGCCCTGGCGCACTGCCGCAGATTCATCGACGCCCGTGTAAGCTATTGATCCTGCTTCGCATTCCAATGGCTGCCTGCCGCAGCCAACCGTCGATGACCGCTGCTTCCGATCGCTACGCCGCCTCCCTGCGCCTGTCCGTCGCCCCGATGATGGACTGGACCGACCGCCACTGCCGGGTGTTCCACCGCCTGCTGGCGCCGTCGGCACGCCTGTATACCGAAATGGTGCACGCCAATGCGGTGATCCATGGCGATCGCGCCCGGCTGATCGGTTTCGATCCGGTGGAGCACCCGCTGGCGTTGCAGCTGGGGGGCAGCGATCCGGCGCTGCTGGCGCAGGCTGCCGCCATCGCCCAGGACTGGGGCTACGACGAAATCAACCTCAATTGCGGCTGCCCGTCCGATCGGGTGCAGGCCGGCCGCTTCGGCGCCTGTCTCATGCGCGAGCCGGCACTGGTGGCCGACTGCGTCGCGGCCATGTGCGCTGCCACCGATCTGCCGATCACGGTCAAGTGCCGGCTCGGCGTGGACGACGATGACGACTACGCGGTGTTCGCCAGCTTTGTCGACCAGGTGGTCGCCGCCGGCGCGGCGATGGTGGTGGTGCACGCGCGCAACGCCTGGCTCAAGGGCCTGTCGCCGAAGGAGAACCGCGAGGTTCCGCCGCTGCGCTACGACTGGGCCTATCGGCTCAAGCGCGAGCGCCCCGGGCTACCGGTGGTGCTCAATGGCGGTATCGCGGCCGTCGACGCCGCCCTGGCGCACCTGCAGCAGGCCGACGGCGTCATGCTCGGGCGCGCCGCCTATCACGACCCGTACGTGCTGCATCAGCTGGATGCGGCCTTGCACCAGCGGCCGCCGCAGTCGCGGGAGTCGCTGTTGCGCGCGTTGCGGCCCTACGTGGAGTCCCAGCTAGCGCAGGGTCTGGCCCTGAAGCACATCACCCGACACGTGCTGGGACTGTTCCACGGTCAGCCCGGCGGGCGGGCCTTCCGGCAGGTGTTGAGCGAGGGGGCACACCGCCCCGGAGCGGGCTGGGAGTTGGTCGAGCAGGCCTTGCAACGTACCGATAGCCGCCCCTGGCGCGTCGTGGCCTGAGTGGCCCGGCGCTTGCATAAGCTGAACAGGTGAACCCGGATGCTTCCGGACTGAACGGATTTCCAGGCCTGCCCGAGCGGTGTAAACGGCGGTTGTCGGGCGCGGGAATTTGGCTTGGTATTCATTTCACTGAACGACGTTAACCTGAAGCTAAAAAGTTCAGATCGGATTCACCCCCCAAAATCAAGAATTTGGCTCGATTTCCGGCTCCAGCTGCATTGTGATGCGCAGCCGGTTTCACAAATTTTGAATGTTCCTGAACAACCCGCTAGGATCCAGTTGTGACCCATTCGTCCAGCCGCGCTCGCTCTGTTGTCCTGGTTGCCCTCTGGGCCGCCACGGCTGCGCCGTTGGCGTGGGGTCAAGGCTATCCCCCCATGGGGCAGGGTGGGCGCGAGGCGATGCCGGCAGCGGCGCGTGGCGGCAGCCGCACCCTGTCGGACACCATTCGCCATGTGCAGCGGTCCACCGGTGGACAAATTCTGGGCGCGGAGCGCGTGCCGTTCGACGGCGGCAATCTCAACCGGGTCAAGTACATGAAGGACGGACGCGTGCACACCGTCTATGAGCCGGAGCAGACCCAGTCTGCGCCACCGCGCAACCCGGCTGCGGTCGATGTGCCACCACGCGACGATAACCACTGAACGTAGATAGTCCCACGTTCAGTCTCATAAATTCCCCCGGCCGCAGGCCGACAACGTAACTAGGGAGAGTGCATGCGTATTCTTTTGGTCGAAGACGAAGCTCCGCTGCGCGAGACCCTTGCCGCGCGTCTGAAGCGTGAAGGCTTTGCGGTCGACGCTGCGCAGGACGGCGAAGAAGGCCTGTACATGGGCCGCGAAGTGCCGTTCGATGTCGGCATCATCGACCTGGGCCTGCCCAAGATGTCGGGCATGGAACTGATCAAGGCGCTGCGCGACGAAGGCAAGAAATTCCCGGTGCTGATCCTGACCGCGCGTTCGAGCTGGCAGGACAAGGTCGAAGGTCTCAAGCAAGGCGCCGACGATTATCTGGTCAAGCCGTTCCACGTCGAAGAACTGCTGGCACGCGTCAATGCATTGCTGCGTCGCGCGGCAGGCTGGAGCAAGCCGACGCTGGAATGCGGCCCAGTGGCACTGGACCTGGCGGCGCAGACGGTCAGCGTCAACGGCGCCAATGTCGATCTCACCAGCTACGAGTACAAGGTGCTGGAATATCTGATGATGCATGCCGGCGAACTGGTCTCCAAGGCCGACCTCACCGAGCACATCTACCAGCAGGATTTCGACCGTGACTCCAACGTGCTGGAAGTGTTCATTGGCCGCCTGCGCAAGAAGCTCGACCCCGACGGCGAGCTGAAGCCGATCGAAACCGTGCGCGGTCGCGGTTACCGTTTCGCCATCCCGCGTACCGAAGGCTGAGGTCGCACGTCGGCAAGCAGGACGATTTCGTGCCGGTGCGCTCCAAATGGTACAAACGCTGGCGCCCGCGCTCCTTGCAGGCGCGCCAGCTGCTGGCCGCCAGCCTCAGCCTGGTGGCCTTCCTGGCGCTGGCCGGGTACGCGCTGGATGTGGCGTTCGCCGACACCGCCGAGCGCAACCTGCGCGAACGGCTGAAGAATTACGCCTCCGCCTACGCGGCCAATATCGACTTCGTTCGCGACGGTTCGCTGTACATCGGCGGACAGCCGCCGGACCCGCGTTTCGATGTGCCCGGTGGCGGGCTGTACGTGGAAGTGGTGCGTCCGGACGAAAGCTGGACCTCCATGTCGGCCGAAGGACCGAATATTCCGCATGGCCGCATGCTCGAGCCGCGGCAGGAAGAGTTCATCGGCCCGCTGGAGATGACCCAGATCGACGGCAGCGTTGGCCAGCTGTATCGCTATGGCCTGGGCGTGAGCTATGTCGAGCGTGAGCACGGCGGCGAGATTCCTTACACCATCTACGTGATGGAAGACGCCCGCTCGATGGGCGCGCAGCTGCGGGTATTCCGTGGCGCGGTGTGGTTTTACCTCGGCAGCGCCGGCGTGGTGTTGCTGGTGCTGCAGGCCTTCATCCTGCAATGGAGCCTGCGCCCGCTGCGGCGCGTCATCAACGAATTGACCAAGGTGCAGCGCGGAGAGATCCAGCGCATGAGCGAGCAGCATCCGCGCGAGCTGGAGCCCTTGACCGACAGCATCAATGCCTTCATCGAGAGCGAGCGCGACAACCTGGAGCGCCAACGCAATACGCTGGCCGACCTGGCGCATAGCCTCAAGACCCCGATCGCGGTGCTGCGCACACAGCTGGACAGCGGTGCTTCCGAGCGCGATCTGCACGAAGAAATGGACGTGCAGTTGCGTCGCATGAACGATCTGGTGTCCTACCAGCTGGCGCGCGCGGCTTCCAGCGGCCACAAGCTGTTTGCCGCGCCGCTGCCGATCGAGCCAAGCGCCGAAGAGATCGTCCGCGGGCTGGAGAAGGTGTATTCGGCCAAGGGTGTGCTGTGCGAGTTCGATATCTCGCCGGAGGCGCGTTTCCATGGCGAGCCCGGCGATCTGCAGGAGCTGCTCGGCAACCTGCTGGAGAACGGCTTCAAGTGGGCGCGCAGCCGCGTGCTGCTGACCGCCCAGCCCGGTCCCACCAGCGGGAGCCGGCGTGCCGGGCTGATCCTGTCGGTGGAAGACGATGGCCCCGGCATCGCGCCGGAGGACGTCGCCAAGATCCTGCAGCGTGGCGTGCGCGGAGACGAGCGCGTACAGGGCCACGGCATCGGCATGTCGATCGTGCAGGATTTGATCAAGGCCTACCGCGGCGAGCTGCAGGTGGTGCGTTCGCAGGAACTGGGCGGCGCCCGCTTCGATGTGACCCTGCCGCCGGGGCTGTGAGCCCGGACGGGCGCGATGAACTCTTCGGCAATGGCGGCCGAGGTTGCGACAACCGTTTAACGCCTCGCGCGTTGGCTTGACCATACTGGCCCGGTTGCAGGCAGTCGCGATGGAGAGCCGCATGTTCAAGCGCGTTGTACAGGTAGCTGGCGTGGACACGCGCTGCTCGGGCGTGCGCCGCCGACGCTGGCGCATCCCGTTGCTGGTTGCCAGTTGTTGTTGCGCCATCGTCGGACACGCGGCCGAACCGCCGCTGACGGCAACGCAGACGCGCTGGTTGCAGCGCGCCACCTACGGTGTGGACGGCGAGAGTGCAACCCAGTTGCGGCGGCTCGGCCCCACGCGCTACGCCACGCTGCTGTTGCAGCCCAGCGACGATGCCGTGCTGCCTGCGCCCATCCGCGCGCAGCTGCAGCGCTTCGATGCGCTGCATACGCCCCTGGTGACCCTGCTGACCCAGTACGAGGCCGACAAGATCCGCCTGCAGGGCATGCCCGATGGCGACGAAAAGCTCGCCCTGCGCAAGGACTGGCAGGCACGCGGCGGGCAGATGCTCACCCAGGCGCGCCAGGCCCAGCTGTTGCGTGCCGTGTACGCGCCGGATCAACTGCGTCAACAGCTGGTGTGGTTCTGGCTCAATCACTTCAGCGTGTATGCCGACAAGGGCCGGGTGAAGTGGATGGCGGCCGATTACATGGAAAACGCGATCCGCCCCAACGCCACCGGCAAGTTTGCCGATCTGGTGATGGCCACGCTGGAAAGCCCGGCAATGCTGGAGTATCTGGACAATGCCAAGAACGCCAAGGGCAAGGTCAACGAGAACTACGCGCGCGAGCTGATGGAGCTGCACACGCTGGGCGTGCATGGCGGCTACAGCCAGCAGGACGTGCAGCAGCTGGCCTTGATCCTCACCGGCGCTGGCCTGGTGCCGATCAAGGCAGAGGGCGCGCCGCCGCTGCCGCCGACCAAGCCCGGTCAGCCGCCGGTGGTGCGCAAGGGGTTGTTCGAATTCAATCCGGCGCGCCATCAGCCCGGCGACAAGCTGCTGCTGGGCCAGCGCATCGCCGGTGGCGGGCTGGATGAGATCGAGCAGGCCGTGCGCCTGCTGGTGCGCCAGCCGGCCTGCGCGCGTTTCGTCTCGCAGCGCCTGGCCGAGTATTTCGTCAGCGATACGCCACCGGTCGCACTGGTCGCGCGCATGGCCAGCACGTTCCAGCGCAGCGATGGCGATATCGCCAAGGTCATGCAGACCATGCTGGGCTCTGCGGAATTCGCACAGGCGCAACCGCGCAAGTTCAAGGACCCGAACCGCTTCGTGGTGTCGGCGATGCGGCTGGCCTACGAGAACCAGCCGGTGATCAATGCCGCCCCGATGGTCAGTTGGGTGCAGCAACTGGGCGAGCCGTTGTTCGGCCGCATCACACCGGATGGATGGTCGCTGCAATCGCAGGCCTGGACCAGCTCCGGGCAACTGGCACGCCGGTTCGAGGTGGCGCGCTCGCTGGGCAGTGGGCCCAAGCAGTTGTTCCGGCGCGATGGCGATAGCGATACGCCGATTCCCGCCCTGACGCAGATCGATACGCGCGCGTCGTATCGCTGGTTGGCACCGTCGTTGTCGGCGGCAACGCGCCAGGCGCTGGAGCAGGCGCGCTCGCCGGCGGAGTGGAACGGCTTCCTGTTGTCTTCGCCGGATTTCAACTATCGCTGATTCACCGCAGGCGGTGTGGTCATCGCCGCAGGAGAACCTCCATGCAACGTCGTCGATTTCTGCTTGCCTCTGCCGCCGCCGCGAGCCTGCCGTGGACAGGCCGCCTGTTTGCCGCCCCGCGCGACAGTGCGCGCCTGCTGGTGGTGTTCCTGCGTGGCGGCTACGACAGCAATAACCTGCTGGTGCCGTACGCCAGCGATTTTTATTACCAGTCGCGGCCCACGCTGGCGATTGCGCGGCCGGATCCGGCCAATCCCGACAGCGCCATCGCGCTGGATCCGCACTGGGGTCTGAACCCGGTGCTGCGCGATGCCTTGCTGCCGCTGTGGCAGCGCAGGCAACTGGCGTTCGTGCCGTTCGCCGGCACCGACGACACCTCGCGCAGCCATTTCGAAACCCAGGACGATATCGAATCCGGCCAGGCCGGCAAGCGCCGCGATTACCGTTCCGGTTTCATGGCGCGCCTGTCGGGCGTGCTCAGTGGCGTGCCGGCGATTGCCTTCACCGATTCGCTGCCGTTGACCTTCCAGGGCGGCGGCGATCTGCCCAACGTGTCGTTGAGGGGTATCGGCAAGGGCGGGCTGGATGCGCGCCAGGCGCAGATCCTGTCGCAGATGTACGACAGCACGCCGTTGGCGGCCGCGGCACGCGACGGGCTGGCCTTGCGCCAGCAGGTCACCGCGCAGCTGCGCGAGGAGATGGAGCAGGCCGGGCGCGGCGCCGCCAGTGCGCGCACATTCGCCGATGAAACCCGACGCATGGCCACCTTGATGCGCGAGCGCTATCGCCTGGGATTCGTCGATGTCGGCGGCTGGGATACGCATGCCAACCAGGGCAGTGTCACAGGCGGCCTGGCCACCAATCTGCGCAACCTCGGGCAAGGACTGGCCGCTTACGCCGACGCCCTGGGTCCGGCCTGGAAAGACACCGTGGTAGTGGTGATTTCCGAGTTCGGGCGCACCTTCCGCGAGAACGGCAGCAAGGGTACCGACCATGGCCATGGCACCACCTACTGGGTGTTGGGCGGCGGCGTGCACGGTGGTCGCATCGCGGGCGAACAGGTTGCGGTGGAACAGGCGCAGTTGCTGCAGAATCGCGATTATCCGGTGCTGACCAATTACCGCAGCCTGTTCGGCGGCGTGCTGCAGCGGCTGTGGGGGCTGTCGCCGGCGCAGCTGGAACGTGTGTTCCCGGGCGCGACGCCACGGGACCTGGGGTTGGTGTAGCCGTGCCGACCGCCGATGCCAGGGCCGTTGGGTGCGCCAGGCAGTGTTGGAATCGGTGTGCAGTACGCAGTGCGGCGGCGCCGGGCCGCGCTCACCACCTGACGGTCATGCGCATTCAAGCGCCAAACTGCCGCACCCATGCAAAGCCACCGCGTGGCGGCCTCACTGCCCTGGTTGCGCCGCGAACGGCGAGGGCCCATACACGCCGACCAGATGTGCGGCCACGGCCGGCATCACCCGTTGCAGTACCTGCGGCGCGGAGAAGTGGTATTCGCTGACGACCGCGAAGAATTCCTCCGGCGCTTCGGCAGCGTACGGGTCGATCTCGGTGTCTTCGCCGGCATCCACACGCTTGCAGAACGCGTCGAAGGCCTGCTGGAAGTCGCGCGCCCAGCGGCGCTGCATCTCGCGCGGCAGTGGCGGGGTGCCATCGAGTGCGCCATCCAGGGCATCGAGCTTGTGCGCCATCTCATGCACGATCACGTTGAAGCCGGCGCACGGGTCGCGCAGGTCTGCCTGTACGTCGGCCCAGCTGACGATCAGCGGCCCCTGTTCCCAGGCCTCGCCAATCAGGTCGTCGTCCCAGGCATGCATGACGCCGGCCGCATCCATGTGGGTGCGCTGGACGCGGAAGGCATCGGGATAGACGATCAGCTGCGACCAGCCACGCCACCCGGCCGCGCCGAATTCCAGCAGCGGCAGGCAGCAGGTGGCGGCCAGCACGACCTGATCCTGTGGCTGCAGCTGCAGGCTATCGACCGGCGAAATGGTTTTCTGGTGCAGGAACTGCGCGGACAGTGCACGCAGGCGTTGCTGACGCAGCGGGTCCAGTGCGGCCACCCAGGCGCACTCGCTGCGCACCGGGTTCCACAACGCGTCGGGAATCTCCAGCGGCGGCCGGCGCAGCCAGCGCATCACCCACTGGATCAGCGGAACATGCCCGGCAGGAAGCTATGCCAGCGCGGCATCGTGCGCATGCGCGGGAACAGGCCGTCGCCATCGCTGCCACCACCGCCGGTGGCAGGTGCGGGCTTGTGCTGCGGGGGCATGCGCGCCGGTGCGGCCGGTTCGCCGTTGGGCGTTCTGCCACGTGCGGCCGAGTTGGAGCTGACGCAGCTGTCATGATCGCCGTCGGTCAACTGGTCCGATGCCAGTGCGGCAAGCGGAGCCAACAACAGAAGCAGGCAAACCGTGAGTCGGCGCATCGTCCACATCCAGGGCAAGCGGCGTAAGTCGCCGATCATAACGCGGTTTTCACTCCCTCACGCAAGCCGCGCTGGGCGGCCGGGAAGCCATGGCGCATACTTTCATGGATCGATTTGGGAACCGTTGCCGTGGACGACCGCGCGTTGCTGGCCAAACTTGCGAGCGGCCGGCTGTCCGGCGATGCGCTGGCGCGTGATGCGGGGTTGACCCGCGCTGCGGTGTGGAAGCGCATTCAGAATCTGCGCGCCGCAGGCGTCGCGATCGAAGGACGCGCCGGCGATGGTTACCGGCTGGCTGCCCCCCTGGACCTGCTGGACGCTGCCCGCATCCGTGCCGCCATGAGCGCTGACGCCGCCGCCGGGCTGGCGGGGCTGGACGTGGCCTGGACGCTGGAATCCACCAATACCAGCCTGCTGGCGCGCCCGCCACCGGAGCGCGGCGTGGAGGTGTTGCTGGCCGAGCGCCAGACCGGCGGGCGCGGCCGCCGCGGCCGGCAGTGGACCTCGCCACTGGGCGCGCATGTTTACCTGTCGGCCTCGCGCCGTTTCAGCGGTGGCCTGGGGCAGCTGGCCGGTCTGAGCCTGGCCGTTGGCGTGGCGGTCGCCGAGGCCCTGCGCGGCTGCGGGTTCGCCGATGTCGGCCTGAAGTGGCCCAACGATCTGCTGGCGCGCCAGCGCAAGCTGGGCGGGCTGCTGATCGAGGGCGGCGGGGAGATGGCGGGTAACGCGCGCGCCGTGATCGGCCTGGGCTTGAACGTGCATATGCCGCCTGCGGCCGCAGCCAGCATCGACCAACCGTGGGTGGACCTGGATACCCTGGCCGGCCGCGCAGTGACGCGCGATACGGTGGTGGCCGCGGTGCTGTCGGCGTTGCTGCCGGCGCTGGACCTGTTCGAAGCGCAGGGGTTGACCGCGTTCCTGGCCCGTTATGCGGCGCTGGATGTGTTGCGTGGCCGCACCGTGCAGGTGGAAGAAGCCGGCAGCCTGCACCACGGCGTCGCCCTCGGCCTGGCCGCCGACGGCGCCTTGCGGGTGCAGGTGGGTGAGACCGAACGGCTGTTCCACTCCGGAGAAGTCAGCGTGAGACCTGCATGAGCGAGTGGTTGTTCGACCTGGGGAATTCGCGATTCAAGTACGCGCCGCTGCACGGCAACCGCGCGGGCGAGGTGCAGGCCTGGGCGCATGGTGCCGAAGCGATGGATGCGGCTGCGCTGGCGGCGTTGCCGTCCGGGCGCGTTGCCTACGTGGCCAGCGTGGCGGCGCCGGCATTGACGCAGCGCATGATCGGCTGCCTGCAGGAGCGTTTCGCGCAGGTGCGCATCGCACGCACCGTGGCCGACTGCGCCGGCATCCGCATCGCCTACGCCGACCCCAGCCGGTTTGGCGTGGATCGGTTTTTGGCCTTGCTGGGCGCGCGCGGCGAAGCAGCGGTGCTGGTGGCCGGAGTGGGCACTGCACTGACCATCGATGTGCTCGGCGCCGACGGCCAGCATCACGGCGGTCGCATCGCCGCTTCGCCCACCACCATGCGGCAGGCGCTGCATGCGCGCGCGGTACAACTGCCGGCCAGCGGTGGCGACTATGTCGAGCTGGCCAACGACACCGACGATGCCTTGACCTCCGGCTGCGATGGCGCCGCAGTGGCGTTGATCGAGCGCAGCCTGCATCACGCACGACGCAGCCTGGGCGTGCCGGTGCGACTGCTGCTGCATGGCGGTGGCGCACCGCCATTGCTGCCGTTGTTGCCCGATGCCAGCTTCCGCGCCGCACTGGTGCTGGACGGCCTGGCGACCTGGGCGACCGATTCGTCCTGCGCTTAGAATCCAGGCATGTACGTACGCGCGCTCATCGTTGTGCTGATCGTCCTCAATGCCGGCGTGGCGTTGTGGTGGGCGATGCAGCCGCCGCCGTCACCGCCGACCGCACCGCCGCAGCCAACCGGCGTGGCGCGGCTGGAGGTGTTGCCGATGCTGGCGACCGGGGCGTCGCGACCGTCGCTGGCCGCCGCTGCGCAGCCGGAGGCCGGGGTCGTGCCAGCGTCCAGGACGCCGGCACCCGTGCCGGCCGCAGCGACAGCGGCCGCTGCTGCGACAACATCGTTGGAGCCAGGCGCCGACACTGCTTCCCGGCCGGCAGGGCAGCCGTCGCTGTCCGCGCCTGCCGCCACTGTCGCCACTGCCGATGCAAAACCGGCGCCGGCCGCTCCGACACCACCGGCTGCGCCCGAGCGCTGTGCCAGCCTCGGGCCCTACACAGCACGCAGCGATGCCGATGCCGCGCTGGCGCGCCTGCGCGGGCAGGTGAGCCGTGCCAGCGTGCGCGAAGACGCCGATGCCGGAGTCAGCACGTTCCGCGTGATGCTGCCCGACGTGGGCGACCGCGCGGCGGCGCAGGCGCTGGTCAAGCGGATTGCGGCCGCCGGTATCGGCGACTATTACGTGATCGCCCAAGGCGAGGGCAATACCGTTGCACTGGGGCAATACCAGAGCCGCGAGCGCGCCGAGCGGCGCCAGGCGAGCCTGGTGAGTGCGGGGTTTCCGGCGCAACTGGTGCCCAGCGGCAGCGGTCAGTCGCGCTGGTGGGTCGATGTGCGCAGCACGCTGGCGGCCGCGACGCTGCAGGGCGCCGCGGGTGCAACGCGCCAGCGGTCGCTAGATTGCGCCGCGCTGCGCTAGAATGCGCACCGGCGTGCAACGCGCCTGCCTTTGCCGGCATAGCTCAGTTGGTAGAGCAACCGCCTTGTAAGCGGTAGGTCCCCAGTTCGAATCCGGGTGCCGGCACCATCTTGCAGACCGTCTCGATGTGCTCCGATCCGCCTGTTCTGTTCGGCATGCGGCGCCTGTCGCGTTGAAGCGGGCATTCTGCCGGCGGTCTGGATGAGGCGACGCGGCGGGCAGCATCAAGCAGCCGCGAATATGCGTGCGCATGTGCGTGTATGCCTGCGATGGTGCGCGCGATCAGTGCAGGCAGGGACGGCCATGCTTTTTGGTTGCTCGTCTGCGGGGTGGGAGGCAGAAGGACGGAATGCCGATCGCCGAGGCGAGGACATCGCCATTCCAGTCAGCGAACAGCGCGCCTCACACGGCGGGTCATCGCGTCATCGTGCACCGAACATAGGGCGTGCACCTGCGCGCCACCACGCTCGAAAGGCGGTGACGCCATGTTGCGTTGCTCAGGCCGGCCGGCCCCCAGAGAGCAACTGCAATGCGGCCGTGCCGGCGTCGGTGTGCGCGTCGCTGCGCAGGCGCTCGGCTGCGGCGGCGACCACGATCGCCAATGCCCGGCGCAGCACGCTGTCGGCGTCGGCGCTGGCGTCCACCACGTGTTTGCCCGGCAACTGCAGGCCGTTGAAGATCGCACGGCAGCGTTCCAGGTTGTCCTGGGTTTCGAAATGGTTGGGCGCATCGCCGCGGGCGCGGATGCGGGCCAGGCCGGTGGGTGGCGGCAGGTCGAGCAGCAGCAGCACGTCCGGGCGCGGCGCGAAGGCGTTGCGCTCCAGCAGCGCATCCAGCGGCAACCCGGCGGCGCCCTGGTAGGCGACCATGGAAGGAAAGTAGCGGTCCAGGATCACGATGTCGCCGCGTGCCAGCGCGGGGGCGATCAGGGTCTCCACGTGTTCGTGGCGGTCGCGGATCAGCAGGTCGGCTTCCTGGTCGGCGCTCAGGCGGCCGGTGGCGGCGGATTGGCGCAGCTGCGTGCCCCAGGGACCGTTGGTCGGTTCCTTGCTCAACACCACGCGCGCACCGGCCTGCTGCAAGGTGGTTGCCAGGCTGCGTGCCAGCGTGGTCTTGCCGGCGCCGTCGATGCCTTCGATCGCGATCAATAGCCCGCCGGGCTTCAGTTCGATTGTCATCGCGCTACTTTATCTGATCGGGGCAACCCATCAGTAGCCAACCACGTGGCGGCGACCGTCGTGCCGGCTCCAAGCGGCGGCGACCATGCCGTGGTCGAGGGCATTGATCTGGGTGCACCGGCCGTGCGCACCGCAGCGGCGGTGTGCGGACAGCCATGCCGGAGCGCCTTGCAGTGCGTGCGGCCGGAAGCGCAGGAGGGCGCACTGGAGCGCCTGCGCCAGACACCGGCCAGGTTGCAGCCAGGCGCAGGCCCTGCAGGTGCCGATACCGACGACCTGCGACGTCGCTATTGCCGACCCGATATCACGGATATGTCCTGCATGCTGTCGGGAATGTCCCGATGCCGGTGGTTCTGTGCACTGGGCATACTGAATAAGTCAGACGCAGCGCTCATTCGTATCACGACTGAGTCGCGTTTCTGGCTTCAAGGAAGATGGACGCGTCGCCGCCACCCTAGAGGCGGCATCCCCCGCGTGACGCCCTTTCAGGCCCGTCGTGACCGGATTCCTTGTTTATCGTCGTGCGCTCATCGCGCGTGCCATGCAGCCAATCAGGCCGCCGAGGTATAGCGGTAGGACAGCAGCGACTTCACCAGGAAGGTGATCTGGGTGGCCGAACGCGCATCCACGCGCATCACCGGGATGCGGAAACCTTCGGCGACCAGGCCATCGCGAAACGGCGGCAGCAGGAAGTCTTCGACCTCGTCGGTCATGGTGATGCCCACCGCCAGGCTGGCCTCGGGTGCGATCTGCGCGAACTCGCGCAGCAGCGCCAACGTGGCTTCGGACATCTGCGGGTCGCGCGCATTGGCCAGCACGATCACCCCCAGCGCGCCGTCGCACACCAGCGGCCACATGAAATCCAGGTATTTCTGTCCCGGCACGCCGTAGACGTGCAGCAGCTCGCCGTCTTCCAGTTCAATCGAGCTGTAGTCCAGCGCGACCGTGGTGTAGGTCTTGTCGCCGTAGGCATCCTGGCTGAGCGGCATTTCGGTGCTGACCGGCTCCACGTCGGAGATGGCGCGCACGGCGGTGGTCTTGCCGGCGCCCATGCCGCCCACGAACACGAGTTTGTTGGCTGGAAGACTCATGACTGCGCCTGGAAGAGAGAGAGGCCAAACCGGCGTGCGACCCAGGAAAGGAACCGGGAATTGCTGCTGTCCGGGCGAGGCGGCGTTGACGACACGGCAATCTCCGCAGTCTGGGCGAGGCCACTGGCGAGTGCGGCGGCGAACAGGCATTCCACCGTCTGCAGCGGGAGCTTGCAAGCATTGGCCAGCGCCTGCGGGCGCCATGGGCGCGCATGCAGGTGGGCGATGGCGAGCAGCTGCGCCGGCGAACTGGTCTGCGCGCTCAACTCCGGCCACTGGCGCAGCTGCAGCGGCTGGCTGGGTTCCACCGCCGGCAGGGCCGGGCGCAGATGCTCGGGCAGTGCGAAATACAGCGCTTCGAAGGAGAGGCGTTGCGGCAATGTGACCTGGGCGTCGTCGGCCGCGCGCTGCCAGTCCGGGCGGTCCAGCGCGGCGATCAGCGCGTCCAACGCGACGCCGGCCGGCAGATGCAGGCAGTGTTCGGCCGGATCCACGCGCACCTGCAGCCCCGCATTGCGCAACACCACCACGCCGGCACCGAATTCACCGCGGCAATGCCGCAACAGCAGTGCCGGCTCGGCCACCGCCGTGACATGCGGCGAGGACAGCAGCAGGCGCATCTGTTCGTTGAGCTCGCGCACGGTGGCGCCATGCTTGAGCCAGGCGCCGGCCACCGGTGTGCGCGAGACCACCAGCATGCGCACCGGCTGGCCCTGCAGCGCCTGCCATGCAGCCAGACCGTCGGCGGTTTCCAGGCCCAGCACCACAACGTCGGCCGCGTGCTGCGGCCACTCGCCCAACTGCACGTCGATGCGCTCGGCAAGCAGCAGCGAGCACGCCAGTTTCAGGCGCGTGGCGTGCAGCAGGTCCAGGCCGGCCGTGGCGACCCGCATGGCGTGAATGGGTGTGGTCATGAGAGGGCGCCGGCTGGGCGCAGTGACACGATGACGCCTGCCGGCTCGCACCGGCAGGCAGGGCCGGCGACGCGGGTGCGCCGCCGGACTGGCATCAACCGAAATCCAGTGTCTTTTCGAACGCCTTGAGCTCGTGGCGGGCCATCGCCAGATTGGCCTTGGCACGGTCCAGCACCACGTACAGAAACAGTGCGCCGTTGCTCTCCAGCGGACGCAGCAGGTGGTACTGGCGCGACAGGGTGATCAGGATGTCTTCGATGGTGTCGTTCAGGCCCAGCTGCTCGGCGATGCGGCGCTTGGCGCGCACCACTTCGGTATTGCCGGCTGCGGCCAGTTCCAGGTTGAGTTCGGTGCCGCCGGTCATGCCCAGCGCCATGCCGCTGTCGCTGTCGACCAGCGCGGCGCCGACGAAGCCGGCGAGCGAATGCAGTTGTTCCAGATTGAGTTTCGACATCGGTGGTCCCCTTCCAAGCGTTGAGAAAAATCGGTGCGCTCGTGCAAGCACGAACGATGCCAACGGCATCAGCCAGCCGGTGGTGCCAGCGCTGTGGCCAGGCGGCCGGCGCAATCGCGCGCGTTGAACAGCAGCGCGGCGGCATTGAGGTTGGCGCTGCCAACGGCGGTCAGTGTCAGTGGCTTGTCGGCGCGGATGCGGATCAGCACCAGCTGCCCGCCGCGGGTGCTGATGGTGGCGTAGTCGGCTTCGCTGAGGCTGGATTCCCGGGCCAGGGTCTCGCCCAGGGTCAGGAACGAATTGGCCATTGCCGCGAGGCGACGCCCATCCACATCCAGGCTGGATTGCTCGGTGATGGCGCGGCCGTCGGCGGTGGACAGCATCAGCAGGGCAATGCCCGGCTCGCGCTCGATGGTCTGCGCGAACTCGCGCCCGATACGCTGCAAATCGTACAGATGCGACGCCCGCGCGACTTCGCCCACGGCAGCCTTGACGACCTGGTTGACGGCGTTATGCGGCATGAAACTCCCCCTGTTGCTGATGGCCCGAGCGCGTACGTGATGCGTGTCCTGCGCTGGCCGGCGCACCATACCATCCAGGTATTAGTGCGCAGTCACACCAGCCTCAGGTGTTTCACTGGGCGGTCAGACAAGCAGAATCCGCAAAGTCCAGCGCGCCACGAACTGCCGCGGCACGTCACAGTAGCGGCGCGTTGAGGCAGATCTAAACCCGCGCGTTGTTCGGCGAGCGCGATACGAGCCGCATGCCGTGCTGCGCTGCCGCGCGTCACTGCGCGGATGCGCCACTAGACTGCACGGCTTTATCGACACTGGAGCAATGCATGGCAACGCAGTACCTGCCGGTTTCCCTGATTGGCGTTCCCACCGACATCGGTGCCGGCCACCGCGGCGCACGGATGGGCCCGGAGGCGCTGCGTATCGCCGGCTTGCAGGAGGCGCTGGCCGGACGCGGGGTGGAGGTGCGCGACTTGGGCAATCTGGATGGTCCGCGCAATCCGTGGCAGCCGCCGCAGGCCGGTTATCGGCACCTGGACGAAGTGGTGGCCTGGAACCAGGCGTTGATGGACGCCAGCTATGCCGAACTGCGGGCCGGTCGCATGCCGGTCATGCTGGGCGGCGACCATTGCCTGGGGGTCGGCTCGATCACCGCGGTGGCCAAGTACTGCCGCGAGCAGGGCCGCCCGCTGCGCGTGCTGTGGCTGGATGCGCATTCGGACTTCAATACCAGCGAGGTGACCCCGTCGGGCAACGTGCACGGCATGCCGGTGGCCTGCCTGTGCGGGCTGGGCCCGCAGGCGCTGACCCACCTGGGTGGCAGTGCGCCGGCGTTGTTGCCCGAGCAGGTGCGCCAGATCGGCATCCGCTCGGTGGACCCGGAGGAGAAGCGGCTGATCAAGCAGCACCGCATCGACGTCTACGACATGCGCTACATCGACGAAGCCGGCATGAAGCGCACCATGGAAGCTGCGCTGCAGGGCATGAGCGCCGACACCCATTTGCATGTGAGCTTCGATGTGGATTTTCTCGACCCCAGCATCGCGCCGGGCGTGGGCACCACGGTGCCCGGCGGCCCGAACTACCGCGAGGCGCAGCTGGTGATGGAGATGATTGCCGACACCGGCCGTATGGGGTCGCTGGACATCGTCGAGCTCAATCCGGTGCTGGACAACCGCAATGCCACCGCCGAGCTGGCGGTGGATCTGGTGGAAAGCCTGTTCGGCAAGTCGACCCTGATGCGAGATTGATCCAGCGCTGAACGCGGCACGCTGCCGTTCACATCAAATCCACGTCCGCGCAGTCAGATTTGGCGCCGAGCGAGGTGCGATCGCACCGGGCGCAGACCGAGGAAGACCTATGAAGCGACTGCTGACACTGATGGTGCTGGGCCTGTTTTCGGCCGGCGTGATGACTGGCTGCAACACCGTGGCCGGCGCCGGCAAGGACATGCAGGGCGCGGGCGACAAGGTCGAAAAAACGGCCGAAAAATGCAGCGACGGTAAGTGCTGATTTGCCACGGTTGCGTGGCGCTTGTTCGATTTGATTGATCTGCGGCAGTGCGCCGCTTACCCATGAAGGAGTGTGTTATGAAGCGTGCAATTGTGCTGCTGGTGCTGTCGGTGTTCTCGGTCGGCATGCTGTCGGGCTGCAACACCGTCGCAGGTGCCGGCAAGGACGTGCAGGGCGCTGGCGAGAAGGTGGAAGACGCCGCGCGCAAGTGATCCACTTGCTGCAACGTTGAATACAAACGGGCCGAAAGGCCCGTTTTTTATGGGGAATTTCTCCAATGGCGCTGCAAGGGCCGGCCACTCGCGACAGGCCTGGCGCACGGCAACCGTTCATCGCGGTGAGCATGGGCTAGACATCTTTTGACCCGTGCACAACGCTGCCCGCACCACGCTGTATGCACGGTCAATCGCGACCGCACGCAGCGGAGAACCGCAATGAACAAAGACATCATTTCCGGCAAGTGGACCCAGCTCAAGGGCCAGATGCAGGCCAAGTGGGGCGATCTCACCGACGATGACTTCAAGGTTGCAGAAGGCAATGCCGAATATCTGCAGGGCAAGTTGCAGGAGCGCTATGGCTGGGACCGCGACCGCGCCCAGACCGAGGTACGCGCCTTCGAAAAGTCATTGCGCGACGACCGCTGAGGCAACTCGCCCGCTCGCCTTCGGGCTGAGCAGGTCGTCCGGAAGGCGGGCCGCATGCGGCCCGCTTTTTTGTGCCGCAATGGCAGCATTCGGGGCAGATGGGGGTGGCGCAGAACCGTTAGACTTGCCGGCTGATTCCCTGGCCCTTGCAGATGACCACTCGCGTTCTTACCGGCATCACCACCTCCGGCACCCCGCACCTGGGCAACTACGTCGGTGCGATCCGCCCCGCCATCCAGGCCAGCGCTGCCGCCGATGCGGAGAGCTTCTACTTCCTGGCCGACCTGCATAGCCTGATCAAGGCGCAGGATCCGGCGCGCACGCAGCGCTCCACCCTGGAGATCGCCGCCAGCTGGCTGGCCTGTGGGCTGGACCCGGACAAGGTCTGGTTCTATCGCCAGTCCGACGTGCCGGAGACCACCGAGTTGATGTGGCTGCTGACCTGCGTGGCCGGCAAGGGCATCCTCAACCGCGCGCATGCCTACAAGGCGGCGGTGGACAAGAACCGCGCCGACAGCGAGGACGACGATGCTGGCGTGACCGCCGGCTTGTTCATGTATCCGGTGCTGATGGCGGCCGATATCCTGATCTTCAACGCGCACAAGGTGCCGGTGGGGCGCGACCAGATCCAGCACATCGAAATGGCGCGCGACTTCGCGCAGCGCTTCAACCATGTCTACGGTCGGGATTTTTTCACCCTGCCCGATGCGGTGATCGACGAACAGGTGTCCACCCTGCCGGGCCTGGATGGCCGCAAGATGAGCAAGAGCTACGGCAATACCATCCCGCTGTTCGCCCCGCGCGAGGAGTTGCGCAAGCTGGTGTTCTCCATCCTGACCGACTCGCGCGCGCCGGGTGAGCCCAAGGACACCCAGGGTTCGGCGCTGTTCCAGTTGTACCAGGCCTTCGCCACGCCGGCGGAGACCGCGGCCTTCGCGCAGGCGTTTGCCGAGGGGATCGGCTGGGGCGATGCCAAGCAGCAGCTGTTCGAGCGCATCGATCGCGAGATCGCGCCATTGCGCACGCGATACGAGGCGCTGATGGCCGAACCGGCCAGGATCGAAGCGATTCTGCGCGCTGGTGGCGCCCGCCTGCGCGCGCGCTATGCCACTCCGCTGCTGGCGCAGTTGCGCGATGCGGTGGGCCTGCGCGACCTGTCCGATCAGTCGGGTCCGGCGGCGGTGCAGGCTGGCGAAAGAATCGCCTTGCCGGTGTTCAAGCAATACCGCGAAAGCGACGGGCAGTTTTATTTCAAGTTGCACGATGGCGCTGGCGTCCTGCTGCTGCACAGCGATGGCTTTGCCTCGCCACGCGATGCCGGGCAGTTGATCGCGCGCCTGAAGCAGGCCGTGCAGGCCAGCGATCTGCAATTGCCGGGCGTACATGCCCAGGCCGATGTCGATGTGATTCTTGCCGCGGTCAAGGCGCTGCGCGAAGCCTGATCGCAGCAGCAAGGCGGGGCCCGGCTGGATGCGCATGGCCAGTGCATCGCGCGTCGTGCGGGAGGCTGAGCGATGCGTGTATCCGGCGCTCGACCGTGTTGGGTACATCGTCATCGTTTGCCCGAAACCTCCGGCACTGCGTGCGCGGTGACTGGGATCTGCGCCGCAGCTGCGAGGCCATTGACTGCGCCGCTGTGGGGCACGACTGGAGCCCATGACCCCGGACCGCTACCGCATGTCAGGGAGCGCATCGGTACGCCGCTGCCGCGGCGGACGTTCCGGTAGGTGTGGCGCAGTCCGGAGAACGCCACTGCCGGTGCGCCAATGGCGGCACGGCGCGTCACGGCGCGCCGATGGTGGTACGGTCGTGGCGTCACTCGTCCTGCAGCCACGGAGTCGCAATGACAGCAGCGGTTGATTGCAGCATCCACACCATCGACACCGGCTTTGGCGGGGCGCAGTTCGATGCGGCCTATCTGGTCGTGGAAGGGCAGCGCGGCGCCTTCATCGACTGCGGCACCTCGTTGTCGGTACCGCACCTGCTCTCTGCCGTGCAGGCGGCCGGCCTGGCGCCGGCGCAGGTGGACTGGTTGATCCTGACCCATGTGCACCTGGATCACGCCGGTGGCGCCGGTGCCTTGCTGCAGCACCTGCCCAATGCGCGCGTGCTGGTGCATCCGCGCGGTGCGCCGCACATGATCGACCCCACGCGGCTGATTGCCGGCGCCACCGCGGTGTATGGGCAGGAAGCAATGACGCGCAGCTATGGCCAGATCGTGCCGGTGCCGGCCGAACGGGTGGTGGAGGCCGCCGACGGGCAGGCGGTGCTGCTCGGCGAGCGTGCGCTGTGCACGGTCGATACGCCAGGACATGCGCGGCATCACCTGTGCGTCTGGGATGTGCGCAGCTGCAGCTGGTTCACCGGCGACACCTTCGGCTTGTCGTATCGCCAGCTCGACAGCGACCAGGGCGCCTTCATCCTGCCGACGTCCTCGCCGGTGCAATTCGAACCGGAGGCGATGCTGCACTCGATCGCACGGCTGATGGAGGCCGCGCCGCAGGCGATGTATCTCACCCATTATGGCCGGGTCGAATCGCCCGGCCGGTTGGCGCAGGCGCTGGTGCAGCAGATTCATGCAATGACCGAGATTGCGCTGGGCTGCGCGGCACGCGCGGATCGCCACCGCTGCATGGTGGCGGCGCTGACCGCGCTGTACCTGGAGCGCGCGCGCCAGCACGGTTGCCGGCTGGACGATGCGGCCGTGGCGCAGTTGCTGGCCACCGATATCGAACTCAACGCGCAGGGCTTGGGCTGCTGGCTGGATCGTTCGGCGCGTTGAGGCGGTACGCAGACACCTGCGATGCAGGGCTGCTTGCGCAAGTCGTGCTCTGGGTGAGGTGTTGGCAGATGCCGCCCTGCGGAAGTGATGCGGCAGGCGATGGCGGCAATGCGGATGCCCGGATACGGGATCGATGCAATATGCAGCGGCCGGCCAGACTCACCGCCACGCGCCGGGTGGTCGCCACGCAGCCGCGCGCGCAACAACGGAGCACACGCTGGCTGCGGCACGATGCAATCCGAGCAGCGATCACTGCCGGGCGCGCGTTGTGCCTTGGCTTGGATCACCGCTGTTCGTCGCGCGCTTGTAAACTGTCTGTCATCCATCGTTGCAAGGCCTCACCGTGAATCCGATGCGCATCCTGTTGTTGTCCGCCTGCCTGTTTGTCGGAGGTGTGGCGCAGGCCGCCAACGACCTGCCTGGCGGCGGCATCGATGCCGACGCGTTGTCGCGGCATGTGCGCCTGCTGGCATCGGACGACTTCGAGGGCCGTGCGCCGGCCAGTGCCGGCGAGCAACGCACGGTCGATTACCTGGTCGAACAATTCAAGACGGCGGGTCTGCAGCCCGGCGGCGAGCAGGGCAGCTGGACGCAGGCAGTGCCGCTGGTGCGTGCGCAGGTGGATGGCCCGGTGCGGGCCACGCTGCGCGTGGGGGGCAAGACCCAGACCCTGGTCAACGGCACCGATGTCACCCTGCAGAGCCTGCGTCCGCAGACCGCGGTGGCGCTGAAGAATGCGCCGCTGGTGTTCGTGGGCTACGGCATCAGCGCGCCGGAGCGGCAGTGGGACGATTACAAGGGCGTGGATCTGCGCGGCAAGATCGCGGTGGTGCTGATCAACGATGCCGACTTCGAGAGTGCGCAGCCCGGTGCGTTCGATGGCAAGGCGGTGACCTATTACGGCCGCTGGACCTACAAGTACGAAGAAGCCGCGCGGCGTGGCGCGGCCGGCGTGCTGATCGTGCACGAGACTGCGCCGGCCGCGTACGGCTGGGCCACGGTGCAGAGCTCGGGCCTGTCGCCGTTGTTCGATATCGAACGCAGCGACGCCGATGCCCGCGCGCAGCACGTGCCGGTGCGCGGCTGGATGCAGCGTGCACTGGCACAGTCGCTGTTCACGCAGGCCGGGCTGGACTTCGAGCAGGCCAAGGCGCGCGCGCAGCAGCGCGACTTCGCGCCGATGGCGCTGGGCGATGCGCGCCTGTCGGTGGACTTCAAGCTCAAGCGCGAACGCGTGGTCACCCATAACGTGGTGGCCAAGCTCACCGGCAGCCAACACCCGGAAGAGACGGTGATCTTCTCCGCGCACTGGGATGCGTTCGGGATCGGCAAGGCCGATGCCTCCGGCGATACGGTGCGTCGTGGCGCGGTGGACAACGCCACCGGCGTGGCCAGCGTGCTGGAACTGGCGCGCGTGTTCGCCGCCGGCCCCACGCCGCAGCGCACGCTGTACTTCATCGCCTTGACCGCCGAAGAGAAGGGCCTGCTGGGCGCCAACTACTACGCCGCGCATCCGCTGGCGCCGTTGGACAAGACGGTGGCGGTGCTCAACATGGAGATGTTCAGCCCCGATGGCCCCACTCGCGACATCGCCTCCTGGGGCAGCGGACGGGTGTCGCTGGAAGGCGATCTGGAGCAGGCCGCCAAGGCGCGCGGCCGCACCTACTCGCCGGATCCGAATCTGGAAGCGGGTTTCTTCTACCGCGCCGACCATTTCGCCTTCGCCCGCATGGGCGTGCCGGCGATCACCGCCGGCCCCGGCCTGGACATGCTCGACGGCGGCGTGACCAAGGGCAAGGCGCTGCGCGAGAAGTATTTCGCCGATTGCTATCACCAGCCCTGCGATCGCTGGACCCCGCAGTGGGACGCCAGCGGACATGCCGCCGATACCACGCTGGTCTTCGACGTAGGCGTGGCGCTGGCCAATGGCCGGCAGTGGCCGAGCTGGCAGGACGGCTCGGAATTCAAGGCCATCCGTGCGCGCAGCGACGCGGCGCGCAACTGAGAGCGACCAGCAGCACCCAGCGGGCGGTCGTCATTCGGATGTGGACAGCGCGCAGGCGCCGCAGGGTGCGCGCTGCCGAGGACTCCACGCAATGGCCGGGCTCGCCTGGTGGCTGCGCCGGCGTTGTATCAGTTGCTGTGGGCGCCATGTGGTGCGACGTCACGATGACCGTGCCGGCCGCATGGATGCGATGCAGTGATCCATTACGTGCGCAGTCCTGTTCGCTGTTGCCACTGCAGCGCTGATCTAGAATCGGTAGTCCTCGCGGTCGTTGGCAGTGTTCCGATGTCTTCCTCTCACGACGCTGCCGCGCCTGCGCGCAGCGGGTTGGTTGTTCTTGCGTTGTTGCTGGTCTATGTGGTCTGGGGGTCGACCTATCTGGCGATCCGGTTCGCGCTGGAAGGCGGGGCGCAGCCGCTGACGATGGTGTCCGGGGCGCGCTTCATCATCGCCGGCAGCGTGCTCTACGGCGTGCTGCGCTTGCGCCGCGTGGCGGCGCCGACGCGCGCGCAATGGAAGAACGTGGCCTTGATGGGCGCGGCCCTGTTGCTGCTCGGCAACGGCATGGTGGTGCTGGCCGAGCGCAGCGTGTCGTCCGGCCTGGCCGCCACCGCAGTGGCTTCGGTGCCGTTGTGGATGGCCTTGTTCGGCGCGTTGCGCGGGCAGCACGCCAGCGGCGGCGAATGGCTTGGCATCGTGATCGGATTCCTGGGCGTGGTGTGGCTCAACGCCGGCAGCAGCCTGACCGCCACGCCGGGCGGGCTGGTGCTGTTGCTGATCGCACCGATCGGCTGGGCGTTCGGTTCGATGTGGTCGCGTGGCCGCGACCTGCCGTCGCCGTTCATGACTGCCGCCGGGCAGATGCTGTGCGGTGGCGTGTTGCTGGTGAGTACCGGCCTGCTGATCGGCGAGCGCCCGCAGGCGTGGCCGACGCCACAAGGCATTCTGGCGGTCGCATATCTGTGCGTGTTCGGCTCGATCGTGGCGTTCACTGCCTATGTGTGGCTGTTGCACCACGTGCGCCCGGCGCTGGCCGGCAGCTATGCCTACGTCAACCCGGTGATCGCGGTGGCGCTGGGCGCCTGGCTGGGGCATGAGCGTTTCACTGCGCACGATATCGGCGCGATGGCGGTGATCCTGGCCGGCGTGCTGGTGGTCACCCTGGCCAGGGCGCGGCGATGAGCGCGCCCGTGCCGGTGTCGGCGGTAGAGGCGCGGCGCGGTCTGTTGATGACCGCCGCGAGCTTTGTGATCTGGGGCCTGGTGCCGTTGTACTGGCATCTGCTCAAGGTGGTGCCGTCGCTGCAGATCATTGCGCACCGCATCGTGTGGAGCGCAGTGCTGGTCGTTGCGTGGCTGGTGGCAACCTCGGGCCTGCGGTGGTGGCGCACGATCGTTGCGCAGCCGCGCGCGCTGTGGATGCTGGCCGCCAGCAGCGTGGCGATCGCCTTCAATTGGGGCCTGTATATCTGGGCCATCAACGCCGGGCATGTGATCGAAGCCAGCCTGGGCTACTTCATCAATCCATTGCTGAGCGTGTTGCTGGGCGTGCTGGTGCTGAAGGAGCGCCTGCGCGGCATCCAGTGGCTGGCGGTGGCGTGCGCCGCACTCGGCGTGCTGTGGCTGACCATCGATGCCGGTGCACCGCCATGGATTGCGCTGGGGCTGGCGGTCTCGTTCGGCCTCTACGGGTTGCTGCGCAAGCTGGTGGCGGTGGACCCGGTGGCCGGGCTGGGGGTGGAAAGCGTGTACCTGTTCGTGCCGGCACTGCTGGTTGCCGCATGGGGCGAGCAGGGCCATGGCGGCGCGTTCTTCAGCGGCTGGGATCTGCGGACGGATCTGCTGCTGATCTTCGGCGGCGTGGTGACGGCGGTGCCGCTGATCGGATTTGCGTATGGCGTGCGGCGGATCCCGCTATCGCTGGTGGGCATCCTGCAGTACATCGGGCCGAGCCTGCAGCTGTTGCTTGGGGTATGGTTCTTCCATGAGCCGTTCGACCAGGGGCGGGCGATTGGTTTTGCTGCGATCTGGGTCGGGCTGCTGCTGTTCGTCGGCGACAGCGTGCTGCGTGCGCGGCCGCCGGCGGCGGTGCGCTGAGCGCGTGCCGGGCCGCGTCCTGTACGACGGACGCAGCGAGTGCGGCGATCAGCTACTGGGCACCGTTGCCGGCATCGCAACCGCCAGCGTGGAGGCCGGCAATGCCTGCGGAGCGGGGCAGTGGCCAGGGGCCTGTTGAATCTGCGCCAGCCACTGATTGATCGGGCCACCGAGCAGGTCCAGCCGCAGCGGCAGGCTCAGGTGGTTTTCGCCGGGCAGTTCCAGGTAATGCGCACGCGGACTGGCCAGTGCCAGTGCGCGGCCATGCGCCACTGGAATGTGCTGGTCGGCATCGCCATGCAACAGCAGCACGCAGCTGCGCGTGTGCGCCAGCGCCTGCGCCACATCGACGTGGTCCAGATCCAGCTTGAGCTGGGCATCGGCGGCTGCGATCACCGCATCGATGTTCTGGTCGGCGTAGCGCCAGCGCGCGTACGCGGCCACTGCCTGCCCACGCCAGCCGCTGGGCTGGCTGGCCAGCAGGTGCGGCACCATGTCGCGGATGCCGCGCCCGGCATTGGCGAAGGATTCCATCGCCACCACGCCGGTAACGCGCGGCCCAAGCTTGTCGGCGGTGAACAGCGCCGTGGCCGCGCCATAGGAAATGCCGAACAGGTACAGCGGCCCCTGGAGTTCGCCACGCGGCTGCAACGCGTTAAGCACATCGATCACATCATCGGACTCGCGCGTGCCATAGCCCGACGGGCCGCCACCGGAATGGCCATGGTTGCGCAGATCGATGGTGATCACCCGGTAGCCGGCCTGCGCCAGCTGCAGCGACCAGGGCAGCAGCGAATCGCCGTCCATCATCCAGCCGTGCAGCAGCACGATGGTGCCGCGCGGCGCAGGCGGCGTGGCGGTGGGCACGGAGAAGCTGAAGTCCACATCCAGCGCATGCGCCGGGTCCTGGCGCTGGCCCAGGTAGCGGTAGTGCATGGCGTACTGGCCGGGATCGATCGCACGCCAGAAGATCGGCACCTGATCGCGCGTCACCACATGGCCGCTGCGGTTGGGCAGCGTGGCGATGGTGGCGGCGATGCGCTCTTCGTCCAGCAACGGCGACACACCACCGGGCGCGACCAGGCGCTCGCTGAGCGAGGTGGAAGACGAAGAACAGCCGGCCAGCCACAGGCAGGCGCAGGCCAGCAGAAGCAGGCGCGTCATGGCAACACATCAACGGAGCAAACGGCCGAGCAGGCTACGGCCTGCCGGCCCGCGCATCTACCGCAGTGCGGTGACAAAACCATGACAGCCTGCAATCCATTCAGCCGTAGCAGCCAAGCGCTTCGCTCCGGTCGTTACCAATCCCTAATCCCGACTCCCTAATCCCGGGCGGGCCACAGCCCGCCTACACCTCACGCAAGGCCGTGGTGATCGGCAACCGCGCCGCCCGCAAGGCCGGGAACAGCCCACCCACCAAGCCGATGCCCAGCGCCCATTTCAGCCCGCTCCACAGCAGCTCCGGCGACACCTTGAACTGGAATACCACCTGGCTGAAGTTGTTGCCCAGCGTGGACACGGTGTAGCCATTGAATACCGCCCAGGCGATCAACCCGCCCAGCAGCCCGCCCAGCAGCGCCAGCAACATGGTTTCCAGCATCAGCGCCATGATCACCGGCGTGCCGCAAAAGCCGATCGCGCGCATGGTGGCGATCTCGCGCGCACGCGTGGCAACGGCCGCATACATGGTGTTGAGCGCACCGAACACCGCGCCCACCGCCATGATCGCGCCGATGACCGTGCCCAGGATGCTGATCAACCTGTTCAAGCCACCGCCCTGCTTGCCGTAGTACGCGCGGGTGGTTTCCACGTCCAGCTTCAGCCGCGGGTCGGCGGCCATGGCGGCCTTGAACTGCGTAAAGCCGGCCTTGCCGGTGGTGCGCACGTTGATCGACTGGTAGGCGCTGCGGTTGTAGGTGGTGGCCAGCGTCTGCGCATCGGTCCACAGCTCCGAATCGTGCGCATCGCCGGAGGCGAACACGCCGACCACGGTCCACTGCTGGCTGCCGAGCGTGAGCGTCTTGCCCAGCTCCAGGCCGCGGAACTGGTTCAATGCGCCCTTGCCCACCACCAGTTCGCGCAGGCCGGGAGTGAAGCGGCGGCCCTGGGCGATCCTGACCTTCTGGTGCACCGCCCAGGCCTGCTCGCCCACGCCGCGCAACTGCGCGTTGACGTCGGTGCCATCGGCGCGCGAGGCGATGTTGACCACCTGCGACAACTCCGGCGACACCTGCGGGCGCCCGTTGGCATCGCTGGCGATGCCGGGCAGGCTGCCGATCAGTGGCACCAGGTCGCGGGTGATTACCGAATTGGTTTCCGCCTGCGAGCCGCCGCGCAAGACAATCGCGGTGGTGTCGTCGCCGGTGCTGTTGAGCGTGGCCTGGAAGCCCTCGCCCATCGCCAGCATCGCCACCAGCACGCCAACCACGCCGGCGATGCCGACCACGATCACCGAGGTGGAGCCCCAGCGCTGCGGCAGGCTGGCGATGCCGATGCGCGCGGCCGCCAGCGACAGGCGGCCGCTGCGCGTGGTCACCAGCCACAGCGCCAGCGCCACCACGATCGCCAGCACGCCGATCCACGGCAACGCGATCCAGATTCCCAGTCCCACCGCCAGCAGCACCACCGACAGCAGGTTGGCACCACGGTTCTTCCATTTGCTTTGCATTTGCGTGCTCCTGTCAGCGGCCGGCGAGGGCATCGACGATCTTCAAGCGCTGCGCGCGTAATGCCGGCAGCACACCCACCACCAAGCCGATGCCGACCATCAGGGCCAGCGCAACCAGCCAGGTCTGCAGCGGCACGCTCTGGGTGGGCATCAGCCCACCGCTGCGCGCGGACACCGCCGGGATCACCAGCGCGGCCAGGCCCATGCCGATCAAACCGCCCAGGCCGATCAGCAACACCGACTCGATCATCACCAGGCTCAACACCGTGCGGTCCTGGAAGCCCAGCGTCTTGAGCGTGGCCAGTTCCGGAATGCGCTCGCGCACCGCTTGCGCCATGGTGTTGCCGGTCAGCAGCAACAAGGTGAAGAACACCGCGGCCATGATCGAGGTGACAATCAGGCCGATATCGGCGAACTGCTTGACGAAGGCCTGCTGGAACGCCGATTCGGTCTGCGACTTGGTTTCGTGATCGGAGTTGGCCGAGAGCGCATCGATGGCCTGCGCCACGCGCGAGGCCTGGTCGGGATTGCTCAGGGTCACCGTCAGCCAGCTCACCTGGTTCTTGATGTAATCGTTGGACTCATCGAAATATTTCCAGTTCATCATCAGCTGGCGTTCCTGGTTGGCCGCCACCGTGCGGTCCTTCATGCGGAAGATGCCGACCAGCTGCAATGGCCAGTCGTTGCTGCCGCTGCGCGGGAAGATGGTGGCCTGCAGCGGAATCGTGTCGCCGATCTTCCAGCCGAACTCCTTGGCCAGGGTTTCGCCGACCACCGCGCCGGTACGCGTGCTCTGAAAGGCCTTGAGCTGGTCCTTGGGCAATTGGTATTCGCTGTAGACGTCGAAGAAGTTCGGCGCCACCGAGAAATTGGGGAAGAAATTCTTCGGGTCGCGGTAGATGCCGCCGAACCACATGGCCGAGGTCACGTCGCGCACGCCCGGCACGCTGCGCACCTGTGCTTCCAGGCGGATCGGCAGCGACTGGGTGATCGACAGCCGCGAAGCCACCACCAACCGGTCCACGCCACTGACGCTGCCGCCGGAGTTGAACGCCACGCGTACCGAATCGAGCATGCCGAACAGCAGGAACGCCGCCACCACCGACAACAAGGTCAGCAAGGTGCGCGTCTTGCTGCGGAACAGCTGCGCCCACACCAGCGAAAGATACTTCATGGCAGCGTTCCTTCAGAGCACGAGCGGCGCGTCGGCCAGCTCGCCCTTGTCCAGATGGATGGTGTGGGTGGCGTACTCGGCGGCCTTGGGGTCGTGGGTCACCATCACGATGGTCTTGCCGTGTTCGCGGTTGAGTTCCTGCAGCAGGCGCAGGATTTCCTCAGCGTTCTGGCGGTCCAGATCGCCGGTGGGTTCGTCGCAGATCAGGAAGGTCGGGTCGGACACGATGGCGCGCGCGATCGCCACGCGCTGTTGCTGGCCACCGGACAGTTCGTTGGGCTTGTGGCTGCGGCGTTCCTGCAGGCCGACCAGGGTCAATGCGATCTCTGCATTCTTTTTGCGCTGTGCGGCATTGAGCGAGGTCAGCAGCAGCGGCAGTTCCACGTTCTTCTGCGCGCTGAGCATCGGCATCAGGTTGTAGAACTGGAAGACGAAGCCGACGTGATGGCTGCGCCAGGTGGCGAGCTGTCCGCCGCTCATGCGATCGATGCGTTCACCCTCGATCTCGATTTCGCCGCCGCTGGGGCTGTCCAGGCCGCCGATCAGATTGAGCAAGGTGGTCTTGCCCGAGCCGGAGGGCCCCATCAGCGCGACGAAATCGCCGCTGGCAATTTCCAGATCGATGCCGTGCAGCACCTGCACCTGCTCGGGGCCGCGTTGGTAGGTCTTGGTGATGTTGCGCAAGCTGACAAGAGCGGTCATGGCGAGTCCTGGCGATGCAAGGGAAGAGGGAAGCGATGGGCGGCACGGCGACGGCGACTGCACAAGCGGCGGGGCGGATGGCGCTGCCGTGGCAGCGATGTAACAAGGTGCTGAACAACTCTGGTGGGTGCGATCGAGGGATACAACTTCAACAACTGGGTGCATCGACAACTGACTGCGCCGCACGCGTGGCCGATGCAGTCACTGCACGAAGTATCCTGGGCTCGCCCGGGTCGACAGCATCGCTGCTCCTGTGCACCGCTGCTATCACCAGTTCCAGCCCACACCTGCTTTGGTGCGACAACGCGGCATCCGCGCACAGCAACAACGACAGCACGGACTGCACCGCGGCCGCGGCATCTGCCCGCCGCGGTCACGCATGGCTATTCGGTCGTGTCAGGCTCCGCTTCGGCTACCGTGTCGCCGTCCTGCAAGGTCTGCGGCGGGTCGAGCACCACGCTGTCGCCTGCATTCAAACCGGCGACCACCTGCCGGTCCTGACCCATCGCCATGCCGGTGGTGACGGGCCTGGCGGCCACGGTGTTGCGTTCACCGACCACGAATGCCAGCGTGGCGCCATCGCGTTCGACCAGCGCGGCGGCCGGCACGCGCACGCCCTGCGGCTTGGACGCCTGCTGCGGTTTGGCCTGCTCCAGGAAACTCACCCGCACGCCCATTTCCGGCACGATGCGCGCGTCCTTGACCTTGAAGGCCACCCGCACCTTTACCGTGGCCTTGCCGCGGTCGGCGGTGGGAATGATGGCGATCACCTCGCCGGGAATCTTCCAGTCCGGGTAGGCGTTGAGCACCGCTTCCACCGGCATCTTCGGTTGCACGCGGCCGATGTAGGACTCGCCGACTTCCACTTCGATCTCCAGCGACTCCATGTCCACGATGGTGCCGATCCCGGTGCGGGTGAAACCGCCGCCGGCCGACAACGGCGAGACGATTTCGCCCGGCTGCGCCGCCTTGGCGGTGACCACGCCGGCGAACGGCGCGCGCACCACGTTGAAGTCCGAACGGATGCCGGCAATGGCCAGCTGGTCCGATGCCACCTGCACGTTGCGTTGCGCGTTCTGCAACTGCGCACGCAAGGCATCGCGCTGCGCGGTGGCCTGTTCGTACTGCGAGCGCGATACCAGCTGCGCGCCGACCAGCGACTGCAGACGCGTGGCATCGGCATTGGCCACCGCCAGCTGCGCCTGCACGTTGTCGACCTGGCTGCGCGCGGCCGACAGCTGCGAGGCCGACAGCGTCCGCTGCGCATCGGCATCCAGCGGGTCGAGCGTGGCCATCACCTGGCCTTGTTCGACGCGCATGCCTTCTTCGATCATCACCTCGCGCACCTTGCCGGTGACCTGGGCCGAGACCGTGGCCATGCGCCGGGCAACCACGTAACCGGACGCGTCCAGTACCGAGGCGCTGCTGCTGCCGGCACTGATCGCCACCACCGGTGCGGTCTGCACCTTGACCACCGGAGTGCGGGTGAACCACCACGCCGCCGCTGCCAGCACCAGCACCAGGATGATGACGGCGATGATCCAGCCGCTGCGGCGTGCGGGCGGTGGCGCGGCAGGGCGCTGGCGGTCGATGCGAAGTTGCTTGAGCAGATCGGCGGAAGTGTTCATCGAGAACCAGGACAGAAGGCTGCGCAGAATGTGACCGCCTGCAAGGCGCGCCGCAAGCTGCCGGAAGTCACCAACCCCAACGCGGCGACAAACGGTAGGGCGATCGGTGCAGTGGCAATGCCGTGCAGCATGCGGCCCGAGCGCACCACCTGCCAGTGACAGCTGTCATTCGCAGGCCATGACAGGCGCGACTGTGCGCCAGTGGTGCAGACACGCAGGCTGTCGCTATCGAGCCACCACAGGATCCTGTATGCACCAGCACCGCTTCAAGGAAACACCGCCGTGCGGGCCGCGCAGCCACGCGTTGCGCGAGGGCTGCGCGTGAGCAGGCGCATGCATGAGGCCGCTGATCGGGATCACTCTGCGACGCCGCGTGCCCAGGCGGACCCGGCAGTGGCAGAATCCGCGCAACGACAAGGACCCACTCTGATGCATGCAAGGCTCCCTGCCTGGCTTCGTCCGGCCGCAACTTCGCAAGTGGCCGCACGCCTGGCGCAAGGCCAGTCGCCGTGGATGGACTGCGTGCACCTGCTGTGGTCGGCCTGGGTGTTCGTGGTGCCGGTGTTCTCCCCGCGTGGCTATGACAGCACCTGGCTGTTGTGTACGGTGCTGTCGTATCCGCTGTTTCTGCTGCTGTATGCGCGCATGTTGCTGGCGCCGCGCGACACGCTGTACCGCTATGCCTGGGCGATGGGGGCGCTCAGTGCCGCGCTGCTGCCGGTGTACGCCTCGGGCATCAGCTACTTCGTGTTTGCCTGCCTGAGCCTGCGCCCTTCCACGCGGCATGCGCTGTGGCGGCATTTCGCCATCCTGCTGCTGATGAACGCGCTGTATCTGGCCTGGGCGCGCTGGCTCGGGTTGGGTTGGCAGGGCTTGGTGTGGTTGCCGGTGTCGGTGCTGCGCATGGCCGCGGTCGGCGCGGTGTACAGCATCAACGAGCGCAAGGACGCATTGCTGCGCCTGTCGCAGGACGAAGTGCGTCGGCTGGCGGCCACCGCCGAGCGCGAGCGCATCGGCCGCGATCTGCACGACCTGCTCGGCCACACCTTGTCGCTGGTGGCACTCAAATCCGATCTGGCCGCGCGCCTGATCGCGCGCGATCCGCAGGCGGCGCGCGGTGAGATCGATGCAGTGGCGCAGATCTCACGCGATGCCCTGGCACAGGTGCGCCGCGCCGTCACCGGTATCCGCGCCGCTGGCCTGGTGGCCGAGCTGGCCTCGGCAAAGGTGCTGCTGGACATGGACGGCATCGTGCTGGAACACGCGCTGGACGCGCTGCCCCTGCCGCCCGAGCACGAGACCGCTCTGGCGCTGGTGGTGCGCGAGGCAGCCACCAACGTGCAACGCCACGCCCAGGCCAGACGGGTCCGGGTGAGTCTGCGCGCGCACGACGGCCGGGCGGTACTGGACGTCACCGACGATGGGCGCGGCGGGGTAATCGTGCCCGGCAATGGCCTGGATGGCATGCGTGCGCGCCTGCAGGCTCTGGGAGGCGCGTTGGAGGTGGACGCGCTGCCCCGCGGCATGCGCCTGCGCGCCAGCGTGCCGTTGCCGCAGCCCATGTCCGATGCAGGGCACCCCCCATTGCCGCTGCCCCTGGTGCCGCAACCGCGCTGAGCGCTCACCGGCCCGGCCGCTGCACGTCGCCGGCCCGCGCTGTTATCGTGCGCAACCGTTGCACAACTGCGAGCGCGAGCGATGATCCGGGTGTTGTTGGCCGAAGACCAGGCCTTGCTGCGTGGCGCGCTGGTGGCCCTGCTCGGGTTGGAAGACGATATCGACGTGGTCGGCAGTGCCGGCGACGGCGAGGGCGCCTGGCGCGAGCTGCAACGGCTACAGCCGGACGTGCTGGTCACCGATATCGAAATGCCCGGGTTGAGCGGCCTGGAACTGGCCCAGCGCATCCAGCGCCAGGCCCTGCCGGTGCGGGTCATGATCGTGACGACCTTTGCGCGCCCCGGGTTTTTGCGGCGCGCGCTGGATGCCGGCGTGGCCGGCTATCTGCTCAAGGACGCGCCGGCCGAGCAACTGGTCAGCGCCTTGCGCCAGGTGCATCGTGGCGGCCGGGTGATCGACCCGCAACTGGCGCTGGATGCGTGGGTGGAAGCGGACCCGTTAAGCGAGCGCGAACGCACGGTGTTGCGCCTGGCCGGCGAAGGCCGCTCGGCCAGCGAGATCGCCCAGCAGCTGCAGCTGTCGCACGGCACCGTGCGCAACTATCTGTCCGAATGCATCGGCAAGCTGGGCGTGGCCAATCGCATCGAAGCGTATCGGCTGGCGCGGCAGAAGGGCTGGTTGTAGGCAGCCAAACCGATGCAACAAACGCGTGCACGGGCTGAGCAATCGTAGCGAGCAGTGGTGAGGTACGCGTGGGCGGCGCACTCACAACCGGGATGCACGCGTGGTGCTTGAGCATCCCGAGCACGGGCCGCGCCACAGTTTGGTTAGGCGCCCATGGTCAAACCGAATCGGTTGTTGCTTCTTTGTAGATGCAATCATCGTCCCGCGAAGGCATGGCCTGGCCGCGCAGGTACACTGCCGGCCGACCTGATCGTTGCGAGCGCACTGCATGAAATCTCTGTGGCTGTTGGGCCTGCTGCTGGCCTGCGCATTCAATGCCTCCGCCGAGCAATTCAAGATCCTGGTGGCGGCTATTCCCAACCAGTATCACCACGACTATATCCCCGTCGCCAAGCCGCAGTTCGAAGCGATGGCGCGCAAGCATTATGTGGAGATAGTGTGGGCATGGAATGCCAAGGCCTTCGATGGCGATCTTTCGCAGTACGCGGCCATCGTGCTGCTCAACACACCGGCCACCGACCTGGATCCGGCCCAGCGCGCCAACTTCCAGGCTTACGTGCGCAGCGGCGGCGGCGTGGTCGCCGTGCACAAGGCATTTGCGATCAAGCGCGGCAACTGGGAGTGGTACGACCAGTTGATCGGTCGCTCGTTCCGCACCCATCCCTACCTGCAGACCGCGATGGTCGACGTGGTGGACGCCAACTTCCCGGCCACCGCCGGCCTGCCCAAGCGCTGGGTGTGGAGCGATGAGTGGTACGAGTACGACCCGCCCTACAGCGACGATCTGGTCACGCTGCTGACGGTGGACGAAACCAGCTACGACCCCACGCTGATCTGGCCGGGCCAGGTCGCCAAGGGCATGGGCAAGCACCACCCGGTGGCGTGGTACCACCATTTCGAGGGCGGCCGCGTCTTCGCAACGGCGCTTGGTCACCTGGCCGAGGCATACAACGACCCGCGCTACCTGGATCATCTGTACGGCGGCATTTACTGGGCGGCGACCGGCAAGGGCATCGAAGTGCCTGCATCAGCGGCCAAAGCAAATCGCCGGCGTTAAGCACTGGCCCTCTCCCTGCGGGGCGAGAAGGCACAGCTTGCGCGCCACCGGCGCGCGGGCCTTGGAGCGCCCGCGCCGCAAGCGCGGGCCTGGGCGCGGAGCGGGGGTTGGGGTGAGGGTACGAGGTGAAGCCACCTGGGAATGAGAATTGCGAGGCTTCGCCCGCACCCTCATCCGCCCCTGCGGGGCACCTTCTCCCGACGGGAGAAGGCAGATCAAGCCCCTCTCCCTCGGGGGCGAGAAAGCACGGGTTGCGCGACACGGGCGCGCGTGCCTTGGAGCGCCTGCGCCGCAAGCGCAGGCCGGGACGCGGAGCGGTGGTGAGGGTACGGTCACGCAGTGAACTCACTTCGTGCACGCCGTCTTCCCCCCATCCAATCCATCAATGCGCCGACCGCTCCCCACGCGCCATGCTGGAAAACACGCCATCGCGGCGTACCCAGGCATGGAACAGCGCCGCGCTCAGATGCCCCAGCACGGTGGCGAACAGCAGGTACGCCAGCCAGCCATGCGCGCTGCGCAGCCAGGCATACAGCGTCGGATCGTGCGGCGCGATCGCCGGCAGGTTGGCGCCTGGCCACAGCACGATCGGGTAGCCACCGGCCGACAGCATCGCCCAGCCGATCAGCGGCATGCCCAGCATCAATGCATACAACAGCCAATGCGAGGCGATCGCCGCAGCCTTCTGCCAGGCCGGCAGGTCCGCAGGCAGTGCCGGCGGGCGATGGCGCAGGCGGTTGATCAGGCGCAGCACGGCCAGGACCAGGATCGCGATACCCAGTGGGCGATGCAGGTCGATCAACCACGGCCGTTGCGTCACCGAGGCGACCATGCCGACGCCGACGAACAGCATGGTCAGGATCATCGCGGCCATCAGCCAATGCAGCACGCGCGCGGGAATATTGAAGTGCGTCGGGCGGCTCATCGATGGGCTCCCTGGCCGGTGGCGGCACTGCCCTTGCCGCTGGCGATCTCGCGCTCGCGACGGTTGAACGATTGCGCATACACCGACGAGCGCGCGGCCAGGATCGGGTCGTTGGAGGCGGCAAGGCCCTTGGGCAGGATCAGCGGATCGTAGTTCAGATCGCGGCACGGCCCGCTGGCCTGCGGTTGCGCATGCTCCAGGGTCAGCGTCCCGGCGACGATCTGCTTGCGGCTCTGCGGCCACGGCTGCGAGGGATCGTCCACCGCATCGCCGGGTTCGGCCACGGTCAGCACCATGTCCCAGCGCAGCGGCCCCTGCGCCAGCCGCGCCTGCAGGTCGGTGGCGAGAAAATCGCCATCGGCCTGCTTGCGTTGCTCGGCGCTCAATTCCTTGAACGGCGTATGCGGGCGCATCGACCAGCGGATGTAGCGCTCGCGCCCGTCGGCCGCGATCGCGCGGAAGGCGTTGACGCCGTTGTACTGCGTATTGGCCCAGCTATCGGACCAGGGCGCGGTCTTGGCCCACTGCTGGAACTTGGCCGCCTCCGGATACTGCTTGCCGAACGCCGCGAGTTTTTCCGGATCCGGTTTGCCGGTGGCCGGGTCGGGCCTGGAGGCCATGTTCAAGGCCTGGAAACCGGCCGGCGTGGCCACCACGAAGAACGGAAAGCTGTTCATGGCCGTGCGCCATTCCTGCCCGTCGTCGCTGCGCAGCAGCAGCGCCATGCTGCGCACGCGCGCCTGTCCATCGGCGCCATGCGGGTCGCCACCGCCGATCGACATCCGTCCCAGCACCGGCGTGCTGGTCTGGCCGAAGACGCGTGCCGACGATAGCCAGCTCGCCTTGCCGCTGGACTGGAATTGCCCGCTCACGCATACGCCCTTGCTATGCGCGCGCCGAAAACCCGGATGCGGCGGCCCGCTGGATTCGATGGTATCGGTCATACGCGCGGCGGTGAGCCGGTCGCCGCCGATCCAGCCGGCGGTCCATGCAAAGGCGATGGCGATCCCACCGGCGATGGCGGCAATGCCCAGCAACGGCAGCACCGGGCGGCGCGTGTGTCCGGGGGAGGGAGGTGGCAACGGCATGGCTGGCTCCGGTCTTGGATGCAGTGGGCAGCCCGCTCACTGTCGCGCGGCAATGCTTTCATCGCCGCAGCCGAGCACGCCCGTCTCGCATCATCCGGAAGAAGCCGCCTTGAGCGTGTGATGGACTACGGTGCCGGGAGGCCCGGCGCGATGCGCATGTCCCGCTGCAGGCATGAACGGGACACAATGATTCAGAGCGGCTGACGGAAGGTCGCGAGCAGTCGGCAGGTGGGCGTGGATGCGCGCTCAGCACCGGAGTGTACGCGTGGTACACGCTCACACCGAGCACCGAGCACCGAGCACCGAGCACCGGCCACGCCAGCCTGACGGCTACGCAGCAGTGTTGGTGGCCGCGTTCAATCAGCCAAGCGATGCTTATGGCCGACAGCATTTCGCCAACCCGACACGTTCATTGCGCATCTTCGCTACGAAGCGGTGAAAACGACCAATCGAACATCGTCAGTAATTCTTTGGCCAACCGATCGAACTCCGGTCGGTAATGATGTTCGTGCGGCGTGGGAACCACGGTCTTGCCTCGGGTGAAACCCATCGCCTGCAATGCTGCCGAAAATCGTGCGAGAGGGCCGTAGGCGAATAACTGGTCATGGCGGTCCCAGACCACCGTCGCTTGGCTGGTAGGCGAATGCGCCCACAGGTCATAGCGAGCATCTGCTGAAAGAAATGCGCCAAAACGCGACAAGAACGCCTTGACGTCAGCGAGTTCCAGCGCAGGAGTTTGGTAGCGGCCTGGTTCTGCCTCGCCACGCGAGGTGTGGAGGAGATACAGCAGGTAATACGGCGGTTCCATGCACTCGGTCAGGCGCTCGAAAATGACAGGATCTCCGCCCGGAACACCCGCCACGATGCGGTCCGTGGAGTCAAAGACCGCCGGATGCGAGTGAGCGCACCACTGCCCATCTTTCAGGTGTCCGAGTCGGTACATGCGTGTCCGTCGCCGTGCTTGAAGCAGCTCGCCGTGGCGTAGCCATGATCAGATCGTGCAATGCCTGGATCGCGTCATTCGATCCTGAGCTTACCGGGCGGGCGAACGCCTGGTCGCAGCGCTGGCTGCACTCAGCCGCCGTAGCGCTGCTGAAGCATCGCAAACGCCGAGCGCAACGCCAGCGCTTCGCCGCCGGCCGGGCGGCCCGGGCGGTCGCTGTCGTTCCAGGCATAGACGTCCAGATGTGCCCATGGCTGGCCTGGTGCCACGAAGCGCTCCAGATACAGCGCCGCGGTCACCGCGCCGGCCATGCGCGAGCCGGCGTTGGCCATGTCGGCCACGTGGCTGTTGAGATAGCGCAGGTAAGGCCGCCACAACGGCATGCGCCAGACCGGGTCGCGGGTCTGCTCGCCGGCGTCGATCCAGGCCTGTGCCAGCGCATCGTCGTTGGCGAACAACGCCGGCAAATCCGGGCCCAGCGCGATGCGTGCGGCGCCGGTGAGCGTGGCGAAATCCAGGATCAGATCGGGCTTTTGCTCGGTGGCGTAGCTCAGTGCATCGCACAGCACCAGCCGGCCTTCGGCATCGGTGTTGTCCACTTCCACGGTGACGCCGGCGCGGGTGGTGAGCACCTCGCCGGGGCGGAAGGCATTGGGGCCTACGGCGTTTTCCACTGCGGCAATCAGCAGGGTGAGCCGCACCGGCAAGTGCTGCGCCATCACCAGCCCGGCCAGTGCCAGCGCATGGGCGGCGCCGCCCATGTCCTTCTTCATGTTGCGCATGCCATCGGCGGGTTTGAGATCCAGCCCGCCGGTGTCGAAGCACACGCCCTTGCCGACCAGCACCAGCTGCGGATGCGCGGCATCGCCCCACTGCAGCTGGATCAGCCGCGGCGCACGATGCGAGGCGCGGCCCACCGCGTGGATGGTGGGGAAGTTCTGCGCCAGCAGCGCATCGCCCACGATCGCCTCCACCTGCGCGCCGTGGGCCTGCGCCACTGCACGGGTGGCCGCTTCCAGCTGCTCCGGGCCCATGTCCTCGGTGGGCGTGTTGACCCAGTCGCGCACGCGAATGCAGGCCTCGATCAGGGCGCGCGTCGCTGCAGACGGCGTGGCCGCCAGTTCGGCCGGTGCGCGCGGTACCTTGCGGTAGCGCGCAAAGCGGTAGGCGCCCAGCCCCCAGCCCAGGTGCAGCAGCGCCTGCTCGGCATCATCCAGCGGGGTCGCCACGGTCCAGCGGCTGGCCGGCGGCAACGCCATCGGCGCATGCGCATAGGCGTAGGCATCGGCGCGGTCGCCGATCCCGATGACCGCTCCTGCCAGGCCCTGGTCGTCCGGCAGCAGCAAGACGCTGCCCGGCGCGGCATCGAACCGCTGTGCCTGCGCCCACGCCAGCACGCGCGTGGGCTGCCCGGCGCACCAGTGCGCGAAGCCTTCGCGGTCGAGCACATGCAGCGGCAGCGCGGCGGCGGTGGGGTCGGTAAAACCGGTGAGGTGCGACATGGGCATCCTTCAATGGCGCCGTGCGCCAGACGGGGGCGGCTCAGGCGGGAAGGCAGATGCCATCGCGCGCGGCGCCGGGGTGCGGTTGCTGGGCATCCAGCCAATCGGCCAGCCCGGTGAGGCTGTCGAATTCCAGGTCCGGCTGCTGGGTCGGGTGCGACCACTGCGCGCCGTCGCGGTTGATCCAGCACGCGCGCAGCCCGGCATCCAGCGCGCCGAGCACATCCATGCGCACGTGGTCGCCCACATGCAGCACTTGTGCTGGCGGCACGTCCAGGCGTGCGCAGGCGGCCAGGAAGATGCTGGCCTCCGGCTTGGCGCTGCCGTGTTCGCGCGAGCCCAGCTGAAAGGCGAAGTGATGCATCAGCCCGATACGCTGCAGGTCCGCATTGCCGTTGCTGAGCGCGGCCACCGGCACGTGCCGGGCCATGCGTGCCAGCGCATCGAGCGCATCCGGGTAGCATTCCACCTGGTTGCGCGCGGCATAGAACACTTCGTAGGCCGGCTCCACCAGCGCCAGATCGCCGCCGCTTTCGCGCAAGGCCATTTCCAGCGTCAACCGGCGCAGCGCGCTCAGGTCATGATGCAGCTGCGGGTTGTCGGCGAAGCTGCGTTCTCGCAACTCGCGCATGGCCTCCACCGGAAAGCGCTCGGCGGTGACCGGACTGTGCTCGCGCATCCAGTCGTACAACACCTGGTCGATACGCGCACCGATCGGTGCGAAAGGCCACAACGTATCGTCGAGGTCGAGAGTGATGGCGCTGATGTGGAAGCTCATCGCAAGATTTTACGGTCTTGCGTTGGGATTGGGGAATCGGGATTGGGGATTGGCAGCGGCAGCTGCGCGTTGCGTTTGCCAATCCCGAATCTCCAATCCCAAATCCCGGCTACTCAAGCAGCCTCGCCCAGCGTTGCATGCCCTCCACCCGGCTCAGCACCATCTTGATGCAGACCAGCAGCGGCACCGCTAGCAGCAGGCCGATCATGCCCCATAGCCAGCCGAACAGCATCAGCGCCAGGATCAGCATCAGCGGTGAGATCGCCATGCGGCGGCCCAGCACGATGGGGGTGACAACCTGGCCTTCGATCGTGTGCAGCGCCAGGTACAGGATGGCTGGCAGCAGCGAAGACAGCGTGGTGCGGAACTCCACAAAGCCCATCAGCAGCATCAGCAGTACGCCGATCAGCGGGCCGACGTAGGGCGCGAAATTCAACAGCGCCACCACCGTGCCCCACAGCAAGGCCTCCGGCAGTGGAATCTGCAGGACAGACAGGATGCCCGCAAAGATCAGGCCGACCAGGGTGTTGATCACGCTGATGGTGAGGACATAGCGCGACACCTCGCGCTCGATGTCCAGCATGATCTCGGTCGTGAAGCGTTGCTGCTGTCGGTTGGGCAACAGGGCGATCGCATGCCGTTGCAGGCTTTCGCCATAGACCATGAAGAAGAAGGTCAGCAGCACCACCGCAAGCACCGAGGCGGCCAGCTTGGGCGTGCGCACCAGCGCCTTGTACGGGTCGTCCATCTGGGTGCGCACGATCTGTACACCGCGCTGGCCTTCGCCGCCGGCCGCGCGTGCGAAGTTCTCGGCCGCCTGGTTGGCCTGCATCACCGGCTTGGTGAAATCGCGTACGTCGCGCGCAATCTGGCGCATCTGTCGCGGCGCCTGCTGCACCCATTCGGCCGCCGGGCCGGCCAGCTGCGCGGCCAGCGCGACCGTGCCCGCCAGACCCAGGCACAGCACCAGCAACGCGCCGAGAAACCGCGGGATGTACAGCTTGCGCAGTCCGCGCAGGATGGGGTTGCCGATCAGCGCAAAAAACGCCGCCAGCATGATCGGCAGGATGATGGTCTGCGCTGCCCACAGCGTGTAGCCGACGGCTAGCGTGGCCAGCACCACCAGCGAGGCAGGAGCGCGCGGACGCGGTGCCGGTGGCGGAGGAAGCGACTCTGCCGGTGCGGCAGGATCCAGCGAATCGACGGAGAGAGACATGCGCACCCTGGCAGCGAACTGGCGTGCTGCCAGCGGTGGGCCATTATCGGCAGAACGCGTCAACAGCGCGCACAGGGCCTGTGCGCATCGTGTCACTGCAACGACGGGGGTGGCGGCCTCAGCCGCCGCCATTTCGGACGCAAGACCGGCCTCAGGCCGCGCGGTCCACCGGAACCTGCACCACCGTGACCGGAGGATCGGCAGCGACTTCCTCGGCATTGTCGGCGGCGCGTTCGGCCTGTTCGGACGCTTCCTGCGCGCGGTGCGCGGTAAACAACGCAGAGAGGGTGCTGATCATCTGCAGGATCTTGGGAATGCCGCCCAGTTTGCCGGCGATGCTGCCCAGCGCGGCCTGCGGCTCGTTGCGGCCGGTGACAAACCCCAGCCCGAAGCCGACCAACACGATCCGCACCGGTGACCAGCCGGCACGCCAGGTCGTGCGCAGTTGTCTCCAGTGCAGACGGGTTTCCTGCGCACGGCCTTCGACCAGGAATTCGGCGCGTTCGACGCGCTGACGCAAGGTGCCGAACTTCATGGGTGGGCTCCACTGGCTGGCGCTGTCGTAGGCTCGTCGTCGCTGCTGTCGTCGAAGATGCCCAGCTTGACCAGCTGACGTCGCGTTGCATTCATGCCGGTGTGATCGAAATAGAAGAACACGCGCCATGCCGCAATGGCCGTCACCAACAGGCTGGCCAGTGCGGTGAAGAACATCGCCTGGAACCACGACAAGCCGGCGCGCTGCAGCAGGGCGATGATGGCACCGGCCAATAACAGCCACGACGATGCGCCGAACACCACGGCCACGCACGCCCAGGCCAGGCCGCGTCCGAAGGCGCTGCGTGCCAGCTGCAGATCGGCCGACACCAGCCGGCGCAATGCGCGGCTGGTGTCCTTGGCCGAGCCCAGCGTGGCGCGGCCGGCAGCACCGACCGCACGCACGCTTTCGTCCAGTCCCGGTGTTTCCGGGCGCGCGTGGTGCGCGCCGGAATCGGCAGCGGTAGAGGCCTGATCGCTCACGACTTAGTTGTCGTTGCCGCGTGCCAGCTTGGCGATGACCCAACCGGCGGCAAAGGCCACGCCGAAGGCGGCCAGCGGGCGCTCGCGGATCAGATCGGTGGCGCTGTCGAGCAGGTCGTTGCCCTTGGCAACCAGCACATCCATCTGCTCCTTGGCGGCGGCACCGCCGAACTCGGCAGCGGCCATGCCGGCCAGGGCGGAATCGGAGAGTTCGGCCTTGACGTTGGCGCGGCCGAGCTTGAGCTCATCGCCAGCGGCACTGGTGGCGCCCTTGACGGCTTCGCCTGCAGCGCTGGCGGCCGACTTCAGGTGGGTGCCGGCTTCGCTCAGGTTGTCCTTCAGCTGTTCGGTATTGGTGGGGCTCATGCGATATCTCCTTCGGTCATTGAGGGCAGCCGCCACTCACGTGCGGTCGTGATCTAGCAATAGCATCGGGGGGGTGTAGGAGGCGTTAGTGGAGGCGGGCCACGCTGCACACCGCCTCAACGCATGAGCGCGTCGTATTGCGCGTTGCCACGCAGGATACGCACCACCAGTTGTTGCGGCTTGCGTTGGAAGTTGGCGCGCCAGCTGGCCAGGTCGGCGAACTCGCCCACGCTGCTGGCCACGATGACATCGCCGGACACCAGGCCGTTGGCTGCCGCGCGTCCACCGCGTTTGACCTCGCTGACCATCACCCCGGTGATGCCGGACTGACGCAGCGATTCGGGCAGGTCCACGAAGGTGGCGCCACTGAGCCGTGGGTCCAGCATGTCGCCGGTCACCGCGCGATCCTGTTCCTTCAAGGTGGTCTTGAGCTTGAGTGGCTTGCCATCGCGGCGGATATCCAGCGTCACGGCGCTGCCCACCGCCTGCAGGCCCTCGTAGTTGTGCAGGGCTTCGGCGCTGTCCACGCGCTGGTCGTTGGCGCCCACCACCACATCGCCTGGCTGCACGCCGGCAGCGGCAGCGGCGGAGCCGGGCAACACGCGCGTTACCAGCGCGCCGCGCAGCGAATCCACGCCCAGCCCACGCAGCATGTCCTGGGTGAGGTTCTGGGTTTCCAGGCCCAGGGTGCCGCGCACCACCACGCCCTTGGTCACCAATTGCTCGACCACGTTGCGCGCCAGGTTTGACGGAATCGCCAGGCCCAGGCCGATGTTGCCGGCCATGCTGCCTTGCGGGTTGAAGCTGGCGGTGTTGATGCCCACCAGCTGGCCCTGCAGATTCACCAGCGCACCGCCGGAATTGCCCGGGTTGATCGAAGCGTCGGTCTGGATGAAGTTCTGGTAGCCCAGCCCGCGAATCCCGCTGCGCCCCACGGCCGATACGATGCCGGAGGTGACGGTCTGGGTGAACCCGAACGGGTTGCCGATCGCCACCACGAAATCGCCCACGCGCAGCTGATTGCTGTCGGCCAGCTTGATGTCGGTGAGGTTGTCGGCTTTGATGCGGATCAGCGCGATATCGGTATCGGCATCGGAGCCGATGAAGTCGGCCTTGACGGTGCGGCCGTCGCCCAGCGTCACCTGCACATCGTCGGCGTTTTCGATCACGTGGTGGTTGGTCAGCACGTAGCCCTTCTGCGCATCGATGATCACGCCCGAGCCCAGCGACTCGTTGATGCGGTCCTGCGGTACCTGCGGGAACAGCCGGCGCAGGATGGGATCGTCGAAGAACGGGTTGCGGACCCGCACCACCTGCTTGGTGTTGACGCTGACCACTGCCGGCATCGCCTGTTGCAGCATCGGGGCCAATGAAGGCACCGGCTGGCCGGCGACGGCCGCCGGCAACGCGGCCGCCGTCGGCAAGGTGAAGGTCGCATTGCCGCCTGGCGTGGCTTCGGCGCGATTGTCCAGCCAGGCGTTGATGCCGGTAGCGGCGAAGCCGCCGAAGGCGGCGGCCAGGGAAAGCGTCAGCAGGGTGGGAAGCGGTCGCATGGAACGGATTCCGGGTTACGCGGTGAGAAAAGGAATAGGGCGTGGGACTGCGTAAATCAAGCTGAACGAGAGTGCCAGTCGGCAATTTAACTGCCGGTGAAAGCGGCACGCAGCCGAGGGTTGCCCGCGCGTTGACAGCGCGAGGGGCCCGGCGTAGCGTCCGCTTCGTCCGATGCCTGTTCAGCATTCGCATGCTCTCGCGCATCGCCCGCGTTTTCCGCACTGATGCCCTTAAGGAGGGTCTATGAGCAACGGCAATGGTGTGACGACAACCCTGTCCGACGCCGTCGAGAGCGTAAAGAGCACCGCCACCGAACTGACCGACACCCTCGCCAGCACCACCAGCGAAGCGGTGAACAACGTGCAGGAAGCGGCCGGTGCAGCGGTGGAAGAGGTCAAGACGCGTGTTGCCAAGGCACGCAAGGCGGTGGTCACGGCCGAGCAGCGCGTGGTGGAGAAGGCCGGCGAAGCGGCCGGCGCCGTCAAGCGCCGCGTGGCCAAGACCAAGCGCTCGTTGAGTGCGACCAAGGACGCTGCCAAGGACAAGCTGGTGGCCACCAAGGATGCGGCCAAGCAGAAGCTCGTTTCGACCAGGGACGCCGCCAAGCAGACGCTGAGCAACACCAGTGCCGCGGCCAAGAAGAAGATCGCCACCACCAAGGCCGCCACCAGGCAGAAGCTGGAGACCGCCAAGGCCAACGCCAAGGCCGAAGCCGCTGCGTTGACGGCCAAGACCGCAGCCAAGAAAGCGGCGCGCAAGACTGCCGTGGCGGCGGTGGGTGCGCGCACGGCGGCCAAGAAGGCGGCTGCCAAATCCGCGGCGGTGAAAAAGTCGGCGGCCAAGAACCTTGCCAAGAAGGCGCCGGTGGCCAAGCAGACTGCCACCAGGCAGGCTGCGGTCAAGAAAGCGCCGCTGAAGAAGACGGCGACCAAGACGGCCTTGAAGAAGGCGGCCAAGGTGACCAAGACCCCGGCAACGCGTGCAGTGGCCAAGACCACGGCCGCCCGCAAGGCCGTGGGCAAGAAGGTTGCCAAGCGGGTCACGCGCTGAGGCGTCGCGCCATCGGGCGTGTCGCATGCGGTATCGAAAGAGGACCGGCGCTGTTCGCACAGCGCCGGTTTTTTTTGTGGGCGAGGGTGATCCCTGCAATGGACAGGCATCTCCGTAAAGCGCGTTGCTCCGACGGAGCACCAGCCATCGGGTCGTTACCGACGAACTCCTTGCAGCGCGTAGATTCGAAGTGAGCAAGACATGCCGATCGTGCCGTTCTAGCAATGACGCGGCGCGCAGCGCGTACCCTCATCCGCCCCTGCGGGGCACCTTCTCCCGGGGGGAGAAGGGAAGGCGGTGCCCGGTGGCCTATGTGAAGAATCAGCAGCGAAAAGCGCCGACAGCAAGAATAAAAATCAGGGCCCGATCTATCCCTACGGCGCAGTTGCTACACCCCGAATCCCGAATCCCGAATCCCGAATCCCAAATCCCAAATCCCAAATCCCAGCTACTCCACCCCATCAACCAACTGCTCGGCGCCCTTGCGAATCCCTGCCTTTGCCGCGTCATAGGCGCCCAGGCTGGCCTTGATGTTCATGGCACTTGGATACTGCTTTTCGACATAGGCGGCGAGCAGGCGATCGGTCTGCGCGTCGAAGATCTCCACCGCGTAGCTCACCGAGCCGGAGAATGCGCCTTGCTTGCCGCGTGCGGCCTGCACGGCGTTGTAGGAGCCACCGCCCAGGTCCACCTTCATCAAGGTTCCCAGTACGCGTTTGCTGGGCTTTGCGCCGGTCAGGGTCATGCGAATCCGCAAGGTGTCATGATCGGCCAAGGACGTGGGTCGCCAGCGCCGTGCGATGGCATCGCCGAATTGTTGCTGCATGTCGTCGGCGAGCATGCGCTTGTCCTGCTCGGAGACGTTCTCGAACTGCGCATCCGGGCCACGGTAAATGGCGACCGGCTCGACGAGGACGGTGCGGTAGCGCGACCAGTCCACCTCGCGGTGATACGCATACGGCATGCGATTGCCGCGGCTGCCGTCGTGTGGGCGCAGATAGCTGGACGAGGGCAGCTGGCGGTAAGGCACCGGGCCGGTGCTGGCACAGCCGACCAGTGCAAGGCCGGCGAGTGCGAGCGTGCAGCAACGGATGAGGCGCTGGGACATGGTGACGGGCCTGCGATGGCGGAAGTGGAACGGGGTCGGGATGGCGGCTGCGCGCATGCCGGCTTCAATGCAGCAGCGCGCTGGCCAGGGCCAGCGCAAAGGCCAGGCCGGAGGCGGCAAACAACACGCCACGTGTGGCCCAGCGCTGCAGGCGGCGCAGCGTGCGCGCGCTGCGGATATCCGGCAGCGCGCACCAGATGTCGCGGTTGCCGATGCCGGTGCGGCCGCAGCGGAAATCCGCCAATGCTGGTGCATCGCCGACAGTGGCGATCAGGCCGTCGTTTGCCGCGCTGCGCGGCGTCGACAGCCCCGGGGTGGTAGCTGGGCTCGGAGTGGAACGGGGCGAGTACATCATCACCTTGCATCCTGGATGCGTGCGGTGTGTGCACTGTAGGCAGGCAGGTTTGGAAAGTTATTGGATGCGGCCGGCAGACGTGTCGGTGCGCGTGACCGGTCTGGATCCGGCTCACAAAGGTGGCGAGCAGCCGTCAGGTGGGTGCAGACCGCGTGGTGCAGCGCGCGCAGGGGGACCGGGGTGTACGGGTACATGCCGATCCGGGCACCGACCGCGCGCCTGGCGGTGAGCGCAGGGGTCTTGTCAGCCGCTCTTGGGCTGCGGTGGGACGTGGTCGCCGCAAAACACCACGCGCACACAGAAACCACGCCCCTCGTTGCCCTCGCAGGTTTCGATGCTTGCACCGTGCAGGCGTGCGATGCCGGCCACCAGCGATAGCCCGATGCCGCTGCCCTGCACCTCGCTGCCGTGCACACGATAGAACCGCTCGAAGATGGAGGCGCGCGCGGCATCCGGTACGCCGGGGCCGTCATCGCTGACCTGCACGAACGGATGCAGCACCTCGGCGCGCAGGCAATAGCCGCAACTCACTTCCACCAGGCCGTGGCTGCGTCCATAGCGGATGGCGTTGTCGACCAGATTGCGGATCAGGACGCCGACCGCATCCACGTCGCAGCACAGCAGGCAGGGTGCGGCGGCGATGTGCAGATCGATCTGGCGTGCATCGGCCTGCACGCTGAACTCGTCCAGCACATGCGACATCAGTTCGCCCATCTCCACGCGCTGGTACGCCGCCGAGCTGATGCCGGCATCCAGCCGTGCCAGATCCAGCAGCTGCTCGGCCAACCGGTTGCTGCGGCGCGCGGTTTCCAGCAACTGGTGCAGCGCTGCGTCCTTGGCCTGCAAGGTGGGCGCGCGCAATGCCACTTCCGCATAGGCGTGCAGCGCCGAGAGGGGTGTCCGCAGTTCGTGCGCGGCGTCGGCGACGAAGTCGCGCTCGGCCTGTACGGCTTTTTCCACACGCGCCAGCAGGGTGTTGAACGCATCGATCAGTGGGCGGATCTCGTCGGGCACGCGATCCAGCGGGACCGGCTCGGTGTCCAGGCCGGTGCGTTGTGCGATGGCGTCAGACACGCTGCGCAGCGGGTTCAGCGCGGTGCGTACCGCCCACCACACCAGCAGGCCCAGAATGCCCAGCTGCGCAGTATTGAGCGTCATCGCGATCAGGGTCTGCTTGAAGCTGATGCGGGATGAGGCAATGCCGCTGATGGCCTGGGGGTCGGCCTGGGTGGACAGCGCGGCAGGCGTGTCGAAGCGGTGTTGCAGCGTATCGGGCAGCACGCTGACCAATTCGTCGCCAAGCAGGTTGAGTTCCTGCTCGAAGACGCTGTGGTGTCCCTGGGTGACCAGCGCGACCAGGATCCACAGCGAGGTGGACCAGCTCAGCAGGACGATGGCCGCCAGCGCCGCCAGCATGCGCGCCTGCAGGGACTTCATTCCGGTGCCTTGCCGACCATGTAGCCCTGGCCATACACGGTGGAAATGAGGTCCTCGCCAAGTTTGCGCCGCAGCTGGTGCACGTAGACCGCAATCATGTTGCTGCCGCCCTCCGAAGGGCCGCCGTACACGCCTTCTTCCAGCTGGTCCTTGGTGACCACGCGGCCGGCGCGCTCCATCAATGCCAGCAGCAGCCGATACTCGTGCGCGCTCAGCGCCACCCACTTGCCGGCCTTGGTGACCTTGCGGCTGCTCGGGTCCACGCTGACATCGCCCTGGCCGAGCAGCGGTACCACGCGGCCCTGGCTGCGCCGGACGACCGCACGCAGCCGTGCCATCAGCTCGTCGAACTGGAACGGCTTGACCAGGTAGTCGTCGGCGCCGGCATCCAGCCCGCGGATGCGATCGGTGAGCTGGCCGCGTGCGGTCAGCGCAATGACCGGGGTGGCGTCGTAATGGCCGCGCAGGAAGCGGAGCACCATCAGCCCGGATTCGCCGGGCAGGCCGATATCCAGCAGCACCGCGGTGTAGCGGTGGTCCACCAGCGCGGTCTTGGCTGCGCCGGCGCTGTCGACGTGGTCGATGGTCCAGTATTGCTGGCGCACACCCTCGCAGATGGCATTGGCCAGCATGGCGTCGTCTTCGACCAGGAGCAGGTGCATAGAGGTTCCGCCGGGCACTAGGGCCAGTCCGAGATCCGCGCCACTGTCGGAGAGGGGCATTAGGCAAATATTAGTGCATGGCTTGCCACCAGCAGGGCGTGGCCGCGGTGCGGGCACCGGTCGGTCCGTGGCCGTCCAGCGACCGGTGCCGGCGGCTCAGCGTTGCACGATGGCGCGCAGGGCAGCGTCCAGTTGCGTGTACTGGAAGCGAAACCCGGCATCGAGCGCGCGTTGCGGCAGCACCCGCTGGCTGATCAGCAGCAGCTCGGCCATTTCGCCGAACCCCAGCCGCAGCAGCCCGGCCGGCAGCGCCAGCAGCGCCGGGCGATGCAGCACCTTGGCCAGCGTGCGGGCGAACTGCGCATTGGTCACCGGATTGGGTGCGGTGGCGTTGTAGGCGCCGGCCTGCCCGTGCTGCAGCAACCAGAGCAGCAGCGCAACCATGTCGGCGCGGTGGATCCAGCTCATCCAGTGCCGGCCATCGCCGAACGGCCCGCCACCGCCGAAACGAAATGCCGGCAGCATGCGCGCCAGTGCGCCGCCGTCGCGATCCAGCACGATGCCGGTGCGTACCCAGCTCACCCGTGGGCCGAGCGCGCCGATGCGGGCGGCTTCGGCTTCCCAGTCGCGGCATAGCACCGCCGAGAAGTCGTTGCCGGCGCTGTCGGTTTCGGTCAGCGCGGTGTCGCCACGTTCTCCGTAATAGCCCACCGCCGAGCCGGAGATCAGTATCGAGGGGCGTTGCTGCGGCGATTGCGCTGCGATCCAGTCGTGCAGCTGGCGGGTGATGCCCAGCCGCGAGTCGCGGAAGCGCTGCTTGCGTGATTCGGTCCAGCGCCCGGCCGCCAGCGGCTCGCCCGCCAGGTTGATCACCGCTTCGGCCTGCATCCCGTCCAGCGTCGCCACGGCGGTGACGCCGGGAAGGACGCGGCCGGCACGACGCGTATCGCGGGTCAGCACGCTGACTTGGTGGCCGGCATGCAGTAGCGCCGGGCACAGGGCCTGGCCGATGAAACCGGTGCCGCCGGTGATGAGCAAACGCATGTAAGGCTCCTGGGCCGGGTCGAGCGGGCACCATAGGACAGCGCCAGCCCAGGCGCAGTGAAGCTGCGTGGTCGAAGCGATGGCGCTGCAGTGGTCGACGCAACGCCGTGCCGGTGCACAGCGCCGGACGCACCGGTGTATCCCAACGCAAACGCGCCGGACTGGCCGGCGCGCTGCAAGCTGCATGGGTGGCGTCGCTTAGCGCGAGGACGACACCGCGTGGGCGCGCTCGAAGTGAGCCGATACCACGCGGCGGGTCTCTTCCAGGTGCTGCTTGACCGCTGCGCTCTCGGCAGCGGGCAGAAGCTCCGAATCGAGGATCTTGATGGTGTCGCCATGGTCGCTGACCATGGTGCGCATGAAGGCGTTACGGTACGCGTCCTTGCCGTCGGGCAATGTCAGCGTCTTGGCCAGCGCGTCCACGGCAGCCTTGCCCTTGGCACGCATCGCCTGCGCACGCGGGCTGTCCTTGGCGCCCAGCGCCTTGGTCTTTTCGAGGTTGGACTCATGGTCGTGCAGCATCTGTTCGGCGAACTGGGCAGTGGCGCCGCCCAGATCCTGCGCAATGGCCTGCTTGGCCAGTGCAATCTCGTTTTCGTCGATTGCGGCCAGCACGCCCAACGCCCCGCCGTCGCCCTTCGCCAGTTCGGTCGCACCGCTGCCACTGACCGGCGCGGCGGTCGGTTCCGGCGACACCGCCGGTGCGGTGCGCGAGGTGTCGCCACCGGGACGATCGCAGGCGGTCAGGGCCAGCATGGCCAGCAACGATGCAGCAACGAGAGTGGATTTCATGGATGTCCTGGATTGAGTCGGCATTGCCGACGGTGAAATGCAAAGGAGCCGCGATGCGGCTCCGGTGATGTATCGGTCAGGCCCACTGCGGCTGGGCGACCGGAGTAATGCCCATGGGTCTGAGCGGTGTGCGAACTGCATCCTGCGCAGTGCGACACAGGCGCGCCATGCGCGCGGTGCGCTCACGGATGGTGGCGTGCTCGCTGGCAGGCGCGCTGCCCAGCAGGCTGGCGACATGGAAGCCAAGGATCTCCTCCGCGCGGTCGCCCTGGTCGCTGATGATGTGCGGCACCAGCCGCTCCAGTCGCTCCAGCTCCTGCTGCACTTGATACGGGGTCTTCATGACGATCTCCAATGAATAACGGGTCTTGCGTGCTACATGCGGGCTCAACTATTGCGCGCGCCCAGGCGCTGCCAGCAATCGGTTGCCAACTGTTCGTAGTTGGATTGCGTGCTGGACGAAATGAAATGGTGCTCGAGGCGATCGCGGAACAGACGCAGACGTTCCTGGTCGCTCGAGCGCGGCGCCTGCAGATAGATATCGCAGGCCATCTTCACCACCGGGGACAGTTCGCTGAACTTGCCTGCACCCAGGTTGCCCTGCGCATGCCGGGCCTGCCAGTGCGCGATTTCGGCTTGTACATCGATGACGGATGGGTCTCTGCTCATAACTGCGTGCGTTCCGGCGTAAACAAACTTGACCTGCAGGGTAACGACGGGTATGTCAACGGATGATCATCGAACGCAACTATTGCACGCGTGCATGCTTAACTAGTCAGTTTTCCCGGCATGTCTACACACAATGCATGCAGGTCTGCTTAACACCGCAATACATCCTCGCCGTGCGTTACCGATAGCGCAGCGTCTCGCCCAACATGGCCATTCGTGATGGCCGCAGTAGCTGCGGCATGTGTTTCAGTTGCCATCGCGCAATCACTTCTGCGTGCACGCATTGGTGCCGGGGGCGTCGGTGCAGCGCCGCATTTTACGGAAGATTCTGAACCGCTCCACACCTGTGTAACGTCTGATCATTAAGGTATTCAATGACGTTATGGAGAGAGCACTCAGGATGCAGGACAGCGAAAGCAGTCGTCGGAAGCCTCATTACGCCAGCGGAACACCCGAAGCACGTGTGTGGTGGCATGCGTTACTGGAACTTCGCGGGGGGCGTGTGGCCATCAGCCTGATCGTGGTGATCTTGATCGTGATCGGGCTGTATCTGGCATTGAAATAACCGGTCGGACCGATTCGGCCTTCGCAGGCGTGCTTGCTTCAAAGGCATGCCTGAGCAGCAGCATTGGTATCGCCGACATGCGCTGTGCCGCCGGGGGAGAGGTGATGGCGAACCAGCCGTACGTCCAGGTACTGGGGCACACCACGCGCGAGGTGGATGCGCAGGGGCACGAACGTGCCACGCACGCCTGGATCTGCAGCGAGATCGCGCGCCTGTCGGGAATACGCGATGCGGGCCTGGCAAGTGTGAGGACAGCAGAGCAGCGCGGCGATCGCCGCACGCTGCATGTGCCCGACGACACCTTGACGACCGAACAGGCGCATGCGCTTGGCATCCGCGACGCCGACGGGTTGCTGGGCGGCATCGTGCCGCACGCATTCGTGGCGACCAAGGTGATCGGCCACCCGTTGATCAGCGAGAGTGCCGCGCGCGTTGCCGGGTGGGATCAGGCGTTGGCCACGTCGCTGATTCCGGTCACCTTGGTCGGCTATACGGTGTTTTCGCAGGCCGATGCGACGCAGGCATTGGCCCGCTTGCTGCCCGACGGCGACGTGCGTCTGAAACTGCCCACCGGCGTGGGCGGCAGCGGGCAATGGCGAATCGCCGATGCCGCGCACTTGCTGCAGGTGCTGGGCACCTTGCCCGATGCGTACCTGCAAACACACGGCGCGGTGCTGGAGCGCAATATCCTGCAGCCGTTGACGCATAGCGTGGGGGAGTTGTGCGTGGCCGGCATCCGGATCGCCTATCACGGCACGCAGTGCAGCGTGCACAACACCGACGGCGATGAGGTGTATGGTGGATCGTCGCTACAGGTCCACCGTGGATCGCTGGAGGCGCTGCTGTCCACGGCGTTGCAGCCGCTGCACAGGCAAGTGGTCGAGCAGGCATGCCGATATGATCGCCTTGTCGCCGCCGCGTATCCTGGCCTGCACATCTCACGCCGCAACTACGATGTGATGAGTGGTGCAGATACCCACGCCGGGCGGGTCTGCGGTGTGCTCGAGCAATCCTGGCGGATCGGCGGTGCCACGCCGGCCGAGCTGGCGGCGATTGCAAGGTTCCAGGAGCACCCCGAGCTGCGATGGGTTCATGCGTCCACGCACGAAATCTACGCCGGCCAACCGCCGGCGGATGCGCAGGTGTATTACCGTGCAACGCAGCCCGGTAACGGGCCGCGCTACAAGTATCGAAGGACAGTAGCCCACTGATGGAAGCCAAACTTTCCAGCATCGACATTGCGGTCGATCAAGACGTTTTGAGTGGCACCTTGCTGACGCCGGCCGGGATTCCGGCGGTGTTGTTCGTGCATGGGTGGGGCGGCAGCCAGCACCATAACCTGGTGCGCGCACGTGAGGCGGTTGGTCTGGGGTGTATCTGCCTCACTTTCGATCTGCGCGGCCACGAAGGCCATGCAGCGATGCGGCAGACCGTGACGCGCGCGCAGAACCTGCAGGACATCCTTGCCGCCTACGATCAGTTGGCGAGCCTGCCGTACGTGGATCGGCAGTCGATTGCGGTTGTCGGCCTGAGCTATGGCGGCTATCTTTCCGCTTTGTTGACACGCGAACGCCCGGTGGAGTGGCTGGCGTTGCGCTCGCCTGCGCTCTACAAGGATGCGCACTGGGACCAACCCAAGGTGAGCCTCAATGCCGACCCGGAGTTGATGGCCTACCGGCAGCGCGTGCTGACGCCTGGCGACAATATCGCCCTGGCCGCCTGCGCAGCGTACACGGGCGATGTATTGCTGGTGGAAGCGGAGAACGATGTCATCGTGCCGCATCCGGTCCTGCGCAATTATGCCGACGCGTTCGCCAATGCGCGCTCGCTGACATCGCGGGTCATCGCCGGCGCCGACCATGCGCTGAGCGGCAAGGAGCACCAACAGCAGTACACCCGCGCGCTGATCGACTGGCTGACCGAAATGGTGGTGGGGCGCCGAATTGCGCTGGCCAAGGAAGTGGTCGCCGCACGCAAGCAGATGCTGCAGCAGCAGAACAAGACCGCAGCCCCGTCAGGGCAGGATGCGCTTGCATTTCGAGGCGATATCCGCGCAGTGGAAACATCGCCCGATTGAGTCCGTAAGTGCGCACTGGCCTGCAGCTGATCTTTCGTGCAGACCACGATGGCTAGCGGCGGCTGTGGAATGGTCAGACCCGCGCGCCGGCAAGGCATCCGATGAGTGGGAGGTAGTTGCGTCCAGGTGGTCCCGGGTAGCACGTCGTGCTGCTGTGCAGACGCGGGAGCTCACGTCGTCGTTGCGTGTGCGGCGGTTTCAACCATGTGCGCCGAGGATCATTCTCGCATCGGCCCGTTGTATGCACAGACAAGAAAACAACGGGCCCATCGGGCCCGTTGTTGTTGCGGCACCGGCCTGATGCCAGCGATACGCAGCACTGTCTTACATGCGCGGGTCGGTCGGAGTACGGCGTGCCGCATCATCGTGGCGGTCCGAATCGAACGCCTCGCGTACTGCATGCTTGGCCTTCTCCCAGCTCAGGCGCGAATTGGACTTGAAACGGTCCCAGCCGTCGCCCAGGTCGCGTTCCAGATGATCGTCCCACTGCCGTCCGGCGTGCTGCTGGCGCGCCTGCATGCCGTAACGATAAGCAGGGCGATAGTCGTCATAGGAGTAGTCGGTGTCGCGGTAGCTGGCGCTGTCGAAGCGGCCCTCGTAGTGGGTGTCGCCGTCGCGATACACGCTGTGGGTGCGATCGGCGCGATCCCAGGCATCGCGCGCAGCCAGGCGGGCCTCCTCCCATTCCAGGCGCGACTGACCACGGTTATGCGGCCACTCGCCTGCCAGCGTGGCTTCGGTTTCTTCCCAGGTGCTGGTGGGGCGCGTTTCGCGGGCCTGCAGGCCGAATCCGTAGACGGTGGCATAGTCGCGATCGTAGTCGGTGCCCTCTTTGTAGTACGGACGATTGCGATGCTCCTGGCGCCAGTACTCGGTTTCGACCGTCGGGTCCAGGCGCTCGGCGACGCCCTTGCCCGCCGCAGCGCCAGCGACCACGCCCGCCGCAGCACCGATCAACGTGCCCAGGGGACCAAATACCGTTCCCGCAAGCGCGCCCGCTGCCGCGCCGCCCGCGATGCCGCCCACGCCCACACCGACAGGGTGCGCGCCGGGGGTACCGGAAATCGGGTCACGGTTAAGATCGTGCGCTTCTGCCTTGCGTTCCTGCTTGTCGTCACTGGTCATGTCGCCTCCGGGTTGCTCAAGAATGCGTCCTGTGAATGCAGGCACGCGATGTGGCGCCACGATGGCGACGCAAGAGTGAAACGCGCGTGCGTGGAAGTGATTGCCGCCACCACATGACTGAACCATGCAGTGCGTCTGCGGATGAGGTTGCTCTGCCCTGCTGAGAAGGGGCCGCATGCGCGGCCCCGTCCTATCCCTTGATGCAGACCACCTGGCGCAGCGTGTGCAGCACCTCCACCAGGTCCTGTTGTGCGGCCATGACCGCATCGATGGACTTGTACGCTGCCGGCGATTCGTCGATGACCGCCGCGTCCTTGCGGCATTCCACGTGCGCGGTGGCTTCGCGGTGCTGCGCCAGGGTGATCTGCGCCCGTGCAGCGGTTCGGCTCATCACCCGTCCCGCACCGTGGCTGCAGCTGTGGAAGCTCTCCGCATTGCCCAGTCCACGCACGATGTAGCTGCGCGTGCCCATGCTGCCGGGAATGATGCCCAGCTCGCCGGTGCGTGCGCTGACCGCGCCCTTGCGGGTGACCAGCAACTCTTCGCCATGGTGCGTCTCCTTCTGCACGTAGTTGTGGTGGCAGTTGACCGCCAGCTTCTCCAACTGGAACCTGGGCAGACGGTGACGCATCTCCGCCAGCACCCGCGCCATCATCGTCTCGCGATTCTCGCGGGCATAATCCTGCGCCCACGACACCGCTTCGACGTACTCGTCGAATAGCGGCTCGCCTTGCATGAAGAACGCCAGGTCCTTGTCGGGCAGATGAAAGCCCAGCACCCGATGCGCCAGCTGCTCACGCGCACGCTCGATGAAATAGGTGCCGATCAGGTTGCCGGTGCCGCGCGAGCCGCTGTGCAGCATCACCCATACCGCATCGGTCTCGTCCAGGCAGATCTCGATGAAGTGGTTGCCACCGCCCAACGTGCCGATCTGGCACTCCAGCTTGTCGGTACGGATGCGCCGGTGTTGCTGCTTGATCGCATCCAGCCGCTGCACCAGCCCGGACTGCGCGATGCGGGTTTCGATGCTGTCGGGCAGCTTGCGATGCTCGCCGCCGCGGCCGTTGCCCACCGGCACGCTACGCTCGATGCTGGAGCGCAGCTGCGCCAGGTTGTCGGGCAGGTCCTTGGCGCGCAGGGTGGTGCGTACCGCGGCCATGCCGCAGCCGATGTCCACGCCGACCGCGGCCGGGATGATGGCGCCGCGGGTCGGGATCACCGAGCCCACGGTGGCGCCCTTGCCCAGGTGCACGTCGGGCATGACTGCCACCCATGGCCCGACGAACGGCATCGCGGCGATATTGCGCAACTGCGCGTGTGCCTGTTCTTCCAGTGGCACGCCACGCACCCAGCCCTTGATCGGGGTGGTGCTGCCTTCGGCATGCAGCCATTCGAACTGTTGTGAGGTACTCATGGTGTTCATTCCTTTGCGCGGGTGTGCGGCCAGTCCTTTCGCCGCACACCCGCATGACTATCTGAGCGTCACCAACTGCTTCAGCACGCCATCCAGGCCGCCGAACACGGTGAGCTTGTCGATCTTTTCGGTGACCTTTTCCAGCGCCTCCAACTCCTTCAATCGCATCAGCACCGGGCTGTCGTCGATCAGCCTGGCGGTGTTGAGCAGCGAGCGGGTGGCATTGGCCTCCTCGCGACGGCGGATGACATTGGCCTGCGCCTGCTTCTCAGCCTGCACTACGGCGTTGAGGATCTCGCGCATCTCGCCCGGCAGGATCACGTCCTTGACGCCGACGCCGAGCACCTCGATACCGAAGGCAGCGACGCTGCCACGGACATATCCAAAGATATCCGCATCCAGCGAGGCCTTGTCGCCGAGCAGCTCGTCCAGCGTCTTGGCCGAGACCGCACGCCGCAAGCCGTACTGCAGTTCGCGGTACAGGTAGTCGGCGGCCTTGGCCACGCGCGTGCGCATCGCCACCGGATCGGTGACGCGCATGCTGGCGGCCAGGTTGACCCGCAGCGATACCTTGTCGCGCGTCAACAGCTCCTGCCCCGAGACCTCGACCGACTGCACGCGCAGGTCGATCACCTCGGTGGCGACGTTCTTCTGGAAATTCCAGAATGCGTACATCCCCGGTCCGAACGGCGCGAGCAGCTTGCCATCGACGAAGACCAGCCCTTGCGACTCGGCCGGCACCTCCATGCACACCGCCACGCGTGCCAGCGTGCCGAGCTGACGCAACCTGCGCTGCACGACGCTCGGCACCTGCAGGTCCTCGCCCAACGGCAGGGTCTGCAGCTCGACGGCCGCCGCGCCACGCCAGTACAGCGTGCGCGTTCCCGGCGGCAGCACCTCCTCAAGCTTGCCGTTGCGGATCAACAGGCCGACCTGGGCCGGGCCGATGTCGGCCAGCACGAAGTGGTCGGGCAGTGCGGCGCCCAGGGTGTCGATCAACAGATCCGCATCGCGGCCCACGGCCTGACCCGCGTGGCTGTCGTGCACGTGGATCTCGCTGCGCTGCAACGGGTCGAAAAAACGGTACACGCCTGGGCCGAGCACGCGCTCGAACCGACGATTCCGATACACCAGGCCGCGCTCGCCGTCGCCGATCACGACCCTCTTGGTCCAGAACATGACACTTCTCCTTGGGATGGCTCTGGTGGTCCGATCCGGATGTCGAGCCGGTGCGCCGCCCGGATCGGATGGCGGGCGCACGGTGTGCCGATGCAACGCGGCGTTGGAAGGTGGAAACGCCGGTGACGGCGGCAGTGCGGGGCGTACTGCGCTGTTGGCGCCTGCCACTGCATGGCTACGTCGCTGGCGATGCAATGCCAATGACGCAGCGCACGGCAGGGCAGCACGCGTCCAGGGCAGCGGCCCGGCACCGGCGCCGCTGCCGCATGCGGGCAAGCGATGGCTTGCCTGCCCACAGGCGGCATGGGCGTTTCCGTGAGGGACTTGCGTCCCGGTGAATGACCGAACAGGTCACGATGGAGCGGGAGTCGAACCCGCGACAGACAGATTACGAATCTGTTGCTCTAACCGACTGAGCTATCCAGTGGGGGTATTCCGGAATCGAACCGGACCTGCGGATTGCGCCGCCGCTCCTCCAGGAGCCGTACCCGAAACAGAGACATCCGAAAGAGGTCGGTATACGCCACGGCATGGCCGTGCGCACCGGCTGGATGAGAAACTCCAGGCCGCTGACGATCTTCCGCAATGGTTCCGATTACCGTTCTATTCAAACGGCAATGCAATATGTGCATGACCACGTGCCACCCGTGCCCGAAACCAGGGCACAGCGCTTTCGCGCCTCGCGGCATGACGACATCCCTGTCGTCGGGCAATCCCTGCCCGGGTTTCGGATGTGCTCATTCACAGGTTTGAGACGAACGCGCAACGAAAAACGCCCCCGGATGCGGCATCCGAGGGCGTTCGCGTACCTCGGAGATCGGGTGACCGATCTCCTGGAATCAGGACATCAGCCGATAATGGTGTGCATGTCGCGCAGCACCGTGCGCGCAATCGCTGCAGCGCACAGAGCGCCGGGCAGTCGATCGAATTTGGTGGGTTGGCTGGCGTGCATGAAAGTCAGTCGGGTCCGGGTGCAGGCGTTGCTGCGTAGGGCGCGAACATTACCTGCAGGATTTTGCCGATGCAAGTACTTTATGAAAAATAATCGAACTATTTTCTGGAGCATGAGAATCTGTTGCAGATGCCAGGCGCAAACGCATGCGATAGATAATCCAGAAACTGGTATCGGACTGGATTATCTGCAGCACGCCGGCGCGGCTGCACTGCGGCGGCGTATCGCCGCCGCTGCAAGTCAGTGCTTGCGCGGGAGCTGGGTCGGGACAAGGCGGGTGATCCGGCATCACGGCGGGCAGGGTTGAAATGCCGCCATCCCGGGCCAGGCAAAGCGGTCTCACAGCGTTGGCCTGCCGCTGGTGCCACGCCGGGGATGCCCGCGCATTTGCACGACCTTTGGAAATCACCGGCTGGCAGCTGCAACCAGCCGCCAGCGCGTGCTCAGCCGCCGTGCGTGCCCAGCGTGCGCGCGCCGGTCAGGATCATGCGCAGCATCTGCGAGATCTGCTCGATCAGCTCGGGGTCCTTCTCCGGCGGCAGGTCCATCGCCACCGCGCCCATCGCAAACACCAGGCGGGTGATCGCCTTGGACACCAGCGCTGGCGCATGCAAGGTGGCGTTGTCGGCGGCGGCCAGGCGGATCAGATCCACCCGCAGCTCGTCCTCGAAGTAGGTGAGCTCGCGCTCCACCGCCTGCTTGAACGCATCCGAGCCCACCGCGCCTTCGCGCAGCAGCACGTGCAGCAGCTTGTCGTCGGCGCGCAGCTGTTCCATGAAGGCTTCGACCGACACGCGGATGACACTGCGGTCGGTGGAGGTGGCGCGCTGGCGGGCCTGGCCGATGATGGTGCGCAACGAGCGTCCGGCCAGATCGATCAGCGCCACGGCGAGCTCGTCCATGTCGCGGAACTGGCGGTAGAAGCTGTTCGGTGCGATGCCGGCCTCGCGTGCGACCTCGCGCAGGCTCAGCGTGGACAGGCTGCGGTGCGGGCCGATCAGCGACAGCGCCGCGGCAATCAGGTCCTCGCGTGAGATCGCCGGCTTGCGTGACGGCGGCGCGTCGTGGGAAGGCAGGGCGATGGAGGTCATGGGCAACGGCCGGGCGTGGGCCTGAATCATAGCCCTTCCGGCAATATACAAGTGTATACACGGCTGTGCATGCATGCGTATAGTGCCCTCCATGAACCTGGCACCCACTCCCAAGTCCAAGTCCCCGCTACCCGCCCGATTGGCGCGCCGCCTGGTGTCGCCGCAGTTGTTCGACTTCTGGGCCACCCGGATCAACCCGCTGTGGACGCTGGAGCGGCCGATGGCCCGCCTGGTCGAACGCCATGCGGCCAGCCGCGACGCGGTGACCCTGGTCTTGCAGCCCAATGGCCACTGGCAGGGCCTGCAGGCCGGCCAGCATGTCAGCCTGGGCGTGGAGATCGACGGCCGCCGCCTGCTGCGCAGCTACAGCCCGACGGTGCTGGACGACGGCCGCCTGGCGATCACGGTCAAGACCATCCAGGGCGGGCAGGTCAGCGGTTATCTGGCGCACCAGGCCGCGCTGGGCACGGTGGTGTCGCTGGACCCGGCGTTTGGCGACATGCTGTTGCCGGCCACGCCCACGCCGTTGCTGTTACTGGCCGCTGGCTCCGGCATCACGCCGATGCGCGCGCTGCTGCGCGCCGCGGCACAGGCCGGCATGCCGGCCGACATCGACCTGCTGTACTGGGTGCGCGCGCGCGAAGACGCCTGCTTCTTGGACGAATTCCACGCGCTGGCCGCGGCACATCCGCGCCTGCGCGTACGCCTGCTGACCACCCGCGAAGGCGCCGCTCCGGCCGCCCGGGTGGATACCCATGCGCTGGACGAGATCGCCGGGCTGTCCCGCCGCCATGTGATGGCCTGCGGACCGGGCGGATTCGTGCAGGCCGCACGTGCGCGCCTGGAGGGCCGTGTGGCGGCGTTCCAGGCCGAGGCCTTCAGCGTGCCGGCGTTGGAAGAAAGCGAGGCCGGGCAGGTGCAGGTGCAGCTGTCACGCAGCGGCCGTACGCTGAGCCTGTCGCGCGGGCAGTCGCTGCTGGAAGGACTGGAGGCCCAGGGCCTGCGGCCCAAACACGGCTGCCGCATGGGCATCTGCAACAGCTGCGCCTGCGCGCGCCAGGCCGGCACCACGCGCCACCTGCTGACCGGCGAGCGCAGCAACGAACCCACGGCACAGGTTCGCCTGTGCATCAGTGCCCCAAGCACCGACCTGATCCTGGATCTGTAAGGAACCTGCATGAGCCGAGTCCATAACCGCGCCCTGTCCGCTGCCGAGCTGCAATCCTTCGGCGACGAGCTCGATGCCATCCGCGCCCGTGTGCTGAAGCAGGTGGGCGCCGACGATGCGCGCTACATCCGTCGCATCGTGGCCGCGGTGCGCTGGACCGGCGTGTCCGGCCGCGCGCTGCTGTTCCTGGGCGCCTTCGTGCACAGCGTGCTGGTTCCGGCCTGGATCGCCGGCGTGCTGCTGCTGACACTGTCCAAGATCCTGGAGAACATGGAGCTGGGCCACAACGTCATGCACGGCCAGTACGACTGGATGGGCGACCCGCAACTCAACGGCAATACCTACGAGTGGGACATCGTTGCCACCGGCGACAACTGGCGCAAGACGCACAACTTCAAGCACCACACCTACACCAATGTGCGCGGCATGGACGACGACATCGGCTACGGCCTGCTACGGATCTTTCCCGAGCAGCGCTGGCGCCCGTTCTACCTGCTGCAGCCGTTCATCGCGGTGGTGTTCGCACTGCTGTTCGAATGGGGCGTGGCGATCCAGGACCTGCGCCTGGGCCGCTGGTTCGCCGGCAAGATGAAGGCCGCCGAGTTGCGCGCCTCGTTCCTGCCGGTCGGCCGCAAGATGGGCCGCCAGATGCTCAAGGACTACATCGTGTTCCCGGCGCTGGCGGGGCCGTTCTTCCTGACCGTGCTGCTGGGCAACCTGGCCGCCAACGTATTGCGCAGCATCTGGACCTTCGTGATCATCTTCTGCGGGCATTTCACCGCCGATGCGGAAGTGTTCCCAAAGGAATCGATCCGCAACGAATCGCGCGGCCATTGGTATCTGCGCCAGCTGCGCGGCTCGTCGAACCTGACCGGCGGCAAGCTGATGAACGTGCTGTCGGGCAATCTGAGTCATCAGATCGAGCATCACTTCTATCCGGACCTGCCGGCCAACCGGTATGCGCAGATTGCCTTGGAGGTGAAGCAGATCTGTGCGCGTTACGGCCAGCACTACAACACCGGCTCGCTGCCGCGGCAGTTCGGGCAGGTGATGTGGCGCATCGTGCGGCATGCGTTCCCGAGCCGGCCCAAGCCGGTACGCGAGCGCAGCGGGGCGCTGCAGGGCGCGTGATCCAACAAGAAAGGCCGCCACTGGCGGCCTTTTTCTTGGAGTGGAGCGTGTCCGGAATGCTGGTGTACGGATCGTTTGCTGACGGCGCCGAACCCGGGTTGCCGGCACGCAGCACGCGACGAGGATGCAGTCGCCGATGCTGCGGTAACGCTGGCGCGGCATGCGCATGCTCCATGCGGCGTGCCAATCCCCAATCACCAACTGCCCATGGCCAGGCAGCCAAGCAGCCTGGCAACCACAGGGCCAGGCAGCAGGGTGACGAATCGGACGACTCAGCGCGCCGAGTTGCGCGCCTGTGCCTGATAGGCGATGAAGCCGATGGCCGGCAGCGCGCGCGAGAACAGCCAGCCCTGCGCCAGGTCCACGCCGTGTGCGCGCAGGTAATCCAGCTGTTCCTGCCGTTCGACCCCTTCGGCGATGGTGCGCAGCTGCAGCGTCTTGGCCATCTCGATGATGTGCGCGGTGACCGAGCTGGTGGCCGAGTGCGTGCCGATGGTGTCCACGAACGATTTGTCGATCTTCAAGGCATCCAGCGGCAGGCCTTGCAGATACTGCAGGCTGGAATAGCCAGTGCCGAAGTCGTCGATGGACACGGTGTGGCCGGCGCCGCGCAGGTGGGTGATGGTGGTGCGCGCGGCATCGATGTCCATCAGGCTGCGTTCGGTCGCCTCCACCCAGACCTGCCCGCTGTCCACGCCGGTGCCCCGCAGCGCGTCGGCCAGCACCGACTGCACGCGGCCGCTCTTGATGTCCTCGGCCGAGACGTTGATGGCTACATGCAGCGACGGTTCGGCGGCCAGGGTGGGGCCAAGATCGCGGATGACCTCGGCCACCACCAGATCGGTGATCGGCAGGATCAGGCCGCTTTCTTCGGCCAGTGGAATGAAGGCATCCGGCGGCACCAGCACGCCATCGGGCTGCTGCCAGCGCACCAGTGCCTCGGCACCGACGCAGCGGCCGCTGTCGAGCGCGATGATCGGTTGGTAATGCACGACGAATTCACCGCGCTGCACCGCGATTTCCAGCCGTGCCAGCGGCGACAACCGTCGCCGCGAGACCCACAGCACCAGGGCGACCAGCAGCACGGCCAGCGCAATGCCGACCGGCACCACCTGCAGCCGCGCGGCCGCCAGCGGCCCGCGCAGGTAGGCGACCGGTTCGGTGACCACCGCGGCCCAGTCGCCCCGGCGTCCTCGCCCGGACAGCACCTGCGCCTGCCCGGACGTGCGGGTGGCGTCGTCGGCCAGCGGCGCCACCAGCAACTGTTCGGCTGCGGTGCCGGTGCTGCTGAGCAGCCGCCCATCCGGCGTGCCGATCGCCAGCTGCAGGCCGGGCGGGATATTGATGTCGGCCAGCATGTTCGGATTGATCAGGACGTTGTAGTCGTCCAGCTGCAGCGCCATCAGCGGATGTTGCGGGTTGGCCAGCGGCAGCAGCCGCGTGGTAACCGCAATGCCACGCTTGACCACGAAATCCGGGCGGCTCTGCGCAATGCTCTTGGGCAACAGCCCCCATGAGGTGCAACGCAACCGCCCCTGTCGGAAATACCCCAGCTCGACGATGTAATGGCTGGTCAGCACCAAGGCGCGCATCTGCGCCAGGTGGGCCGGCGAGCAGGGTGTCAGCCTGGAGGCGGCCATGCTCAGCAGGGCGCCATGCGCCTCGTCGAAAGCCGTTTCGGTGCGCCGGATCGACAGCGCAGCCAGTTGGCTGAGCCTGCCTTCCTCGCGCGACAGCGCCAGCCGCCAGGCCAGGTAGTACGACAGACCGATTGGAAGCGTTGCGCACACCACCACCAGCAGCACGGTCAGGCTGATGATGCGTTGGCGCTTCACGTCACCACCCGCATCGGAATGGGGGCCAGCTCATGCATGCAGCCCGACGCGCAGCGCACGCTGCGGCGCCATCGGAGCGGGTGCCACAGCCGCATCTTTGCGCCGACGGACGCGCCGCGCTGACGTGATGTGGACCACAGAAGGGGACGGATGAGGCTGCACGTCGCGAATGTACGACACACGCGTGCATTGCGCGCGTCCGCCGAGCGAAGTGGATGCGATTTTCTGCCGAGCGGGCGCTGCCCGCAGTCCGGGCCGTTGTGCTGCAGGGATTCACGCGCCTGCACGCAAGGGCGCGCTAAGGTCGTTGCGTCTGCGCTCGCCCATGCGGGCCGCAGGACCAGCCGGTCCGCGGCAAGGCGCTCTCACCGGAGGACTGATCCATGACAACGCAGAAAGAACGTGTCGGCGGCACCGATGCAGTGCCGATCTTCAAGATGCAGGAAACCACGCGCGATGGCGAACTGATCAAGTACGTGGTCGGCGACACCGGCGTGGCGTTCGACAGCCTGGAAGGCGCGCAGGCCGCGGCCAAGGATCTGGGTACGCTCAACGGGTAACTGGCCTTGGCGAGTTGCCGGCCGCGGGTCGTTGCTGGAAGGGCCTGCTGTTAGCGACTTGCAGGTCTGGTGCTGCCGGGTCGCGGAGCGCGCTGCGGTTGGGTTCGTCGTAGCGCCGCTCGCGCCGTGGCGGCTTGTCCAGCGTCTTGATCATTCACGGCGAGCGGGGGGGGTTATGCAGGGGGGCGGCCGGCGTTGGCGCCTGCAGCCCCCCTGTTCGAAATAGCGGCAACGCTGCAGGTCAGGGCAATGGCTGCTCGGTCAGCCGTCCGGTATGTGGGGTGTGGATCAGCGGCGCCAGATCGAAACCCTGTTCGCGTGCATGCGCCAGGTACGCCTGGGCGATGTTCTCGTCCAGTTGCGGCAGCCGCGCCAGCAGCCACAGATACTTGCGGTCGGGGCTGCCGACCAGGGCCGCGGTGTAGTCGGCATCGATGCGCATCACCCAATAGTCGCCCTTGGTGAAGGGAATCCAGCGCAGCCCCTCGGGCAGGAAGGTCACCTCCAGGCGGCCATGGCTGTCGTCGATGGGGCGTGCCTGGCCGATGGCTTCCTCCAGCTCGCCGGCCACGCTCAGGCAGCGGTTCTGCACGCGCACCGTGCCGTCGTCCTGCAGCGCGTAATGCGCCGACACGTCGGTACAGTCCGCATCCTCGAAACGGATCGGCAGCCGGGCGATCTCGTACCAGGTGCCCAGATAGCGGTTCAGATCCAGCGACGGGACGGTGGATAACTCGGGAAGTCGGCTCATGACGGCCTCGCTGCACAGGGACGCTGACGTTGTACGTGCAGCGCCATGAAGTGGATGTTGCGGACTGGCGCCTGACGGTGCGGCGCGCCCTGGAATGCAGCGCGAGGTACTACTGCGGTGATTGGCTTGGATGGCGCAGGAGCCGGCGCGATCATCGCAGCGCGCACGCGCCCGAAGCAGCCGCTGCGTTGTAGCGCAGTGCGCGCCGCCGCCGTCTTGGCATCGGTCTGCGCGACTAGGCCGCGCTGGCGGTGCCGAGTGCGCGATCCAGCTTGCGGTAGCCGATCGCTTCGGTGAGGTGACCGGAGGCAATCGCCACACTGTCGTCCAGGTCGGCGATGGTGCGCGCCACGCGCAGGATGCGGTGCATCGAACGCGCGGACAGCTGCAGGTGCTCGATCGCGCGCTCCAGCAGCACCTGGTCCTCGCCTTGCAGCCGGCAGTGGCGGTCGGTGTCGGGCTGATCGAGCTGTGCGTTGGGCAGGGCGCCACGCGCGAGCTGGCGCTGCCGCGCGGCGACCACGCGGGCACGCACGCTGGCGCTGTCTTCGCCCGGGGTGCCGCTACGCAGTGCCTGCGCCGGCAGCCGCGGCACTTCCACATGCAGGTCGATGCGGTCCAGCAGCGGCCCGGAAATGCGGCTACGGTAACGGCGGATGCTGTCGCTGCTGCAGCGGCACCGCCCGCTGCCATCGCCGGCCCAGCCGCAGGGGCAGGGATTCATGGCCGCGACCAACTGGAAGCGTGCCGGAAAATCCACGCTGCGCGCCGCGCGCGAGATCGTGACCAGGCCCGATTCCAGCGGCTCGCGCAGCACTTCCAGGGTCTGCCGTTGCCACTCGGGTAGTTCGTCCAGGAACAGCACGCCGTTGTGCGCCAGCGAAATCTCGCCGGGGCGCGGGTGCGTGCCGCCGCCGACCAGGGCAACTGCACTGGCGGTGTGGTGCGGAGACCGGTAGGGCCGCTGGCGCCAGCGGGCCAGATCCAGCCCACGGCCGCTGACCGAGGTGATGGCGGCCGTTTCCAGTGCTTCGGCTTCGCTGGCGTCCGGCAGCAGGCCGGGCAGGCGCGAGGCCAGCAAGGTCTTGCCGCATCCGGGGCTGCCGACCAGCAGCAGGTGGTGCCCTCCGGCGGCGGCGATCTCCAGCGCGCGGCGCGCATGCGGTTGCCCGCGCACGTCGGCCATATCCGGTAGCGCACGTGCGCCGAGCGTGGCGACCGCCAGTTCCGCGGCGGGCGCCGGCTGGGTGCCATTGAGGGCGGCGCAGACCTCCAGCAGGGTCCGCGCAGTGAAGGCCTGGACATGCCCGGCGATGGCTGCCTCGGCGCCATTGGTCAGCGGCACGATCAGCCGTCGCCCCGCCTGGGCGGCGGCCAGGGCGGCCGGCAGCACGCCGTCGACCCCACGCAGCTCGCCGGTCAGCGCCAGCTCGCCCAGAAACTCATACTCGGCCAGTGCCTGCCGGTCGATCTGCCCGCTGGCGGCCAGGATGCCAAGCGCGATCGGCAGGTCGAAGCGGCCGCCTTCCTTGGGGAGATCCGCAGGCGCCAGGTTGATGGTGATGCGCCTGGCCGGAAATTCGAACTGCGCGCAGAGCAACGCCGCACGTACGCGCTCGCGCGACTCGCGCACCGCCGCTTCGGGCAGGCCCACGATCTGGGTGGAGGGAAGACCGCCGGACAGATGCACCTCCACCCGAACCTCAGGCGCGTGCACCCCCACGCGGGCACGGCTGTGCACCAGCGCCAGACTCACGGGGGAAGGCTCGGGTCAGGGGGTATCGGAACCGGGCACCGCGCTGGGCGGCGTGCCGGTTGCGCGTGCTTCCAGGGCGGCCACCGCCTGCTCCAGCGCGTCGAGTTTTTCGCGTGTGCGCAGCAGCACGGCGCGCTGCACGTCGAACTCCTCGCGGGTGACCAGGTCCAGCTTGCCCAGGCCGGCCTGCAAGGCGCCCTTGAAGGTGCTCTGCAGCTCTTCGCGCGATTGGCGCAAGCCTGGCGGCACCAGGTCGCTGAGGCGGCGGGCGAGGTCGTCGAGCTGATTGAAATCGATCATGGTGGTCTCCGCAGGTCCGTAGGAAGCCTAGTGCAGGCCGGGACACGCGGAACATCGGCAAGGCAGTCGGCAGGCGGTAAGGATAGTCCCATTCGCCTGTCGTCCGCGGTGACGGTCGCCGGCATGGATGAGTGTTGCAGCCGTCCACGGTATGCTGCGCGCCCGTCATGCCCTGGGATTTGTACCAATGAAAATGATCATGGCCATCGTCAAACCGTTCAAGCTCGACGATGTGCGCGAAGCGCTCGCCGGCTGTGGGGTGGCGGGCATCACGGTGACCGAGGTCAAGGGCTTCGGCCGGCAGAAGGGTCACACCGAGCTGTATCGCGGCGCCGAGTACGTGGTCGATTTTCTGCCCAAGGTGAAGATCGAAGTGGCGGTAACCGACGACCAGGCCGAGCGTGTGGTCGAAGCCATCGTGGCTGCAGCCGGCACCGGCAAGATCGGCGACGGCAAGGTGTTCGTCTACGACCTGGGCAGCGTGGTGCGCATCCGCACCGGTGAGCTGGACAGCGACGCGCTGTAGGTCGCCAGAGCGCCCTGCGTATCTGTGCGCTGGAGTGATGCAGTGCTGCGAATGGCGATGGCGAGCGCTTGATGGGTGAGGTTTGCGCCGCCGCGCTGCCAGGCCGGGCGCTGTTGACCAATCAAGGACGTAGGCGACGATGCACCGCTCATAATGCTTCGCGCCCGTTGCGCCCGTCCCTTGCGCTCAGATGCGGTGCCTCCACTCTGCAGCTGACGTGCGCGCGCCCCTAAGAAAGGCGTGTCCTGTGCCTGCATCGCAGAGCTCATACCATTTCAATACCGCAACAAGGTTAAGTCGAGCTCGCCTTGATGGACGGCTGCAGCCGGCACGGCGCATCAAAGCTGAAGAAATAAAAAGGTTTCCCACAGGAACGGCTGCGCTTGTCGCCGCAGCGCGACTTGCCTACTCTAAGGCGTAATACCATTCCAATACCGGAGTTCGACATGAAGCAACGCAATAGCAGGCTGGGCGCGCGCCTGCTTTCGGTATTGGTGGGGCTGGGCATGGCCGCCCCGGCACTCGCGCAGGCAGTGATCGATCCGGTGATCCAGCCGGCGATCTATCCGACCCCGGTATCCATCGCGCTGGATGGTGCGACGCTCACGCTGGGCCGCTCGGTGGTGCTGGTGGTCGCGCCGGGCGCGGACAAGGCCACAGTCGCGCTGGTGCGCAGCATCCTCACGACGGCCGGCGTTAGCAAAATTGCCACCGCCACACGCCTGCCGGCCACGCTGGACCGCCTGCACATCGTGCTCGGCACCGGCGATGCGGCCGTGGTGCGCGATGCGCTGGCACGCAGCAAGGCCACCCAGGACACCCATACCGAAGGCTATACGTTGACCAGCGCGGCGCTTGGCAGCGGCTTGATCACACTGGCGGGCCACGACGGCGATGGCCTGTTCCATGCGGCGCAGACGCTGCGTCAGCTGGTCGAGCGGCCGGCCATTCCGACGCTGACGATCCAGGATTACCCTGCCATGCCGATCCGCGGCACGATCGAGGGCTTTTACGGCGCGCCGTGGTCGATGAGCGACCGCAGCAAGCACATCGATTTCCTGGCGCGCACCAAGGCCAACACCTATATCTACAGCCCCAAGGACGACCCGTACGCGCGCGACCGCTGGCGCGAGCCGTACCCGAAGGCGACCTTGAAGGCGCTGGGCCAACTGGCCGCCACCGCCAAACGCAATCACGTCGATTTCGTCTATGCGATCTCGCCAGGCCCCACGGTGTGCTTCTCCGACCCGGCCGATGCCAAGGCGTTGCTACGCAAGTTCGATGCGTTCCGCGCGCTGGGCGTGCGCAGCTTCTATGTGGCGCTGGACGATATCGAATACACCAAGTGGAACTGCGAGCGCGACAAGACCACCTTCGGTGCGTCCGGCGCGCAGGCGGCGGGCATTGCGCAATCGCATCTGCTCAACCTGGTGCAGGCCGATCTGGTCGCCCGCCACGACGCTTCCTCGGAGCTGATCATGGTGCCGACCGAATATTTCGATGCCAAAGAGAGTCCATACAAGGAAGCGCTGCGCAAGCATCTGGACCCGAAGATCGTGGTGCAGTGGACCGGCACCGACGTGGTGCCGCCGGCCATTTCCATTCCCGACGCGCGCGCCGCCACCAAGGCGTTCGGCCGCAAGACCTTGTTGTGGGACAACTACCCGGTCAACGATTTCGAAACCTCGGCCGGCCGCCTGCTGATGGCACCGTATGCGCGCCGCGAAGCGGGCCTATCGGCCGAATTGTCGGGCATCGTCTCCAACCCGATGAACCAGGAAGTGCCCAGCCGCGTGGCGGTAATGGGCTTGACCGCCTTCGCCTGGAACGACAGAGGCTACGATGCACAACGCACCTGGCATGCGGCGGCGCGCGATCTGGCCGGCGGCGACGCGCGTGTCACTGCCGCATTGCTGACTTTCTTCGATACCCAGCACCTGGCGCCCACCTTCGGCAGCCAGCCGTGGCAGGAACAGGCGCCGCGCCTGAAGGCCGTGCTCGACCAGGTGCGCGAAGCCATCGCGCTGGGCGATGCCACGGCGCGCAGCCAGGCGATTGCAACGTTGGCGCGCACCGCCGATGACATCGCCGCCGCCCCGCAACTCATCCGCGACGGTGTGGCCGACAAGGGCTTTGCCGAACAATCACGCCCGTGGCTGGAGGCGATGGAGGGCTGGGGCCGCGCGCTGCGGCAGACCGCGGCCGGCCTGGAGGCCGCCAACCGTGGCAGCACCGAGGCGCCGGCATTGTTTGCCGATGCCGCGGCAGTCGCTGCCAGGGCCGCAGCGATCCCCTCGATTCCCGGCGCCACGCGTTTCGGCGGGCCGGTCAAGATCGCTGACGGTGTGCTGGATCGGTTTGTGGCCGACGCGCCGCACCTGATCGCCTATCGCGCGCCAGCGGCAACGCCGTAGCGGCATGCTGCGTTGATGGAATACCGGTGCCTGCTCTGGCAGGCACCGGTGACTCTGGTGCATCGCGCTTGAGGCGGTCGTACACCGCTGCCATTCGCTGCCCACGCCGCATACCCGGCCTGGCGCGGCACTGCGTGCTGCTTCATCACTCCCGGGCGCGATGCCTGCCGGGCGTTGCTACGTCCGATGAAAAGATTGCCCGGCCACCCCGCCGGCGCGTCTTGCATACATCGCGCAGATCAGTGGCGCGACTCCGCCTGATCCGCCGGCTGTGCCTCGCGCTTTAGATGGCGATACAGCCGCTTCCACCCACCGCGGATACCGCGCACCCAGCCCGGTTCGGCGCTGCGCGCGGCTTCGTCGGCGGTGGGGGCGATGCCGGCCAGGCGCTGGCGCATCTTCTGGAAATTGGCCACGTCGCTGCGCTGTAGCTGACGGGCCAGCAGGCCGCGCCGCAGCCAGCGCGGAAACCGCCACGCCGAGGTGAAATCGATCAAGACCGGCACCCCGGCACTGACCACCACGTTGGTGCCATGCAGGTCGTTATGCGTGATGCCGAAACCGTGCAGGCGGCGCAACGCCTGCTGCAGCTGCTGGAACACCTCCTGGCCCACCACTGCGCTGGCGCTGAGCGTGTCGCCGGGAATGAATTCCATGCCCAGCGCCAGGCCGCCCAGGGTGCCGAGCAACGCGGGCGCATGCCGCCACCCGTGCAGCCGGCGCAGCATGCCGGCCTCGTGGCGCACCATCAGCCGCGCGATCGGCGCCAGCAGGGTACGGCGATAGCGGGTGTAGTCCTTGACCACCGCCAGTTGCCCATCCAGGTGGGTGCGGTAGACATCCGGCTCGAGCAGCCGTGTGCCCTGCTTGAGCAGCACGGGTGTCACGAGGTGCAGGCTGGAGGCGTCCAGCGGCTGGTGATGCATGGCAGTTCTCCGGACGCTGGCGGCGCGGAGGTGTCACGCGTTACGCAGGTCCACGGTGATCGCAGGGGACTCGGGAGTGCGTAATTTTAAAACTTGTCGGTACTGAAATTACAGTTATTTAACAAATGAAGCATTCCGGGCGTGGAACGGCCTTTCCGATCAAGGCGTTGGAAGACGCATCGAAAACGCCGGTGCTGTGCGGGCTCGGCAGGCGACGCGTGGCCAGACGGCCGATGCGGCCCGGTGTTATCGCAGGCCGCGCAGTGACGTACCTACCATCCGCGCCGTTCCGGGCAACGGGCGTCTCACATCTTCTTGACAGCCACTGAGACTCCAGACACTGTGCGCCCTGCGGTCAGGGGGCTGCATCACGCGACTGGCTTGGTCTGTCCAGGCCTGCCTGCGCCAGTGTCATCGGCGACACCGCGCGCGGCGGGGAAGCCCCTACGAGACGGCAGCAACTGCACCACTTCCCGACGCCCGTCAGGTCCGCCTGCGTGCGCAAGGATGCGGAACGATGGACGACCACTCAGGGGAACGTGATGAAAAAGACCGCAACACTGCTGTTGGCCTGCACGGCGCTTGGCGTCACGGCACAGGCCTCGGCGCAATCGCTCTCGCGCGGCTGGGATAGCTACCGCCAGCAGCAAAAGCAGCAACAGGCCGGCCCGCAGGGCAGTGCAGCACCGACTGCTCCGGTATCGGCCACAACGCCCACCACAACTGCTACGGCACCGGCCGGCAGCGACGGTAACGCGTCTGGCCAGAGCGGCGGATTCACTACGGTGACGGCGCAAGCACCCGCAGTGGCATCGCCACCTGTGCCTGCGTATGTGGCGGCCGCCCCGCGCGAAGAGTCCCGCATCGACAGCGGTGCCTTCATCAGCGTGCAACGCGGTAGAGCAGAGGTGTTCGATGGCTATAAGCAGGACATGCTCGGTCTAAGCGCTGGTTATCGCTGGCGCGCAGGCTCGGTGACCCTCATCGGTCTTGAAGCATCGATCGGTCGCCTGGATCGCGGCGAGAGCACGGACGACATCTTTATCCCGTCCGTGAAGTTTGGCGGCCTTGGTGGCACGGCGCGCTTCAACTTCGGTGATAGCCCGTTGTTTGCGATGGTGCGCCTGGGCTCGTGGTACGCCGATGTCGCAGAGACGAGCGAGGAAATCTACGGTGGCTACGCGGGCGTCGGCTTGGGTGTGGACCTGGGCAAATACGCCAGTGTGAGCGTGATGTACACCAACTATGTGTACGCCAACGACTACTACGACTACGGCGAAGACATCACCATCAACCGTGCCGAAGTGTTGAACGTAGGCGCCGAAGTTCGCTTCTGATTGGCGACGCAGTACGGTAGATACGGCAACGGGGCGGATGGCAACATCCGCCCCGCTGTGGTTTGGGCGCGGCTGGCGCTCTACAGCGCCCGCCTGCGCTTACTCGCCCAGCGCCTTGGCCACGAACGGCGGTGCAACCAGCACGCCGGTGTGCAGGTGCGCGGTGTAGTACAGCGTGTCGAAGCTCTTGGCCTGCGCGTCGGCCTGGCGGAAGGCGAAATCGGCCTTGGCCTGCTTGCTGGCCATGGTCACGCTCCACCAGCCGGTGGGGTAGCACGGCTGCGGGAACGGCAGGGTCTTGAACGACTGGAAGCCGGCCTTGCCCATCTCGGTGCGCATCTCGTTGATCAGGTCCAACAGCGCCAGCGGCGATTCGGACTGCTGCACCAGCAGGCCGTCGTCCTTCAGCGCCTTGAAGCAGCTCTCGTAGAACGCCTTGTTGAACAGGCCTTCGGCCGGGCCCACCGGGTCGGTGGAATCGACGATCACGATATCCACGCTGCCGGCCGGGCAGTTGGCCATGTAGGCCACGCCGTCGTCGAACAGCAGCTCGGCGCGCGCATCGTGGTTGGAATCGCACAACTCGGGGAAATACTTCTCCGACATGCGCGTGACCTGCTCGTCGATATCGCACTGGGTCGCGCTTTCCACGCCCGGGTGCTTGAGCACCTCGCGCAGCGTGCCGCAGTCGCCGCCGCCGATGATCACCACGCGCTTGGGCGCGGGATGGGTGAACAGCGCCGGATGGCTGATCATCTCGTGGTAGAAGAAATTGTCGCGGCTGGTCAGCATCACCGCGCCGTCGATGAGCATCAGCCTGCCCCAATCGGTGGTCTGGTAGATCTCGATCTTCTGGAACGGGGACTGCACCTCGTCCAGCTTGCCGCTGATGCGGAAGCCGATGGCCGACCCGGTGGGCTGGAAGTGTTCGATGTACCAGTTGTCGTTGCTGCTCATGCGGACGTCCTAAACTAAAAGAAGCGGGCGGTTCCTTCTCCTGCCGGGAGAAGGTGGCGCGTAGCGCCGGAGGAGGGTCGGGCGCAGCCGCGTGCAGCCAGACTGCGCAGCGGCCGACCCTTGCTCGGCCCCGATCCGACCAGGAGCGGGGCGTGAAGTCGGCGCGGATTGTAACGGACCCTCGGCATGCCAGGCGTTACAATTCACGCCCTTTTGCCCCAGCCGAGACAACGAAATGAGCGATTGGTCCCTCGACCACGCCCGCAAGACCTACTCGATCCCGCATTGGGCCGATGGGTATTTCGATGTGAACGCCGCCGGCCATGTGGTGGTCAAACCGACCGCCGATGGCCCGGCAGTGTCGCTGCCCGAAGTGGTGGATGCCGCGCGCGCGGCCGGGGCAAAACTCCCGCTGCTGGTGCGCTTCCCGGACATCCTGGGTCAGCGCCTGGGCAAGCTGCAGGCGGCGTTCGCGCAGGCGCAATCGGAGTGGGACTACGCCGGCGGCTATACCGCGGTGTACCCGATCAAGGTCAACCAGCACCGTGGCGTGGCCGGCACCCTGGCCGGCCATCACGGCGAGGGCTTCGGCCTGGAAGCGGGTAGCAAGCCGGAGCTGATGGCGGTGCTGGCGCTGTCGCGCCCGGGCGGGCTGATCGTCTGCAACGGCTACAAGGACCGCGAATACATCCGGCTGGCGCTGATCGGCCGCAAGCTCGGCCTGCAGACCTTCATCGTGATCGAAAAGCCCTCCGAGCTGGCCCTGGTGCTGGAAGAGGCGCGCGCGCTGGACGTCAAGCCGGGCCTGGGCGTGCGCATGCGCCTGGCCTCGCTGGGTGCGGGCAAGTGGCAGAACAGCGGCGGTGACAAGGCCAAGTTCGGGCTGTCGCCGCGCCAGGTGCTGGACCTGTGGAAATCGCTGCGCGACACCGAGTACGCCGACAGCCTGAATCTGCTGCATTTCCACATGGGCTCGCAGATCTCCAACGTGCGCGACATCGCCAACGGCATGCGCGAAGCCACGCGCTATTTCGTGGAGCTCTCGCGGCTGGGCGCGAAGATCAGCCATGTGGATGTGGGCGGCGGCCTGGGCATCGACTACGAAGGCACCCGCTCGCGCAGCTATTGCTCGATCAACTACGGCCTGCATTCGTACGCCAGCAATATCGTGCAGCCGCTGGCCAGCGCCTGCGAGGAACATGGCCTGGCTCCGCCGCGCATCGTCACCGAATGCGGCCGCGCGATGACGGCCCACCATGCGGTGCTGATCGCCAACGTCTCCGAAGTGGAGCAGGCGCCGGAAGGCCGCGTGCCCGATGCGCACGATGACGAACCGGCGGCGATCCGCCACCTGCGCGAGATCCACGACGAACTGGACGTGCGCCCGGCGGTGGAACTGTTCCAGGAGGCCCAGCACTTCCATGCCGAGGGCTTGAGCGCCTATGCGCTGGGCCAGATCGACCTGACCCATCGTGCCCGCATCGACGACCTGTTCTATGCCATCGCCCACGGCGTGCGCGCACGGTTGAGCTTCGACGAGAAGAGCCACCGCCCGGTGCTGGACGAGCTCAACGAGCGGCTGGTGGACAAGTACTTCGTCAACTTCAGCGTGTTCGAATCGATCCCGGATGTGTGGGCGATCGACCAGGTGTTCCCGATCGTGCCGATCGAGCGCCTGAACGAGGCACCGCAGCGGCGCGGCATCATCGCCGACATGACCTGCGATTCGGATGGCATGGTCAAGACCTATGTCGAGAACGAGAGCCTGGACAGCTCGCTGCCGCTGCATGCCTTGAACGCGGGTGAGAGCTATCGCATCGGCTTCTTCCTGGTTGGTGCCTACCAGGAAATCCTGGGCGATATCCATAACCTGTTCGGCGATACCGATGCGGTGGAAGTGGCCGTGGACGGCGACGGATATCGCATCATGCAGCAGCGTCGCGGCGATACCACCGATGTGATGCTCGATTACGTGGGCTATCACCTGGACACGCTGCGCGCGACCTATGCCGAGCGCATCGCCGCCGCGCAGCTGCCGCCGGAGCGCGCGCAGCAGCTGAGCCAGGCGCTGGAAGCCGGGCTGACCGGCTACACCTATCTGTCCGACGAGCCGCTCGGCTGATCCTCGGCGCGCTGCGGCCCCTGCTGCAGCGCGCGGCACTGCCGTCGCGCCATCTCACCGTGGCGCACGCTTGCGGTTATGGCGGGGAGTCCAGCCCACCCCTGCCTTCGAACGCCTGCGCCTGATACTGGCAGGCCCACGCCTCGCTGCCTGCGATGGCGTGCCGGCAAGTCACGCCTTGCCGTGATTTACACGCGCCATCGTTGCCACTGCTCGCTTTTATACACGGCGCGAGACGTCAATCGATTGACGGCATTCGCCTGGCCGCCCGCCAGATTGCGATCACGCCGGCGATCATCACCGATTGCATCAAGTGATTTTTTGCAGATCCATTTGTACCAATGGCGTTGTTTGAAATGGTCTTATCGACAGCCTGGGCCGGCGTGCCACGACAGTGCGAAATCGCCTTGAAAACAGATGTTTGGTGGCTCTTGCGGTCTGCCTGCACCACATCGTGTGTCAGTTGCATGCACAAGGCGACCCAAGCGCATACGCGCATGCAGAACGTCTGTAGGAATCACATTTTGGAACAAAATAATTACGAAAGACCCGCATTTCGTGATTTTTGCACGGTTCATTAAGTTCGCGAGTTGTTAGTGTTTGCTTAACTTGTCGGGATACAAGTTGCTTCACCCATGACAGTGCACATCGGGGTCTCGATCGTGCATGTCGCCTCGTTGTGCGTTTCCATTGTGCGTTTCCACCACGTATTGCCGGTATTCGCCGACAGTCGCTGGTGTCCTCTATCTTGCGTTTCATTACCGGGTGCCGATCCGACGTTTCTTTGACTGCGCTGCAGCCAAAGCGCCGGGCGACTGCGCGCCACACAGAAGGATGCATGCGATGCACGCTGATGCCGCCCCACTGTTTCCACTGACCAGGGCACAACGTGGCCTGTGGGTGGCCAACAAGTTGCATACCGACAACACCTTGATGTTGTCCGAAGCGCTGGAATTGTTCGGTCCACTGGATCCTGCGCTGCTGATCCGCGCCACGCTGCAGCTGGCGCGCGAGTTCGACACGCTGCGCCTTTGCATCCATGAGCACGAGGGCGTGCCGCACCAGGTCGTCCTGCCGGAGTACACCGCGCCAGTACCGTTCTTCGACGTCAGCGACGACCCGGCGCCGCGCAATGCCGCCGAGCATTGGGTGGCCGAGGAAATCCGCAAGCCGGAGGACCTGCGCAACGGGCCGCTGTGGCATTGCGCGGTATTCCGCCTCGGCGAAGATCACCACATGTGGGTGCAGTGCGTCAGCCATCTGGTGATGGATGGCTATTGCGCCTCGATCATGATGCAGCGGATGGCGGTGCTCTATAACGCCTACGCGGCGAACGTGGAGCCCGAGCCTGCCGAGTACGGCAGCGCGTTGTCGCTGATCGAGATGGAACAGCAGTACCGCGACTCCGATCGCTTTCAGCGCGACCGCAGCTACTGGATGCAGCAACTGGCCGATCTGCCGCCGCCGGTCACCCTGGCGCGGCCGGGTAATCACCTGTCCACCGGCCTGCTGCGCGGCATCGGGCAGTTTTCGCCGCAGCAGGTGGTGCGCCTGCGTGCGCTGGGCAAGGAGTACGGCGCCAGCCTGCCGCAGATGCTGATTTCCCTGATCGCCGCGTATTACTACCGCTGCACCGGTGCCGAAGACCTGGTGCTGGCCATGCCGGTGACCGGCCGGATCAATGCGCGCTACCGGCATACCGCCGGCCTGGTCGCCAACGTGATCTCGCTGCGGCTGAAGATGGACCCGCAGCAACCGGTCCACACCTTGTTCGCACAGGTGGCCTCGGTGGTCAGGAGCGCGCTGCGCCACCAGCAATACCGCTTCGAGGACGTGCGCCGCGACCTTGGCATGTTCGGCATCGAGCAGAAGTTCGCCCGCCTGGCGGTGAACATCGAAGCCTTCGACTACGCGCTGCGTTTTGGCCAGGCGTATGCGATGCCGCACAACCTCTGCAACGGACCGGCCGACGACCTGACCATCTTCTGCTACGAACGCGGCGATGGCGCGGCACTGCGCTTCGATCTGGATGCCAACCCGGCGCTGTACGACAGCCACGAACTGGCCGAGCATTGCCGGCGCCTGACCCAGCTGGCCGATGCCGTGCTCGACCAGCCCACCTGCGCGCTGGGCGAGCTCGACGTACTGGGCGAGCAGGAGCGCCAGCGCCTGCTGTACACCTGGAACCGTACCGACGCGCCGCTGCCGGCCGATGCCACGCTCCTGCACGGCATGCTGCAGCGTGCCGAACTGATGCCTGCCGCCGTGGTCGTGCAGTACGACAACCGCACACTGGATTACGCCACCTTGTGCGAGCTGGCCTCGCGCATTGCCGCGCAGTGGGTCGCCGATGGCGTGCGCCCCGGCGATGTGGTGGCCGTGGCCTTGCCGCGCAGCGAGCAGCTGCTGGTGGCGCTGCTGGCGATCATGTGGAGCGGTGCGGCGTACCTGCCGCTGGACCCGGAGAGCCCGGCCGCGCGCAACCGCCAGATGCTCAACGATTCCGGCGCCATCGCGCTGGTGTGCGAGCCTGCGCTGTGCGAGCGCTACCTGATCGGCGGCATGGTCTGGCTGGATCCCCGCCCGGCGGTGTTGCCGGAAGCGATCGCGCCGCTGGCCACGCCCGATGGCACGGCCTACGTGTTGTACACCTCCGGTTCGACCGGCGCGCCCAAGGGCGTGGAGATCAGCCATCGCAACCTGTTCAATTTTCTGCATGCGATGGAACACGAGCTGGCGCTGCGCCCGCGCGACCGCGTGCTGGCCGTCACCACCATCACCTTCGACATCGCCGGGCTGGAGTTGTACCTGCCGCTGCTGGTGGGCGCGCGCGTGGTCATCGCACCGGCCGGAATCAGCCACGATCCGCGCAGCCTGGCGCGCTTGATCGCCGGCGAGCAGATCAGCCTGGTGCAGGCCACGCCGTCGCTGTGGCGCATCCTGCTGGCCAACCAGGATCTTGCGCTGGATCGTCTGCATGCGCTGGTGGGCGGCGAGGCGCTGGTGCCGGAACTGGCCGGCCAGTTGCTGAGCCGGGCGGGGCGCCTGACCCAGCTGTACGGACCCACCGAAACCACCATCTGGTCGACCATCATGCCGCTGCAGTTGACCGATGCCGCGGCGCCACCGATCGGCAGGCCGCTGCTCAATACGCGCGTCTACGTACTCGATGCACAGCGGCAGCCATTGCCGACCGGTGCGATCGGCGAGCTGTACATCGGTGGGGCCGGCGTGGCCAAGGGCTACCGCGGCAAGCGTCAGCTGACCAGCGAGCGCTTCCTGCGCGACCCGTTCGCCGCCGACGGCAGCAGCATGTACCGCACCGGCGATCGCGTGCGTCAGCGTGAGGATGGCCTGCTGGAATTCATCGGCCGCGCCGATGCGCAGTTGAAGATCCGCGGCCACCGTGTGGAGCCAGCCGAGATCGAGAACGCGTTGCTGCTGCATGCCCAGGTGGCGCAGGTTGCCGTGGTGGCGCACCAGGACGGCGATACGGCGCTGCAGTTGCTGGCCTATGTGGTGGGCAAGCACGGTACGGCGCCGTCGACCGAGACGCTGCGTGCGCATCTGCAGCAGCGCTTGCCGGCGTCGATGATTCCAAGCCTGTGGGTCATGCTGGCGGCCTTGCCGCTGACGGCCAATGGCAAGCTGGACCGCCGTGCCCTGCCTGCGCCGGGTGTGGTGGCGGTGCGTGCGCAGGTGGCGCCGCGCGATGCGCTGGAACAGCAGCTGGCAGATTTGCTGCGCGAGGTGCTGGGCATCCAGGCGGTGGGCGTGGACGACAACTTCTTCGAGCTGGGCGGCGATTCGCTGCGCGCGGCGGAAATGGCAGCGCGCTTTCCGCAGCTGTTCGGTGTCGAACTGCCGCTGGGCACGTTGTTCCATGCGCCGACGATCGCCGGCCTGGCCGAGGTGATCAGGCGCAGCGCGCAGCCGGCGAACGATCCCCTGGGCGTGCTGTTGCCCTTGCGTGCAGGCACGCCCGGCAGCACACCGTTGTTCTGCATCCATCCGGTGATCGGGCTGGGCTGGTCGTATCTCACCCTGCTCGGCCAGCTCGACCCGCAGTGGCCGGTGTATGCGTTGCAGTCGCCGGCATTGAGCGACCGGCAGCATCGCCCGGACAGTATCGAGGCGATTGCGCGCGACTATCTGGCGCGCATGCGCAGCGTGCAGCCGCACGGCCCGTACCGGTTGATCGGCTGGTCGCTGGGCGGGCTGATCGCCCATGCCATCGCGGCCGAGCTGCACGACCTGGGCGAGGATGTCGAACTGCTGGCGATGCTGGACAGCTACCCGCATCTGGAACAGGCCGCCGCGCTGCCGGAAGCGGAGAACGTGCGCGCGTCGGTGCATGCGCTGGGCCTGACCCTGGCCCACGACCAGCCGATGCCGACCACCGTGGCCGAGCTGGCCAGCCTGCTGTGCGACCACTACGGGCTGACCACCTTGCCGGCCGTACGCCAGCTGCTCGAACAGCGCCCCACGCTGCTGGACGACCTGGGCGACGTGACCCAGCATCACTTGCACCTGGCGCGCCGTCACCGCCCCCGCGCATTGAATCAGGACGTGGTGTTCGTCGAGGCGAACGTGCGGATGAGTTCCGGCGGCGACGATGCGCAGTGGGTGGACTACCGGCCGCAGGCCTGGCGTCCGTACGTGCGCACGCTGCACCTGCATGGCTTGGATAGCGACCATCACTCGATGCTGTCGGCCACGCATTCGACCAGGCTGTGCGCATTGCTGCATGCCGCCACCGGCCCGGTGTCGCTGCGCGACGGCAGCATCGCCACTGCCAGCGACGGGGTGGCCGAATATGCCTGAGATCCCGGCAAGTGCTACCGCCCATCGACCGATCGTCATCGCCACCCTGGGCACCCACGGCGACGTGCGCCCGATCATCGCGCTGGGACGTGGCCTGCGCCAGCGCGGGTATCCGGTGCGGGTGCTGACCAGCGGCAATTTCGAAGCGCTGATCCGCGCCAACGGGCTGGAGTTCTTCCCGCTCAGCGGCGACCACCAGCAACTGCTGCAGGGCAACCCGCACGTGGCCGAGATGCGTGGTGGCTGGCGCGGCATCTGGGGCACCTTGCGCGCGCAGCTGCTGGACTGGGCGCGCGACTGGGCCGAGCAGGGCCGTGCGGCCTGTGCCGATGCCGGGTTGATCCTGGGCGTGGGCAGCGCCAGCTTCCTGGCCCACAGCCTGGGGCAGGCCTACGGGCTGCCGGTGGTGTTCGCGCAACTGCAGCCGCTGACCGCTTCGCGGCATCTGCCGCTGATGGTGATGCCGAGCGTTCGGTTTCCCGGGCGGGTGAGCGTGGCGCTGCATCACCTGGTGCGCTTTGCCGGCTGGCAGCTGATGCGCCCGGCGCTCAACGACATCGTACGGCCGGCGCTGGGCCTGCCGGCCTACCCGTGGCGCGGACCGGACCGCAGCGCGCTGCGGGTGATCTACGGCTACAGCGCCCAGCTATGCCCGCGTCCACCGGACTGGCCGCCCAGCGCGCAGGTCTGCGGCTTCTGGCAGCTGCCGCAGCCGCAGTGGCAACCGCCGGCAGACCTGCAGGCCTTCCTGCAGGCCGGGCCACCGCCGCTGTATATCGGTTTCGGCAGCATGACCAGTTCCGACGCGGCGCAGCTCACCGCCACGGTCAAGGCGGCGGTGCGTCTGACCGGCCAGCGTGCCCTGCTGGCCAGCGGGTGGGGCGGACTCACCGATGGGCAGGAGGCCGCCGCCGACGATGCCGAACGCTTCTTCCATCTGGAGCACGCACCGCACGACTGGTTGTTCCCGCGCGTGGCCGTGGCGGTGCATCACGGCGGTGCCGGCACCACCGGTGCCGCGCTGGCGGCGGGCATTCCCTCGGTGGTGCTGCCGTTCGGGTACGACCAGCCGTTCTGGGCACATTGCCTGGCCCAGCGCGGCGTGGCGCCGCCGGCGCTCGCCCGCGTCTGTCTGCAGCCGCAGCGGCTGGCCGACGCACTGCGCCAGGCCAGCGCGCCGGCCATGCGTGCCGCCGCGCGTGCGCTGGGGCAGCGTATCGGAGAGGAAGACGGCGTACGCATCGCGGTGGATCAGCTGGAAGCGTGGGGGCTGCTGAACGCTGCAATGCCAATGACGCCGGTCGCCCGTAGCGAACGGGCCGTTGCGTGACGGGCTGGCCGACGCACTGCGCCAGGCCAGCGCGCCGGCCATGCGTGCGGCCGCGCGTGCGGCCGCGCGTGCGCTGGGGCAGCATATCGGCGAGGAAGACGGCGTACGCACCGCGGTGGATCAGCTGGAAGCGTGGGGGCTGCTGAACGCTGCAATGCCAATGACGCCGGTCGCCCGTAGCGAACGGGCCGTTGCGTGACGGGATGGCCGTGTGAGGTCGCCAGGTCCGGGAAGCAGTGAGCTGTCGTTCGACAGCTGGCCGCTGCCGGCAGGCGCAATCGCCAACGCAATCAATCGCGCGCCTCCGGAAGTGCGGCGGGATCCTTCGGTGCGTCCTGCAAGGCCTCCGCCGCGCCGGGTTGGACATGCGCGCTCCAGCTGCGCAGCACCGGCACCAGGCCGGTGTAGCGCCGGCCCTGCCAGCCGCTGGCCAGTACAGTGCCGTTGCGATCCAGCAGCACCAGGTTCGGCGGCGCGGTGCCGGCGAGCCGGCGCAATGCGGGCAATGCGGGAAGACGGCGATAGTCGATCGCCGGCCAGGGCATCTGCTGCAGGCGCATGTAGCGGCGCATCTGCGCTTGCGAATGGTCCTGGCTGACATACACCACCTCGGTGTCGGCGCCGGCCTCGCGCAGTGCCGCGCGCACCCGGATCAATTCGGGAACGAACGCATGGCAGGGGCCGCACCAGTCGGCACCGAAGTACAGCGCGATCACGGCCGGCTCGCGCGTCCAGCGGAAGGTCTGCATGCGGTCGGTGGCGGGCACCACCAAGGCCTGCGCGATCTCCCGTCGCAGCTGCGGGCCTTGCTGCGCGCCGGCCGGCAGCGCGCATGCCAGCAGACAGCACACCGCCAGCCGCCATCGCGCACGCTCAGAACGCATGGCGCAGGTTGAGATACCACGCGCGTCCCAGGCGCGGCCCGTAGACATAATCGCTGTCGCGGCCGGCGCCCACCTCCAGGTCGCGCTGGCGTCGATCGAACAGGTTCTTCACCCCGAACGCCACGCTGAACTGCTGGCTGCCACTCGCGCCCCAATGCAGATGCCAGAGCACGCCCACATCGGTGTTCCAGAAATCCGGGGTACGACGCAAGACGCCGAGGCGGTTGTTCAATGCGTCCATGCGGCCGGTGTAGCGGGTCGCGAGGAAGGCCTGGAACGCCTCGCTGGGTTGCCAGGTGAGTTGCGCCAGTCCACTCCATTCCGGCGTCTTCAGATAGCGGGTGCTGGCGATGCGGGTGTCGCCACCATCGGCGGTGTCGTCGAAGATCAGCTGTGCCTGATCGTAGCGCGAGCGGTACCACGCCACGCCTGCGCTGGCGCGCCACTGCGCGCTGGGTTGCCACGCCAGGTTGCTTTCCAGCCCGGCCACCGTCGAACCGGATGCATTGTCACGAAGCTGGAAGAGGTTGCCGTCGGCGTCGCTGCGGATCTGCCCGAGCACGAAGGTGTCGCGCAGCCGGGTGAACGAGGCGGTCGCATCCCAGCTCCAGCGCGGTTGCGCCGGATCGCTGCGCCAGTCCATCCCCAGCATTGCGGTCATCGCGCGCTCCTCGCGCAATCCATCGGCGTTGCGCACCCGTACCGGTGCAGCGCCGAGCGTGTCCACGTGCACGTCTTCCAGGAAGATCTCCGGTGCACGGAAGCCGGTGGACACGCCTGCGCGCCACTTCAGGTTGGCAGTGGCCTGCCAGGCCAGCGCCAGGCGCGGCGAAAACACGCTGTTCTCCAGTTCCGAGCTCTTGTCCAGGCGCGCGCCCAGGACCAGATCCACCTGCTCGCTCACCGCCCACTCGTCCTGGACAAAGCCGCCCAGGTTGCGGAAGCGCGCATCGGCGAGCGTGCGCAGACGCCGGCCGGTCGCATCCAGATTGAAATCGCGCAGGGTCTCGCGCTTGTACTGAAGACCGAAGGCCACTGCGTGCGCGCCCAGCCGCCAGTTGAACTGGCTATCGACGAACTGCAGAGGATTCTCGGTGTAGCCGTATTGATCGTAGGACCGCGCTGCCGCACTGCCGGGAACCGAAGGGGAGAGTTGGCGGGGGTCGTAGGCGGGATCGTCTGGATTGGTTGCCACCTCGCCCAGGCCACCGTAGAAGCTGTCGCGATCGATCGCGGCGAACGCATAGCTGATGCGGAAATCGGCGTCCTCACTCAGCGTTTGTTCCCAGCTCAGCCCGCCGCGCCGATAGCGGGTGTGCAGCGATTCGGCGATGTTGGCCAGGTATTCGGGGACCCCCAATCGATTGCCGCCGCGTCGCGATTCGTCGGTGGACTGATAATCGGCGCGCAGGCGGGTCTGGGCGGTGGGTGCGTACCAGAGCTGGACGCCGCCCAGGCGCAGGTCCTTGCGGGTGATTTCGGTGTAGCCGTCGTGGTTGTAGTCGATACCGTCGTCGTCGGAGCGTTGTGCCACCACCGCCACGCCGAAGCGATCGTCGTCGGTGATCAGATTCAGACGGCCATCCAGGTTCCATTGCGGCGTGCCCTCGAGCACGTCCACGCCCGCTTGCACGTAGCCCCCGTTGCGTACCGGTCGCTCGGAAATCAGGTTGACCACACCGGCCACGGCGCCGGGCCCGTACAAGGCCGAACCGCCGCCCTTGACCACTTCGATGCGGTCGATGAACGCACTGGGGATCTGCTCCAGGCCGTACACGCTCCCCAGCGTGGACAGCAGCGGCGTGCCGTCGAACAGCAATTGGTTATAGGCGCCAGGCAAGCCCAGCAATTGCACCTCGGAGGTGTTGCAGTTCTGGCAGTTGCTCTCCACCCGCAGTCCGTTGATCAGTTCGACCGCCTGCGAGACGTCGGTGGCGGCGCGCAAGGCGATGTCCTGTTGGCGCAGCACTTCGGTACGCACGGGCACATCCGCCAGCAGGCGCTCGGTGCGCGTGGCGGTGCTGACCTTGACCTCGATGCGGTCCAGCGCCACTGCCTGCGGCGTCGTGGTGGCGTCCTCGGCCACCGCAGCGACTGCATCGCCGGCCAGGGAAGCGGCCAGCAGGACGAGGGAACGCACGGCATCGACGCGATGCGGGGGCGCGGGGGTGTGGTGCATGCGAAGACCTGGATGGAAAGCCGGGGGAGCGTGGGGTGTCGCGACAGCGCGGCCGATCGCGACGAGGGCTGGCCGAGACGGCCGGCTGGCTGCAGGTAATATAGCAAATGCTATAAAGAAAAGTTGGTGCTAATCCGTGGTTTCGGCGCGTTGCGCGTCTTCGATTCCAGGCTTCTGTTCGCGACGGGCGGCAGGCGGCAGGCGCTGCGGATCGGTGGCCTGTCGCACGGCAGGTCATGCGCGGCATGGATGGCCGCACCAGTGGCGGCGGTACCTGCGCCGGGGCGGTACAGCCACCCGCGCGCGACCGATGCAGCGCTGCTCATGATCGTCGTCGATCGGTATGCGGCGGTCGTGGTGTGGTGGTGCAGGCGTGCCCTCCGAACACCGGGTCCTTGCACACGCAAGAACCAGCTTGCACCCACGCGATGCGGCCAGCCGATGCCCGGTCCGCGCCGCAAGCGGTTATGCACACACCGTGCGTGGGGCACAATCGCGCTTCCCTGGCTTGTCTCCCCCCACATGCGCTATCCCGCGTTGGACCTGCTGCGTGGCATCGCCATCATCTGGGTGATGCTGTTCCATTCCTTCGTGGTCGGCGGGCTGGGGCCGGACTGGGCGTGGCTGTCGCGCTACGGCTGGATGGGAGTGGACCTGTTCTTCGTGCTGAGCGGGTTTCTGATCGGCAGCCAGGTGCTGACACCGCTGGCGCGCGGGCAGCGGCTGGATTTCGGGGACTTCTACCTGCGGCGCGCCTTGCGCATCCTGCCGGCGTTTGCGGTGGTGCTGATCGTCTACATGGCGTGGCCGGGGTTTCGCGAAGCGCCCGGGCTGGCGCCGTGGTGGATGTTCGTCAGTTTCACCCTGAACCTGTTCGTCGATTACGGCCAGCAGGCCGCCTTCTCGCACGCCTGGTCGCTGTGCGTGGAAGAGCATTTCTATCTGGTGTTCCCGCTGCTGGCCACGCTCTTGCTGCGGCGCCCCTCGGCGGCCCGCTTCATCGCCCTGTGCGTGGCGGTGGTGGTGGCCGGCATCGCCTTGCGCAGCAGCGTATGGCTGCACAACACTGCGCTGGACCAGATCGGCGCCGGGCAGCAGCGCAACTGGTTTGTCGAAGACATCTACTACCCCACCTGGAACCGTCTCGATGGCCTGCTGGCCGGCGTGGCGCTCGCAGTGCTCAAGGTGTTTCGCCCGCAGACCTGGCAACGGCTACAGCAGCGTGGAGGCACCTGGTTGCTGGCCGGCATCGCGACGCTGGCCCTGGCGATGTGGCTGTTTCGCGAGCGCACCGGCCTGATCGGCAATGCAGTGGGTTGGCCGGTGCTTTCGGTCGGCCTGGCCTTGCTGGTGCTGGCGGGCAGCGCGACCGACAGCCTGTCTGGCCGCCTGCATGTGCCCGGCGCGGCCTGGCTGGCGACGGTCTCCTACAGCCTGTACCTGACCCACAAGGCCGTCTTCCACCTCACCCAGGCGTGGTTCGGCACTGTACTGGAAGGGCGGGGCGTGCTGGCGTTTGCCGCGTATGGCGTTGCGGCCCTGCTGGCGGGCGCGGTGCTGCATTACGGTGTGGAACGGCCCTTCCTGCAGCTGCGCGGCGGCCTGGTACGGCGGCGAGCACGGGCATTGCAGACCGCAGCGCAGTGACCGACGCGACGGTCGGCGCTGCAGCTCCCAGGACAGACGATGAGCTGTTGCCAGGCACGACGCGGCCACGACACAGGATGGGGGCGACCGCATTGCGCCTCGCCCAGCGCACGCTCGCGGGACGCACGTTGCCGGTTGCGGCGGGAGCTGCACCCGACGAGCCTGCAGATCCCGCCTGCCGCCGCCTCACTGTGGGTCGCGTGCCACCTGGAAACCGGCGAACGACTGCGTCACCGGCATGATTTCCAGCCGATTGATGTTCAGGTGCGCCGGCAGGCTGGCCACGTAGAAGATCTGCTCGGCGATGTCTTCGGCCGTCATCGGGGTGGCGCCGCGGTAGAGCGTGTCGGAGGCGGCCTGGTTGCCACCGGTGCGCACCAGGGTGAATTCGGTTTCGGCCATGCCCGGTTCGATCGAGGTCACGCGCACGCCGGTGCCGTGCAGGTCCGAGCGCAGGCCCAGCGAAAACTGCTGCACGAAGGCCTTGGTGCCGCCGTAGACATTGCCGCCGGTGTACGGGTAGGTGGCCGCCACCGAGGCGATGTTGATGATGGCGCCGCGGCGTGCGATCAATGCCGGCAGCAGCCGGTGGGTGAGGGCCACCAGGGCGGTGACATTGGTGTCGATCATCTGCTGCCACTGCTGCAGGTCGGCCTGCTGCGCTGGCGCGGTGCCCAGCGCCAGCCCGGCGTTGTTGACCAGCACGTCGATGTCGGCAAAGGCGGCCGGCAACGCGTCGATGGCCGCCGCCAGCCCCGGCGCATCGCGCATGTCGAAGGCGGCGGTGTGCACCTGGCCGGCCGGCAGTTCCGCGGCCAACGCCTCCAGGCGCTCGGCACGCCGGCCGGTGGCGATGACCTTCCAGCCGGCGGCGGCGAAGCGGCGCACCGCGGCGCTGCCGAATCCGGAGGTGGCGCCGGTGATCATGACGGTCTTGGACATGGGGAACTCCAGGCAGGGGAAGGGGGGTATCAGGGAACGGGGTCGCCGCTGGCGGCTGCAGCGCGTCGGGCGCGCAGCATCTGTTCGGTCAGGGTGTCTTGCGCGATCACCCGGCCGCGGCGCAGCTGCAGGACCCGGTAGCTGGCCGCCGCCGATGGCGCCTCTGCGGCAGGCGGCAACGCGACGATTATTTCGCCATCCACGCACACCGCCGGTACCGGCGCGCGCTGGCCGGGAAACACCACCTCCAGCGGCAACTCCGGCGGTGCATCGCGGCAGGCGCCCAGGACCACCCGATCGAGTACCAGCTGCTGTGCGTCCAGGCGCCAGAACGCCTGATAGCCGCGCCAGTTGGCCGTACAGCTGCCCAGGGCCGTGCCGGCCCTGGCGACGAAGCGCTTCCAGGTGGCGGGGTCGTCCAGCGGCCCGGACAAGGGCTCCGCCAGCAGTTCTGCCTGCCGGCCGTCGATCTGGATGCGGTCGGGGATCTGCTCGGTGGCCTGCGCGCTGCCGATCAGCGCGAGCAGTCCCAGCAGCGAGCCGGCGAGGCGGCGCATCACCTGCGCTTACTGCGCCTTGATCGCGATGGCAGGCAAGCCGCTGCCGGTGAGTTTCTGCTTGGCCTCGGCCAGTTCGCCAGCGCTGCCGTACGGCCCCATGCGCACGCGATACACCGTCTTGCCACTGATTTCAGCCGATTCCACCCGGGCGGCCAGGCCCATCATCGCCAGCTTGGCCTTGGTCGATTCGGCATCGCCGGAGGCGCCGAACGAGCCGGCCTGCAGGATGTAACGGGTGTTGTCGGTCACCGCAGGCGCGGCGGCAGGGCTGGACGCCGTCGTGCCGGCTGCGGCGATAGCCGGCTTGGGCACCGTGGCCGCTGGCGTGGTGAGCGCGGCGGTGCCGGTTGGCGCAGGCGTGGCGGCCGGGCGGGTCTGGGCGGCTTCCGGTAACGGCTTGGGCACGCGGGCGGCCGGTTCGTTCAAGGGCACCGGCACGCTGGCGGCAGGCGTGGCCGCCGCGACGCTGGCTGCGGCGCCCGGTGCCGGTGGCACCGGCTTGCCTTCCAGCGCCGCGCGCGCGCGCGCAGCTTCTTCGGCACGCGCGCTGGCGGCCAGTTCCGCATCGGACATCTGCACTTCCTTGCCGGGCAGCAAGGTGTAGAAGTCGTACTGGGTCTGCGCATCGCCGGGCTTGGCCTGCGGCTTGGGCGGCTGCGTGCTGGGCCTGGGCAGCTCGGCCGGCGTATCGGTGTCGGCATCGGCCACCGGCTCGGGCTGCGCATCGGGATTGGCCCGCGGGCCCACGCGCAGGAAGCCGTCGCCGTCCTTCTTGAACAGGTTGGGCGCGGCCAGGAAGATCACCGCCGCAATCGCGGCGCCCGCCACCAACCACACCCAACCGGGCGTGCCATTGCTGGTGTTGCGTCGTGCCTGGCTCTTACCGCGTCGTGCTGCCATCTACCACTTCTCCGAATCGTGTCGTTGCGGGCCGTTGCCCGGCTTGCTACGGCAATCGCTGCGCCTGCTGCCGGGTGCGGCGCAGGCGATGAGCGGGCTGCCGTGCCTGCGCCGCAGCCAGGCGGATGTGCACACCCGGCTGCGGCATCCCGGCGGCGTACCTACATCTTTTCCGGAGCGCTGACGCCGAGCAGTTCCAGGCCGTTGGCGAGCACTTGCTGGGTGGCCACCGCCAGGGTGAGTTTGGCGTCGCGCTCGGCGGCATCGTCCACCAGCACCTTGCTGTTGTGATACCACGTGTGGAAAGCATGTGCCAATTCACGCAGGTACTGCGCAATCTGGTACGGCTCCAGCGCCTGGCCAGCGATCTCCACCACTTCCGGGTAGCGCGACAGCTCCAGCATCACCGCAAGCGAGTGCTCGTCGTCCAGCCGCGCCAGCTGGGCCAGGCCATTGGCCTGTTCGTACTTGAAGCCCTTTTCCTGCGCCTGGCGCAGCACGCTGCACACCCGCGCATGCGCGTATTGCACGTAGAACACCGGGTTGTCGTTGCTCTGCGCACGCGCCAGGTCGATGTCGAAGGTGAGCTGCGAATCGGGCTTGCGCGCGATCAGGAACCAGCGCACCGCATCGGCGCTGGTTTCCTCGATCAGGTCGCGCAGGGTGACGTAGCTGCCGGCACGCTTGGACAGCTTCACTTCCTCGCCGCCGCGCATCACCGTGACCATCTGGTGCAGCACGTACTCCGGCCAGCCCTGCGGGATGCCCAGCTCCAGCGCCTGCAGGCCGGCGCGCACGCGCGTCAGCGAGCCATGGTGGTCGGCGCCCAGTTCGGTGATCGCGCGCTCGTAACCGCGCTGCCACTTGGTCAGGTGGTAGGCCACGTCCGGCACGAAGTAGGTGTAGGTGCCGTCGGACTTGCGCATGACGCGGTCCTTGTCGTCGCCGAAGTCGGTGGACTTCAGCCACAACGCGCCACCTTCCTCGTAGGTGTGGCCGGAGGCGATCAGCTTCTGCACCGCTTCTTCGACCTTGCCGTCCTTGTACAGCGAGCTTTCCAGGAAATAGATATCGAAGTCGACGCGGAACGCCGCCAGGTCGTGGTTCTGCTCGTTGCGCAGATACGCCACCGCGAAACGGCGGATCGATTCGAGATCGGACGGATCCTTGGTGCCGGTGACCAGATGGCCTTCCAGGTCGACGGTATCGCCGGCCAGGTAGGCGTTGGCCACGTCGGCGATGTAGTCGCCGCGGTAGCCGTTCTCCGGCCAGCCGTCGCTGTCGGGGGTGAGCCCCTGCGCGCGCGCCTGCACCGACAGCGCCAGGTTTTCGATCTGCACGCCGGCATCGTTGTAGTAGAACTCGCGCTTGACGTTCCAGCCATTGGCATCGAGCACGCGCGCCAGGCTGTCGCCGATCGCCGCGGCGCGGCCATGACCGACGTGCAGCGGGCCGGTGGGGTTGGCCGAAACGTATTCCACACCCACCGAGCGGCCGTTGCCGGCCAGGCCGCGGCCGTAGTCGTGGCCCTGCTTGATCACATGCGCCACTTCGCGCTGATACGCGGTAGGCGCCAGATGGAAATTGATGAAGCCGGGACCGGCGATCTCCACCTTGGTCACATCGTCGCTGGCCGGCAGCGCGGCCACCAGCGCCTGTGCCAGTGCGCGCGGATTGCTGCGCGCGAGCTTGGCCAGCAGCATTGCCGCATTGGTGGCGAAGTCGCCATGCTCGCGGGTCTTGGGTCGCTCGACCACAAAATCCGGCGGCAGGGTGTCGGCGGGCAGGGTGCCGTTGGCGCGCAAGGCTTCGATGCCTTGGCCGATCAGTGCGCGGAGTTGGGCTTTCACGTGGGATCTGCTTGGAACCAAACCAGCGATTTTACCCGACCGCGCGGCGCAGGGTCCGGCCGATGGTTCAGGTCGGCGCGCCGGCTCAAACGATCCACCCCAGCACGACGCGACGACCACGCAGGCGCAACAGGGATCTGCGGCCGGCAATATTGCCCGGGCGCCGCAGATCACCCGTGGCACAGGCCGCTTCCCGTACGCAATGGCCGTCAGCCGCACCGAGCGCGCCGCGTTCCCGGGGCCGCGCAGCGTCCGGCCCGCCTCGCTGATGGCGGCATCTGCGCGGATGGCAGCGCATCCCGTGCAGACATCAAGCGCGCCCGTCCAGCCAGCCGCGCTCGGCCAGCGATACCGGCCGGCCATCGCCGATCACGAAGTGGTCCAGCAGGCGGATATCCACCAGGTCCAGCCCCTGCAGCAGGCGTTGGGTGACCGCGCGATCGGCCTCGGACGGCTCCGGATTGCCGGACGGGTGGTTGTGCCCGACGATCACCGCCGCGGCGTTGTGCAGCAGCGCCTTGCGGACCACCTCGCGCGGATGGATGTCGGCGCCGTCGATGGTGCCGGTGAACATTTCCTCGAAGGCGATCGCGCGGTGGCGGTTGTCCAGGAACAGCACCGCAAACACTTCGTAGCTGCGTGCGCGCAGCCGCTGGCAAAAATAGCGGCCCACGCTGGGCGGGTCGCTGAGCGCTTCGCCGCGCTCCAGCCCGCTCATCAGGTGGCGGTGCGCCAGTTCCAGCGCCGCGTTGAGCTTGCATGCCGAGGCCGGGCCTAGGCCGGGCAGGCGCGCCAGCGCCGAGGCCGGGCGGTCCAGCAGCACGCGCAGCGGACCGTGCCGGTGCAGCAGCTCGCGCGCGGTCTTGACCGCGTCCTGGCCGCGCAGGCCCGAGCCGACGAAGATCGCCAGCAGCTCGGCGTCGGAGAGGGCGGGCGCGCCGCGCGCCAGGAGTTTTTCGCGCGGGCGTTCGGTGCTGGGCCAGTCGTGTATGTGCATATGGCGAGATTGCCGGTGCTTATCGCCCACGCCCATCAGGCCAGGCAGGACCATCGGCTAATCTAGTTGTCCTTGTAACCGTAGGACGACTCCGACGTGATCGGCTCCACTCAGGCCCGCCCCCTGGACGGACAGCGCTTGCTGCTGTGCGTCGGCGGAGGCATTGCCGCTTACAAATCGCTCGAACTGGTCCGTCGCCTGCGCGACGCCGGCGCGCAGGTGCAGGTCGCCATGACCGGCGGCGCCCAGCAGTTCGTCACTCCGCTGAGCTTCCAGGCGCTGTCCGGGCACCCGACCCGCACCACGCTATGGGACAGTGCCGCCGAGCAGGCGATGGGGCATATCGAACTGGCGCGCTGGGCCGACCGGGTGGTCGTGGCCCCGGCCACCGCCGACCTGCTGGCGCGGCTGGCACATGGCCTGGCCGACGATCTGGTCACCACGCTGTGCCTGGCGACCACCGCGCCGCTGATCGTGGCCCCGGCGATGAACCACCGCATGTGGCTGCATGCGGCCACCCAGGCCAACATCGCCACCTTGCGCGCGCGCGGCGTGGCAGTGATCGGCCCCGAGGACGGTCCGCTGGCCGAAGGCGAATCCGGCCCCGGCCGGCTGGCCGAGCCGGCAGCGATCGTGGCTGCACTGGCCGGAACCGGCGCCGTGGCGGCCGCATCCCCTGCCGCCCCGGCTGCGGCCACGCCGGTGTTCATTCCCAGCAGCGCGCAGCTGGAAGGCCTGCGCATCGTGATCAGCGCCGGCCCCACGTTCGAAGACCTGGACCCGGTGCGCTACGTCGGTAACCGCAGCAGCGGCAAGATGGGCTACGCCTTGGCCGCCGCCGCCGCCCGCCAGGGCGCCGACGTCGTGCTGGTCAGCGGACCGGTGCACCAGACCACCCCGCCCGGGGTGCAGCGCACCGACGTGCGCTCGGCCGCGCAGATGCGCGACGCGGTGCTGGGCGCGTTTCCGGCCGACATCTACATCGGCGCGGCCGCGGTGGCCGACTACACGCCCAAACGGGTCGTATCGCAGAAGATCAAGAAGACCGGCGAAACCCTGACCCTGGAACTGGTGCGCACGCCGGACATCCTGTCCGAGGTGGCCGCGCAGACCGGCGCGCTCAAACTGGTGGTCGGTTTTGCTGCCGAAACGCACGACGTGGAGCATTACGCGCGCGGCAAGCTGGCGGCCAAGCGGCTGGACCTGATCATCGCCAACCAGGTCGGGATCGAGGGCGGCGGGTTCGAAAGCGACAACAATGCCGCCACGGCCTACTGGCAGGGTGGCGAGCGTGTGTTTCCCAGCAGCAGCAAGACCCAGCTGGCCGACCAACTGCTGGCCCTGATCGCGGAGAGATTGCAGGCATGAGCGACCCGACCCACTCCTTGCAACTGAAGCTGCTCGACCCACGCTTCGGCGACGTGTGGCCGTTGCCGGCCTACGCCACCGAGGCCAGCGCAGGCATGGACCTGCGCGCCGCACTGGAGGCGCCGATGACGCTGCAGCCCGGCGATGCGGCGTTGATCCCCAGCGGTATCGCCATCCACCTGGCCGACCCGCAGGTGTGTGCGGTGATCCTGCCGCGGTCGGGCCTGGGCCATCGCCACGGCATCGTGCTCGGCAACGGCACCGGGCTCATCGATGCCGATTACCAGGGCCCGCTGCTGATCAGTACCTGGAATCGCGGGCGCGAGGCCTTCACCATCGAGCCGGGCGACCGCATCGCGCAGTTGGTGATCCTGCCGATCGTGCGCGTGGGCCTGCAAGTGGTGGATACTTTCGTCGACAGCGCGCGGGGAGCGGGTGGATTCGGCCACACCGGGGTGCGCTGACGGGGGAGTCGCATGAGCAAGGCGAACGAGCGCAGGCAGTCGATGTCCAGCGTGCGTACGAGCGGTCCAGTGTTGGGAGGCGTGTTGCTGCTGCTGGCCGCGTGGTTCGGCTGGAACAGCTATGCGCAATGGCACGAAGAGGCGGTTGCGCAGGACCTGGAGCAGGCCCGCGACCGTGCCGTGCAGGAGGTCGGCCAGGCGATGGCCGCGCAGGCCAGCCAGTTCGACGCCGTACTCAAGCAACCAGCGGTCGTCACTGCGCTGGGCAACGGCGACGCCTTGGCCGCCGCCTCGCTCATCCGTGAGCGTTTCAAGGGCGCCGAGGATGTGCAGGTGCTGCCTGGCGACCTGGCGGCGGCCTATGCCAACCCCAAGGATTTCGGTTACGCACGTTTGAGCCTGCTCGAATCGGCCCAGGTGGCCGACCATGCGCAGGTGCGCGTGGTGCGCGACGCCAGGCAGGTGCGCCTGGGCGTGGCCGCCGCGGTACGCCTGGGCGGGCAGCCGGCGGTGGCGTATGCGCGCTTGCCGCTGCTGCGCCTGACCGGCCCGCTGGATGCGATCGTGGTGCCCGGCAGCGCCTACCTGGCGCTGCGCCAGGGCAGCTACAACGTGACCCAGCAGGGCGACGCGGCGCTGGCCGATGCCGCCGAAACGCTGGCCAGGCCGCTGGGCAGCAGCGGCCTGCGCGTGGCCGCGGCGGTGCCGCAGGGCGATGCCGGCCCGCTGGGCCTGGGGGCCATTGGTTGCGCCACCGTGGCGGTGTTGCTGGGCGTCATCGCCGTGTTGCTGGTGCTGGCCAGCCGTGGCCGGGTGGCATTGCCGCGTCGCCGCGTCGCCGGCGCGCCGACGGCCGACGAACCCACCTTCAGCCAAAGCCTGCAACACGACGCCAGCCTCGCCAGCCAGGCGGCTGCGCCGGACGAGGCAGCGCAGCCAACCACGCCAGCGCTGGTGCCGGCGGTGCAGGTCGCCACCGAGATGTTCCGCGCCTACGACATCCGGGGCGTGGTCGGAAAAGATCTCAATCCCGGCGTGGCGGCGCTGATCGGCCAGGCCATCGGCAGCGTGATGCAGGCCCAGGGTCTGCGCGATGTGGTGGTGGGCCGCGACGGACGGCTGTCCGGCCCGGAACTGAGCAACGGGCTGATCGAAGGCCTGCGGCGCGCCGGCTGCAACGTGACCGACATCGGTCTGGCACCGACGCCGGTGGTGTACTTCGGTGCGTACGAGTTGCGTGCCGGCAGCTGCGTAGCGGTGACCGGCAGCCACAATCCGCCGGACTACAACGGCTTCAAGATCGTCATCGGGGGCGAGACGCTGTCCGGCACGGCCATCGCCGAACTGCACCAGCGCATCAACCAAGGCCGCCTGCACACCGCCGCTGCGCCCGGCGAGCTGGAACAGCACGATCTCAGCGACGCCTACATCCAGCGCATCGCCGACGACGTGCAGCTCGACCGCCCGATCAAGGTCGTCGTGGACGCCGGCAATGGCGCGGCCGGCGAGATCGCGCCACGCTTGCTGGAAGCGATCGGCGCCGAAGTGGTGCCGCTGTATTGCGACATCGACGGCACCTTCCCCAACCACCATCCGGACCCGAGCGAGCCGCACAACCTCGACGATCTGGTGAACATGGTGCAGCGTTTCGACGCCGATATCGGCGTGGCCTTCGACGGCGACGCCGATCGCCTGGGCGTGGTGACCAAGGAAGGCGCGGTGGTGTTCCCCGACCGCCTGCTGATGCTGTTCGCCGCCGACGTGCTGCAGCGCAATCCCGGCGCGCTGGTCATCTACGACGTGAAGTGCACCGGCAAGCTGTCCGATTACGTGCTGCGCAATGGCGGCAGCCCGCTGATGTGGAAGACCGGGCATTCGCTGATCAAGTCGAAGATGCGCGAAACCGATGCCGAACTGGCCGGCGAGATGAGCGGCCACTTCTTCTTCAAGGAACGCTGGTACGGCTTCGACGACGGCATCTATGCGGCCGCGCGCCTGCTGGAAATCCTGGCCCAGCGCGAGGAAACCCCGTCCGAGGTGCTGGACGCACTGCCCGAAAGCGTCTCCACGCCGGAGATCAAGGTGCCGGTGGAAGGCGATGCGCATGCGCTGGTGGCGCGCGTGGTCGCGCGTGCGCAGGCGGGCGAAGAATCGCCGTTCGAGTCGGCGCGGCTGTCCACCATCGACGGCCTGCGGGCGGACTTCGTCGACGGATGGGGCCTGGTGCGCGCCTCCAACACCACGCCGATCCTGGTGCTGCGGTTCGAAGCCGACAGCGAGGCGGCGCTGGAGCGTATCCGCGCGCTGTTCCGCAGTGAATTGCAGGCGCTGTTGCCCGAACACCCGCTGGCATTCTGAGCCAGCGGGCAAGGCCACCCGCGGCGTTACCCCTCCAGCGGCAGCACCGTCGGTCGCGGCGCAGCAGGATGGCGGCGAAGGAGGCGGGCCATCCGGCAGGGAGGCAGGCCTGCCACATCGGCAGGCTCAACACTCGCTGCCGCTGCGCCCGGCACTGCCGGCCACTGCATGCAGGTGCAGGCCGTTGGCCGCAACCGGCAGTTCGATGGCCCGAGGGCCGTCGCGCTTCAGCCACACCGCATCCCAATACGGATACGCGCCGATCCGGTCGACCAACCCGATGCGCAACGGCGACGCCACCAGGCTGCGCGCGAACTGCCGGTGATCGATATCCGCTGGAAGCGCCGCCGCCTGCATCTCCGGTTGCCAGATGGTGCCGCCGCGCCCGCGTGCGCGATTGACCGCTTCGCCGGCTGCCAGCCGTGCGGCGCCAGCCAGTTGCAGCAGGCCAGCCCTGCCCGGTGCCTGCAACAGGGCGCACCAGCGCTGCGGCAGCAGCACCCAGCACAGCAGCTGCGCGCCGTGCCAATGGCGCGGCATCGCCAACGTGGCCGCGGCCGCACGCGCGCAGCGCCAGTCCGCGAACAAGGGCACATCCTGATGCGTGGGCAGGCACAGATGCCAATACGCCGCAGTGGGCGCTGGCATGAAAACCGAACAGGGGAGGGACATGCCGGACATGCCCACAGCTTGCCCATGCCGTCAGGGCATCGACATCATCCAGCCGCGCATCAAGGCGTCGGTCACCTGCGCAACGCCGCGTAAGGATCGGGCGCCAGCTGCAACTTCTTCAATGCGGCCGGCCACCAGGACAACCTGGCGCCGTCTGGAGCGATAGATCCACCAACACGGCGTGTACGCGCCGGCGACCGACTACCGACGAATCCCCAATCCCCAATCCCCAATCCCAGCCCCTCAATGCCCAGCCCGATCGCGCTTCCAGCCGCGATGCTTCACATCCAGATACAGGCTGTAAAACGCAGTGAAGGCCGGAAACAGGTTCTGCAGCACGCCTACCGAATCCTGCTTGGCCGAAAACACGAAGTAGCTCAGCGTCATCAGGCTGCCGACCACGCTCATGTACCAGAACAGCCGCGGGATCACCGGCTTGCCGGCGCGTTTGGAGGCGACGAACTGCACCAGCCAGCGGCCGCCGAACATCAGCGCGCCCACATAGCCGATCAGCTTCCAGCCGGTGACGTGGATGCCGGTCCAGTACAGCCAGGTCAGCGGCTGATCCAGCAAGCTCGCCTCCATCAGCGCTCCTCCACCACGGTGCGCTTGCTGCGGGTGATCAGCCACGCCACGCCGCGCAGGTCGCGGATGCCCACCAGCGCGCGATTGAGATTGTTGTACTTGGACACGCCGGCAGTGCGGTGGCGGTGGTTCACCGGCACGCTCACCGTGCGCCAGCCGGCGCGTTGCATCAGCGCCGGCAGGTAGCGATGCATATGGTCGAAGTAGGGCAGGTCCAGGAACGCCTCGCGTTCGAACAACTTGATGCCGCAGCCGGTGTCGGGCGTGTTGTCCTGCAGCATGCGCGAGCGGATCGCGTTGGCCCACTTGCTGGCCCAACGCTTGGAGCCCGAATCCTGGCGGTTGACCCGCCAGCCGGCGAACAGCTTGACCTGCGGCTGCGCCTGGCTGCGCGCAACCAGCAGCTTGGGAATATCGGCCGGATCGTTCTGGCCATCGCCGTCGAGTGTGGCGATCCAGCTGGCGCGCGCGGCCTTGACCCCGTTGCGCACCGCCGTGCTCTGCCCGCTCTGGGTGACGTGATGCAGCACGCGCAGTTCCGGCGTGCTGGCCTTCAGGCCCTGCAGCACGGCCAGGGTGTCGTCGCGCGAGTGGTCGTCGACATAGACGATTTCAAAGGCCACCAGGCCGCGCAGGGCCGAGACGATCTCGCCGACCAGGGCCGCGACGTTGTCGCGTTCGTTGAACACCGGGACGACGACGGAAAGCTGAGGTTGGCTCATGGATTCGTGGTGGCCGGAGGAGGGCAGAGCAAAAAAGATCGCGCATTGTGCCCTGAGCGTCTGAGCCAGGCATGAAGCCTGTGCGCGTCGGCCGTACCGGGATGCGCACAAGCGGCCGGGAGCGTGTAGGGCCGCACGCCGCCCGGCTTTCAGCGGCACGTAGACGGCCGCCGGTGGTTCTGTCAGCTGCAGTGTACGGATTGCGGCGGCAAGCGCTCCGTGGCCCCGGGGTGTTACCCGCGCTGCAAACCGCTCAGGCGCGATCGCCGAAGTAACGCCGACACCACTCCACCACCTGCGGCAGCCCGCGTTCGACCGGCGTGGCCGGATCGAAACCGAAGGCCGCCTGCGCGCGCCGGGTGTCGGCCATGGTGCGGACCATGTCGCCCGGCTGCATCGGCTTGTAGATCTTCTCGGCCGGCCGGCCGGCGGCCTGGGCGATCACCTCGATGAAGGTCTCCAGCTCCACTGGGGTGTGGTTGCCCAGGTTGAACACGCGGTGCGGTACCGGCGCGTCGCTGGGCGTGTCCAGCGCGCCGAGCACGCCGGACACGATGTCGTCCACGAAGGTGAAATCGCGCTGCATCCGGCCGTGGTTGAACACCTCGATCGGGCGCCCGGCCAGCACCGCGCGGCTGAAGAGCAGCGGCGCCATGTCCGGACGGCCCCACGGCCCGTACACGGTGAAAAAGCGCAAGCCGGTGGCCCGCAGGCCGTACAACTGCGCGTAAGTATGGCCCATCAGCTCGTTGGCGGCCTTGGTCGCCGCATACAACGAGCGCGGCTGGTCCACGCGCTGGTCTTCGGAGAACGGCGGGGTGGCCGAGTCGCCGTAGACCGAGCTGCTGGAGGCATACACCAGATGCTGCACGCCGCGGTGCCGGCACAGTTCGAGGATGTTGACGAAACCGACCAGGTTGCTGTCGACGTAGGCATGCGGGTTTTCCAGCGAATAGCGCACCCCGGCCTGCGCGGCCAGGTGCACCACACGGGCGGGCCGGATGGCGTCGAACAGCGCCGCCAGACGATCGCGGTCGGTCAGGTCCAGCGTGCGCAGATCGATGTCCGGGCACAGCGCCGCCACCCGGTCGCGCTTGAGCTGCGGGTCGTAGTAGCTGTTGTAGTTGTCCAGCCCCACCACCGTCTCGCCGCGTGCGGCCAGCGCGCGGCAGGTGTAGGCGCCGATGAAACCGGCCGCGCCGGTGACGAGGATGGTCATGGCAGAGATCCTGAAGACATCAAGTACGTGGTGCGGAGTCGGTATCGGGGGCGGTGCGGCGCGCCGGCGATCGCGCGGTCGTGGGCGCGCGGCCATCTGCCAGCGCCGCCTTGCGCTCGGCGCTGAACTCCCACCAGTGGCGGGGCGGCTCGCCCTGCATGAAGCGCACGATCGAGAGAAAGACATCGATCACGCATGGATCGTGGCGGACGCCGGTGCGCTGGCAGAGCTGCGCATGCATCGCATAGGCATCGCAGCCCAGCAGCTGTTCCGGCGCGTGGATGCCGAGAAGATGCAGATCCTGTACGCAGGCCGGCCCAACATTGGGCAGGTCGGTCAGGCGCCGCAGCTGTGCGCGGTCGACCTTGGCAGGATGCATCGGTGCTCCTCGTGCGCGGGCCGTGGCCTCTCAACCCTTGTGCAGGCGCAGGCGTTCCAGCACGCCTTCCAGCGTGTCCAGGTCGGTGTAGTGGATTACCAGCTTGCCCTTGCCGCCGCGGCCGTGGTTGAACACCACCTTGGTGCCCAGCGATTCGGACAGCTCGGTTTCCAGCGAGGCGATGTCGGCTTGCGGCGCCACCGGCGCCGGCTTGCCACGGCGCAGCCCGCCCGGCACCTTGCCGGCGGCGAACTGCTGCGCACGATGTTCGACCTCACGCACCGACCAGCCCTGGTCGGCCGCCTCCTGCGCCAGCTTGCTGGCCAGTTCCGGGGCCAGGGTGAGCAGCGCGCGCGCATGGCCCATTTCCAGGCGGCGGGTCTCCAGCAATACCCGGATCGCCACCGGCAGTTCCAGCAGCCGCAGCAGGTTGGACACCGAGGCGCGCGAACGGCCCACCGCGGCGGCGGCCTCGGCATGGGTCAGCGAGAATTCGTCGATCAGCCGCTGCAGCGCCTGCGCTTCTTCCAGCGGGTTGAGGTCTTCGCGCTGGATGTTTTCGATCAGCGCCATCGCGATGACGGTGCGGTCGTCCAGCTCGCGCACCACCACCGGCACCTCGCTCAGCCCGGCCAGCTGCGAGGCGCGCCAGCGGCGTTCGCCGGCCACGATCTCGAACTGCCCCGGCGCCAGCTCGCGCGCCACGATCGGCTGGATCACGCCCTGCGCCTTGATCGACTCCGCCAGCTCGGCCAGCTTGACCTCGTCCATTTCCTGGCGCGGCTGGTACTTGCCCGGCTGCAGCTGGGTCACCGCCAAGGTGCGCAGGGTGTCGCCCGGCTGCAGGGCCTGTTCGTCGGCGCCGGCCGGCGCTGCGGCGGCAGCCGCACCCTTGGGCCCCAGCAGCGCTTCCAGGCCGCGGCCCAGGCCACGCTTCTTCGCCAGCGGCGGCTTGCTCATCGGACGGTCTCCACGGGCCGGACGGCCTTGTTGCGGTCGTTCTGGCGGCGCACGATCTCGCCGGCCAGGCCCAGGTAGGCCACCCCGCCACGCGAGGTGCGGTCATAGCCCACGATGCTCTGGCCGTGGCTGGGCGCCTCGGCCAGGCGCACGTTGCGCGGCACGATGGTGCGGAACACCTTGTCGCCGAAATGCTCGGTCAACTCGGCCGACACCGCATTGGCCAGGTTGTTGCGGATGTCGAACATGGTGCGCAGCACCCCTTCGATCTCCAGCGCCGGGTTGAGGTTGGCACGCAGCGCCTCGATGGTTTCCAGCAGCGCGGTCAGCCCTTCCAGCGCGTAGTACTCGCACTGCATCGGCACGATGATCGAATCGGCGGCGGTCAGCGCATTGAGCGTCAGCAGCGACAGCGCCGGCGGGCAGTCGATCAGGATGAAGTCGTAGTCGTCGCGGATCGGCGCCAGCGCGCGCTTGAGCCGCTGCTCGCGCTCGCCCTGGTCCATTAGCTGGATCTCGGCGGCGGTCAGGTCGATGTTGCCCGGCAGCAGGTCGAAGCCTTCCGGCGCGGTGACCCGGATCTCGGCCGCGCTGTTCTCGCCCAGCAGCAGGTCGCAGGTGGAGGCGGCCACATCGCGCTTGTCGATGCCGCTGCCCATGGTGGCGTTGCCCTGCGAGTCCAGATCCACCAGCAACACGCGCTTGGGCGTGCGCGCCAGGCCGGCCGCCAGATTGACTGCCGTCGTGGTCTTGCCGACGCCGCCCTTCTGGTTGGCAATGGCGATGATCCGGGCCATGCGGGAGAGCCTCGTGGGCAAGGAGTAAGACCGGCCATTATGCGGGCAGGGCGTCGGATCGGGAAATGCCGCCCGCGGCGGCGGTGCCCACGCGCGGGAATGGCCGCTGCGGGTCAGCCGGCGGGCGCGGCGCTGCCGGCGGGCGCCTGCATGGCACGGTAGCGCTGCAGGATGTCGGCGATCTCGCCGTCCAGCGCCACCCGTTGCTGCTCGAAGCTGGTCTGCAGGCGCAACTGCGCCATCAGTTCGCGATGGCGTTGCTGGATGTCGCCGGCCAGCTTGTCGGCCACCGCCTGGCCGGCCAGCTCGCGGTCGCCGGCGGCGCGCAGCAGGCTGGCCAATCCCTCGCGCAGGCTGGTCACGTTGAAGCGTGCGGTGTGGATGTTGTTGTCGACGATGGCGATGCGCTCGTTGAACACCCGGCGCAGGTCGTCCTCGCTCTGATACGACATCAGCATCGCCTGGTCGGTGCGCTTGCGCATCTGCTCTGCGGCCAGATCGGCCTGGCGCTGCTGCTCGCTGGCCGCGGCGGCGGCGCGCTCGTCGCTGCTCATCGCGCGCTGCACCTCGGCGCTGCGCAGCCCGCTCTTGGCGTTGAACTCGTCGCGCGCCTGGTTCACCGCCTCCGGCGGCAGCGTATCGCTGCACACCCGGGCGCCGTTCTGGTTCCAGCAATACAGTTTCTTTGCCGCCGACTTGTCCTGCGCGATGGCAGGCGCGGCGGCCAGGGCCGCCATGACGGCGGCGCATAACGCCAAACGTGTGTATCTCGGCATCATCGCAGCCCCCTGTCGCCTGCCGTCAGCCTGTGGTGTCGGTCCCGTAGCGGCCACGATAGGCCAGCAGGGGCTCCCGGTAGCCGACAAGGTCGGCGTTTCCTGCCGCAAAAGCAAGCAGGTCGGCGAGGTTGGCCACCGCGATCACCGCAATGCCGGCCTCGGCCGCCACCGCCTGCGCCGCCGAGCGGCGGTCCTGCTCGGAGGCGATCTCCTGCCGGTCCAGCGCCACCACGATGCCGGCCGGGGTGCCGCCGGCTGCGCGGATGATGCCCAGCGCCTCGCGGATTGCGGTGCCGGCGGTGATCACGTCGTCCACGATCAGCACCTTGCGGCCGGTCAGCGGCGCCCCGATCAGGCTGCCGCCTTCGCCATGGTCCTTGGCTTCCTTGCGATTGAACGCCAGCGGCAGGTCGCGGCCGCGTCCTGCGTAGGCACAGGCCAGCGCCGTCGCCAGCGGGATGCCCTTGTAGGCCGGCCCGAACACCAGATCGAACTCCACCCCGGCCGCGTCGATCGCATCGGCATAGCACTGCGCCAGCCGCGCGGTCTTGGCCCCGGAATCGAAGCGCCCGGCATTGAAGAAGTAGGGGCTCAACCGCCCGGACTTGAGCGTGAACTCGCCAAAGCGCAAGGCATCGGCGTCCAGGGCCAGCTGCAGGAATCGGGTGCGGTGGTCGGTCATGGTGACGAGATTGGGGAGTGGGGATTCGGGATTGGAAAGCATAGCCGGTCGCGCCTTGCGGCATCCGCCGATGCGGTACGCTTTCGCCAATCCCTAATTCCCCACTCCCGAATCCCGGCTCTTCATCTATGCGCATCATCAGCTTCAACGCCAATGGCCTGCGATCGGCCGCCAGCAAGGGCTTTTTCGACTGGTTCGTCGCCCAGGACGCGGATGTGCTGTGCATCCAGGAGACCAAGGCCCAGGAACACCAACTGGCCGGGCCGGAATTCCTGCCGGCCGGCTACAAGGCCTGGTTTCGCGATGCCAGCACCAAGAAGGGCTACAGCGGCGTGGCGATCTACGCCCGGCGCGAACCCGACGAAGTGCGCAGTGCATTGGGCTGGCCCGAGTTCGACGAAGAAGGGCGCTACATCGAAGCGCGTTTCGGCAACCTGAGCGTGGTGTCCTTCTATATTCCCTCCGGCTCGTCGGGCGAGGTGCGCCAGGACTACAAGTTCCAGGTGATGCAGTGGCTGCGGCCGATCCTGGACCAGTGGCTGGCCAGCGGCCGCCAGTACGTGCTGTGCGGCGACTGGAACATCGTGCGCACCGCGCTGGACATCAAGAACTGGAAGTCCAACCAGAAGAATTCCGGCTGCCTGCCGCCCGAGCGCGACTGGCTCAACGGCCTGTGCGCCGATGCGCTGGAAGATGCCAACGCCGCCAGCGGCCGCGGCTGGGTCGACAGCTACCGCGTGCTGCATCCGCAGGGCCAGGACTACACCTGGTGGAGCAACCGCGGCGCCGCGCGCGCCAACAACGTGGGGTGGCGCATCGACTATCAACTGGTCACCCCCGGCCTGCGCGAGGCACTGCAGGCCTGCGCGATCTACCGCGAGCAGCGCTTCTCCGACCATGCGCCGTATGTCGTGGATTACGCATTGTGAGCGAGGCCGTCAAGCCGCGCCGTCCCTGGCAACGCGTGCTCGCCAATCTGCGCCAGCGCAAGGTGCTGGCCATGCTGCTGCTGGGCTTCAGCTCGGGGCTTCCGCTGTATCTGGTCGGCAACACGCTCGGCTTCTGGATGCGCAAACAAGGGATCCAGCTGGACACCATCGGGTTCCTGTCCTGGGTCGGTCTGGCGTACACCATGAAGTTTCTGTGGGCGCCGATCGTCGACAAGACCGATGTGCCGCTATTGGGCCGGCTTGGGCGTCGCCGGGGCTGGATGCTGCTGTCGCAATGCGTCGTGGCGGTTGGCCTGATCGGCATGGCATTGATTCAACCGGTTGGCGGTCAGTTGCTGGTGCTGGGGATTGCCTGGGAACACCTGGCGGTCTTCGGCGCTATGGCCGTGGTGGTGGCGTTCGCCTCGGCCACGCAGGACATCGTGATCGATGCCTGGCGCATCGAAAGCGCCGAGAACAGCGAGCAGCTCGGTTTGCTGACGTCCTCATCGGCGCTGGGGTACCGTTCGGCGCTGCTGGTGACCGATGCATTGATCCTGATCCTGGCCGCAAGGGTTGGCTGGCAGGTCTCGTACGAAGTGATGGCCGTCTTGATGGCGCTGGGCGTGGTCGCCGTGGCGTTGGCCCGCGAGCCCGTGCGCGAGGTGGCCGCGGTCCAGGCGCAGGGGGCCGCGTTATGGACACCGCGCGGGCTGTTCGACGCAATCGTCGGGCCGTTCCTGGCGTTCGTGCGCGAGCATCGCAGCGGCGCAGTCCTGATTCTGGTGGCCATCAGCGTCTATCGCATGGCCGACTTCGTGATGGGGCCGATGGCCAACCCCTTCTATGTCGATCTTGGCCTGTCCGAAGACACCGTGGGCGCGGTTCGCGGTTCGGTGGGGCTGGTGGCGACCTTCGTCGGAATTGCGGTCGCTGGCCTGGTGTCGGTGCGCTGGGGTGTGCTGGCGGCCCTGATGGCCGGCGCGGTCCTGGGCCCGTGCTCGAACCTGGCGTTCGCATGGCTGGCCTATGCGGGGCCGCAGACCAGCAAGTTTGCGGTCGCGATGGCGATCGACAACTTCGCCAACGGCTTTGCCGGCACAGCGCTGATCGCCTACATGTCCAGCCTGACCAGCATCGGCTATACCGCCACGCAGTACGCTTTGCTCAGCTCGTTCTACGCCATGCCGGGCAAGGCATTGAAAGGGTTCTCCGGATGGTCGGTGCAAACCCTGACTCAGGGGCGAACGCTGATGGAGGGCTATGCGCTCTTCTTCGTGGGGACCGCATTGATCGCGGTGCCGGTGGTGGTGCTGTGCGGGATGCTGATCCTGCAGCAGCGTCGGAGCCCGGCCGGCTGAGGTTGCGATCGGGCGTGAGGCTGGGGGATGATCGCCCGGCGCGTCTGCAGCGGTGCCTCGGGACAAGGAGTTGGAATGACCGATCTGGTGTTGCGTGACATCGATCCGCTGCTGGTGGACCGCATCCGACGCATCTCCGTCGCACGGGGCTGGACCCAGCACCAGACCGTCATGCACCTGCTCGAACAAGGGCTGTTCGCCAGCGAGTACGAAGTCACCGGCGGCCTGCAGCATCCGGAAGTCGACGCGCTGGCCGAGGCGATTGCCGCGCTGAAGGCGCTGCCGGCGGGCAACACCCCGTAGTCCTGGCGCGCATCTGGCTGGATGCCGGGCGCACGAACAGCCCGGGCATCGGCCCGGGCAATCCTGCTTGCTTCGCAGCGATCGATTCCGCCGGTCACATCCCGGCAAGGCGCCAGCTGCACGCAGGCGTGCCTCCGGCGGCGCGGCGGCTCCGGCCTCTGCAAGCACGCAGCCCACCTTCTGTCTGGTTCCGCGGCTCCTGCAGGCCGGTAGCTGTCCGGGGGGATCAGGCCGGATGGATCGCCCCCAGCAACCGCGGTCCCGCCGCCCCGGTGACCGCAGGCAGGTTCGCCGGGCGCCCGGCCAGGAGTTCGGCCGCCAGCCAGGCAAAGCCCATCGCTTCCAGATAATCCGGATCCAGCCCGTGCTGCGCGCTGGATTCCACCACCACCCCCGGCAGCCGCGCCGCCAGCCGCGCCATCAGTACCGGATTGCGCACGCCGCCACCGCAGACCAGCACCCGACGGGTCTGCGGTTGCAGCCGCAGCAAGGCGTCGGCCACGGTGGCCGCGGTGAGTTCCAGCAAGGTCGCCTGCACATCGGCCGGGCGCAGGCGCGCGTCGCCCATCGCCTGCATCACCCAGGCCAGGTGGAACTGTTCGCGCCCGGTGCTCTTGGGGGGCGGCAGGGCAAACCATGGGTCGGCCAGCAACGCCTGCAGCAGACGCGTATCCACCTGGCCGCTGGCAGCGAACGCGCCGTCGGCATCGAACGCGGTGCCGTGATGCTGCTGGCACCAGCTGTCCAGCAGCGCGTTGGCCGGCCCGGTATCGAATCCCAGTACCGTGCCGTCGCGCGGGATCAGGGTCAGGTTGCCGATACCGCCCAGGTTGAGCACCGCGCGGTCTTCATCGCCCGTACCCAGCATGGCCAGATGAAACGCCGGCATCAGCGGCGCGCCCTGTCCACCGGCAGCGACATCGCGGCGGCGGAAATCGGCCACCGTGGTCAGGCCGGTGTGCTCGGCGATCCGGCTGGCATCGCCGATCTGCCAGGTAAAAGCCGGATCCCCGTTCGGCCGGTGGCGGATGGTCTGCCCATGCGAGCCGATCGCGCGGATACGGGCGCGCGCCACCCCGGCCTCGTCGATGAGCTGGTTGGCGGCGGCGGCGAACGCCAGCCCCACCTGTGCATCCAGCCGCCCAAGCGCATCGATGGCGACCGTCTCCGCGCCCTGGCCCAGCGCAACCAGCTGCTCGCGCAAGGCCGGCGCCCACGGCACCGTGATGCCCGCCAGCAACGCGCAGCGGCGATGGCTGTCGTCGGCAAAGCGCACCAGCGCCGCATCGATGCCGTCGGCGCTGGTGCCCGACATCAGGCCCAGGTAAAGCGGGGAGTCGTCGTGTTCCAAAGCAGGCATGCCGAAGCCAGAGATGCGCGGCTGTCCAGCTTGTGCAGCCGACGCCGGGCCGTCAACCGCCCCCGCGTCTGGAGGCGAGGGCCATCGGCTGCAGGCAGGTCTACCGGCACGCTTGGCGCGGGGCGGTGCTGCGGTGGCAAGCGTGGGGAGAAGCAGACCCGCGGTGTCGCCCGCCGCAACCCGGCGCACGACCGTTGCATTGCAGGCGCTGTGCCGCCGGTCTGCCGGTGGCGATGGCAGCGCCCGGTCGCGCTCAGCCGCGCGACTTACCCCTGGCCGGCTTGCCGGCATCGGCGTAGATCAGCTTTTCCATGCCTTCGATGCGCGCCATCGCCGGTGCGGTCTGCGCGCGGAAGGCGGCCAGTTCGGCGCCCTGCAACGGCTCCGGCGGCGGCATGGTCACCGACATCGGGTTGCGCTGCTGCCCGCCCACGCGGAATTCGTAATGCAGGTGCGGGCCGGTCGCCAGGCCGGTCATGCCGACATAGCCGATCACCGTGCCCTGGTTGATGCGCTGGCCGGCCTTGATCTTGCCGAAGCGCGACATGTGACCGTACAGCGTGCTGTAGTTCTTGCCGTGGTCCAGGATCACCACATTGCCGTAGCCGCGCTGGGTACCGACGAACACCACCCGCGCATCGCCAGCGGCCATGATCGGCGTGCCCGAGGCGGCCGCGTAATCCACGCCCTTGTGCATGCGCATCGTGCCCAACACCGGGTGCCGGCGCGCGCCGAAGGTGGAGCTGATGCGGCTATAGGCCACCGGCATGCGGATGAAGCTCTTCTTCAGTGGGCGGCCGGTGATGTCGTAGTACTCGGCCGGCTTGCCGGCGCGCTCGAAGCGGAAGCCGGTGTAGGTCTTGCCGCCGGTGGTGAAGGTCGCCGCCAGGATGTCGCCGGTATTGATCCGCTCGCCCTCGCGCCAGGTCTCGTCCATCACCACGCTGAAGCGGTCGCCCGGCTGCAGGTCCTTGTCGAAGTCGATGTCGTACTTGAAGATCTCGTCGGTCATGATCGCCACCGCGGCCGGCGACAACCCGGACTTGTCGGCCGATGCATAGAGCGAGCTGGTGATCTCACCACTGGCAACCACCGTACGCGTGGTCGTCGCCCGCTCGGTCACCTTCTCGCGCACGCTGTCGCCCAGCAGGCGCAGTTCCACCCGGTGGCTGTCGTCGCGATCGAAGCGCAACGCCCGCAGCTGTCCCGGCGTCGGCATGTCGAATGCGATCTCGGTCCCCGGATGCAGCTTGGTCAGCGCCTCCTTGGTGCCGGGATGGGACAGCACCTGATACATCACCGTGGTCGGAATTCCCAATTCGCCGAACAGGGTGCTCAGCGTCTGTCCCGGCTTGACCTGCAGAATCTCCCATTCGGTACTCGGTGCCAGCTGCTTGCGGCTGGGCACCAGCGGCGGCAGCGGCAACGCCAGCGTGGAATGGCTGGACAGCGGTGTGTCGATCGCATTGGAGAAGCCGGGCACAATGGTCGCGACCATCGCACCGATGGTCGCGAACAGGCTGGCATGGATCCAGTGACGGCGTGTCCAACGGTCGTTGAACGCGGCCGGCAGATGCGCCTTGAGCTTGCGATGCAGTGCAGTGTCGTGGAGAACGTGGAGGCGTTCGTGGAAGCGCCGCTTGCGTGCACGGCCCTGCTCGGAGTTCTGCATCGTTCAATGTCCTCGACGGCTCGAAGTGCGAGCCCAATCGCCGGTACCATAGACACGCTGTAACAGCGCGTCAAACCATTGAGCCTGTTCGTTATTTTCACTTGGCGCGGAATTAACCCGCGTTTAACATCATTCACGTTGTTGACGGCAAACGCCGCTGGAGTCCGTGGTTGGCCACTATCGAAGAATCCCTCGCACTCATCGGCCGTGGCGCCGACGAGATCCTCAAGCTCGATCAGCTCCAAGACCGCCTGAAATCGGGCGTACCGCTGCGGGTGAAGGCCGGCTTCGATCCCACCGCGCCGGACCTGCACCTGGGCCACACCGTGCTGCTCAACAAGATGCGGCAATTCCAGCAGCTCGGGCACCAGGTCATCTTCCTGATCGGCGACTTCACCGGCATGATCGGCGACCCCAGCGGCAAGAACGTCACCCGCAAGCCACTCAGCCGCGAGGACGTGCTGGCCAATGCACGCACTTATGAAGAGCAGGTCTTCAAGATCCTGGACCGCGAGCGCACCGAAGTGCGCTTCAACTCCGAGTGGTTCGGGCAGATGACCGCGGCGGACATGATCAAGCTGTCCGCCCAGCACACCGTGGCCCGGATGCTGGAGCGCGACGATTTCGCCAAGCGTTTCACCGGGCAGCAGCCGATCGCCATCCACGAGTTCCTCTATCCGTTGGTCCAGGGCTACGACTCGGTGGCCTTGAAGGCCGATGTCGAGCTGGGCGGCACCGATCAGAAGTTCAACCTCTTGATGGGCCGAGGCCTGCAGGAGCATTACGGCCAGGCCCCGCAGATCGTGCTGACCATGCCGTTGCTGGAAGGCCTGGACGGCGTGGCCAAGATGTCCAAGTCGCTGGGCAATTACATCGGCATCAACGAGCCGGCCATCGACATTGTCACCAAGACCATGAAGATCGGCGACGAGCTGACTTGGCGCTGGATCGATCTGCTCTCCTTCGAGATCGGCGTGGCCGAAGCGGCGCGGCTGAAGGAGCAGGTCGCAACCGGCGAGTTGCACCCGCGCGATGTCAAATTGCGGCTGGCGCGCGAATTGGCCACGCGTTTTCATGATGCTGCCACCGCTGAGCAGGCGATCGCAGGCTGGCATGCCGTGGTGACCGGGCAGGGCGACACCAGCCTGTTGCCCTTGCAGGAAGTCGCGGTGCCGGCCGAGGGTCTGCGAATCGCCAGTCTGCTGACCGCAGCTGGTCTGACGCCAAGCAATTCCGAAGCGACGCGCAAGCTGAAGGAGCGCGCGGTCAAGATCGACGGCGAAGTCATCGAAGATGCGGCGCATATGCTCGCCCCGGGGTTCGAGGGCGTGATCCAGGTCGGCAAGCGCAACTTCGCCCGTGTGGTGCTGGTCAACGACTGACGCGTGCCAGCCTGCTGCAGAGCGGCAATCGCATGGGCTGCCGATTCCTCTATACGCGGTGACGGCAGCTGCAGTGACACGTTCAGACCACGAATGCCCGTGAGGTTTGCGCGGCAGCGCAAGGTTTCAGGAAGATTCGTGAAATATTTTTCACAAATCACTTCCCAAAACCGTTTCGCAGGCATATAGTTCGCCTCCCCCGACGCAACCGACCCGCAAACGCGGCGACGATGCAGACAGGGTTCGGAAATTCCCTGGAATTAGGGTGTTGACGAAACGCAGAAGCCGGCTATGATGGGCGGCTCGCTACACGGAAAGCTGCTTCGGCAGGTGGGAGTGCAGCGGCGGCAACGTCCTCTTCACGAGGGGTTGACGAGGATGAAAAGCCTGCTAATATGGCCGGCTCGCTTCGCAGAAAACCTTCGGGTCGACACGAAGCAGCGTCAACCACCTCGAAATGAGGTGTTGACGGCAAGAAAAAGTCCGCTATAATGGGCGGCTCGCTTCGACGGAAACGACGAAGCTGACGGGAACGGCGCTGAGGCCACTTCCCAATGTTCTTTGACAGTGTGCGCAGGTAATTTGTGCGGACGCCTGCAGGAAGGATGATTGTCCATCTTGCAGACGTTTAATCAAGCAACATG